>PNAI01000006.1 GCA_003169835.1 Hyphomicrobiales bacterium | reverse complement strand
GCGATCGTCACCCGCGGCTGGTATCGGGTCGCGGCCGGTCAATGCCTGCGGCCGAACCTGCGCGGCGACCCGCACCGGCTGTACAGCTTCGCCGAGGCGGTCGACGGCAATGGCCGCACCGTCATGCACGGCGACACGCCGCTTGCGTGGGGTGGAAATGTTCCGCTTTGCACCCGCGACGGCAAGTTCGAACTCGCCGACCACAAGGATTGCGCGGCGCGCGGCCTGAACACGGCCGGTTTTGCCGTCGTCGAGGTCGGAGCGCAACCCGCGGCCTCCGTGCATTTCAGGGAACCTTGACCCCAGATAAGGCTGTTTCGTCAGGGTACATTGCTTTGCGATTGCAACTATTCGTGAGATATTGCCGCCGGGAGAACCGATTTAATGACCGACCAGCCTTGCCGCGTCCTCATGGTCTATCCGCGTTTCGCGGCTGACTCGTTTTGGGTCTACACGCCGGCGTGCGAAATCGTCGGCGCCCGCTATCCGACAGCCCCGCTCGGAATGATCACGGTCGCGGCGATGCTGCCGTCCGATTGGGAAGTGCGGCTGGTCAACCGCAACACCGAGGACCTGGTCGACGGCGATCTCGAGTGGGCCGACATGGTGATGACCGGCGGCATGCTGTTCCAGCAGGCCGACTCGCTCAAGATCGTCGAGATGGCGCACGCGCTCGGCAAGCCGACCATGGTCGGCGGTCCGGACGTGACCTCGCATCCGCATGTCTACGAGCCGTCCGATTTCCGGATTTACGGCGAAGCCGAAAGCGTCATCGACGATGTCGTCAAGGCCTGGGAAGCCGGCGAACGCAGCGGTGTGTTCGAGGCGCCGAAATTCCAGGCCGACGTCACCAAGACGCCGATCCCGCGTTTCGATCTGCTGAAGTTCGAACATTATCTCTATATCGGCGTTCAGTTCTCGCGCGGCTGCCCGTTCACCTGCGAGTTCTGCGACATCATCGAGCTGTATGGACGCGTGCCGCGCACCAAGACCGCGCCGCAAATGCTCGCCGAGCTCGACCGTCTCTACGAGCTCGGCTATCGCGGCCATGTCGACTTCGTCGACGACAACCTGATCGGCAACAAGAAAGCCGTGAAGGCCTTCCTGCCGCATCTGGCGCAATGGCTGAAGGACCACGATTATCCATTCGAGTTCTCGACCGAAGCCTCGCTCAATATCTCAGACGACGAAGAGCTGCTGAGGTTGATGCAGGAAGCAAATTTCTTCGCGATCTTCGTCGGCATCGAGAGCCCGGACGAGGAAACCTTGAAGCAGATGCGCAAGAAGCAGAATACGCGCCGCAGCATCTCCGAGAGCATCCACCGCATCTACGCGCACGGCATTTTCGTCACGGCCGGGTTCATCGTCGGTTTCGATAGCGAGAAAGGTTCGGTCGCGCGGCCGATGGCGGATCTGATCGACGATTGCGCGATCCCCATCGCGATGGTCGGGCTTCTCTATGCCCTGCACCACACGCAGCTTGGCCGCCGCCTCAAGCAGGAAGGACGCCTGCATGCTGGCAGCGACGTGCAACATGCCACGAACGGCGGAGATCATTGCACCACCGGGCTGAACTTCGACACGGTACGGCCGCGCAATGATATTTTGGCCGACTACCGCGACGTTCTTGAACGCGCCTATGACCCCGTGGTGTTTGCGGCGCGGCTGAAAGATCTGGCGCGCAGGCTTGATCGCTCGAAATCACGACGTGATGCGCCCGATGGCGATCTCAAGAACAATTACGGGACGATCGAGACGATCCACTCCATCGTGACGCGATTGCCCGAGGCGCGCGAAGCGCTTTGGGATGCGTTCAAGTACTGCGCCAAGACCAATCCGGCTGCGTTGAGGCTGATCGTCAGCCTGATGTCCATCTATCTCCACGTCGGGCCGTTCGCCCGCAAGGTGATGGCCGACATCGACCGGCAGATCGCCGAGGCCGACGTGCCGGCGATCCCGAACAGCCGCTTGCCCGTGCACATGGAGCGCGCCGCGCTCTCGGCCTGACACGCTTCGCCAATTTCGCTTGCTCCCGGCTCCGGTTCGTCGATTCAATCGACGCAACCTGATTCGCCTTGGGACACGGATGGCGATGCCGTCGAAGGGCTCGATCTGGGCGCTCTTGGCGCTCGCGCCTGCGTTCAGCGCCGCGGCCTCCCCGGCTCGCGCCGATCTGCAGTTCTGCAACAAGACGAGCTACGTGCTCGACCTCGCGCTCGGGCTGGAGGAGAAGGCGACGACGGCGACACGCGGCTGGTTTCGCGTCGATCCCGGCCAATGCCGCACGGTCTTGCAGGGCGCCTTGCAGGCCGAAAAGATCTACGTGCACGCGCGGGCGCTCACGACCTATGGCGCCTCGCCGCTTCCGCAGGCGGGCCACGCCGATCTCTGCGTCGCCGAAGGCAATTTTGTCATGGCGGGCGCCAACGCCTGCCAGACGGGCTCCGGGCAGCGGCTGGTGCGGTTTTCGGCCATCAATCCGTCGGAGACCGAACAGGGCCTGACCGCCTACCTTGGAGAGGAGGCCGATTACACGCCCGAGCAGGCAAGGCTTGCCGGGGTTCAGCGGCTCCTGGTCATCGCCGGCTATGACGCCAATCCGATCGACGGCCTGGAGGGCAAGAAGACCTCCGCGGCGCTCGACCAGTTCGTGAAGGATCGCCGCCTGCCCGGCGACGCCGCGAGCGGGACGAACTTCTTCCAGGTGCTGCTCGATGCCGTCAAGGCCGCGGACGGTCTTGGCTTCTCCTGGTGCAACGAGACGCCGAATGCCGTGATGGCGGCGCTCGGCATCGAGGAGAAGGGCGCGATCACCACGCGTGGCTGGTATCGGGTCGAGCCGGGGAAGTGCCTCAAACCCGATGTGCCGGCAAAGCCCGCGCGTCTCTACAGCTTTGCCGAAGCGGTCGACAAGGAAGGCAATCCGCTGCGGCGCGGCGACAAGCCGCTGGCGTGGGGCGGCGGCACGCAGCTTTGTACGCGCGATGTCCGCTTCGAGATCGGCGATCAGGGTAACTGCGCGGCGCAAGGTCTCGTTTCGACCGGCTTCGCGGTGATCGAGCTTGCCGGAAAGCCGGGCGCGACGGTGCGGTTCCGGGAATGACATCGCGGGCATTCCGCGAATTCACCCATGTCGACACCTGGGTGTTCGATCTCGACAACACGCTTTACCCGCATCATCTGAACCTGTGGCAGCAGGTGGATGATCGCATCCGCGCCTACATCGCGGACTTCCTCAAGATCGGCCGCGACGAAGCCTTCCGCGTGCAGAAGGATTATTACAAGCGC
>PNAI01000013.1 GCA_003169835.1 Hyphomicrobiales bacterium | reverse complement strand
CTCGCCGAGCACTGCATCAAGAAGGTGGAAGTGCTGGAATATCCCGAGCTCGGCATGGAGGCGATCTGGCGCATCGAGGTGGTCGATTTCCCGGCCTTCATCGTGATCGATGACAAGGGGAACGATTTCTTCAAGGCGTTGAATTTGGGGTAGCGCGTGTCCCGCACGCGATGCAGCACGAAGTGGTGCATCGCAGATGCGGGACCCCGGTTACCTCAAGCCCCAAACCGGGATCCCGGGTCTGCGGCGCATCATTTCGCTTCGCTTATGCTGCACCACGCCCGGGACAGAGCCTCACGGCTTCGCCAACTCCGTCCCGCGTCCCGGTTTTCCGACGATCGTCGCCTCGTCCTTGCCGCAGGTGAAGGTCGCGGTCTTCTCGTCGGCCGCCTTGCGCGCGAGTTCGTTCGCATCCGGATTGGCGCCTGCGTCGATGTAGGCGACCCGGCAGGCCGGCGACAGGCGGCTCACCACCAGGATCGGCTTGTCCTTCGGACGGCCATCGGTCGTCGTGTCGTCATTGTCGGCGACGAACCAGCGCATGACCGTTGCGAACGGCTTGCCGTCGCGCAGGCGCCATTCGAGCGTGTCGCCGACGTGGTTGAACGGCCCGAAGCCTTCGTTCGCGGCCGGCTCCTTGGCGGCGGCCTTGAGGGTCTTGCCGAATGAGAGCGTCTGGCGCTCGTCGACGTCGAAGATGCGCACCACGAAGCCGCCGACGCCTTTGCAGGACTGCGCCACCCACGGCATCTGCTCCTTGGGCTTGCTCTTCTCCGCGGTGCGGCAGTCCTTCTCCTTGGTCGAGGTGTATTGGCTCGTCGGCCCTTCAGCGGACGCGATAGACGCCACGCCTAAGAGCGCGGCGGCTGCCAGTATGGATGCGGTTGGTTTCATCACACTCTCTTCTTTGCCGGCTTCGACTGCTTCTTCGTCGCACGCTTTGCGGCCTTCGCCTTCTTCTTTGTCTTGGCCGCGGGCTTTGCGCCGAGCTTGGCGAAGTATGTTGTCATCGGTGCGAAGTAGTGGTCCTGCCAGCCGCCCTTCTCGTAGCTGGTCTGGCCGTCCGGGACGTTTGAGTGCTTGAGCGTGAGGCGGGTGCCGGTTTTGACTGGCGTCAGCGTGACGGTGATCTTGGAATCCGCGTGCGGGTCGGTGAATTGGGTCGTGCGCCAGGACTGCACGATGCGCTTGCCCGGCGTCAGTGCGAGGTTCTTGCCGCTGATGTAGTCGCCCCAGGCGGTCACGGCGGCGCCGAG
The DNA here is from genome assembly GCA_003169835.1 of Hyphomicrobiales bacterium. Lineage (GTDB taxonomy): Bacteria > Pseudomonadota > Alphaproteobacteria > Rhizobiales > Xanthobacteraceae > PNAI01. The sequence continues at coordinate 2,447 of PNAI01000013.1, read as the reverse complement.
CTTCGCTGATTGCTTTGCCTTGCTGCCGGTCATGGCGGTGTGGCCGCGGCTGTCGAGCCAGGCGTCGTAGATAGCCTTGGGCGTCGCCGGAATGACGGCGCTCAGCGTGAAGTCGTAGCTCATGGGCAACACCTCCGGAACCGCACGATACGCCGCGCGGCGCAGCGCGACCAGTCGTGATGGCGCGGTCGTGGCGATTGGCCTACGATCAGGAGCGGATCGCATCGGCGATTCTCAAGGACAATCCATGACACCGAGATCGGCCTGCAAGGCTGCCGCGATCGCCATTATCGCGTTGACCACATCGCCTGCGGTTGCTGCCTGTCACGATGATCTCGTGACCGTGAGCCAGACCGTCGAGCGCACGCGTGCCGAGCTGAAGGACGCGGCGGCAGCCGCCAAGTGCGCGGCCTACCGCCGGCACATCGCCGCGTTGACGCAGGTGCGCGACGTATTCGCGCGCTGCGACAAAGGCGCCGACAAGGGCAAGAACGCCGCGCAGGTGCGCTCAACGATCGCGGACGTCACCAAACAGATGCAGCAGAGCTGCAAGCGATAGCGCGGTGCGCTTGATGTTCTGGTTCCGCCGCCAGAGCAGAAAAATCTGAATCGGATGAATCGCTTGCGGCCGGTTGCTGCACCGGACCGAGCGCGCGCTGAGATTCCGATTGAGCCGCGCCGGCACGGTTCAGGACCTGCGGATGACGAGCCGCTCGAGGGTCTCGGGCTGCTGGAGCTTGATGAACTTCACCGCGAAGCCTTCGGTGAAGTGGCGCACGACCCGGCCGACCGCGCGGCCGACCGCGAGCGGCGTGCCGATCTCGGGCTGAATCTCGGCCGAGACTGCGGCGCCGGAGACCGACATGTCGATCACGAAGCAGCTTGCGCTGTTGCCGTCCGCGAACAGGAGGCTCGAATGCGGATCTTCCGGGATGATGCGCTCCTGCTCGCGCACATCGTAGACCGCGTGCTTCTGCTGCTGATCGAGCCAGGTGAGCTTGCTGGCGAGCTGTTCGCGCCGCGACCGGTTCACCGCGAGATCGATCAGGAAGCCGTCCTTGACGACGTCGCTGATCCAGCCGTCGAGCTTGCCGAACTCGCCGAAGTAGGAAATCACGCGCTCGCCGACCGCCCCCATCACCGGCACTGCGATCATCATCTGTGTCGGCGAGACGCGGCTCGTGCGGCAGGCGAATTCGCGCCGGTTGCCGTTTAGATCGCGCCGGTTGGCGAGGCTGTAGCGCCCGCCGAGGCGGAGATCGAAGGCGTTGCTCTCAAGAAACGTGGCGGCGGACACAACACATCCTCGGTCGAAGTCACGCGTCCACACTAAGGGGTGAGGTTTTTATGAAGCGTGTAATGCAAATTGTTCCATGGTTCCTGGTTAAGCAGATGTTGCAAAAGCTCCCATTTCACGGGCACTTCTTGTAGCTTACGACGCGCGCGCCTATTCGCTGCGCGCATGCACGCAGAGCAGGCATCGATTTTTCAAGCTGCGAAATGCGGGTCGGATGTTGCGTCCCGCGTCAAACAACGAGGCCGCCCGGAGGCGGCCTCGGACATGCTCGGAGGTCGGGATGTTCACCAGCAAGGACGGCAGCGGCAGCCCCACGGGCCGCAGCGCCGGACAAATCCCGGCCCGCACCACGGGCCCCAGCCGCGGCACGCCGCTGGATGAACCGGGGTGAAGTTCTGCGCCGCGTTCGGGATCGCTGTTCCGTGCACGGCCTGCGCCTGCGCGGTCAGCAGAGACAGAGTCAGGATGAAAAGTGCGGTAGCAGCGAGGATCGATAGCCTGGCCATCTTGAGCCCTCCATATGGTGGAAAGCGTCGCCCCTTGCAGCATCGAGGATTGTAGATCGCCGTGCGGCGGCTAGCAATTCGGCTGTCGGGGCGAATATGACAAGGCCGCCCGTAGGCGGCCTTGCCAAAGCGCCGTGTGCGGGCCGGGAGCCTCAGTTCAGAGCGTTCTTCACGCTGCCGAACGTGTTGTTCAGGCTCGTGCCGAGACCCTGAACCACCGTGATGATCGCAACCGAGTTGCCGGCAGCGATGAGACCGTATTCAATAGCGGTTGCTCCGGATTCATCCTTCGCAAATTGCGCAAACAGCATTTTCATATTGACGACTCCCGTTGCCACAGAGAACTGCAGCAACGCCCGTTGCCGCACCATGGCACCTATATTGGCCAAGCACGCGCTACGGTCGTATTACGAAATTAGGTAAATTTGCGTTTAAAGCAGCAATGCCCGTAAGGCCGGTAAACAAGCGCGACCCCAGTCCAAATCGCGCATATGCGGCGGAGCGATGGAATCGGCTGTCAGAGCGGCGCCGGCGCAATCTGGTTCGAATCGAAAGGTCCGGTCTTCACCGCGGGTTTTGTCCAGCGGACTTGGCCGCGCAGGTCGGCGGCGGTGCCAACCTTCGACAGCGTGATCGAGTACTGC
>PNAI01000002.1 GCA_003169835.1 Hyphomicrobiales bacterium | reverse complement strand
CGTAGCCCGGATGAGCGCAGCGAAATCCGGGACCGGCGCCGCGGCGCGAGCCGTCCCGCTCACGGTTGCCCAACGGGCCTCAACATCCGTCCGTCTCAAGACCGGGCTCGTCATGCTCACGTTGAGCTTTGTCGGTGCTGACCCATCTGACACCATGCGTGCTTCTCAGTGCGGCGGCCTGTCCTCGACTCTGTCCTTCTGCCTTGTGCTAGCGTTCCGACCAAGCGACGAGCTGGGGTCCTCCCTCCGAGGTTGGTCCCGGCCGATCGGTCAAAAAGAAGCGCAGGGAGGAGCCATGTCACGATGCATCCAAAGCGCACCGGTCACCGGGCTATTGGGGGTGACGGCATTCCTGTCGGCGGCTTTTTTGGGCGCTGCGCCAACAGCTCAGGCGGCCGAACTGCAGGTCCACGTCACCATCGCGGTACGCGTCGCTGTCGGGGAGATCGCGGCCGCCTTTGAGAAGCGGTCCGGCCACACGATCAAGATGACCGTAGCGGCTCCGGGAGAGATCGTAGCGGCCTTGCAGGGTGGCGCGCACGCCGATGTCGTCGTTCTCACCGACGGCGGACTGGCTGAACTTGAGAACAAGGGTCTCGTTCGGCGCACCCGCGTCCCGCTTGCCACGTCCGCTTTCGGCGTGGCGACTCGTAGCGGCGACAGCGTGCCGGACATCTCGACGCCCGAAGCGCTGCGAGCGGTGCTGCTGGGAGCAAGCAGGGTCATCTACAACGATCCCAAGACCTCGCCCTCGGGCCAAGTCCTGCTGCGCGTCGCCGAGCGCCTCGGTGTCGCCGAGCAGGTTAAAGCCAAGTCCCAGGTCGTGGCTGGGGGGGCCAGCGTGAGCACGCTGGCCAAGGACACAAGCCCCGGATACGTGGTCGCCCTGAACCCTCTGACTGAAATTCCCGGCCATCCGGGAACGAAGTTGGTCGGGCCGCTACCAAAGGAACTGCAAGTCCAGATTTCCTTTTCGGCCGCGCCGGGTGCGCATCCTCAGGATGAGGCCTTGGCGCAGGCGTTCCTGGACGCTCTGGCCAGCGCCGAGGCCAAGCAAGCCTACGTCGCGACGGGGTTTGATGTCGTAAAGTAGGCGTAGGCCTTGGGGATGCGGTAGCCCGGCTTGCGCGTCCGCGGCCTCGTTCGTAGCCGCGATGAGCGCAGCGACATCCGGGACCGGCGTTGCCGCACGTGCAGCCCCGCATTCCGCTTCGCTCCATGCGAGCTACGGCTGTGGTCTCGGCTGGATCGGCGGTTGCACGTCGGCCGGTAGCGGAGAGTCGTAAGGCATCGCGTCAGTGCGTGCCTTGAGATCGGCCTTGGCCCGAACGATCAGCGAGGCATCGTCCAGCGCATCGACCGCGACGCCAGCCATCACCTTGGCGGCATTGACCATGCCTTTCTTCGCCTGGCCTGATTTGCCCTGCGCGGTGATCTGCCACGAATGACCCGGCGTCCCGATCGCGACGGTCGCGCAGCGCGCCTGCACGGTCGGCACGACCCAGCTCACGTCGCCGACGTCGGTCGAGCCGATCATCGGCGCACCCTTCGTGCCATAGGGCACGACGAAGTCGCACAGCGGCGTGTCCTTCTTCACCGGCATCGCGATGCGCGCATACGAGGACGCGATGTCCTCCGCCGACAGTGTCGCCTGGATCTGCGCCGCATATTTGCGATCGGCCGCATCGAACGGTGGCGGCCCGAGCCGCTCGAGCTGACTCTGCATCGCCTTTTCGAGCGGCGTGTTGCCGAGGAGATTCGACACAGCGCTTGCGACCGACACCTCCACGCGCGTCTCCGTCATCAGTGCGGCGCCGTCGGCAATTTTGTGCACGCGCTTCACCAGCGCGTTCATGCCGCGCACGTCGCGCGCACGGATCGAATAGCGCACCTTCGCGTAGGCCTGCACGACGTTGGGCGCGATTCCGCCGGAATCGAGCATCGCGTAGTGAATACGCGCGTCGGACGGCATGTGCTCGCGCATATAGTTGACGCCGACATTCATGAGTTCGACGGCGTCGAGCGCGCTGCGGCCGAGATGCGGCGAGGCGGCCGCATGCGAGGCGCGGCCGAAAAATGCGTAGTCGATGCGTGCGCCCGCGAGGCTCAACGCGTCGTCGACGCGATTCATCGCGCCGGGGTGCCAGGTGATGGCGATGTCGACGTCGTCAAAGCAGCCGGCACGAACCATGAAGGTCTTCGCGGCGCCGCCCTCTTCCGCCGGGCAGCCATAGTAGCGCACACGGCCTTTCACGCCGGCTTCCGCCAGGTAGTTCTTCACTGCGGTCGCGGCGAGCAGCGCCGCGGAACCGAGCAGATTATGGCCGCAGCCGTGACCATGCCCGCCGCGCTCTATTTCCTTCGGCTCCGCGATGCCGGCGACTTGGGACAAGCCCGGCAGCGCATCATATTCGCCGAGGATCGCGATCACCGGCCCGCCATCGCCGGCCTCGCCCACCACGGCGGTCGGGATGCCGGCAACGTTTTCGGTGATGCGGAAACCTTCCTGCTCCAGCATGGCGCGGTGCTCAGCCACGGAGCGATATTCGGTGTAGCAGATCTCCGGCATGCCCCAGACGCGGTCGGACAATGCCTCGTAAGCGTCCTTGCGCGCATCGACAAGCTGCCAGATTTTTTCTGAGTTCTGCATGGGAATGTCCTCTTCTTCAGTTCGCCGGCGCGTCGGCGATGCGCTCCCAGACGAGTTCGCGGTGCTGCATGACACCGCGCCAGAGCCGCGGCTTCTGCGTCAACACCATGTGTTCGCCGTCGAACCGCACATTGCGCACCTGCTCGCCGCCGACGCGGTCCTGGCTGGCGGAAGCATCGACGCGCGTCGTGAGCGTCTTGCCGTCGAATTCGTAGTTGCCGCAGTAGGAATTGTATTCGCGCGCGCCGGCCTCGGGCGGCAGCTCGCTGCGTCCATCGCAGAGCACCGACATCATGCGCTTGTCGGAATAGAACACGACCAGCCCGCGCGGCTTCGACCCATAAGGCGGATGCATGGATTCGCCGGCGTCATTGCGCGCGGCGGTCCTGATGAGACGCCAGGTCCCGACGATCTCTTTCATGCGCGTCCCTCTTCCCCACGGTTCCTAGTTGACGACGAGCCCGAGCTTCTTGATTAGCGCCGCCCATTTCGCCTCTTCGCGCTCGATATTCTCGGCATATTCTTCGGGTGTTCCTGTAACCGGATCGCCGCCGTCGGCGATGATGCGCCTAGTGGTCTCCTCCGACGCCACGATCGCGCGCAGCTCCTTGTTG
>PNAI01000018.1 GCA_003169835.1 Hyphomicrobiales bacterium | reverse complement strand
ATCCACTCGCCGCTGCAGGCCCGCTATCCCGAACTCGGCATGATGTCGGACTATGATTCCGCGCTTGCGGGAGAGTCGCGGCGAAAATTGTTCGGCCGCTTCTGCGATACGTCGACGCTGATGTGCACGGCGCACTTTCCCTCGCCGTCGATCGCTCGCGTGGTGCGCTGGCAGGATGCATTCGACTTCGTCGATGCGTAGAGCGCGATAACGTTGAACGACTACGCCCGCAAACTCACTGTCAGACGAACAAGCGGATAGACCCCCCACCCCCGACCCCTCCCCACCACTCGCTTCGCTCGCGGGGGGAGGGGAGTTCGCACGGCTGCGCTATGGCGTTCCTTCCGCCACGCGCAGGCCGATGAAGCGGTCGAGCGTGGCGGCGTCCGCCAGCAAATCGCGCGATTGCGCGCGATGGACAATGGCGCCGCGCTCGAACACCACGGCGTGCTCGGTGAGCGAAAGCGCGATCTCGGCATGCTGCTCCACGAGGATGAGCGCGGTTCCCTGCTCCTTCATCATGCGTGCGATTGCGGCGCTGAGTTCCTCGACGATGATGGGGGCGAGGCCCTCGAGTGGCTCGTCGAGCAGAAGCAAGGCCGGGTTGGTCATCAGCGCGCGCGCGATCGCGAGCATCTGCTGCTCGCCGCCGGAGAGCTGATTGCCCTTGTTGTGACGCCGTTCGGCGATGCGCGGAAACAACCCAAAGATCGCCGCGAGGTCCCAGCGGCCAGGGCGCGCCGCGACGGTGAGATTTTCCTCGACCGAAAGGTTTGCGAAAATTTCGCGTTCCTGCGCCACCCAGCCGATACCGCTGCGGGCGCGCAGATGCGGTGCGAGTGCAGTAATATCTTTGCCTTGCCATTCGATCGTGCCGCGTCCGACGCGGGTGAATCCCATGATGGTGAGCAGAAGCGTGCTTTTTCCCACGCCGTTGCGGCCGAGCAGGGCAAGGCTGCCGTTCTGGGCGATCTCAAACGATATGTCGTCGAGCACGACGGCGTCGCCGTAACCGGCGCGCACGTTTTTCAGCGCGAGCAGGGGCTCAGCCATGATGCGCTCCGCCAAGATAGACTTCGCGCACGCGCGGGTCGGCGGCGATTTCGGCGGGCGTGCCTTCGACCAGGATGCGGCCGCCGACCATCACGATGATGCGGCTCGCAAGCTTGAAGACGATATTCATGTCGTGCTCGATAAAGAGCACGGTGATGTCCTGTGAGAGGCTGGTGATGGCGGCAAACAATTCCGAGCTTTCGTCGCGCGGTACGCCGGCGGCGGGCTCGTCGAGAAGCAGTACCTTGGGCCTGGTCGCGAGCGCGAGCGCGATTTCGAGCAGCCGCTGCTGGCCATAGGCGAGCTCGCGGGTTGGGCGATTGCATACGGGCGCCAAAAGCAGCGACGTGAGAATGGAATAGGCTTCGTCCAGCACTTCGCCATAGGCGGTGATCGGACGCCACCAGGTTTTCGCATCGCCGCGGCGTTCGCAGACCGCAAGCGTCACGGCTTCGAGCGCGGTCAGATTGGGAAACAGGGTGTTGATCTGGAACGTGCGCACCAGCCCGCGCCGCACGCGCTGTTCCGGTCCGAGCCGGGTGATTTCCTCATCGCCCAGGAAAATTTGTCCGACATCAGGCTGCAGCATGCCCGTGATCAAGTTTATCAAGGTGGTCTTGCCGGCGCCGTTCGGTCCGATCAGCGCATAGCGCACGCCCTTGGGCAGCGCGATTTCGATGTCCTTAGCGACGACGAGCGAACCGAAGTTCTTGTCGAGGCCGCGGGTGGAGAGGACCGGCGTGCTCATTGCGATCTGCTCCGCCATGATGCGACGAGGCGCGCAAGACCGCCGAGAATGCCGTTGGGCAGGAACATCACGACCGCAATGAGCAGAACGCCGATGGGAAAATACCAGTATTGCGGGTTGATGCCGGAGAACTGGTCGCGCGCGACCATGAAGATGATCGCGCCGATCAGTCCGCCATAAAGCCGACCGGCGCCGCCGAGCACGAGAATGACCAGCACGTCGGCGGAGCGCTGAAAATCCACCACGCCGAGCGATACCGTTTCAGTGGTTTGCGTGAGCAGACCGCCGGCCACGCCGGCGATCGCCGCAGAAATGGTGTAGACCGTCCGGATATGCGAGCGGCTGGTCGCGCCGATGGCGCGCATGCGCGTGAGGTTTTCGCGAATGCCGCGCAGCGCAAGGCCAAAAGGCGAATTGGTCAGCCGCCGGCTCAGCAGGAAGAGCAGGAACAGGACAATGAGCGCGTAGGTATATGCGGTGTAGCCGTAGAGATCGAACCGGAACATGCCCAACAGCGGCCACATGTGCACGCCTTGCAGGCCATCGGCGCCGCCGGTGAGCCAGCTCGCTTTGTTGGCGACCTCGAACAGCAGAAGGCCGAGACCGAGCGTCATCATGATCAGCGTGAGATGACGGAAGCGGGCGATGATGAAGCTCATCAGGTAGCCGAGCACGGCCGCACTGAAGGCCGCGATCAGCAATCCGGAGAGCGGCTCGCCCCAGCCCCATTTGGAGATCAGGCCGGCGGTATAGGCGCCAAAGCCGAAGAACGCCGCGTGTCCGAGCGAAACGATGCCGGCATAGCCGAGGATCAGATCGAGCGAAAGCGCAAACAACGCGGTGATCGCGATTTGACTGGCGAGCGAGAGATAACTGGGCGTGAGCACAAACGGCAGGAGAGTGGCGAGCCAGAACGCCACCTCGATCCAGTGCCAGCGATTTTGCGCTTGCAGAAATTGATGCGGATTGGTGACCGCACTGGACATGACCGCCATCGGTTAGAGCTCTATCCGTTTAGATGGAATCATTGTCGGGCTCTGACATCTTGTCTGAGCATGAACATTTTGGAGAACTGCCATCTTTTGAAATCATGCCCTATCGCTTCCCGAACAGGCCGGCGGGCCGCCACATCAATATCGCAATCATGACGAGATAGATCAGGAACGCGCCAACTTGGGGAAAATAATACTTGCCGGCGGAGTCGCTGATACCCAACAACATTGCTGCGACAAACGTACCTCCGATCGAGCCTAAGCCGCCGACCGACACGACGATCAACACATAGACTAGATAGGCGAAGGCAAAACTCGGATCGAGGCCGACGATATCGATGGCCAACGCACCGCCGAGGCCGGCTAATCCGCCGCCGAGAGCAAACGTAATTGCGAACACGCCGTTGACGTCGATTCCCAGTCCGCGCGCCATGCGCTGGTTGTCGACTGCCGCGCGCACTTGTGCGCCGAAGCGCGTGTACTCGAGCGTGCTCACGAGGACGATCGAGATTACGAGCGAGAAGCCGATCAGGAATAGCCTGTACACCCCGAAGTTTCTGCCGAACACTTGATAGGAGCCGCGCAAGTAGTCCGGTAGTTGCACCGGCAATTGCGCCGTTCCGTAAATGTAGGCGGCGGTTGCGATCGACACGAATACGATGCCGATGGTCAAAAGACTTTGGTCGAGATCGGTGGCGCGGTAGAGCGGACGATAGAGCAGCCGTTCGAGCACGATGCTGACCGCCGCAGCTCCCAGGAAGGCCATCGGCAAGGTGGCGAAGAAGGGCCATCCCGCCCGGTTCATCAGTGTTACGGCGATGTAGCCGCCAACCATGGCGAGGCTGCAGTGCGCCAGGTTGACGAAATTCATCATCCCCAACGTTACCGACAGCCCCACCGAAAGCAGGAACAGCAGCATGCCATAGGCAAACCCGTCGAACAGGATGCCGAGCAGTGACGTGATCATCGCGGTCGCCCCCTTCGGCCGCCGATCGGCAACTTCCTGCCGATCTTATTTCGGCATTCGGGCCTTCCACGGATCCTTGACGTTTTCGACTTTGTCGAACTCGACGTTGACCAGTGCGCCGCCGACCTTCTCCACCCGGCGGATGTAGACGGTCTGGACCACGTCGCGTGTCTCCGGATCGATCGACATCGGCCCGCGCGGGCTCTCCCACTTCATGCCTTTGACGGCGTTGATGAGAGCTTCGCCATCGGCGTTGCCGTTGGTTTTCTTGAGAGCTTCGTAAATGGCGTGCATGCCATCATACCCGCCGACCGAGAACATGTCCGGGTTCCGCTTGAATTCGGCGTTGTAGGCGGTCACGAACGCCTTGTTCTTCGCAGACTGGTGATTGTAGTCGTAATGGAACGCGGTGATGATTCCTAAGCCTGCGTCGCCCATGCCTTTGAGCGAATCCTCGAACGTCAATTCACCCTGGCCGAGAATTTTCGTCTTGGTGGGATCGATGCCGCGTTCGGCGATGGCCTTGCCGATAGCAGCCGGTTGCGTGCCCCCGGGCACCCAGATGTAGATGCCGTCCGGATTGGCATCCTTGGCGCGCTGCAGGAAGGGCGCGAAGTCCTGGTTCGCCACCGGGTAGCGCGCGGAGCCGACGATTTCGCCGCCGGCATCCTTGAAGCCTTTCTGGAACGCGGCTTCGCCGTCGTGACCCGGGCCGAAGTCGGAGACGAGTGTGTAGACTTTGCGCAGCCCGCTCTTGTAGGCCCAGGTGCCGAGCGATTCGTTAAGCTGCCACACCGTGAACGACGTGCGCACCATGTAGGGCGACTTGGTGGTGATCACTGACGTGGCTGCATTCATGTTGACCATGAACTTCTTGGCCTGTGCGGAGACGTCGGCCGCCGCGAGCGCGTTCGGTGTGAGGTCAAATCCGGCGAGGATGTCGGCGCCGTCGCGTACGATGACTTCCTGGGAGAGGCGTTTGGCAACGTCGGGCGCGATGCCGCCGTTGTCCCTTGGGATCAGCTCGATCTTTTTTCCGGCGACCGTGTCGCCGTGCTCTTTCATGTAGAGCTTGATGCCGTTTCCGATCTGGGTGCCGGTGTCGGCAAATTGTCCAGAATAGGACATGACGACGCCGACTTTGACGGATTGCTGCGCGTATGCCGACGGCATCGCGAACATCGCGATCGCGCCCAATCCCGCAAGAATTCTCTTCATCGATGCTCTCCCTAGGCATTTATAACGGTTGTTCCACGGACGGTAATCAGGACCGACCGCGAGGTCAATTTGTCCGCGACATTTGAATAGCAGACCGGTGGTGGGAAATCGTCCCAATCGCTATGGAGGTGTGCGATTGGTGACGATTTACATGTTACTTTCATGGCCTTGCCCCGGTTGCTAGACAGATTGTCGCGCCGCTATTTGAGTGCGGTACCGATGGAGGTCGCCTGATGGCCGATACCGAGAAATTCAGACTGCGCCGTTTTGTCGAACGACTGGTGCAGATGGGCGAATGCGAGGTCCGCGAGCAACCTATCGACCTGGTTGACGTCGCCGGCGTGCTCGATGGCAATCCGCGTGCGACCCACTTGCGCGCGGCCGGCCCTGAGCGGGCCGAGCTCGTCGGCAATGTGATGGGGTCGCGGCGGCGGCTTGCGATTGCGCTCGACACCGACGAGACCGGCCTGCTTCCAACGCTGGCGAAGCGCCTGTCGCATCCGCATAAGCCGGTGAAAGTTTCAGCCAAGGACGCCCCGGTGCAGGAGGTTGTGCTCACCGGCAAGGATGCAGATCTTTGCGCGTTGCCGATTCATCTTCAGCACAGCGAAGATGGCGCGCCATATATTTCCGCCAGTCTCGACTTCTCGGTTTTCCCCGCGACCGGATACACCAACGTCGGCTGCCGCCGGATGATGCTTCGCGGGTCGCACAATGCCGGCATCGATCTGATCGCGCCGAGCGATCTGCGCGTCATCTATCTCGATGCCGTTGCGCGCAGGGAGAAGCTGCCGATTGCGTTCGCGGTCGGTTCGCATCCGGCGGATTTCATGGCGGCGGTCAGCGCCACGCAGCCGACAGACGAGTTCGAGGTGATGGGCGCCGTGCGCGGCGCGAGCGTGCCGATCGTCAAGTGCGTGAGCAACGATGTGCACGTACCGGCGGACGCCGAATATGTGATCGAAGGATTTCTCGATGCCAACGGTCACACCGAGCCGGAAGGGCCGTTCGGCGAATACGTCGGCTATTATGGCGTGGTGAAGACGAACCCGGTTTTCCATCTGACCGCGATCACGCGGCGCAAGGATGCCCTGTTCCAGACGGTTACCATCGGCGGGCGGCATCTCGCGCGTACCGACACGGCGCAGGTCACGACTGTGAAAACTGAATCGGCCGCGTGGGCTGCGCTCGTTACCTCCGTGCGCGAGCCGCTTGCGGTGTATGCCACGCCCTCAAGCGGCGGTATGTATAATGTCCGCGTTTCGCTCCGTCAGCGCGTGCCGGGCGAGGCGCGCAACGCGATCGCCGCCGTGTTCGGTTCGATGGCGGAGGCCAAGCATGTGTTCGTGTTCGATGAGGACATCGATGTGTTTTCCGACGAGCAGGTCGATTGGGCGATGGCGACGCGCTGCCAGGGCGATCGCGACATGATTGTCGCAGGCGGTTTTCGTGTCGTGCCGCTTGATCCTTCGCTCGCAGGCGCACGCACGGGTGCGAAGGTTGGATTCGACTGCACTATCCCGTTCGGTAAGCGGGCGGCATTGGAATGGGGTATTCCGGCGCCGCCGGTGCTGCCGCAGCGCGCGCGCACCAAATCGGTCGTGGATTCGCTTGCAGAGGAGCCTGCGAGTTTTCTCGAATTGATGGCGGCGGCGGGCAGCCGCGACGGCCGTGAGATCGTGCGCGAACTGGACGCGCTCTACGCGACCAATCGGCTCGCGCGGAACGAAAGCGGCCGCTATGTGCTCAAGAACGGCGGTGCGACATGAGGCAAGGGGGTGAAAGCAAGGCGCCGCTCGTCTCATCGGGCGAAAATCCGCCGACCGCGTATCGGCGCGAGCCGACGTACCAGGGCATGGTCAAGGAGCGCGATGTTTATGTGCCGATGCGAGACGGCGTGAAGCTGTGCATCGACGTTTATCGGCCGGAGGCGCCGGACAAATTTCCGGCACTGCTGGCGTTTGCGATCTACAACAAGGATCTGCAAGGCCCCGACATGGCGGACGCGGTGCCGCCGCAGCCGGCCTGGACGCCGCTGTGGACCGGGCCGATGGAGGCGGGCGACACGAAATTTTTTGTTTCGCGTGGCTATGTGCATGTGATCGGCTCGCCGCGCGGTATCGGAAAATCGGAAGGCGGCAGCTCGCGCGAATGGGATTGCTACGATCTGATCGAATGGATCGCGATACAGCCGTGGTGCGACGGCAATGTGGGCATGGTCGGTATTTCCGGCTTTGGTGCCGAGCAGCTTGCGGTCGCGAAGAAGCAGCCACCGCATCTCAAGGCAATTTTTCCGTTCGATTCGCGCGGCGCCTATGGTGAGTTCGGCGGCTTCCGTGACGAATATCCCGGCGGAGTGGTCCATCTGTTTCGTTATCTCGTCGGTCATTTCTCCGCGATGCATCAGAACCGCGGCGCGCCGGGCGCGCTTCCGCCAGAGCGCGAGAAGTTCTGGCAGGAGGCGATGAACAATCCGGACTACAAGATTTATCCGCATGTCTACAATCTGATCGCGCAAAAAGGGCAGCACATGCCGCCCTTTTTCAATCTGCTGATCGATCCGTATGACAACGAAGCGGCGGTGAAAAAGAGCGAAGCGAAATTCGATGCGATCAAGGTGCCGACCTACACCGGCTCGGGCTGGTACGGCTACACCTACAAGACGCATCTCAACGGTTGTCAGCACTGGTACCGCAACATCAAGGCGCCGAAGAAGCTGATGCTGGCGGGGCCGGCGCATGTCGAGCGGCCGTTTCATTCTTTCCATAACGAGATCCTGCGTTGGCATGACCATTGGCTCAAAGGTCTCGACACCGGGATCATGAACGAGCCGCCGGTAAAGTTTTGGGTGATGGGAGCAAACGAATGGCGGACCGCGTGCGATTGGCCGCTGCCGGAGACGCAATGGACCAAGCTTTATCTTTCGAGCTGGGAGAGGCTTTCACCCACGCCGCTTGAACCCGCGTCGGTCGACGAAGTGCAGGCACCGGACGTGTTCGTGCAGATGCCGCCGACCCAAACCGGCGCGATCCAAAAGCTGCGCTACATCACCGATCCGCTGCCGCAGGATGTGCTGGTCGCCGGACCTGCCGTGCTTACGCTCCATGCCGCGATCGATCAGGACGACACCAATTGGATTGTGGTTTTGAAAGATGTTGGCCCGGATGTCTCGGTGCTCACAGTGCGGGAGGGCGAGCGCGAAATTCCGAAAAATCTGCCGGAGCGGGAGCTCACGCGCGGCTGGCTCAAAGCGTCCAACCGCGCCATCGATGCAAATCGTTCGCTGCCGGGCAGGCCCTGGCATCCGCTCACGCGCGAAGCGCGCAAGTCGGTCGTGCCGGGCGAAATTAACGAATATCAGATCGAGATTCTTTCAACGGCAAACCTGTTCCGCAGGGGTCACCGGATTTGTCTTGAAATCACATGCCTCGATCTGCCGACTGGCGTCGCGGGCGCGACCAATGCGGAGTATGTGCCGTATCACATCTGTAGCAGCAAGACGGTGATGCATAAAATTTATCACGACCTCAAGCGGCCGTCGCATCTGTTGTTGCCGGTCATTCCAAATGGCTGACGCATGAATGATTTAAAAGCCAAAATTTCATCCGGCGGTGGTTTCATGCGCGAGCGCATGGCGATGAACAATTCCAATGTGCTCAAGATCGGTCTGTTCGGGGCGAATTGTTCTTCGGGCCGCGCGGTTACGAAAGTGCCTGAGCGCTGGTCGGGTAACTGGGAAGACAACTTGCGGCTTGCTTGCATGGCGGATGAGGCCGGCATCGATTTCATGCTGCCAATCGGACGCTGGAAGGGCTATGGGGGCGACACCGACTATCAGGGTGAAACGCTTGAAACGGTGACGTGGGCCAGCGGCCTGCTTGCATCGACCAAGCGTCTCGTGGTGTTCGGAACCGTGCATGCGCCGCTGTTCCATCCCGTCATTGCGGCCAAGGAATTCGTGACCGCGGATCATATCGGGGCAGGGCGCTTCGGGCTCAATCTCGTCGTCGGCTGGAATGAGGATGAGTTCGATATGTTCGGCGTCAAGCAGCGCGACCACGAGGCACGCTACGAATACGGCCAGGAGTGGCTCGACGCGATCAAACTGATCTGGTCGGACGCTGAAGATTTTGATTTCGACGGAAAATTCATCAAGCTCAAGGGTGTGCGCGCTAAACCAAAACCCTACGGCGGCACGCGTCCACTGATCATGAATGCAGGGGCGTCGCCGACGGGGCGCAGCTTTGCCATTCGCAATTGCGATGCCTTCTTCACGCATGCCTCGCGCACGTCTTTGGACGAGACAGCGAAAAGTGTGCGTGCGGCCAAAGAGGAGGCGCGAGCGCATGGGCGCGAACTCGACGTCTATACCGTCGGTGTGGTGACTTGCCGGCCGACGCAGAAGGAGGCGGACGCGTATTTCGAATATAGTGTTGTTGAGAATGCCGACTGGTCCGCGGTGGACGGCATTCTGGCAAAGCGAAATCTCACGCTTGAGAAGCTTGGCGAGGTGGAGTTCAAGCGGCAACGTGCGGGCTACGCCATGGGAAATGGCGGACTGCGCATCGTGGGCGATCCGGATCAGGTTGCCGACATGCTCGCTGGGCTCAGCAAAGCCGGAATTCGGGGCGTTGCGGTGTCGCTGGTCAATTACGCGGATGAGCTGCCGTATTTCCGCGACGAAGTGCTGCCGCGGCTGGAGCGGATGGGGTTGCGGCAACCGTCGTGACGATCGCTCCGGCACATTTAGCGTCGCATGTCGGCTATTGGGGGGATTGTGTTGCAAAACTCGGCGAGGGACCGCTGGCGCGCAATATTTGAATCGAGACAGGCAGCTTTTTGAATCAACGTTGCGCAATGACGCCTAATCTTGAATCATTATTTCGCGCGCGAGGACCCAAAATAGATTTGCAACACAATCGGGGGTGAAGCGGACGTCTTGTGTTCACTCCGAGTATTACCGCTTTTGACCCTGACCGGACTCTCCAAGCTGCCGCCTATTGCAGTGCGAGAGCTGCGCCTCAGGCGCTTGTCGACCGCCGCGGTCTTGCAGCACGACGTTCTGAAGTTTGAGGATGAACGGGCTCGCCCGCCGCTGGATGACAAGTTCATTTGTGCCACAACGCCCATTGAACTCGGTTACCTCCCATTGCACATCCCTGCTGAAGCAAAGGTGAGTTAGCTCACCGTGACTTCTACAAGAATTGGCTTCTCGGCAGCGATCGCCTTGCGTAGCACACCTTCCAGCACATCGGCGCGATGGACCTGGCAACCGTCGATGCCGTGCCCCGCTGCGAGCGCCACGAAATCGATTGTTGGCAATTTGGTTCCGAGAGTCTGCGCCAGACCAAAGTGAGGTCCGAATTCCTCCAGCGCCTGGTATCGACCGTTCCTTACGACGACAAATGTAATCGGCAGCCCGAGCTGACCCGCAGTCCACAATCCCTGAATGCAGTACATGCTCGATCCGTCGCCAATCAGCGCAATGACCTTGTGCTGTGGTTTACCGAGCGCAACGCCGACGGCTGCGGGCACGCCGTGCCCAAGACCGCCGCTGCTGCAGGTGTAGAAGCCATCGCTACGATTGATCGGTAAGTAGGCTTGCATGGCACTGCGACTGCTTGGTGCTTCTTCCACGATAATGCTCTCAGACGGGCGTATCTCTGCCAGCGTTTGCATGAGATAGGGTACGGTGATCGTTGCACTGGGCTCAGCGCGACGTGGCTTTCGACGAGCCTCTGGTCTCGGACGGGACGGCGGTGGAATCCGATCCAAGAGGTCCGCTATGCCATGATGCAAGCTAGTCACGATCGAGGTACCAATTGGTAGCCACGAGGCGACGTCTGGATCATCGATGAGCTGGAACAGTTGGATTCCGGGCGACAAGAAGGGGCCAAATCCTTCCGTGTGATAAGTGAAGAGCGGCGCACCTAGTGCCAATACCAAATCATAACCTTCAAGGTGCTCCGCAACTCCTTCTTTGCTGGCCGGAAGGAAGCCGGCGAACAAGGGATGGCTTTCCGGAAAGCTGCATCGGCCGGAATTGGGACTGACCCACACGTGGGCGCTGTATCGCTCGGCCAACTGGATCGCCAGATCCCAGGCTCCATCGCGGTCTACAGCGGAACCGACAACGAAGGCCGGACACGCTGAGCGATCCAAGGAATCTCCTAGGACCGCTAATAGGCTTGGATCGCCCCGCAGCGCGGTACTGACCTGCCGGGAGAGTACACGCTCGGTTTGTCGGTCCCAATCGTCGACTGGAATAGATACGAAGGTCGGGCCGCAGGGCGGTTGCATGGCAAGGTAGTAGGCGCGCGCAACGGCCGCCGGCACATCCTGCGCCCTCGCGGGCTCGTTGCTCCACTTCACATACGGCTTGGGTAGTTCTGTAGCCTGCATCGAAAACAAGAATGGCTCGGTTGGAAGAATCGAGCGCGCCTGCTGGCCAGCGGTGATGACCAACGGTGTTCGGTTCTTGTAGGCGGTAAATATAGCGCCCATCGCATGTCCAACGCCTACGGCTGAATGGAGATTGACGAACGCAGCATTGCGGGTTGCTTACGCGTAGCCGTCCGCCATCCCGACAACAGCAGCCTCTTGAAGCCCGACGATGTAGCGGAAATCGTTCGGGAAGGAGCGGAACATCGGAAGTTCGGTCGAACCTGGATTGCCGAAGATTGTTGTCATTCCGAATGACCGAAGAAGCTCCAAAACGGCTTCGCGCACGGTCATCGATTGGTTTGCGCTCATAGCTGCTCCTCCTCTTAGAGTGTCGGGCACGATGATAATCCAACCGATCTCTCGTCTTGCTGACCAGGTTTTATGTTTTGACCATACGCCGCGTTATTGAGCTTGCAATCTAAGGGAGGACATTCACAATATGCACCCCATGCATATTGGCGACCTAACTCTTACCCAAATCCGGCTGGTCGCTGAGCTGCTTCGCCTGCGCAGTGTTTCAGCGGCATCCGATAGCATCGGCTTATCGCAGCCCGCAGCGAGTCACGCGTTGGCGAAGCTGCGCAGGCATTTCGATGATCCGCTGTTCACGCGAACGCCTAAAGGGTTTCAGCCAACCCCTTACGGCGAGCGCCTTGGGCTTGCGGCGCAAGAAGCCATGGCGACCCTTGTCGCAGGAATAAGTTCGGGTAGGCATTTCGATCCGAGTACGACGACAAAATGTTTCAATTTGTACGCCAGCGACGTCGGACAAATGGTGTTTCTGCCGAAGCTACTCGACTATCTAAAGAAAGCTGCACCTAGCGCCACGGCACGGGTTTGGCCAATTCCAATGGAGAAGCCTGGCCTCCCGCTGAGTTCCGGCGACGTGGATGTCGCCGTCGGTTATTTCAACAACCTAACAACCGGATTTCGGCAAGCGTTCCTGTTCCGCGATCGGTATGTGTGCATCATGCGCGCAAAACACCCAGGGTTCGCAAAGGGAATGTCGATCGAGGCATTTCAGAACGCTGAACATGCTATCGCGCATTCAACGGGTATGGCACATGCCGATCTCGATCATGTGCTCGCTCGGTATGGAGTTCGGCGCAATATCACCCTCATCGTTCCTGGCTTCCACGTGCTCCCTATGGTCATTCCAAATTCCGATCTCGTCGCCATTGTTCCTGGCATGCTCGCGGAAGTTTACGAATCCCATGTGCCGATCAAGGTCCTGCCGATGCCAGTGCCCATTGCCCCCTTCGATCTACGAATTTACTGGCACGAACGGAATCACCATGACGCTCCTATTCGTTGGTTGCGAAAGGTCTTTGTTGATCTTTTTCGTACCAGCGGGGGGCGTTAACCCACGAGATTTGAGCTCACACTCGACCGCAGGAGTGCCGACGCGCTCGGTACCACTATTCCGCCAAACGATACTCATTCGCGCCGACGAGTTGTCCAAATAACTGTAAGTTCGCTGCAGTGCATTTTGGTCGAAAATGGCACGAAGCCGACGTGCCTCGATGTCCGCTCAACGGTCGATATTGGGGGTAAAGCGGACGTCGCGCTGAGATCGCAATTCGGTCGAGAATGACCCAACTCGTCGATTCGCTGCGTGACTACGTTGCGGCGCAGCACGTGAAGCGTGCTACGCACTCACAATCTCTCGCTAGACGAAGCTTGATCTAGATCAATGCAAAATTGAAATAGGGAGTATCTGAATTTTGAAGTCGTCCGACTGTGGCAAGTAAGAAACCAATGGAGGATCAGATGGTTGCCTTTCTCACGACTTGGTCTTTGAGTGATGGGATCGTCCAGTATTGGCAAAATTTGTTTGATCTCTCAAAATTAAATGACGGGTTCGAGGAATTCAGCGAATCTGACGCCGATCTACGGAAAGAAGACCACGATTATACCCAACTTTTGTTCCGCCGTATGGCCAGGCTGGACCTGGATCGTAACGAAGTTGCCCAGATCGAACCGAAAATGTTCCGCGATCTGCGGACACGTTGCACGCTATGTGACAGTCACGAACAATGCGACCGTGACCTCACATGCAATTCCGACGACCAAGCATGGCAGGATTATTGCCCGAATTTCGCAACACTTAACATGTTGAATGCATTGCCGTGGGCTGCTCGGCGTGAGTGGTGAAGCGAATTGGTCGGCAATTTTAAGAATGGGAGTGGAGCGAGCCATGAAAGCTTCCGATGTGATGGTTTCTAAAGTGATCACCGTGGGGCCCAACACGACCGTCCAAGAGACCGCTACAATTCTTCTATCCAATCGCATCAGCGCCGTACCGGTAGTTGACGAGTTGGGCGCGCTCATCGGAATTGTCAGCGAAGGTGACCTCATTCACCGCGTCGAAGCCGGAACCGAGCGTCATTACTCCTGGTGGCTCAATCTCCTGAGTGACAAGGGCACGCTAGCACACGACTACTTGAAGTCTCACGCGGTCAGGGCAGCCGATGTAATGACCAAGCGAGTAATCACCGCGAGCCCCGATCTGCCGCTCGGTGAGTTGGCATCATTGCTTGAAAAACACCGAATCAAGCGTGTACCGATCGTCGAGAAAGGAAATCTCGTTGGCATCGTGAGCCGAGCAAATTTGCTTCAGGGTTTAGCGGCTCTGCGGCGGGATATTAGTGTTGAATCCAGGGTAGAAGATTCAGTACTGCGTGAAAGAGTGCTTTCCGAGATCAAGTCGAAGTTGTGGGCGAGCGCTTCGCATATCAATGTGATTGTCCACAATGGCGTGGTCGAATTGTGGGGTGGCGTCGATTTGCTAGATGAGAAGGATGCGCTTCGCGTGGCAGCGGAATTGACCCCCGGCGTTCGCACGGTCGCGGATTACATAGGAATCAATAAGATTCAGTATGGGGCATAAGAAACATAAACCGTCTGATTTGCGTGGATATCGCAATGGTAGCTAATTTCGCCGCACGCCATCAGATCTTGTCGTGAGGCTGGTTCTGCGTACTCGAATAAACTGACGCGGATTTTGTGAACGCGACGACCTGGGAGCATTCGTGGATCGGCACCACTAACGCGGTCGGGCATGTCATCAACGAAAAATAATCCCTTCGCACCAACACCAATAGTATCAGCGACGGCCGCGACGTGCGGATTGAGTATCATTGGGCAATGTCTGGCCGGCTTCACCACCCGATCACAATTTTCGCCCGCCGCTTGGCTTTCCAGTCGCCGCGGGCGATCTGGTCTGCTCGAACGATGCAGGTCTTGCTCGGGGGTAGACCGCAACGATTCGATCGCTCGCAATCTCCGCAGGTAAAATCCCAACTGGATCGCAGCGCAACGAGTTTTGCGAAATTGGCCAAGAGGGCCTGGATAGAATTGGTCACGCCCATTCGTCCCTCCTTTAAACTATTCGTAAAATGGTCCGATGGAGGTTCATTTGCATTGATCGAGATCAACGCCGCGAAAGCGGGTGCGTTCGATTATTAGTATATTACCACTCGTGCCGGGACATCCACGGCAGTACGTTCAGCGCTAGGAGCGTTCCAGCATTCGGGCAATATCGCTCCCATACGGGATCACTGGAATCGTGAGCAAGATCCCGCACGCAGTGTCGCCGACTGTCACACAAGGCGCAATTTTTCTTAAGCTCTTGGAACACTTGAGGTTCAATTCGAGAAACTTTGTTCCGATCGAGGTCAAGGGATGCCATACGACGCAGTAAGAGATTCGCCGTTTCAGAACCGCGGCTTACCAGCTTGTAGATTTCCCCGGCGGGCACACCCGCGTCGCTGGCTATACGCTCGATTTTGTCCTCGGCGTAGCATTTCAATTCCGATAATTCACTCAATGCACGCTGTCTTTTGACCCAGTTCGTCCACCGCTTCGAAATAGCTTTGGGCAGCGATAACATTTGATGCCCCTCGTCGTTTATGTTCAACGGCTTGCAACTGACAACAGAACCGGAAGATTTCTAGTGACAATGGCGACGGGAGCGGCTGAGATGGGATCTTGCCTCACTGATGCGACCCGCTGAGGCCGCCCCCGACGTTCCTCCCGTGTATTTGCCGCATATGTTTCAGCCCGAGAGTATGCAGAGACAATTACCGCGGCTAACTTGACCCGGTGGCATTGCACCTCCCTCTTGGTTGCGGAGAAACAATCGCACCAATTCGCTCTTCCAGTTTGATTTAGATCAATCGTATGCCCTCAAATCTCTCAATGAGATGCGAACGTTGCTAATGTCTGAGTTTGGCACGAACCCGAAGTACCGCGATGTTCGCTATTGCCCCGCTGTCAGGTGATAAGCAGACATGCCTTAATCGGGCTAACGACATTTAGCTATTCGAATCGTTTGGACTCGCTCGTGAGTGCGGCAAGCGTCTGCTCGTTTGGACAATATTTGGGCCAAGTTGCACCTATTGGTTTGTCCTCAAGCTCATGCGCACAAAGCTGCTTAAGATCGCAGTTTGAGCAACAGCGTTGAAGATCGCGCAACACCGCAAGATCGACGTGGTTTCGATCAAGCCGAAGCTGATCCATTCGCTGATAAAGAAGATCGGCAGCTTTTTCGTCATGGTTGGCGAGAATGCGAAGTTCTGCAGCCGAAATTCCAAGCTCGTGCGCAATGCGCGAAAGTTCCTCTGAATCTTCTAGAGTGGCAATTTCATTGACAGAGGCCCTCCTACGGAACCAGTTTTTCGAGGCGTCGATCAATCGCTGGGTCAGTTCAAAAAATAAATTTGGCGCGCTCGTCTGCATAGCAGATTACTCCAAAATGCCACGTCAGACTGCCCCTTCTGTCAACGACCGCTTTGATCCAGGTCAATGAGCGGCGACAAGTCGCTCAGACGTTGGCTGACTATGCCCGCAGACGTTGCTCGCCCGAGCCGACGAGGTGATCGAATAAAGCCACTGTTTGCTGCGGTGCAAACGGTCGTTATTGGCACGAAGCCGACGTGCTGTGATGTCCGCTCTGCGGTCGCTTTCGGGTGGTAAGCAGACCTTGGATTCTCGATAGTCCGTTCTCCGCCCGAACGCTCCCCGCGGATCAAGTCCACACACTCCAACGGGGGAGGGATAAGGGGTCACGCACCGAGGCTACGCGTCAGGTCGTCGAACAGTTCGTCGACGGTGAATTTGCGCGGGATCATCTGCTGGCGATATGAGAAATCGATAATGAGTTCGAGCGAGCGGCGGTTGGCCTCCACACCAAAGCGATAGGGATCGAGCGCGCCCTTCGACGCTGTGTCGGCCTGCCGCGCGTCGCGGAACAGACGGAAAACCTCCTTGATGACATCGGGCCGCGATTGCGCGATTGAGGCGCGCGCGACCAGCATGTGATTGATCGGGATGCCGCCGTGGGTTTCAGCCCATTTCTTGCTTGCGACGTCGGCATCGGGGACTAACGTCTTGAAGCGTGGATCGGAGAATTTGTCGCCGATGAGCGCCGCGTCGACCTCGCCGTCGATCAGCATCTGCGGAAGCTGCTTACTTTCAGGCGCGCGCTGCACGAACGGCGGATCCTTGTATTGCGCGACATGCGGGTCTTCCATGGTGATGATCTGAACCTTCGACCAATCGACGCCGTAGGTTTCCGCCAGGATGCCGCGCACCCAGATGCCGGTGGTCTGCGTGTAGGAGCGCACGCCGAATTTCTTGCCGTTGAGATCGGACGGTTTCATTACGCCGCGCTCGGAATTGTAGGCGACGGTGTGGAGCTGGCCGCGGCCCATGACGGTGGCCGGGATCAGCACATAGGGCAGGCCATAGCTTTTGGCCTGCAGGAAGGTGACGATGGCGAGTTCGCCGAGGTCGAACTTGTGCTCGCGCACCAGCGGCTTGAAGCCTTTGTTCGGGACCGGATAGTCGGGGAAGTCGAACTCGACGAGGTCGGATTTAACCCGTCCATCCTTGAGCGCGATCACGTTCGGATAGTTGCCGAGCAGCGTGTGAAGTTTGACTTTATCGGGTCTGGTCAGCACGGCATTTCCCCATCATTTCGCCAGCGCAGGATAAAGCGCCTGCGCAGTTTTGAAAAATATCCAATCCCGGTCGTTTTGTGGAAGAAAAGATAGCGCATTGCGCGCCATCGCGACCAACTCGGGCAGGGGCGGTTTGGCGGCCGGAAAGTTGGAACCCCAGAGAATACGGTTCGCACCGAATTCCTTCACCGCACGGCCGAGGAATGTCTCGGGCGTGGCGCTGCCTTTCATCGATTCCTCGATCGGCCGGTGCGTGAGCTTCAAATACACGTTCGGGTAGCGCGCCAGTGCGAAAAGGGGCGCCGCGGCTGCGAAGGGTGGGCCGTCGGCGGCTTCGGCTCGGGCGAAATGATCGAGGATCACCCGCGCCTTGGGAAATCTCTTGAGCACGGTTTCGAGCAGCGGTAGCCCTTTCACGCGCATCTGCATGCACACTGAAAGTCCGGTGTCGCTGGCGTAGGTCCAGGCCGGGAATGCGGCATCTTCGGCGAAAAAAGTGCCTTGCTCGGGCTGCGTGCTGCCGGAGGTGAAGATGCGCATGCCGGTGAGGCCTTTGCCCATCCAGTGTTTCATCTTGGTCACGGCGTCGGGTGCAACCACGTCGATTGAGAAGACTCCGGTGAAGCGCTCGGGGTGCGCGGCGACGGAATCGGCCACGTAGGAATTGTCATAGGCGTAGGCGGATGAGGCCTGCACCAGCACGGATTTGTCGACGCCGGCTTCCTTCGTGGCCTTCACCATGTCCGCATAGTCGATCGGATGCTCCGCCGACCAGTCGGACTGGCGGCCATAGAGCGGCGCTAACGGATAGCGCTTGGTGTCGGTCGCAATGACGTGGGTGTGGGTGTCGATCAGCATGGTGACGTCAGGGGGTGGAGGCTGCTGCTATTTCTTCACGGGAAGCTTGGCGGCGAATTTTGAACCGCGCACGCACATGCGGCCGCGTGAGTCCTGCCACAGCTTCTCCGTCGTATGCAGATGGCCGAGCGCGCGCGCCACGGTGCGGAAATCGTAGGACGCGAAACGCTCGGCGATGTCGGTGTAGTAAAGCGGCTCGGCATCGATCGCTTTGAGGATTTTCTCCGCCAGAGCCTTGACCGCGGCCTCATCGCCGGCGTCGCCTGCCTTGTCCTTCTTGCCTTTGACGTAGTCGTCGATCTTGGCGGTGTCGGCGTATGCATAGGTGATGCGCTCGTAGTGTTCGAGCGGGATGCCTTCGGGAATGGTGGCGTCGATGCCTACTTTTGCGCCTGTCGGGACCACGCCCGCGCCCTGCGGTAGGCTCGGGTCCAGCGGCTTTGCGCGTGCGCCGGGAATGACGATCACGTCCTTGTCGCCCTGGACGCGTGTGGCGATCGCCCATTCGACGTCGGTCGGGTTGTTGACGTCGATATCGTCGTCCACCACGACGACGTGCTTCAAATCCATCACCGAAAGTGCCGCGAGCAACGCGTTCTTGCCGTCGCCCGGCGCCTTCTTGATCGAGATCACGGCGTGCCAGAAGGCGCAGCCGCCGAGCGTGACGTTGATATCCTTCACCGTGACATTGGCGGTGCGCAGCGCCTGTCGGATTTGTGCGTAGCGCGTGGGGGCAGCGAGCCAAGTGTTCTCCCACGGCATGTGGAGATTGTAGTAGATCGCATCCTTGCGCCTGGAGATCGCCTTGATGCGCACGAGCGGATTCCAGTGCAGTCCGCCCATCAGCCGCGTGAATTCGCCGAAGCGCCCTTCCGGCCAGGTCCACCCGGTGGGGAGGATTTCCGCTTCCAGCACGATCTCGGCGTCGGCGATGTAAGGCATGTCGATGGTTTGGCACGGCGCAAGCTCGACCGGCTCGCCGCGCAGGCCGCCGGCAATGGCCATCTCGTCGACGCCGAGCGGTGCGCGATAGCCGGAGCCGGTAATCTCGATCGGGTGCGTGCCGATGGAAATCGAAATCGGGCAGGGGCGTCCGGCCTCGAGCGCGCGCTGGGCGAACAGCCGCATGTTGTTGGGTGTGACGATGTCGATGCCGGTGAGGCTCTTTTCCTTGACGATGAAGCGATAGATGCCGCTGTTGAAGCCGAGCTCGGGATCTTTCGCAATCACGACGCCGGCCGTGATCATCGGGCCGCCGTCGTAGACCGAAGACATCGGGATCGGCAATTTGAAGAGATCGACGTCGTCGCCCAGCATGACGACTTCGCGGGTGGGCGAGGATTTCACGTATTTGGGCGGGATCGGGTGATCGATGGCCGCCTTGAGCTTGACCTCGATCTCGCCGAAATTCTCGCAGCCGAGCGCCATGGTGGCGCGCTCTTTGGTGCGGATGATGCCGGAGACGACCGGCAAGTCGTAACCGATCACTTTATGAAAGAAGAGCGCGGTCTTGGCTTGGTCGACCAGGGTGGCGATGTGGCGGATATCGACCGCCTGGTGCAGGTCGACAAGTTCGCCCGCCTGGCGTAGCCGGTCAAGAAACTGCCGGAAGTTTTCCTTCATCGCCTATCCCAAATCCACTCGGCCGCCGCCGGGTTGTTGGCGAGCCCGCCTTAAGCTACTTAGACCGGAAGCCCACAGCAATCCAGGCGGTAACGATAAGGAGCAGCGGCGTGAGCGCGACCATGAAGGCGTTGGTTCTCAAGCAACACGGCAAGCTCGACGATCTGACGGTGGTATCCGATTATCCGAAGCCGCGCGCCGTCGAAGGCCATGTGGTCATCCGGGTGCGGGCGTCCTCGTTCAACTACCACGATGTGTTCACGGTCAAGGGAATGCCCGGGATCAAGGTGCCGCTGCCGGTCATCATCGGGCTCGACATGGCGGGCGAGATCACCGAGGTCGGCGCGGGCGTGGCGCGCTGGAAAGTCGGCGACCGCGTGCTGGTCAATCCGGTCAACAAGAAGAAAGGCCTGATGGGCGAGATGCTCGACGGCGGGATGGCGGAATATTGTCTGGTCGCGGCGGACCAGCTTGTCGTCATGCCCGACGGTGTGACGTTCGAGCAGGCGGCTTCGCTGCCGGTTGCCTATGGCACCGCGCATCGCATGCTGATCACTCACAAGACCGTGAAAAAGGGTGATCGCGTGCTCGTGCTCGGCGCGAGCGGTGGGGTGGGCACCGGCTGCGTGATCCTCGCAAAGCTGCTCGGCGCGGAAGTCATCGCGTGCGCCTCAAGCGATGAGAAACTACGGCGGCTCAAAGAAATGGGCGCCGACGAGGTGATCGATTACACGAAGACCGATTGGTCGAAGTGGGCGATTGAAAAATACGGCAAGCCGCATCGGCGCTCTTACGAAGGTGGGGTGGATGTGGTCGTGAACTTCACCGGCGGCGACACCTGGGTGCCGTCGTTGAGATGCCTCAAGCGCGGCGGCAAGCTTTTGGTTTGCGGCGCAACTGCGGGCTACGATCCGAAAGAAGATCTACGCTATGTCTGGAGTTTCGAGATCGAGATCAAGGGTTCGAACAGTTTCTACGACGAAGACCTCGCTGGTCTGATGACGATGATTCAGAAAAAGCAGATCGCGCCGGTGATCGACAAGGTGGTGCCGCTGGAACAGGCGAGCGAAGGTTTGCGGCTCATCCAGGACCGTGAAGTGATCGGAAAAGTGGTGGTGACGCCATGAGTGACGCTGCAACGATGACACTGGAACAGGTGCAGGAGATCGTCACCCGCGCGCCGTATCACAAATGGCTCGGTTTGCAGGTGATTGCGGTGCACGACGACGGCATCGAGATCAAAGCTAAATGGCGCGAGGAATGGGTGGTCAATACGGAGCGGCGCTTCACGCACGGCGGTATTCTCGCAGCGCTGATCGATCTGGGCGCCGACTGGGCGATGGTCCGTAAGACCGGGCGTGGCGTGCCGACCATCGATATGCGCGTCGATTATCACGCGGTGGCGATGCCGGGCGATCTGACGATCAAGGGCAAGATCGTGCGCATGGGCGGGCAGTTTTCGACCGCCGAGGCGCAAGTGTTCGACGCGCAGGGTAAGCTGCTCGCCAGCGGCCGTGGCACCTACTACACTGCGCCGCCGAAAACCTGATAACGGGGAAATTTTCATGAAAAGATTGAGCGGCGCGCTGGCGCTGGTAATGCTGTCGGGCGTTGCGCTCGCAGCAGACAATCCGGATTGGGCCTATCCGGTCACGCCTAAGCCGGAACCGCACGATAACGTGGTGCAAAAGCAGGTTCCGGGCAGCAGCAAACAATACACACAGGCGCAGATCGACGATCCATATAATCCGCCCGACTGGTTCCCCGACGCGCATCCGCCCATGCCGGAGATCGTCGCGCGCGGCGGGCCGAAGCCGGCGGGCCGTGCCTGTGCGCAATGCCACCTGCCGTCGGGTGACGGCCATCCCGAATCTTCGAGCCTCGCGGGTTTGCCCGCGAATTACATCATCCGGCAGATGGCGGCATTCAAGAACGGCGAGCGCAACAACGTTCGTGCGGGCGTGATGATTGCGATGGCGAAGGTGCTCTCCGATGCGGAGGTGAAGGCCTCCGCTGATTATTTCGCCGTGCTCAAGCCGAGCGCAGGCTACAACAAGGTCGTTGAGACGGCGACCGTTGCCAAAAGCTACCTCGGCGCGGGTGCCATGCGGTTTGCAGTTGCTGGTGGCGGCACCGAACCGATCGGCAAACGGATCATCGTGCTCCCGCAGGACGAGGCGAGGGCGAAGATGCGTGATCCGAAATCCGGTTTCATTGATTACGTGCCAGCCGGCAGCATCGCTAGGGGCGCGCGGTTAGCGACCGGCGGCAATGGTGAGACAGTCGCTTGCGCCATCTGTCACGGCCCCAATCTGAGGGGCCTGGGTGAGGTGCCGGGCATCTCGGGACGGCCGGCGACCTACATGTTTCGCCAACTCAACGACATGAAGACTGGCAAGCGCACGGGGCCATGGGTCGAGTTAATGAAGCAAGTGGTCGTCAAGCTGGACGATGACGACATGATCGGGCTTTCGGCGTACATCGGCTCACTCAATCCATAGATGGCTGCATTCGAGAATCTCGGCGATCTGATCCGGCGCGACCGCGATCTTAACAAAGCTGCGATCGTCGATCTGGGCGGCGAGACGGTGCCGCGAGAATTCACCTACGCACAGCTTGATGCGATGGCGATGGGTATGGCGCGTGCGCTGACCGCGCGCGGGCTCAAGCGGGGAGATCGCGTGGCGATACTTTCCGCCAACCGGGCCGAATATCTGGCGGCTTATTACGGCATCATGCGCGCGGGCTTTGTCGCGGTGCCGGTGAATTATCGTTTTCCCCGCCAGACGATCCATTTCATTCTCGCGGACTCGGGCGCGAAGTTCGTGTTCTGCGATGCTAAGCGCCGGGCGGATTGTCCCTCCGAACTTCCGACGATCTGTTTTGGCACCCTCTCACCCTCCCCTGGAGGGGGAGGGCGCAGGCGGCCTTCGGCTGCCGTTCTTGACGTGAAGAACGCCGATGCAAAGCATCGGCTTTGGAGCGTAGCGAGCCGGGGTGGGGTGAACGGCGAGGTCGGCAGATCACCCCCACCCGACGCACTCCGCGCGTCGACCTCCCCCCTCCAGGGGGAGGTGAAGAAACCTATCAGCGTCGAAAGTTTTGATGAATTTCTTGAGCTTGGTGAATTCGAAACTATTGTTGCAACGGGCAACGAACCGGCGATGTTTCTCTACACGTCGGGCTCGACTGGCACGCCCAAAGGCGTCGTGCTCTCGCATCAGAGTCACATCTGGGTGGTGGAGACGCGGCTCGAGGGACAGGATTTATCTGGGCAGCGCTATCTGGTCGCAGCGCCGCTCTATCATATGAATGCACTCGCGCTCTCAAAACTTGCTTGCGCCGCGCACGCAACGATCGTGCTGCTGCCGCAGTTTATCGCGCGCGCCTATATCGAGGCGATCGGACGCTATCACGTGACGTGGCTTACAGCGGTGCCGCCGATGATCGCCATGATGCTGCGCGAAATCGATGTGCTTGCGCGCAACGATCTTTCGAGCGTCAAGTCGGTGCGCATGGGATCGGCGCCGGTGAGCGCAAGCTTGATGGCGGGCATCAGGCGCACGCTGCCGCAGGCGGCGGTCACCAATGCGTATGGTACGACCGAGGCCGGGCCGGTGGTGTTCGGGCCGCATCCGAAAGGCTTGCCGCAGCCGGAGTTGTCGGTGGGTTATCCACATCCCAAGGTGCAACTGCGGCTGGTGGATGGCGACGATCGTAATGCCGCGCAGGGTGTGCTGGAGATGAAATGTCCCGCCGTGATGATCGGCTATCATAACCGGCCCGATGTGCCGACGCCGATCACCGCCGACGGCTTTTACATTACCGGCGATGTTTTCCGGTGCGACGAGAACGGCTTTCATTATTTTGTCGGCCGCACTGACGACATGTTCGTGTCGGGCGGTGAGAATATTTACCCGGCGGATGTTGAGCGCATGCTGGAGCGGCATCCCGACGTGGCGCAGGCGGCCGTTGTGCCGATCGACGACGAGATCAAGGGGCAGAAGCCGGTCGCGTTTGTCATCCGCAAAGCGGGGCACGCGCCGAGTGAAGATGACATCAAGCAATTCGCGCTTGCCAATGCGCCGGCTTATCAGCACCCGCGCTTTGTGTGGTTCGTGGATGAATTGCCACTTGCTTCCACGAACAAGGTGGATCGCGTGGCGCTGAAGCGGATGGCGACGGAGCGTCTCCTCTCAATCGGGGAGAGGTGAATTATTCCATCTTGAAGCCGGTCGTCTTGATGATCGGTGTCCAGCGCGCGATTTCGCTCGCGACAATTTTATTGGTTTCGTCGGGCCCTGAATCGAGGACCGGCTCGAAGCCGGAGCGGATAAGCGCCTTCTGCACCTCGTCGTCGGCCATGATCGCCCGTGTCTGCTGCGTGATCTGATCGAGGATCGGCCGCGGCACGCCGGCCGGTGCGAACAGGCCGTTAAAATTTGCCGCCACCATGCCGGGCAAGCCGGCCTCGATCGCGGTCGGGATGTCAGGCGCCGCCTTGATGCGCTGGGTCGATGCGATCGCGAGGATTCGTACTCTGCCCATGCGGTGGAATTCGAGCAGTGGGCCGCCGACGTTGGGTGTCATCATCGGGATGTGTCCGCTGGCGAGATCGCCGACGCCGGGCGCCGAGCCCTTGTAAGGAATGTGCGTGATCTCCGGTACGCCGATGAGCTGCTTGAACAGTTCGCCGGAGAGGTTTGTCATCGTACCGGCACCAGCGGAGCCGTAGGACAGCTTGGTCGGATTGGCTTTCGCGTAGGCGATCAGCTCCTGCAGCGTGCGCGCGGGCACCGACTCGTGCACGACGATCGAGGTTGGTGAGACGCAAACGATATATACGCCAGCAAAGTCCTTGATCGCGTCGTAGGGCGGTTTGGCCATGATGGTCGGGATCAGCACCTGTGTGCTGGTGTTGCCGAACACGAAAGTGTGGCCGTCGGGCGTGGAACGCGCCACTTCCGCAGCGCCGATCGCGCCACCGCCGCCGCCCTTGTTCTCGATGACTATTGTGCCGAGATGCGGCTTCATCTTCTCGGCCCAGAGCCGCGCGGCGACGTCGGTGGCGCCGCCCGGCGAGAATGGAACGATCAGCCGGATGGTGCGATCGGGGTAGGCGCGGGCGGCGGAAAGCGGCCAGGCGGCGGCCGAGAGGGAGGCCAGCGCGGTTTTGAGCAGGTTTCGACGGTTCATGTGGTTTGCTTACGGTTTGCCTGTTTGGGGGCCGGACCGATAGGGTCTAGCAAATTGATCGAATCTACGGAAATGCCTTCTTTGCCGCCACCTGTCACGACAACCGACGCGGATCGCCGGCTCCCGCAGGGCGAGGAAATCTTCCTCGACCATGTCGGGCATTTCGTGCGCGAGCCGCAAGCGGCGAGCCGGGCGCTCGAGCGCGCGGGGTTTGCGCCGACACCGGTCTCAATGCAGGTCGATCCAACTGGCGCGCCGATCGGCACCGGTAACGTCACCGTCATGTTCGCGCGCGGCTATGTCGAAGTGCTGTTCAAGACCGCCGATACAGTGCTGGGGCGTGAGTTTGAAGCGGCGCTCGCGGGTCATGCCGGTGTGCATCTCATTGCTTTTTCCGTGACCGATGCCGAGCGCGCGCATGCACGGTTGGCTGCTGCCGGATTCCGTATGCGGCCGCTGGTGCAGTTTCAGCGTCCGGTCGAGACGGAAACCGGCGCTGGAATTGCCGCCTTCACGGTGGCGCGCCTTGAGCGCGGCGAGATGGCGGAAGGCCGCATCCAGATTCTCACGCATCGGACCGAAGACACGGTATGGCAGCGACGTTGGCTCACGCATCGCAATGGTGCGACGGGTCTCATCGATGTTCTGATTGTGGTTGCCGATGTGGCAGAGGCGGCGGAGCGGTTCGAACGATTCTTGGGTCGTAAAAGTTCATCGACGCAATTTGGCCGCGCGGTGGTGCTCGACCGCGGCATGGTGCAATTCGTGAGTGCAAAGACTTTCACTGAGTTGCTGCCTGAGGTGAACGTGCCGAGTCTGCCGTTCATGGGGGCCTATGGCATTGCCATGCCGTCGCTTGAAAAGACCGAGGCGATATTGCGGCAAGGACACATCCCCGCGCGCCGCATCGGCACGGCACTGGTCGCGAAATTTCCTGCGGAGCTCGGCGTTGGCGCATGGCTGTTCGTCGAACAGGTCGCAGACTTGCCCTGGCGCGCGTGAATGCGGCCGGGTATGGATTCGGCAGGGAGAATTCTTTGACTGCGCCGTTGAAATCCGAAATCGGTTGGCCGGACCGCCTGTTCGAGGTGCTGAAAACCTCAGGTATCAGGCAGGTCGGCTATGTGCCGGACGCCGGCCACGCGCGCCTGATCGAACGCTGCAAGGCCGATCCGGATATCCTCGACGTTGTGCTCACCACTGAAGAGGAGGGGATTGCGCTTGCAGCCGGCGCTTGGCTCGGCGGGCAGCGCGCGGCGCTGTTGATGCAGTCCAGCGGCGTCGGCAATTGCATCAATATGCTTTCGTTGATCCGCACGTGCCGCTTTCCGATGCTCATGCTCGTGACGATGCGCGGAGAGTGGGAGGAGTTCAATCCTTGGCAGGTGCCGATGGGTTCGATCGTCGAGCCGACGCTCAAACTCTGTGACGCGCATGTCTCGCGCGTCGAGACACCGGAGAAAGTGGCCGACACTGTGCAAGCGGCGGTTCAACTTGCCTTCGGCGACGATCGCGCATGTGCCGTGCTGCTCTCACAAAAGCTCATCGGCGCCAAAGTGTGGGTAAAATGATGTTGGAGCGCCGCGCGGCCATGGCAACGCTGCTCGCTAACCGGCGGGACGATCTCTTTCTTGTGCCGGGTTTAGGCTCGACCACCTGGGATGCGGTGGCGGCCGGCGACGACGATCGCAATTTTTATCTTTGGGGTGCGATGGGCGGCGCGGTGATGATCGGTCTGGGCTTGGCGCTTGCGCAACCGAAGCTGCGTGTTGCGGTCATCACGGGCGATGGCGAGATGCTGATGGGAATGGGAAGTCTCGCGACCGTCGGCGTGCAGCAGCCGGCAAATCTGGCCATCGTCGTGTTCGACAACGGCTACTATGGCGAGACCGGAATGCAAGCGAGCCATACGCGAGGCGGCGTCGATCTGCTTGAGGTCGCGCGCGGCTGTGGGATCGAGCGCATTCTCGATGTACAGGACGAGGCGGGATTGCGCGAACTGGCCGGGCTCATCGGCACGTGCGATCGCACATTGTTCGCGCGCGTCGCGATCGCGGCGGACGATCCGCCGCGCGTACTGCCGATACGCGACGGCGTCGAGATCAAGGATCGCGTGCGCCGCGCGGTGGAAGCGGCCGGATAAATCAGCGCCTCCGTTTGTCGTCATGATGATGATGGTGATGGCCGTCGTCGTGGTGATGGTGATGATCGAGGTGCGTCTCGCCATGCGGCAATCGCGGGTCCTCGCTGAATACCAGTGATTTGATGGTCACCGGTACTGTGTTTGACGGCAGGCGAATGCGGCCGAGATCGATATAGTCGAAATCCCACAAGGTCACGCCGTCGATGGCGAGGATCTCGCTCTCGACGTGTAACTCCTCGCGCAAGATGGCGCCGAGCGTGTGGGCGACGTCGCCGTCGAGCATGATGTAAAGGGGTAAGCGGTAGGCGAGCGTGTTGGGAATGCCGCGCGCGATGCCTTGGGCGAAAGCAAAAATTCTTTCGTGTGAGGGGGCACCCTGCCAGCGGAACGCAAGTGCGACTTCGCCCGCGCCGTCCGCGATGTCAAAGGCTACGAAATGCGCGCGGATGGCGGCGGCGAGTTTTGCTGGATCGATCGTTTCCCCGCACACGAACGGCGGTTGGAGAACTTGTAGGTTGCGCCGCGGTAGCAGCTTGCCGGGGTTCGAGATGTAGCTGGTGTTGCCGGAGAGCTGCACGCTGTATT
The DNA here is from genome assembly GCA_003169835.1 of Hyphomicrobiales bacterium. GTDB lineage: Bacteria > Pseudomonadota > Alphaproteobacteria > Rhizobiales > Xanthobacteraceae > PNAI01. The sequence continues at coordinate 148,899 of PNAI01000018.1, read as the reverse complement.
CGGACGCGCCAAGCGCGGTGGCGCGGATGCATTCGCCTGCGGGCAATAGCGGCCAGGGTAAAGCGCCTTGATCGATGCGGCGACGTAGTGCACCGCCCAAAAGGCGGCCCATATCGCCAAAGTCGCGAGTCTCGCGCTGATAGACGTATTCAGCGACACCGCCCGAAAACATCACGCCGTCGATGTGCCCAAGCTCCGCGATCGGTTCGGTCAGATAGAGCTGCGCGGTGGCCGGCGGCAGCGGACGCGCGGTGATCGCTTCGATCAGCGCATCGGCCATCCTTTCGGCGACCTTGTCCAAATCGCCAGAGCGCACAATGTCGCCCTTGCTCCAGGAAAATCCGGCTTGCGCCGCGTGGTGTTTGCCCGCGGGGTCGAGCCGCATGATTTGGCCGCGCGCGTCGACCACCTGCAAGCGGCCGCCGATGTGGACTGCGGCGGTGGCGATCACGCGGCCGTTTTCGACCAGCGCAAGTTTCGTGGTGCCGCCGCCGGTGTCGATGTTGAGGATGCGTTTACCCTGGTCGCTGGAAACGCGCGCCGAGCCCGAGCCGTAGGCCGCGAGCATCGCCTCCATGTGGTGGCCGGCGGTGGCGCAGACGAGTTCGCCACCCTGCTCGGCCAAAAGCTTGGCGATGGCTTGCGCATTTTCGCGCCGCAGCGCCTCACCGGTGAGGATCACCACGCCGGTGTCGATGTCGTCAGGCCGAAGTTTGGCGGCGGCATAAGCGTCGTCGATGATCGCGCCAAGGCGCGCGCCGTCGATCTGCTCCTCGCTCGCGTAAGGCGTAAGCGCGACCGGCGAGCGATAGAGCGTCTCGCGCGAGGTGACGTAGTAGCGGCTGGTCAGTTCCTCGCCGAGGCGGCGAAGATGCACCTTGGAGAAGATGACTTGCGTGCCGGCCGACCCGATGTCGATGCCAACGCTCACGAGCGTGACATGGTCCGCGAGCCAGAGCGGATTTTGTTCAGGGGATTGGTCAGTGTCGAAATTGTCGTGATCGTGATCGTGATCGGCGTCGCCGTCGTGGCTGTGGGCGTAGTCGGTGCCGAGTACGTGATCCGCGAGCGAATGGTTGGCGGGTGTCTTGTTGTCCTTGGCCTTCGGATCGTTGTCGGCCATCAGGACGGCTCCAGGCGGCGAGCGATGATTTTAGCGCACAGCTTGATAGAACATTTTGGCATCGGCGGTAAACGCGCGGCGCTGCTCATCGCTGAAATAGAACATGTGCCCGCCGCGATAGGCGGTGAGTTGCACGCGTTCGGGCGCGCCAGCAGGTCTGATTTGATCGAGCAGGTAGCGGCTGACGCCATAGGGGGTCACGAGGTCGTTGCGGCCGTGCGCGACCAGGAGCCGGAACGACGGGTCGAGCGTAAGCAGCGCGCTCAGATCATTTGACACGCCTTGTCCCGCGAGGTTGCTTTGTCCGCCGCGTCCGCTGCTCCAGTCCCAACCGTCGCGGCTGAGCAGCGTGTAGGTGATGTCGGTCTTGAAGCCGAGTTCATCGCGTGCGTAGCCCACGAAGACGCCGGAGAGCGCGCGTACAAAGCCATTGAGCATCGGATCGCCGCCGCGGCTCAGGTCGGTCCCCGGTACTGGATCGGTGATGGTGAAGGTCGCGTCGTAATTGCTGACTTGGACGCCTTGCTTGCGCAGCTGCTCGAGATAGGCATCACGCATGTAGCCGCCGGATTTGACGACGATGTCGGGCGGAAGTCCGGTCATGCGCGCGATCTGGCCGTAGAATTCCGCAGCCTTTTCGCCAGTGGGTTTCGGGCCAGCCAGCGTGCTCAGATAATCCGTCAATGCAAAACGTTCGGCGGCGGACATTGCTTCGGGCGTGAACTGTTTTGTGCGCTCAAGCTCGGTTGCGACCAGGGACGGAAAATACAGCGCGGCCTTGAACGGTTCGCGGTCGTTGCCCCACTGGTAGGACGTCTCGAGCATCGGCGAAACCATGACGATGCCGGAAACGATGATGCCCTGGTCATTCTGCAGGGCGCGCGCGACTTTGGCGGCGCGGAAGCCGCCGTAACTCTCGCCGAGCAAATATTTGGGTGAGGCGCCGCGGCTGTTGTGGGCAACATAGAGCGCGATCACCTTGGCGATGCTGTCGGCGTCGCTGTTCACATTGCGAAATGCGGCGGCGGCATCGGGTTTTGCCGTGCGGCTCCAGCCGGTGCCGATGGGATCGATCATCACGAGATCGGTGAAGGCGAGCCAGGTTTCGGGATTGTCGCGCAGCTTGGCGGCCGCGCCGTCGCGGCCGTCGGGTCCGAAATCGATGATGCGCGGACCGGCCAGGCCGAGATGCAGGAAGGCGGACGCAGCGCCTGGCCCGCCGTTGAATACGAAAGTTACCGGCCGCCGCGCGGCATTGGCGCCAGCTGGTGTGCTTTTGGCGACATAGGCGGTGTAAAACACTGCCGCCAAGCGATCGCCGCTTTGATCGAAGAGCGCGAGCGTGCCGGCGGTCGCGGTGTAAGGAAACGGCTTGCCGGCGATGGTGATTTGCTTTTCGCTTACTGCGTTGGCAGGCAACAGACGCAGCACGCCCTGCGGATCGGTGTCGGCGGCCGGCGGGCGCACCGGACGTTCCGCGCGGTCAGAACGTTCCGACCGCGGCTGGCGATCTTGCACCAATGCCGGTGCTGTTCCGATCAACAGCGCGAGCGCGACAAGGAATCCTAAGCGGATACGCATAAATGACTCCAACCCAAACCTATTCCAGATCGATCGTGCCATCGATCACGTGCGACAAATTGATCCCGCCAATGGATAGTGTCATTTTTGCGGGTAGCTTCTCGTTGCCCTTGAGTCGCCCGGCCGCCAGGGCAGCGCGCACCGCCTTTTCGATTTCGCGCTGGGAGGTGATTCCCACTTTTTTCAGAAAATTCCGCAGACTGGTGTTGAACGTGTCTTCGTTCATCGTGGGGCTCCTTGTTGCCTTGGCCGGGGTCATTCCGATGTCGTTGTCATCATATAGGGGGTTTGCGCCCGGCTGCCGAGCTTTGGGACTCACAGGCGCGTGATAGCACTCTGTCGCCTGCGCGCCGAGAACGTATAATGCGCCCCATCCGGCTGATACGAGCCAAGCTCAGAAGCCAAGTTATTGGAGAGGGAGGCGTGACATGCCCAGCTACAATATCAAGGTCAACGGCCTAACCCGAACCGTCGAATCTTTGGATCCCAGTCAGCCGCTGCTTTATGTGTTGCGCGGCTTTGGCCTCACCGCCACCAAGTTTGGTTGCGGGCTTGGGCAGTGCGGCGCGTGCACAGTGCTGGTCGACCGCAAAGCGGTGCGGTCATGTCTGCTGCCGATCTCTGGCGTTAAGGGCAAGTCGGTCACCACGCTCGAAGGATTGAGTACGACTGGAAAACCGCATCCGTTGCAGGCCGCTTTCATCAAGGAGCAAGTGCCGCAATGCGGTTATTGCACCAGCGGTATGATCATGAGCGCGGCGGCGCTGCTGACGGAGAAACGCAAACCTACCGAGTCGGAAGTTCGTTCGGCGCTCGACGGCAATCTGTGCCGTTGCGGCACCCATGTGCGGGTGGTGCGCGCGGTGTTGGCGGCGTCGGGACAGGGGGCGTGATATGAACGCGCCATCTCAATTTCCTCGTTTCTCGCGCCGCGCCATTCTCAAGGGGGGCGCGCTTATTGTCGGATTTTCGCTCGGCGGTTTGCACATTGAGGCTTTCGGGCAGCGATTGCCGAGCGCGCCGCGGGTGCTCGACCCCAAGGAGGTCGATGCGTTTCTCGCCGTCAACGCAGATGGTACGGTGACTATCTTCTCCGGCAAAGTCGATCTCGGTCAGGGCTTGCGCATTTCATTCCGGCAGATTGTCGCCGAAGAACTTGGCGTGGCGATCGACAAGATTAATCTTATCGAGGGCGATACCGCGCTCACGCCCAACCAGGGACGGACTTCGGGCTCGAATGGAATCCAACGCGGCGGAATGCAGTTGCGGCAAGCGGCCGCGACCGCGCGCAACGCGCTGTTTTTGCTCGCCGCGCAAAAGCTCAACGTCAAACCGGACGAAATCAATCTGGAAAACGGCGCCATGTCGCCACGCGCCGGCGGTAAGGGGCTCACGTTTGCCGATTTAGTTGGCGGCAAACGGTTCGACTTGAAGCTTGATCCCAAGACGCCATTAAAAGATCCGGCGTACTACACCATCGTCGGCAAGTCGCTGCCACGGCCTGACGTTCCGGCAAAATGTACCGGCAAGCATGTGTACATTCATGACTTCTCCGTGCCGGGCATGCTGCACGCGCGTGTGATCCGCCCGCCGGCGATCGGCGCCAAGCTTGAGTCGGTCGACGAGTCGTCGGTCAAGGATATCGCGGGCGTGAAGGTGGTGCGGATCAAGGATTTCCTTGCGGTCGTCGCCAACGAGGAATGGACTGCGGTGCGCGCCGCCCGTGCGCTCAAGGCGCAATGGAGCGCGTGGGAGGGTTTGCCTGCGCAGGACAAGCTCATTGAGGCTCTGCGCAGCGATCCGAGCATCACCGATCAGGTTCTGGTCACCAAGGGCGCGCCAGTTGCATCGCCACCGCAAGACGCAAAGACGCTTAAAGCCAGTTTTTTCTGGCCGATGCAGAGCCATGCGTCGCTCGGGCCCTCGTGCGCGGTCGCCTATGTGCGAGAGGATTCGGCGGCGATCTGGACGGCCTCGCAAGGCACGCATGGCAACCAGGAGACGTTCGCGCGTTTCCTCGGACTGCTCAAGGAGAGAGTGCGGCTGATCTATTTCGAGGGCTCCGGCTGCTATGGCATGAACGGCCATGAAGATGCCGCAGCCGACGCGGCGATTATTTCACGCGCGGTCAAACGGCCGGTGCGGGTGCAATGGTCGCGTGAGGATGAACTCGGCTGGGATCCGAAAGGCCCGCCGCAACTGATCGATATCGCCGGCACAGTCGGGGCCGACGGAAGCATCGTGGATTGGCAGACGCAGATGTGGATTCCGCAAACGACGAAAGGGTTGCCCAGCATTCCGCTGCTCGGGCCGAACGCCGCGGGTCTCGACAACGTCGTCGGTCTCAACACCGGCTTGATTTCGCAGAACGGCGATCCACCCTACGGGGCGGAGCACGTCCAGGTCGTCGTGCATTGGCTCAAAAACGCGCCATTGCGTCCGGCGCCGCTCCGCTCGCCTGGCAAGCCTGCGAATTGTTTTGCGGTGGAGAGTTTCTTCGATGAGATGGCGGCCGTGATCGGCGCCGATCCGGTCGAAATGCGGCTGCGCGGACTGAAAGACCCACGCGGCGTAGAACTCATCAAGCGCGTGGCGGCCATGATGAAATGGCAGACCAGGCCCTCGCCGGGGCCGAATAAGACCGCGGCCATCGCGCGCGGCCGCGGCATTTCGTACGTGCACTACAAGCACGACGAGACTTACGTGGCCATGGGCATGGAAGTGGTGATGGAGCGATCGAGCGGCCGGCTTAAGGTCGAGCGGGTTTTCTGCGCGCATGACTGCGGGCAGATCATCAACCCCGATGGCGTGCGTGCGCAGGTCGAAGGCTGCATCCTGCAGACCATCAGCCGCGTGCTGATGGAGGAGGTGAAGTTCGATCGCTCGCGTGTCTCAAGCGTCGATTGGGCGAGCTATCCGATTCTAAGATTTTCCGACGCGCCCAAGATCGAGATCGATCTGATCGACCGGCCAACCATGCCACCGCTTGGAGCGGGGGAAGCAGCTTGCGCCGCGGTGGGTGCGGCGATTGCCAATGCTATCTATGACGCAAGCGGGGCGCGGGTGCGCACCGTTCCGTTCACGCCCGAGCGGGTGAAGGCTGCGCTAGGTGGTCAGTCGAGTTAAAAATAAATCGCTTCGGAGCAAATAAAAGCGGCAGGGAAATTTCCCTGCCGCTTTTGCTTTCGTCACGCGGCGTTGATGAAGCCGCGGCTGATTTGATTACTTGTAGTAGCCGACACCGCAGCCCTGGTCGCCAACTTGGGTCACGAAGGACTGTTTCTGTGCCGGAGTGTCGGTGCCGGGCTTCGGGAACATATAGTCCACCGTTGCGGTGGCTCCCGGCTTGGCGGTCTTGAAAATGTCTTCGCCGAGCTTCTGGCCGTTGACAACGAGCGCCCGGATGTCGGTGCCCATCAGCTTGGGGTTCACGTGAGCGGTGAACTTGCCGTCCGAGGTATTGTAGCAGAACACGTATAGATCGCGGTCTTGGAAGCCGCCGTCCTTCTTGACGAAGTTGGCGAGCGCAGCCGCTTTGTCGGCTTTGATCGCGGTCACTGCTTTCTCGAGCATGGCCTTGGCTTCTGGGGCGGTACCCTGGGCAAAAACTGAACTCGCAGACATGACCACCGCATACGCTGCGGCAGCGATTAAAGCTTTGAACTTCATTGGTATTCCTCCCTTGAATCGCCCCTCATGGGGGATTGCGCGTCACTTTAACGCACGGCGTTAACTTTCGTCCCTCGCACTTTCGTCGAAGCTGCTTGATAGTGATGTGCGGGCCAGGGCAAGGTGCAAGATCAACGCTGCAAAAGGGGGGAAGCCTATGAAAGACCTAATAGATTTCGTTCGCGCGACGATGCTGGTCATGCCGTTTGCGCTATTCACGACGCCCGGGCATGCCCAAGACAAGCTCAAAGTCGCGATCGGCCAGATCAACAACTGGGAAAACCAAGTGCCGACGCTAGGGATGGCTGCAGGCATCTTTCAGAAGCACAAGCTCGAACTCGAAACCTTCGGAACGCAAGGCGCGGGCGAGACGCTGCAGCCGATCATTTCCGGTTCGGCCGACATCGGCATTGGAGTAGGCACTTCGGGCGCCATGCGCGCCTACGCCAAGGGTGCGCCGCTGCGCGCGCTCGCCGCGGGCTTTACCGGAACCAACGACCTTTTCTGGTATGTGCGCGCGGATTCTCCCATCAAGAATCTCAAGGATCTCACTGAGAGCAATACGATCGCCTATTCCACCAACGGTTCGAGCTCCAACAATATCGTGCTCGGCTTTGTCAAAATGCTCGGCGTAAAAGCAAAGCCTACGCCGACCGGTGGCCCGCCGGCGACGTTCACGCTGGTGATGTCGGGGCAGGTCGATGTGGGCTGGGGCGCGCCGCCGCTCGGCGTCGAGGAAGCGCAAGCAGGCAAGATCAGAATCATCGCGCGCGGTAGCGATCTTACCGAAACGCGAAATCAGACCGTTCGTGTAGTCGTCGTCAACGCTGATGCATTGAAGGCCAGGCCCGAAGTGATGGTGCGCTTCATGCAAGCTTACCGGGAAACCTGGAACTGGCTGTATTTGAGTCCGGACGCGATCAAGCTGTACGCGGAGAAGGTCAAAAAATCCGAGGACGTCGTGCGGCAGACGCTGAAGGAGTTCTATCCGAAAGAGGCGATCGACCCCGATCGTGTGCAGGACATCGACAAAGTGATGGCCGATGCGGTGTCACTGAAATTCCTCGATGCGCCGCTCACGCCGGACCAGGTCAAAGACTTTTTCCAGTTGCAGAAAAAGTAAGCGCGCGCCGCAAGCGTTGCGTGCAAAAGTTTCAGTGCTTGTTCTTGGCTGCAATGCTGATGGCGTCGAGCATCACGGTATGACTTTCCTTTAACGTGTCACGTACCGCAGGCGTCTTGCCGATGGCGCCCATCTCGCGCTGACGCTTGACGGTGGCGTCGACCATCTGCGGATCGATGCCGAGTTCGCGCAAGGTCACGGCGACTTCTTCCATCTCGGCGGCGCGACGCTCGCCGTGGCTGGCCATGCGTTCGAGGTTGTAGGCGATCATCTTGTCCCAATCGAGCGTGGGATAATTGTTGCGCATTGAATCCTTGACCTCCTCGACGATGCCCGCGCGCTCGGCGGCGAGGAAACATTCCACCGTGAGCGCCTCGATGCCCTTGATCATGACGCCGCGCACCATCTTGATGGCGGCCGCGGCACCTGTTTGCGGGCCAGTGACGGTGGTTTTCATCGCGAGCGCCTGCAGAATTGGCCCGGCCGCTTCCGCATGCGGGCCAGCGAGCAGCATGGGTGAGCGGTGGCGCGCGGGGTAGATCGGCGAGAGGATTGCCACATCGACATAGCGGGCGCGATCGCCGAGCGCGTTCGCGGTCGCCTGCTTGCGGCCGGGCGAGACCGAATTGACATCAAGATAGAATGGATTGCTGTCGAGATGCGGCGCCACAGATTTTGCGGCCTCCAAGCTCGAAGCCGCGGTGACGGCGGAGATGATCACATCGGTACCGCGCACGGCGTCGGCTGCGGAGTTCGCAAGCCGCACACCGATCTGATCGCTGGCTTTCCTGAGTAGCTCGCCTTCGGGCGCGGGAAAGAGGATGTCCCAGGCCGCGATCTGCTCGATGCCTTCCTCGCGCAGGCCGGCCGCCATGGCTTGGCCAGCTTCGCCGAAGCCGATGAAGGTGAGGCGGGGCGTGTTGCGTCGGGTCATGGGTGTCGTTCCTTGGTCGTTCCTCAAACAATAATACTCTAGCGCCGGCCGGTGAACACCGGTTTGCGCTTCTCGAAAAAGGCGCGCAGGCCTTCCTGATAGTCGGGCGATAAGCCTGCTTCGCGTTGCAGGTCGCGCTCAAGGTCGAGCTGGGTCGAAAGATCATTGTCCTCGGCGGCGTCGAGCGCGCGCTTGATCAGGCCGAGGCCGACGGTCGGGGCGGACGCGAAATGCGCGCAGAGTTTTTCGGCTTCCGCCATCAACGCGTCATCATCCACCGCCCGCCAGATCAGGCCCCAGGCCTCGGCCTTTTCCGCCGATAGCGGCTCGGCTAGGAGCGCAAGCCCACGTGCGCGAGCTTGGCCGACAAGGCGCGGAAGCAGCCACGTGCCGCCAGAGTCGGGAACGAGTCCGATGCGCGCGAAAGCCTGCACGAAGTTCGCTGAGCGGGCGGCGAGTACGATGTCGCAAGCGAGCGCGACGTTGCAGCCGGCACCGGCCGCAGCACCATTGACGGCTGCGATAACGGGGAAGCGCAGCGCGCGCAGTTTGCGGATGAGCGGGTTATAGTGCTGTTCGAGCGTGCCGCCGAGCACGATCTGCTCGCCAGGATTGGCAAGGCGATCGTTGAGATCCTGGCCGGTGCAAAATGCGCGGCCGGCACCGGTCAGAAGCAAAGCGCGGCAGGATTCGTCTTGCTCGGCGTCGGCAATCGCTGCGGCCAGCGCAAAATGCATCGGCTCGTTAAAAGCATTGAGGCGCTGCGGCCGGTTGAGCGTGAGTATATGGTAGCCCGCGCGCCGCTCCACCAAGACCGGGGATTCGTCCATCGTGCTTCTCCTCATGGTTTTCTTGGTAATGACTCTGGCGTTCACACGGCAAAGTGATGGGGCTAGGACTTATTGCAGCGCAAGGTCATGTTGCAGGACAAGGTTATTGGGTTGGCACATTGGCCAGTTAGTCGTTGCGCTAATCTGCCACAGCTCTTGTGCATGCTTTTGCGGCTTGGCCACCCGGGAAAAAGTCAGTATCTAGGAATACCTATTTTGGAGGATACCCCAATGAAAACCTACACAATTGCCGCGGCAGCCGCTCTTGCGCTGGTGCTCGCCGGTCCCGCGCAGGCCCAGGCCCCGATCGTGCTCAAGTTCAGCCACGTGGTGGCGCCCGACACGCCAAAGGGCAAGGGCGCAGTCAAGTTCCAAGAATTGGGCGAGAAATACACCAACGGCAACGTAAAGATCGAAATCTATCCGAACTCCTCGCTCTACAAGGACAAGGAAGAACTGGAGGCGCTGCAGCTCGGCGCCGTGCAGATGCTGGCGCCGTCGAACTCGAAATTCGGTCCGATCGGGATTAAGGAATTCGAAGTGTTCGATCTGCCGTTCGTGCTGCCGGACAAGGCGGCGTTGCGGCGCGTGACCGATGGTCCGCTGGGCGCGCGGTTGCTCAAGCTGCTTGAGCCGCAGGGCATGGTCGGGCTCGCGTACTGGGACAACGGCTTTAAGCTGATGAGCGCCAACAAGCCGCTGCGCGAAGTTGCCGACTTCAAAGGCCTCAAGTTCCGCATCCAATCCTCTAAGGTGCTGGAGATGCAGATGCGCTCGCTCGGCGTCATCCCGCAAGTCATGGCGTTCTCTGAAGTCTATCAGGCGCTGCAGACCGGAGTCGTCGATGGCCAGGAGAACACGCCGTCAAACATGTACACCCAGAAAATGCACGAAGTGCAGAAGTTCACGACGCTGTCCGATCACGGTTACATCGGATACGTCGTGGTCGTGAACAAGAAATTCTGGGATGGACTGCCGGCCGACGTGCGCGCGGGTCTTGAGAAGGCGATGGCGGAAGCGACTAAGTACTCCAACGAAATTTCGGAGAAGGAAAACGCCGAGGCACTCGCCGACATGAAGAAGTCGGGCAAGACGGAGTTCATCACGCTCACCGACGCGCAGAAGGCGGCCTGGAAGCAGGCTATGTCGCCGGTCTTCAAGGATGCAGAAGCGCGAGTTGGAAAAGCGCTCATCGACGAGTTCGAAAAGGCGATCAAGCCCACCACGAACTGACCGTTGCGACGACATTGATTGGAAGGGCGAGGCGGCTGTAAAAAGCCGCCTCGTTCGTTTTTTCAGGGACCATGCCGAACTCTGCCCGCGATCGCCTCGAATTTGCGCTCTCCCGCATTGCCGATCCGAACGGCGAGGGGTCGCGCGCTTGCCTCACGGTGTATGCACAAGCGGCGCGCACCGCGGCCGACGCCGCCGATGCGCGGGCGCAATCTGGAATGCCGCTCAGTCCGCTCGACGGCGCCATCGTCACCATCAAGGATCTTTTTGACGTTGCGGGTGAGGTAACGCGCGCGGGCTCAAAAGTATTGCTGGCGGAGGGCAAAGTGGCTGCGGCCGATGCGCCGGTGGTGGCGCGTCTGCGCGCGGCCGGCTGCGTGATCGTAGCCAAGACCAACATGACAGAATTCGCGTTTTCCGGCGTGGGGCTCAATCCGCATTTCGGCACACCCGGCAATCCTAAAGACCGCAGCCGGATTCCTGGCGGCTCAACCTCGGGCGGAGCGGTCGCGGTGATCGATCGCATGTGCAATATCGCGATCGGCTCAGATACCGGCGGCTCGACCCGCATTCCGGCTGCGCTGTGCGGCCTCATTGGATGGAAGCCGAGCAAACAGCGCGTGCCGACCGACGGCGCGTTTCCACTCTCCAGCACGCTCGATTCGATCGGACCGATGGCGCGTACGGTCGTGGATTGCGCGCGCGCCGACGCGGTGATGGCGGGTGAGGGATGGCGGGAAATCGAGCCAGCACCGGCCAAAGGCCTTCGCATCGGCATTCTGCGCGGGTTGCCGTTCGAAAGCCTCGACAACGATGTTGAAGCTGCGGTCGCCGGCGCCCTGGGGCGGCTCGAACGCGCGGGCGCGAGGTTTTCGGATGAGAAGATTTCGCTGCTCGACGACATGATGGCGATCAATGCCAAGGGCGGCTTCTCGCCGGCGGAGGCTTACGCCATTCATCGGGAGCGGCTCAAATCGCGCGGGCAGGACATCGATCCGAATGTACGCATGCGTATCGAGCGCGGCAGCACCATCACGCCGGCGGTTTATGCCGAGATGATCGCTGAGCGCGGGCGGCTGGTGCGGGCGATGGATGAGCGAATAGCGCGTCTCGATGCGCTAGTGATGCCAACCACGGCAATCTGCGCGCCAAAAATGCCGGAGGTGGCTACGGCGGAAACCTTCTCGCACAAAAATATGCTGCTGCTGCGCAATCCCGCGCTGGTCAATTTCTTCGACCTGTGCGCGATCTCGCTGCCCATTCCTAGCGCTACTCTTCCGGTGGGCATGATGCTGGTGGCGTGCAACGGCTGTGACCGGAAGCTTTTTAGCATTGCAGCGGCGGTCGAGCAGCTATTCGGGGGGTGAGCGCCGGCGTGAAATGCTCACGTGACTCTGCGCGCCACTTGTCTCTATAAGAACCCTTGTGCTCTTCGGTTCCGGGGCGCTTGTCATCCGTATCATTTGGAGGATTTTCGGCAATGAAGCTCTATTTTTCGCCCGGCTCGTGTTCGCTTTCGCCGCATATCGTGCTGCGCGAAGCCGGACTAAAATTCGATCTTGAACAAGTCAACAATCAGGAAAAGAAGACCAAGTCAGGCGTCGACTACTGGTCGGTCAACGGCAAGGGCCAGGTTCCGGTGCTTGAGCTCGACAATGGCGAGCGCCTCACCGAAGGTGCGGTGATCGTGCAATATCTCGCCGATCAGAAGCCCGACGCGGGACTGGTGCCGCCGGCCGGCACGATGCAGCGGGTGCGCGTGCAGGAGTGGCTCAATTTCGTCGCGTCCGAATTGCACAAGGTCTATGCGCCGATTTTCCGGCCGACCACGCCGGATGCCTACAAGGCGCTGTCGAAGGAAAACCTCGGCAAGCGCTTGGAGTGGGTCAATAAGCAACTCGCGGGCAAGCAATATCTGATGGGTGACAAGTTCACCGTCGCCGACGCTTATCTCTTCACCGTGCTGCGCTGGTCGCAGCGCATCCAGCTCGATCTCGCTCCGTGGCCGAACGTGACTGCGTTCATGGATCGCGTCGCAGCGCGGCCAAAAGTGCAGGAAACGATGAAGGCGGAAGGGCTGATTCAGTAAGGGCTAACGCCGTCGTCCTGAAATGTGCGGCGCGCAGCGCCGAATTTGCGGGACGACGGCGATTTAATTCTTACTTCGCCGGCTGGCCAATCGTAACGGTGAGCGAGCCTACGCCTTCGACTTCGCATTCCAGCTTGTCGCCCGCGACGGTGGCCGCGACGCCCGAGGGTGTGCCGGTCAGGATGATGTCGCCGGCTTCGAGTGCGACCATTTCGGACAACTTGTTGATAATTTCCGGCACGTTCCAGATCATCTGAGTGAGATCGCCATCTTGACGGACCTTACCGTTGCACTTGAGCGCGATCCGGCCCTTTTTCGGATGCCCGGTCTTGCTCGCCGGTTGCAGCGGGCCGCAGGGGGCGGACGCGTCAAACGCCTTGCCGACTTCCCAGGGACGTTTCATATCGCGGGACGCGATCTGCAGATCGCGGCGCGTGAGATCGATGCCAACGCCATAACCCCATACGCAATCCAGCGCCTTGGCAACCGGAATGTTGCGGCCGCCGCTTTTGAGCGCGACGACGAGTTCGACCTCGTGATGCATGTCCTTGGTGAGTGAGGGATAGGGTGACGTGCCGCCGTCCGGTACGATGGCATCCGCAGGCTTTGAAAAGAAAAAAGGCGGGTCACGAACATCGTGGCCCATTTCCTTGATGTGTTCTTCGTAGTTTCTCCCGACGCACCAGATGCGGCGTACGGGGAACAGTTCGGAGGAGCCGGCGATCGCAAGTGCGGCCTGGGGCGGCTGAGGAATAACGTAGCGTCTGTCGGACATGTTTTTGCTGCGTGTTGTTGGAGGGGATTTCGGTCGTGTGCTGTCGCATAGCACATGGACGAACATGGTCAAGCGCAAGGAGAGCGGCCGGCGTCGGCCGTCAGTTCATTTGGATGGAGCAAGTGCTACGTCGCTTGGTTCCTGTTGCTTGAATTGGAGCCCATAGAAGGCTGCGTAACGCCCGCTCTTGCGCATCAGGTCGTCGTGCCGGCCGGCCTCGGCGATCGCGCCGTTCTCGATCACCAATATGCGGTCGGAATGCGTGATCGTATGGAGCCGGTGCGCGATGACGATGGTGGTGCGGCCCTGGCAGAGGTGTGCGATGGCATCCTGTACGAGACGCTCGGATTCGGAATCGAGCGAAGCGGTTGCCTCATCGAGCAAGATGATCGGCGCATTCCTGATCAGCGCGCGGGCGATGGCAATGCGCTGGCGCTCGCCGCCCGAAAGCTGCGCGCCGCGCTCGCCAACGGCTGCGTCGTAGCCGGTTGAAATCGCGGTGATGAACTCGTGGGCGTGGGCTGCCTTGGCGGCCGCGATGATTTCAGCTTCGGTCGCGCCCGGTTTGCCGAGTGCGATGTTGTCGCGGATCGAGCCGTGGAACAGAAATACGTCCTGGCCGACGTAGGCGATCTGCTGGCGCAGCGAATTGCGCGCGACCGCCGAGATATTTTGTCCGTCGATGGCGATCGAGCCGCTGCCGATCTCGTAGAAGCGCATGATGAGGTTGAGCACGGTGGATTTGCCGCCGCCCGAGGGGCCGACCAGCGCGGTGACTTTCCCCGGCTCGGCGACGAAGCTTAAGCCTCGTATCACCGGCTCGTTGGGGCGGTAGGCGAAGTGAACGTCGGCAAACTCCACCCGGGCGGTTGTAAGCACGAGCGGCGGGCGACCGTCTTCACGCGGCTCGGTCGGCGGGGTGTCGATGATGTCGAACAGGATGCGAACCCCGACGAGGCCGGTGTTGAGGTCGATGTTGAGGCGCGCGAGGCGCTTGGCCGGTTCGTAGGCGAGCATGAATGCGGCGAGGAAGGAGAAAAACTGACCGGGCGTTGCGCCGGTTTCGAGCACGCGGTAGCCGCCGTAAATCAAGGCGCCTGCGATGGCGAAGCCGCCGAGTGCCTCCATCACGGGGCTCGCGCGATTGGCGACGCGCGCCCATTTGTTCGATTCCAGCTCGAGGGCGGCAACATCGGCCTCGAGCCGCTCACGCATGACATTCTCCAGCGTAAACGCCTTGACGATACGGATACCCTGTACCGTCTCCTGCATGGTTTCGAGGATGCGCGTGCCGCCGGTGAATTGGTTTTTTGCAATGCTGTAGATGCGGCGGATCATCTTGCGCAGAATGACGAATGCCGGCGGCACGACAACGAAACTGAACAGCGACATTATCGGGTCTTGCCAAAACATCACCGCGATGAGGCCGATCAGCAAGAACAGATCGCGGCCGAGCGCGGAAAAAATCAGGTTGAGCACTTGGCTTGCCGCATTCGCGCCCGTGGTTACGCGCGCGAGGAAATCGCTGGAATGCCGTTCAGCGAAGAAGCCTAGGTTTTGGCGGATGATGCGCCGAAACATCCGCCGCTGGTTTTCGGCGATGATGCGATTCCCGATGCGCGCGGTTTGTACCGAACCGAGATAGGAGGATATCGCCTTGACCATGAAGATTACAGCGGTGACGAAGCCGTAGAAGATGATGCCTTGCAGGTTATGGTCGACGTAGGCGGAATTAATGACATCGCGGATGAGGTAAGCGCCATACGCGGTCGCGCCCGCGGTCATCAACATGAAGGTGAAGGCATACAAATACCGTGGCCACTGGCTTGCCGCCTGCTCCACCATGAGCCGACGGACCAAGGCCATTGCGTTGGCATCGGCGAACAAATTCTTTTTCGATCCGGACATTCGCTTTGGCCTGGACGTTTAGCTACCGTTGCAGCCGGGGGTCGTTAACGATTGCAATCGGCCAAAACCCCATGATTCCCGTGTCGCCGCCTCGGAGTTATTCAAGTCAAAATACCCGCGCCGGTCAACCAACGAACGGCACTTCCGGTGGTGGGAATGCCAAATGACGCGTATATCAACGCCGACCGTCCGTGTCGATGAATTTGAAGTAATCTAGGTTGCCGAAATACAATGGCGGAAATCCTATTCATCAAGACTTCCTCGCTTGGCGACGTGATCCATCACATGCCGGCGGTGACGGAAGCACGACTGCGCCGGCCCGATGCGCGATTGACCTGGTTGGTCGAGGAGGCGTTCGCGCCGCTGGTGCGCTTGCATCCGGCGATCGACACGGTGATTACCGGAGCCTTGCGCCGGTGGCGCCGCGCGTTGCTCCGTCCCAAAACCTGGCGTGAGATGCAAAGCTTCAAGCAAGCCGTGCGCGCAAACTCCTACGACGAAATCATCGACACGCAGGGCCTCGTTCGCACGGCGTTGATTGCGCGCTATGCACGCGGACGATCGCACGGTTACGATGCGGACAGCATCAAGGAGCGTCCGGCAGCGAGGTTCTACAACGTGCAGCATAACGTCGCGCGTGAGCAGCACGCGATCGCACGTAACCGTTCGCTCTGCGCTCTTGCGCTTGGGTACAGCTGTGTAGGGGCGCCCGACTATGGACTTGATCGCAGGCAGTTTAGATCGGCGGGCGATTCACCGTACGGCATTTTGCTGCACGCGACCGCACGTGCAGAGAAGGAATGGCCGGAAGCAAACTGGCGCGCGCTTGCAGCGCACTTTGGGCGAAGCATCGATCTCGTGCTGCCTTATGGGACCGCGGCTGAGCGTGCGCGCGGCGCGCGGATCGCATCAGGCATCGCGCGCGCGCGCGTACCCGAATGGCAGCCGATCGACGCCATCGCGCGACTGATTGCCGGCGCATCTTTTGTTGCGGGCGTCGATACCGGCTTGTTGCATCTGGCCGCAGCGTTCGGCGTGCCGCTGGTTGCAATTTTCGCGGGCAGTGAGCCGGCGCTGACCGGGCCGATTGGAGGCGGACCGATCAAGGTGCTTGAAGGCCGCAATAATCCAGTGCCGGTCGAAGCGGTCGCTGCTGCGGTTACGGCAATCGTGGAGCGGCCGCGCACGTCGCCATGAGCAAACTAAAAAAACACCCCCTCGATCGAGGGGGTGTTTCGTTCGTTCTACGCCCGATGACGGCACTACAAATGAGAAACGGATCAGCCGCAATAGCGGCGATAGGTCCGCTGGTAGCTGCCGTCACCGCGCCGGCGCCAGCAATCGTCTTGATAATAGTAGTAGCCGCGTTGGCGTGGCTGCATCTGATCGGCAATCGAGGCACCAAGCACCGCCCCGATGACGCCGCCGGCGATGGCGCCGCCGGCCCTGCCAGTCGCAGCACCACCGATGCCGGCCCCGATCACGCCGCCGATGATCGCGCCGCCGAGAGCGTCCTGGGCGTTCGCGTGTTGCACTGGAAGTGCCAATGGGAGTGCCGTTGCGAGCGCCAGCAGGCTCGCAGCTGTGATATTGCGAATCATGATTGGTCTCCTCGTGAAATTCGATATTTCATCCTGATACAATAGAATTTTGGAGAAAAGGTTGCAATTATAGCTGAGCAATAGATTCGACCGAAAAATCGCAAAACATTCAGCAACCGTGCTTTATCGCCGACTTTGCGGGTCGCGCCAATTTTAGGTTTCCGGGAAGCTTCAAACACAAAGCCGTGAGGAGGCTCAAATCGAGCGCGGCGCGCCATACAGATCGCGCTCGACCAGGCCGCAGATCGCGTGCGCGGCGGTGATGTGAATCTGCTGAATCAACGCGGTCTCGTCCGAGGGCGCGACCAACGCAAGATCGCATAGCGGGCGCATTTGCGCTCCCTTCGCACCGGTAAAGCCGATTGTTGCGATACCGAGTTCGCGCGCCGCCTTGAGCGCGGCCAGGATGTTGCGCGAACGCCCCGATGTGGAGATGGCGACAAAGACATCGCCCCTGCGGCCAAGCCCGCGCAGCTGGCGCTCGAAGATCTGATCGAAGCTGTAGTCATTGCCAATCGCGGTGAGCGCGGAAGTGTCGGTGGTGAGAGCAATGGCTGCGAGCGGCGCGCGATCGATGACGAAGCGGCCAACCAACTCGGCGGCGATGTGTTGGGCGTCGGCAGCGCTGCCGCCGTTGCCGGCGAGCATCACCTTGCCGCCTTCGCGCAGCACGCGCGTAATCTGATCGGCGATGGCAAGGATTGCGGCCATGAACTCGGGTTCGCCCGCGGCGCGCTCAAGCGTTTCGCGCGAGCGGCGAAAGTAGTCGAGAACGGACTGTTCACGCGGATCGGCCATGGCAGGCTCCCAACTCTACGAGGTGGTACCGGGGGTATTGGGTACGCGCAAGCCGTCGTCGCCGCCCTGAAGACGCAAATGTGCGATGGCGCTCTGCACCGCGTCCAGCACCTGTTGGGGTGGAATGTCGCGCATGCACAGATGGTGTTTAAGCCGGCAGGCCGGCTTGTGACAGGGCCGGCAGTCCAATTGCGTGCGGGTCTCGATGGTGGCGGCAAGCGGATTGAGCGGTGCCCAGTGCCAGGGGCTGGTGGGTCCGAAAATTCCGATCGAGGGCGTGCCGATGGCTGCGGCCACATGCAGGAGTCCGGAGTCATTCGATATGGCTGCTTGAGAGAGCCGGAGCGCGAGAATGGCATTGCGCAGATCGGGCGAGGTGAGGTCGCGCGCGCGGGGGCCGGCGATCCGTACGATCTCGGCCGCCAGCGGAGCCTCGTTGGGGCTTCCAAGCACCCAGACGTTGAAACCTTGCGCGGTCAGCCTGCGAGCGACTTCGGCGTAGGACTCAATCGGCCAGCGCTTGCTGGGGCCGACCGCACCCGGCGCGAATGCGATCACTGGCCGGCCGTCGTCGTCAAGGCCGCGCTGCGTGCGCCAGGCTTGGGCCGCCAATATCGGTACCTTGAGTTCGGGCAACGGCCAGTCGGCGGGAAGGTCTGCGCCTTTGGGCAGGGCCAGTGCGCCGCAACGGTCGATCATGCGGGGCAGTTTGCGTTCGCCGAAACGAAGATCGTTGAGTAATCCGAATCTCGCCTCGCCGACGAAGCCAGTGCGTTGCGGAATTCCGGCCAGGTACGGCGCGAGCGCCGCCTTCCAGGTGCGCGGCATGATCAGCGCGTGGCCGTAGTTGGCCGCGCGCAACCGGTGCGCCAGCGCGAAGTGCTCGGAAAAGGCCAGTTGCCGGCGCGGGAGGTCGCACACGATGCCGGTGTGCACGCCAGGCATGTAGTCGAGCAGGGGTGCGCAGAGCGTGTTGGTGAGCACATCGATGGGCCGCTCTGGCTGGAGTTGCTTGAGCAGCTTTACGACCGAATGGCAGCGCACGAAGTCGCCGATCCACATGTAGGGCACCAGCAAAATAGGCCGGCGGTCAACCGAAGAGGGCATGCGATTGGGATCGGTGGCGAGGTGGGTGTTAGGATTCATTTCTCATTGCCTGTGCAATTGAGGCGGTAACCCGCCGTAACCGGGCTGTCCAGGCCGGTTTTGGCCTAAAAGCCGTGAATTGCGCGTTTACCCCATCAAGGCTCGCAAGTTGCGCGTCCAGTCATAGTGGGGCAAATGAGGACCGAGAATGGTGGCGGGTCGCGGATGTTGCTGGTTACCGGCGGAGCCGGTTTTATCGGATCGAATTTCATCGCAAGCCTCAACGAGGCCGGGCGCACCGATATCGTCGTGAACGACATCGTCGGCACGGACGGCAAATGGCATAACCTGAGCAAACGGCGGTTTGCCGACGTGGTGCCGCCGGACGAGTTGTTCGATTGGCTCGAAGGGCGCAAGCTCGAAGCCGTGGTGCATTTCGGCGCCATCTCCGACACCACCGCGAGCGATGCCGATCTTGTGCTTGCCAATAATTTCCGGCTGCCGCTGCGGCTGCTCGACTGGTGCGCAAAAACCGGCACGCGTTTCATCTATTCCTCGTCGGCGGCGACCTATGGCGACGGCTCAGCGGGATTTCGTGATGATTGGTCGCCGACGGCGCTTGAGAAGCTCAAGCCGATGAATCTCTACGGCTGGAGCAAGCAGCAGTTCGATCTGGCCGTGGTCGATCGCTTCACCAAAAAAGAAAAGCTTCCGCCGCAATGGGCCGGCTTAAAGTTTTTCAATGTGTTCGGACCCAATGAGTACCACAAGGGCGCGATGGCGAGCGTGCTCGCCCGAGTGTTCGAAGGTGCCAGGGCCGGGCAAACGGTGAAGCTGTTCAAGTCGCACAAGCAGGGAATTGCCGACGGCGATCAGCGGCGGGATTTCATTTATGTTGACGATGCGATCGCTGTGGTGCGCTGGCTGCTCGATACGCCGACCGTCAATGGCATCTTCAATGCGGGTACCGGCAAGGCGAGAAGCTTTCGCGATATGATCACTGCCATGTTCCAAGCGCTCGGAATGAAACCGAACATCGAATATATCGACATGCCGGAGAGCATCCGCGCGCAATATCAGTATTTCACCCAGGCCGAGGTCGATAATTTGCGCCACGCCGGCTACAACAGCGACTTCACATCGTTGGAAGATGCGATCGGGCGCTATGTGACGCAGTATCTCGATCGCACTGACCGTTATCGATAGGCCGGGATGCGCGATGTTCAATTTTGAGAAACAGCTCTCGAAATTTGGCGGACTGACGGTGCTGTGCATCGGCGATCTGATGCTCGATGACTTTGTCTATGGCGATGTTTCGCGCATCTCGCCGGAGGCGCCGGCACCGGTCATCGCGGTCAAGCGCGAGGATGTGGTGATTGGAGGCGCCGGTAACGTCGCACGCAACATTGCAGCGCTGGGCGCGCGGTGCATCTTTCTCGGCGTCATCGGCAATGATCTCGCCGGCAAAACGGTGAAATCCGCCTTTGCCGAATTCCGGCGCAAAATCAAACCGCAGCTCATCGTCGACAAGTCCAGGCCGACGACGCGCAAACTGCGTTTCGTCTCGGAGCATCACTCGACGCATCTGCTGCGCGCCGATTGGGAGCGGACGACGCCGATCGACGGAAAGATCGAAGCGGCGCTGATCAAACGCGCGCTTGCGGCGATGCCGCGTGCCGATGCGGTGGTGTTGTCCGACTACGCTAAGGGTCTGCTTACGCCGCGCGTCATCCGCGCCGTGATCAAGAAAGCGAAACAGCTCAAGAAGCCTGTCGTGGTCGATCCCAAAGGCACGGATTTCTCGATCTATCGCGGCGCGAGCATCATCACCCCGAACCGCAAGGAATTGGTCGACACAACGCGGCGTACGGCAACGACGCTCACCGAACTTGCCTCGGCTGCGGCCGAGCTCGCGCGGGCCGTCAGTAGCAAGGCGGTGCTGGTGACGATGAGCGAGGAGGGCATGCTGCTGCATACGCGCTCCAAAGCGTTCGTTCACGTGCCTGCCTATTCCGTGAAGGTGCGTGACGTTTCGGGCGCGGGCGACACGGTCGTTGCGGTGCTGGCGCTGATGTTGGCTCTTGGGGCCGATTACGAATCTGCAATGCGCACGGCCAACGCTGCGGCATCCGTGGTCATCGGCAAGCGCGGCACTGCTACCGTCTCGGCCGCGGAACTGCGCGCGCGCATTCTGCCGTCGGCGGCGCTGGCGGCGGAGGAAAAGATCGTTTTCGACTGGCGCGAGTTGGAAGAGCCGCTGTCGTATTGGCGCGCGCAAGACCTGCGGATCGGTTTTACCAACGGCGTGTTCGATCTGCTGCATCCTGGACACATCAAGGTCCTGGCAGAAGCGCGCGCGGCTTGCGACCGGCTGGTGGTCGGGATCAACAGCGATGCTTCCGTGCGGCGGCTTAAAGGCGAAGGTCGGCCGGTGCAAACCGAGCACGCGCGCGCCGAGGTGCTGGCCGCGCTGGAAGCCGTCGATCTCGTGGTCGTGTTTGAGCAGAATACGCCGTTCGACTTGATTCGCCGCGTGCGTCCTAATGTCTTGATCAAGGGCAGCGACTACAAGAGCAAGCAGGTGGTCGGCCGCGAATTGGTCGAGGGCAACGGTGGTGAGGTCGTTCTGGTCGATCTGGTACCGGGCTTTAGCACTACGGGCATCGTGCGCCGGTCGCGCAAAACCCGCTAAGCGCGCGAAGGACGAGAAACGTGCGCTCAGCCATGATTGGGCACGACGAAGAGCAGCGCC
Source organism: Hyphomicrobiales bacterium (assembly GCA_003169835.1). Lineage (GTDB taxonomy): Bacteria > Pseudomonadota > Alphaproteobacteria > Rhizobiales > Xanthobacteraceae > PNAI01. The sequence goes on along the minus strand of PNAI01000018.1, from coordinate 127,397 downwards.
TGGTGCGCGCGTTCTTCGATGACGCCAAAAGCGGATTTTTTGTCGAGGTCGGCGCCAACGAACCCGTTGTGCGTTCGCAGACTTGGCATCTGGAACAACTTGGCTGGACCGGGGTGCTGATCGAGCCGCAGCCCGATCTTGCGGTTGCCCTCGTCAAAGCGCGCAAAGCTATGGTCTTTGCGACGGCGTGCTCGTCGCCGGAGAACGCGGGCCGCACGCTGTCGCTGCATGTCGCGGGTCCCTTGTCATCGCTGCAACGCGACCGCATGGCGCCAGGTGCGAAGCCGGAATCGGTCATCGATGTTCCGGTGCGCACGCTTGACAGTATGTTGGCGGAAGCCGATGCGCCGTCACCAATCGATCTGCTCTCGATCGATGTGGAAGGCCACGAGCTAGAGGTTTTGCAGGGCTTTGATTTTTCACGCTGGCGGCCGCGTTTGATCATGATCGAGGATCATGTCAGCGGCCTGGCAAAACATTGGTATTTGCAGAGCAGCGGCTATCGTATCATTCGGCGCGTGGGCAACAATGGCTGGTACATTCCCGACGCCGAACCGTATGAAGTCAGTTGGAGCGATCGCTGGGAAATCCTGCGAAAATACTATCTCGCATTGCCGGTCCGTTTGGCGCGAAATTTTTCGCGCAAAGTTCGTGGGCTGTTCAATGGTCGGTGAAGGTTCAGGACTTTGGGCGTGACAATTTCTCGCTCGGCGGCGGTCCCCAAGACTGAGATTGTTCGTAGCGCTTGGCATAGCGATAGAACGTGCCCTCGAAGTTGCCGAACGCGATCATGAATCCCGCCCAGCCGTCCTTGAATCCGCGCTTGACGATGTAATGCTTCAGGAATGCCCACGCGCCGTGTCCGAGCGCGCTCCACATCGAGACGCGTTTGTTTGCGAGCTTGCTAGCGCCGAGCGATGAATAGCGGTTCGCCTTGTCGATGATCTGTTCGAGATTGCGGAACGGAAACTGCCAGATTTCATTTTCAAGCTTGCCGAGCGGTTTGCCGGTTAGGAGCTCGTAACCTTCGTGGACCTGGTCGGGCTTGTAGCGCATCGCGCCTTTGCGAAAGAGCTGCGGTTGGCGATAGTTGGGATACCAGCCGGAGCCGGTGATCCAGCGTCCCATGAAATAGGACCGGCGCGGAACGAGATAGGCGTCGTGGGAAGGACTTGCGTCGAGCAACTTGAGGATTTCGTCCCTTGCCGCCGGCGTGCAGCGCTCGTCCGCATCGAGGCTGAAGATCCAATCATGGCGGCATGCTTCAATGGCGCGATTGCGCAGCGGGCCGAAGCCTTCGAAAGGAATTTGCACCACGCGTGCCCCGAGCGCTTGCGCCATTTCGGCTGTGCGGTCGGTGCTGTTCGAATCGACTACCAAGATATCGTCCGCCCACAGCACGCTCGAGATTGCCGCTTCGATCTTGGCGGCTTCGTTATAGGTCAGGATATAGGCGGTTATCTTTTGCATCGCGGGCTTGCGTGACGGGTGTTCGTTTGTAGCCATATTTGCGCGCGTTGGCCAATGCACGGGGCAAGCCTTGCAAGGCTTTAACCGGCATACCGCAGGGTCTGGCATGGAGGCGTGAAACATGGTTCAAGCGTGAGGCGAAAGGCTTTGAGCCGTGGCTGAGCTGATCTCCGTCATCCTCACGACCTATGACCGCGAGGACGCGTTGGCGGCAGTGCTTCGCTCGCTCTCGCGCCAGAGCGATCGTCAGTTCGAAGTCGTGGTCGCCGACGACGGCTCGGGGAGCGCGACCAAGGACGTGCTGGAAGCTTGGCGGAAGCGGCTGGCAGTACCGCTCAGCCACGTTTGGCATGAGCATCGGGACTTCCGCGCGGGGGAGATTCGCAACCGCGCGATCCTGGCGAGCCGCGGGACGTATTGTGTATTCCTGGATGGTGATTGTCTGGTGCGGCCCGATTTTATCGCGACCCATCGCCACCTCGCTGAGCGCGGATGGTTTGTCACTGGCAATCGCGCGTTGCTGTCGGCTGAACTCACGGCGATGGTATTGCGCGAGGATATTGCGGTGGAAACCTGGAGGACGCTTGAGTGGATCGTGCAGCGCACGCGTGCCGGCGTTAATCGATTGGGCCCTGTGCTGCGCTTGCCGCTCGGTCCGCTGCGCAGGCTGCGGCCGCAGGCATGGCGGGATGCGCGCTCGTGCAATCTTGCGGTGTGGCGCGCCGACCTCGATCGGGTCGACGGGTTCGACGCAAACTTCAGCGGTTGGGGCCGAGAGGATTCCGATCTGCTCGTGCGGCTGCTTCGCACCGATATACGCCGCAAGGATGGCGCATTCGCGACCGGGGTCGTGCACCTTTGGCATACCGAGGCCGATCGCTCCCGGCTTGGGGACAACCAGCGCAAGCTTGATGAAGTCATCGCAAGTGAGCGCGTACGGGCCGAATGGGGGATGTCAGCGCTTGCCGTAGACCCGGCACGCAACACCGCGGATGCGCAAGGTTCTTCGAGCTGCGAGCCACTTGCCGTTAGCCGTCCACGGGAATGACGGAAATGTCCACCTCGATGTATGCGACCGTCGCAGCCAAGGTGTTCAACCGCGAGCGCCTCGTGCTGATATGCGATTGGCTTGCTGTTGCACTTGCGGCGTCATTGCCGTGGTCGACGTCGGCGACCGGTATTCTCGCGGGTCTCTGGATTTTGGCGGTGATCCCAACCCTCGATGTAGTGGTCTTGCGCCGCGAGCTATCGACTTTCGCGGGAGGAATGCCGGTGCTGTTGTGGGCGCTTGGTGTGGCCGGCATGTTGTGGGCCGATGTGTCGTTTAAGGAGCGAATGGGCGGGCTCGACTCGTTCAACAAGCTGCTGGTCATTCCATTGATGCTCATCCATTTCCGCCGCTCCGAGCGTGGAGCATGGGTGATGAAGGGATTTTTGGCGTCATGCTGCGCGCTCCTCGTTCTTTCCTGGGCGCAGCTGTGGTATCCGGACATTCCGTGGACCAAAAAAGTGACGCGCGGAGTGCCTGTTAAAGACTATATCTCGCAAAGTGCGGTCTTCACGATCTGTATTGCGATTTTGATTGATCTTGCGCTCAGTGCTTGGCGAAATACGCATGCTGTTATTGCGTTTGCGTTAACACTTCTGGCGTTCGTCTTTCTTGCGAATATATTCTTCATCGCCGTCAGCCGCACAGCGCTTTTTTTCCTGCCGATTCTGCTCCTGCTGTTCGGTTTGAAGCGATTTGATTGGAGAGGGACAGCCGGTTTGCTGGCCGCGCTTATTTTATTGACTGCGGCGGCTTGGCCGTTCGCGGATTTCTTGCGGCTTCGCGTCGGCACGATCTTCCAGGAAATTCAAATCTATCGTGGCGAGAACGTACGAACCTCGATTGGGGAGCGGCTTGAGTTCTGGAAAAAGTCGCTTGGATTTATCGCCGAAGCACCGGTCATCGGACACGGCACCGGAACCATCCGAGAGCAGTTCCGCCGCGTTGCGACCGGGGAGACGGGCGTCACCGCTCTCGTCGCCGCCAACCCGCACAATCAAACGCTGGCGGTTGCGATTCAGCTTGGGCTGGTGGGTGCTGCCGTGCTCTTCGCCATGTGGATCGCGCATTTTCTGTTGTTCCGCGGACAGGGATTCGCCGCGTGGATCGGGCTGGTTGTGGTTGTTCAGAATATCGTCGGCTCATTGTTCAACTCGCACCTGTTCGACTTCACGCATGGCTGGGGCTACGTCATCGGTGTGGGTGTCGCCGGCGGGATCGCTCTGCGCAACGCGTCGCAAAGTGCGCTTGCGGATCAGCCGGCGAAGCCGCGGTGAGGTCAGGAGCCCTTGTAGGATTTTTTCTCGACGATCTCGGACCCGAATGCGGTGTTGATGCGGTGCTTCACGCACGCGCGGTGATCATTCGTCTGATAAACGCTGCGGGTGAGTTCGACAAAGCGCGGGCCAAATTCCTGCCGCGCTTCCAGCTCGCGGATTTCATCTTCGATGTCCCAAAGCGCCGCGTTGAGCACTTTCAGCTCCCGCGAATACAATTCCATATCCGGTGTGTCCAGCTTTGCAGTGCTCTTGAGGTCTCGCAATATCTTGAGTTCATTTGAGACGTTGCGTAATTTGCCGTGGTCGAAAATGCGCTCCGCCTTGATTTCGAGAATGGTGATTTTGTCGATTAATTCGCCGATGGCGATGGGTGCGGAGAATTGCGTTAAGGATTCTTACGAATTTGGCATTGATCGGTACTTCGCTTACAAATGGCCCATTCGGTGTATGATGGCGGATCAAATAGCGGGTTCGGGACGCGTATTGCAACGCGGGTGAGCGTTTGGTCGGGATCGGAGCGCGTGCTGCGTACGACGGCATCAAGGATAGCATGAGCGTTAAATCCAATCTGCCTGAGCGGCCGCGAATTCTGGTCGTGACATTGCGCCGCCTCGGCGATGTTCTGCTGACGACGCCGTTGATACGGACACTGCGCAAGGGCATTCCGAATGCGATTTTGGATATGCTCGTGTTTCGCGGTAGTGATGGCATTCTTAAAGGCAACCCCGATGTCGATCACGTGCTGACGATTTCGGAGCGGCCTTTTGCGAAAGAGACGCTGACGACGATCGCCGGTCTGTGGCGGCGATACGATCTTGTCATCTCAACGCAGGCCGGCGATCGCCCCACGTTTATTGCGCTGGTCGCGGGTCGCCGGCGCGTCGGTTTGGTGCCGCACGCAGGGCATGGTGTGTGGTGGAAACGGCACGTCTATCATCGTGCTGTGGCGGCAGAGCCGGATTGCCATCGAGTCGAAGACTTGCTTCGGCTTGCCGATGCGCTCGGGCTGGCGCGACAACAGGATATCGTGTGTCCGCAAGGCTCGTCTGTTAGTATGGTGGCCCCGAATGGCGCCTATGCCGTACTGCACGCCAGCCCGATGTATCGCTACAAGCAATGGACCCAAGCAGGCTGGCGCGCGCTTGCGCGTGCGCTTGCGGACCGCGGTCTTGCGCTTGTTGCGACCGGTGGTACCGATGCTGGCGAACGTTCCTACCTCGATGCGCTATGGGGGGCAGGAAATCCGACGGTCATGCGACTGGATGGCCGGCTCGATTGGCCGCAGCTCGCCGAACTGCTCGCCGGGGCCGCGATTTATGTCGGACCGGATACGTCTGTGACCCACCTGGCTGCGGGTGCCGGCTGCCCAACGGTCGCGTTATTCGGGCCGACTGACCCGCGGTTGTGGGGGCCATGGCCGGTGGGCGGGCTTGAGCGGCCCTGGGCTGCGGCCGGCTCGATCCAGCGCCGCGGCAATGTCTGGCTGGTGCAGAATTCATTGCCATGTACGCCGTGCCAAAAGGAGGGCTGCGATCGCCACCTCGACAGCCGAAGCCAGTGTCTGGATGAGCTTTCCGCGAACCAGGTGCTCGCCGCGGTCGATCAGGCGCTGGCGTGGTCGCGCGACCGGGAAGGAGCGCGGCAAAGCCGGGCAAGCATCGGGATGGAGAGCGATATGCCGCTTCCGGCGCTGAAGCCATGATCCAGCAAATGAGGCTCACCTCACGGCAATGGCTGATTGTTCTGCACGATCTCACGGTCACGGCCGCGGCGATCGTTGCAACTTTCTTCATTCGTTTTGAAGACGAGCAACTGCGCATCCATCTCGACGGGATTGCAAATTTTCTTCCGCCTTTTGTCGTCTATGCCGGGTTCGTCTATTTTGCTTTCGGGCTCTACAAGGCGAAATGGCGTTTTGCCTCGCTGCCCGATCTGGGCAATATTTTTCGTGCTTCGGCCGTGCTCGCGGTGTCTCTGCTGGTGCTCGACTACATCCTGTTGTCGCCGAATTTTTACGGCACGTTTTATTTCGGCAAGATCACGATCGCCCTCTATTGGGTCTTGCAGATGGCATTCCTGGGCGGCCCGCGCGTCGCCTACCGGTACTTCCGCTATACGCGCATCCGCCATCAGGCCATGGAGGGCGAGTCCGCTCCGACGCTGATCCTCGGCCGCGCGGCCGACGCCGAAGTGCTGCTGCGCGCCATTGAAAGTGGCGCAGTGAAGAAGATCTGGCCGGTCGGCATTCTCTCACCCTCAGCGTCCGACCAGGGCCAGTCGATCCGCGGCATCACGGTGCAGGGATATTTCGCCCAGCTCGAAAGCATCGTCGGCGACCTGGCGGCGCGCGGCACACGCGTTGCGCGCGTGGTGCTCACGCCCTCGGCGCTCGCTCCCGATGCCAAGCCCGAAACGATCCTGATGCAGGCGCGCCGGCTTGGACTTACCACGAGCCGGTTGCCGTCGCTTGACGAAGGCGGGGAGGCTTTGCGGCTTGCGCCCGTCGCCGTGGAGGATCTGCTGCTGCGGCCGAGCGTGAAGATCGATTACCGGCGGTTGGAAAATTTCGTGAAGGGCAAGTCCGTTGTCGTCACCGGCGGCGGCGGCTCGATCGGTGCTGAAATCTGCGACCGCGTCGTTGCGTTTGGCGCGGCGCGGCTGCTGGTGGTGGAAAACTCCGAGCCTGCGCTTTATGCCGTGCTGGAAACGCTGGCGGCCACGCAGAAACCGGCAAGCGTTGCGGGCCGGCTCGCGGATGTGCGCGATCGTGAACGCATCTTCCGCCTGCTCGCCGAGTTCAAGCCGGACATCGTCTTTCACGCAGCCGCGCTCAAACACGTGCCGCTGCTCGAACAGGATTGGGGCGAGGGAATCAAAACAAACGTCTTCGGCACGATCAATGTGGCTGATGCGGCGGTGGCCGCGGGCGCTACCGCGATGGTGATGATCTCGACCGATAAGGCGATCGAGCCGGTTTCGGTGCTGGGCGCGACCAAGCGCTTCGCCGAAATGTATTGTCAGGCGCTTGATGCTGAGTCTGTGCGCCGTGGTGAAAGCGGACGAACCGCGATGCGGCTGATTTCCGTGCGGTTCGGCAATGTGCTGGCCTCCAATGGTTCGGTGGTGCCGAAATTCAAGGCGCAGATTGAAGCCGGCGGTCCGGTCACCGTCACGCATCCCGAGATGGTGCGCTACTTTATGACCATTCGCGAGGCGTGCGATCTTGTGGTCAGCGCCGCCAGTCATGCGCTGGCGCCGGAACGAACCAACGTGTCGGTCTATGTGCTCAACATGGGGCAGCCGGTGAAGATCGTCGATCTCGCCGAACGCATGATCCGCCTGTCGGGGCTGGAGCCGGGCCGCGATGTCGACATCGTGTTCACCGGCATTCGGCCGGGCGAGCGGCTGAACGAGATATTGTTTACACGCGAGGAGACCGGATCCGAGATCGGCATAGCCGGCGTCGTGGGCGCGAAACCTTCGCATCCTTCGCTCGAGGCCATGCGTGCTTGGCTCGCGACGCTCGAGCAGGCGCTCGTGCGCGAGGAGCGTTCTGCGATCTATCGCGTGCTGCGCGACGCGGTGCCGGATTTTCGCGGCGAGGTCGCCTGAACCATTGCGGCGAGACCGGCGCGCGTTTCGATGGGCGGAAGCCAGCCTGCGCGCAGGAGTTTTTTCGGGTCAGCAATCATATCGCCGCCCAATCGATCCCAGACATCGGTGCGATGCAGTGTCTTTAACGCCGACGCAATCAGCGCAGGCGGGATCGGTACGAGTCCCCGCGTGCGTTCCTGTCCTGCACGTAAGGCGGCAATGATCTCGGCCACGTTGAGCGGTATAGGGTCAGCCACGACATAGGTTTCGCCGACGGTGGTGGGTGATTGCAGCGCGAGATGAATGGCGGCGATCAGATTTTGGCGCGACAACAGCGAGCGGCGGTTGCGAAAACTTGCGAAGGGTAGCGGCCAGGGTGATTGCGCGAGCTGCATCAGGCGCGCGAGATTGCCTTTGACGCCTGGCCCGTAGACGAGAACCGGCCGCAGAATCGTGAAAGGCAATCCGGAGGCGCGCACGGCGTCCTCGGCGGCGAGCTTCGAGCGGCCGTAGGCGTCGGTCGGCCGCGGCGGGTCGGCTTCGGTCAGCGGATGATCGCTGGTGGGTCCGCTCTGTGCGCGGATGGATGAAATGAAAATCAGGCGGCGGACGGCGGCTGAGCGCGCGGCTGCGGCAAGTTCGGCGGTGGCCAGACGGTTGATACGGTCGTAAGTCTGTTCGGCAATTTCCGCGCCCGCATGCGCGATTCCGGCAAGATGAACGACCATGTCGATGTTGTTGAGGAGCAGTCGCCATTCCACCGGCCGCGTCAGATCGGACACCGCGACCACCTCCACTTCGCCCGGAAACACATCGGCGGGCTGGCGCATTGCGGCACGCACGCGGTGTCCGGCAAGGCTGAGTTCCTCGACCAATGCGCGGCCGATGAAACCCGACGCGCCGGTAACCAGAATGCGGGCGCTCATTTTCTTTTTCTTTTGCCTCGCGAAAAGACATACTGCAGCCAGCCGACCAGGATTGTTGCAGCGCCAAGAGCAGCGATGGCGCTCGTCCAACCCGGCACAAGCACGGTCATGGTCGCCAATACAACGAGCGCGAGGTTGACCGCGAATACACGGGCGATCACTTGCGGAACACTAAAACCGCGATCCGTTGCGCGCTGATAATAATGGCTGCGGTGGGCGATCCAGAACGGTTCGCCGTTGCGCACGCGGCGCAGCAGCGTCAGCGTGGTGTCGGCGAGGTAGTAAAGCGGCAAGATCATTGCTGCTGCGAAATGGCCATTGCCGGCCATTAGCGCAAGCAGCCAGAACAGCAGCAGGCCGATGGGTAGACTGCCGACATCGCCGAGGAACAAGTGTGCGACGGGGCGGTTGAACGGCGCGAACCCAAGCAGCGCACCGCAAAGCGTGAGTGCGACTACTATTGCCGAAGCGGGCAGGGCGCCAAAAACAGTGCCGATCAGAACAAGTCCGCCCGTGATCGGCACGATCTCGGCCACAGTCATCCAGTCAATGCCGTCCATGAAATTGACCAGGTTGACGTACCAGACACCGGCGAGCAGCAGCAGCGCGCGCTCGATCCACCACGGCAGAAGCGGAACAATTTGCGGATCGTTCGGAAGTGCGGCGAGCACGGCGGCAACTGCAATCGCCTGCAACAAGAGGCGAGGCGCTATTGCGATGATGCGGATGTCGTCGATGGCGCCGACGACGGCGATCATGGCGGTCGCGGCGAATACCCGCCACAGCTGCGCTGTGTCATCTGGGCCGAAAATGCCGGTTGCGAGAACGACGATGAGGGTAACGCCGAGGGTTGCGGTAATGACCGCGATGCCGCCGCCCTGGGGCGTAGGCGTGGTGTGGGAAGATCGCGCGTTGGGTCGCGCAAGTGCATAGCGCTGCAGCCACGGCCGCAACAATACGATCAAGGCGGTGCTCACGAATGCCGCAGCTATCAGGAGGCCAAGACCGCCGAAAATCCGTGTCGTTTCTAGACCGATCATCATCAGTTCCGGGCATTCACAGCGCGCGTGCTGCGGCTTTAATGCGATGCGCCGACGCTGACAAGTCGGCGGTAAAGGTCAACGGTCTGGCGGCCGATCATCTCGGCCGAAAATCGTTCGACGGCAAGCCGGCGGGCCGCTGCGCCATAGCGGGCGCGCAGTTCGGGCGAGCTTACGAGTTTTCCAATCGCGGCAGCGAGCGCGGGCGCGTCGTCGACCGGCACCAGAAGGCCGGTCTCATCGGGCCGCACGATTTCGCGGCACCCTGGCACATCGGTCGCCACCATGGGACGGCCGCAGGCGGCCGCCTCGAGCAGACTTTTCGGCAGGCCTTCGCGGCGCGACGGCAGCACGGCGATATGCGCGCGCGCCCACAGCGCCGAGATGTCGTCGACATGGCCAAGCATTGTGATGCCGGGCTCGCGATTGAACTGCGCGGCTTCCGGCCCCTTCAGGGACGCGGGATTGGCGGGATCGAGCGTTCCGGCGATCAGCAATTCGACGTTCGATCCAGACCTGCGCAGGAGACGGTGGGCATTGACGAGCGTGCGAATGCCTTTATCTTCCAGCAGGCGTCCGACGAATGCGACCGTGGGCGGGCCTGCCGGTTCGGGCTGCGGGGGGAGTGCATCGGTATCGACGCCGGAACCCGGAATAAGCGTGATGTGATCTGGAGCGATGCCATGCGCCAGCAGACTCTCACGATCATCGGGATTTTGCACCAGCGCGAGAGCATTCGGACGGTTAACGAGTGTGCGTAGCAAAGTTCCGATCAGCCAGCGCAGGACGCGCGTGCGCGTGCTGTTGGAAATGAACGTGTGGCCAAAACCGGTGAGCGCATTGATGCGCGCTCCCGGCCGGCCGAGCGCCGCCAAAGAGCCGAGAATGGATGTCTGCAAGGCGACGTGATGGGTGATTGCCGGGGCGACCTGTCGACCAATGCGGCGCAGCGCAAATATGGTGCACAGCGTGGCCAGCGGCGAAACCCTGCCGCGAACGAACGAAACGGGATGGAGTGTGAAGCCTTCCGATTCGATTGCCGCCGCTCCGTCCACCACACGTGTTGCAACATGAATTTCAAAGCCGGCTGCGCGCGCCGCGCGGGCCATCGGTAAGCGGTGCGAGAGGAAATACCAGTCCTCGGTCACGACATAGAGCAGGCGCGGCGATGCCGTGCGCCCGGATACTGCGGTCGATGCGCTCTCGTTCATGGATAAAGTCGAAGCTCGCCGCGCCGCATTGATAGCCCGCCGGTCGTTAAGCGACGCCGGCGCGCAACAGGTCGTGAATATGAACGATGCCGACCGGCTTGCCGGCCTCAACCACCATCAGGGCGGTGATTTTCATGGAGTTGAGGATTTCAAGCGCCTCGCTAGCGAGCTGATCGGGCCGGATCGTCTTTGGGTTCCTGGTCATGACGTCCTCGACGCGTGCCTCGAGCAGATTGGGACGCATGTGCCGGCGAAGATCGCCGTCGGTGATGATGCCGGCAAGCTGGCCGCTCGGGTCGACGATGCCGACGCAACCGAAGCTCTTGGCCGACATCTCGACCAGGGCATCGGACATGCGCGAGCCAAGCGGGGCAAGCGGCAGGGCGGTTCCGGTATGCATGAGGTCGCGCGCGAATTTCAAAAGCGCGCCGAGTTTCCCCGCCGGGTGCAGTTTTCCGAAATCGACGGCCGTGAACCCACGGCTTTCAAGCAGTGCAATGGCGAGCGCATCGCCGAGCACGAGCTGCATGAGAGACGACGTCGTCGGCGCGAGGTTGTGCGGGCAGGCTTCGCGCGCATTCGGCAACACCAGCACGGTATCGGCCGATTTTCCGAGCGTGCTTTTCGCATCGGAGGTGAGGGCAATCAGCGGAATCTGGAAACGCCGTGAATAGTCGATCAGATTCTTGAGTTCCGCGGTTTCGCCCGACCATGACAGCGCCATGATGACGTCGTCTTGCGTGATCATGCCGAGATCGCCGTGGCTGGCTTCGCCCGGATGCACGAAAAAAGCTGGAGTGCCGGTGGACGCAAAGGTGGCGGCGATCTTGCGGCCGACATGCCCGGACTTGCCCATGCCGGTGACGATCACCCGGCCGCGGGCGCCGCGGATCAGCTCGACTGCGGCGATGAAAGAAGCTCCAAGGCCGTCGCGGATGGCGACCGAGAGCACGTCGATCCCGCTGGCTTCGGCGTCGAGCGTACGCAGCGCGGATTCGATCAATCCGCGCGCGCCCGGACTCATCGCCTGCTTTTCGTCTCGCACATGCGGTTCGGCCATGCGGCCCTATCCAAACGCCTGATATTTGTCGCGGAGAAGGTCACATAGCATGGAAACTGGGGGTGGCCGAGTCATGCTGCGTCGCAAAGAATAACTAAATAGATTCATTAGGTTAACGACAGCCCCGGCCGGGCATCAATGACGCTCTTCCGGTTCGCGGTCGCTCGGACCGGTGGTCCCGATGCGCTGGTCCGAGCCCAGAATCCAGACCAGGCCGCCCACGGCACCGACCGCGAACAGTCCCGCACCGTAGAGTATCGAGATGATCAGCCCGTCGGAGTCGAGCAGTCCGGCATAGGAAAATACCGTCATCATCGCGCCTTCGCGTACGCCCCAGCCGGCGATCGAGACCGGTACCGTCGACACCAGGACGACGGGCGGCACGAGCAGCAGCGCCTGCCAGAATTCGAGTGGTGCCGCGACCGAACGAGCCGCGCTCCATATGGCAGCGATCGTCAAGAGATGGATCGCGACGGAGAGGCCGACGACCACACTGGCGATGCGCCAGGTGCTTACGACCTTGAATGCAACGGCAGCCGTGCCGGCAACGTGGCGCGCGATCCACCAGCGATCGAGCCATTGCCAGTGGACCTGGCCCAATATCAGAAAGACGATCGTTGCAACGATGGCTGCGCTGTTGACCAGGACCACGCTCACGCGGCCGAGCGGGTCGCGCACCAGGTCGAGCAGCCAAGGCATGCATACGATCACGATCACAGCGAGCACCGCGAGCCCGACTATGCGGTCGACGACCACCGAATAGGCTGCGGGTTTCCAGCCGGCGCCTACGCGTGAGACGAGCCAGACTCTTGCTGCATCGCCGCCAATGGTGGACGGTAGTGTCTGGTTGAAGAACCACCCGATGAGCACGTAACGCATTGCGCTGGGGATCGTAAATTGCGCGCTGCATTGCAGAGCGATTTGCCGCCAGCGCAGTGCCGCCAGAACGAGCTGTGCCGCAAGCGCGAGTTCGAGCGCCACGAGCCAGGAAATATTAGCTTGCTGAAGGCGAGCGCCGATCGTGCTGAGCTCGACTCGCGCAAACGCCACATAGAGCAACGCGGCGGAGACGGCGATCTTGGCGGCCAGTGCAAGGAAACGACGCATCTCGGCGCGTTCTTTCGGCACGAAGACGGGAGACCAAATTTGGCCGCCGCCAGCAGTTGATCGGGTCCGGAACGGACAGAGCGCCGTGATGCCATGCCGAATCCTTGGCCGCAACCAGTCGTGTGCCATCGGGCCTATTGCGGGCGGCGCCGACGCGTGGCTAAACAAGTGCTGAGCTGCGCAAAGCGCGGAACGGATTGGGGTTAACGGCGTGAGCCACGGACGCAAGATCGCGGTCATTGGGCTTGGATATGTCGGCCTGCCGGTTGCAGTTGCGTTCGCGCGATCGGGTGTGCCGGTGATCGGCTTTGACATCGACAGGCGGCGAATCGACGAACTGCGTTCCGGTCACGATAGGACGCGCGAGATCGAGACCGGCGAGCTTGCAAACCGGATGCTTCGGCTCGAAAACGATTCGATGCACCTGAAGGACGCAGATTTTTTCATTGTCACGGTGCCGACGCCAATCGACGGCGCGCACCGGCCCGATCTCGGCGCGTTGCTCTCGGCTTCGGAAACGGTGGGCCGTGCGCTGCGCAAGGATGCGGTCGTCGTTTACGAATCCACGGTCTATCCCGGCGCGATCGAGGAAGACTGCGTGCCGGTGCTCGAGCGCGTGTCCAAACTGCGCGCGGGGCAGGATTTCACGGTCGGCTATTCGCCCGAGCGCATTAATCCGGGCGACAAGGCGCATCGCTTTGAGAACATCACCAAGGTGGTGTCAGGCCAAGACGCGCGCACGCTCGACATCGTTGCGAACGTTTATGGTTCCGTGGTCACCGCCGGTATCCACCGCGCGCCGTCGATCAAGGTTGCCGAAGCCGCCAAGGTGATCGAAAATACGCAACGCGATCTCAACATTGCGTTCATGAACGAACTCTCCGCCATTTTCCAGGAACTCGGCATCGATACCGGCGACGTGCTGGCGGCGGCGGCGACCAAATGGAATTTCATGAACTATCATCCGGGTCTGGTGGGCGGGCACTGTATCGGGGTCGACCCCTATTATCTGACCTACCGGGCGGAAAAGGCCGGCTATCATCCCGAAGTCATTCTGGCGGGCCGGCGCACCAACGACGGCGTCGGACAGCGCATCGCGCGCGAATGCATCCGGCGATTGCTTCACCGCGAGCGCGCGGGGCCGGCAACCGTCACAATCCTCGGGATGACTTTTAAAGAAAATGTACCGGACACGCGTAACTCAAAGGTATTTGATATCGTGCGCGAGCTGCGAACGTCCGGGGTGTCCATACAAGTGCATGATCCGCTGGCAAACAGCGAGGACACCGAACACGAATACGGCGTCTCGCTGACGCCGTTCGCGGCGCTCAAGTCCGCCGATGCGGTCGTTCTCGCGGTGGCGCACGATGAATATGTCGCGGGTGGCTGGTCGATGGTGACGCGGCTGCTCAAAGACGGCCGGGGCGTCGTGCTGGATGTCAAATCGAAACTCGATCGCCGTCTGCAGCCCAAGGAGATCGAGTTGTGGAGACTCTAATGGCAATTGCCGCCGCGCGCTTGCGGTTTTAGGACGAAACGCATGGCCGAAGAAACGATTCTCGTCACCGGGGCGGCCGGCTTCATCGGCTCCCATGTCTCGCGGCGTCTGGTCGAGAGCGGCCGGCCGGTGATCGGCGTCGACAATCTCAATTCCTATTACGATCCCGCGTTCAAGCAGGCGCGGCTTGCGGAACTTGCCAAGTTTCCTGCATTCCGCTTCATCAAGCTTGATCTGGCGGACCGGGGTGGAACGGCGGCGCTGTTTTCCGAACATCGTTTTCCATTCGTCGTGCATCTGGCGGCGCAAGCCGGTGTCCGACATTCGCTGGTCAATCCGCACGCGTATATCGATGCTAATGTGCAGGGCTTCACGAACGTTCTGGAAGGCTGCCGGCACAATGGCTGCCGGCATCTGGTGTTCGCGTCGTCGTCGTCGGTCTACGGCGCCAACACCAAACTGCCGTTTTCGGTTCATCAAAACGTCGATCATCCCATCAGTCTTTATGGCGCCACCAAGAAGGCCAATGAGCTTATGGCGCATTCGTACAGCCACCTGTTTCGGCTGCCGGCGACCGGATTGCGCTTCTTCACGGTCTATGGGCCGTGGGGGCGGCCCGATATGGCAATGTTTATCTTTGCCTCGGCGATCATCGCGGGGCGGCCAATTCAACTTTTCAATCACGGTAAGATGCGGCGGGATTTCACTTACGTGGATGACGTGACGAAATCCGTCGTGCGTCTGATCGATCATATCCCGACGGCAAATCCGTTCTGGACCAGTGTTGCACCGGATCCGGCGTCAAGTTCCGCACCCTGGCGGATCTACAACGTCGGCAACAACCGCACGGTTGAAATCTTGCGCGTGGTTGAGCTGCTGGAAACCGAATTTGGCCGCGCCGCGGTCAAGGAAATGGCAGCGATGCAGCCGGGCGACGTAACGGAAACCTGTGCTGACGTCGATGACCTCATGCGCGAAGTGGGCTTTCGGCCGGCGACGCCGATCGAAGAGGGGATCCGACACTTCGCCGTCTGGTATCGAAAGTATCACAAGATTTGATACAACATGCGACACAACGCGCCGGCATGAGGACGAGTCGCAATGTCTGAACCGATCATTCCCCTCATCATGTGCGGTGGCGCGGGCACGCGGCTGTGGCCGGCTTCGCGCGAGAGCCGGCCAAAGCAGTTCCTGCCGCTGTTTGACAAGAATTCGACGTTTCAGAACACGATGCTGCGGGTGTCCGACCCGGCGCTGTTTGGCCGGCCTATCGTTATCACCAATGGTCAGTACCGTTTTCTCGTTGCCGAGCAGCTCGCCGAAATCGGAATCGAAGCGGATGTCCTGCTCGAGCCGATGCGGCGGGACTCCGCGCCTGCGATCATGGCCGGCGCGACCTTTGCGCTCTCGCGCGGGGGTGATCCGGTGGTGGTTGCGCTCGCGGCCGACCATGTGGTGTCCGACAATGCTGCCTTCGCCGCGGCGTGCAAGACCGCGCGCGAGGCTGCCGCCGGCGGCCGAATTGTGACTTTCGGAATTCGTCCCGATCGTCCGGCGACCGAATACGGCTATATTCGCCCTGGTAGCGCTCTTGGCGGCGATGTGTTCGCGGTCGAAAAATTCGTCGAGAAGCCGGACGCAGAAAAAGCCGCGCGCTACATCGCCGACGGTTACCTCTGGAATTCAGGCAACTTCGTATTCCGCGCCAGCGTGTTGCTCGACGAATATCGCGCGTTTGAACCGGCGAGCGCGGCGGAAGTTGAATCCGCGGTCGTGCGGGCGGGACGCGATCTCGGCTTCGTCACCCTCGATACCGAGGCCTTCAAGAAGGCGGCCGCGAAATCCATCGATTACGCCGTTATGGAAAAGACCAAGCGTGCGGCCGTCGTGCCGGTCTCCTACGGCTGGTCGGATGTGGGCTCGTGGCACGCGGTGTGGGAAATTGCGCAGAAAGATGCCGCCGGCAACGCCGTGCGCGGCAATGTCGTGTTTGTCGATTCACGCGACTCGTACGTTTCCTCGGACAAGGCGCTGGTCGCGCTGCTCGGCGTTGACAACTTGGTGGTAGTGGCGAGCGAAGACGCGATCCTGGTTGCGCATCGCGACGAGGCGCACGAGCTGAAAAAACTGATCGGGGAGCTCAAAACGGTTGCGCCGAAGATCGCCGAGGAGCATCTCAAAGTTCACCGGCCCTGGGGTTCATACCAGTCGCTCGATATCGGCATCCGCTATCAGGTCAAGCGCATCGTGGTGAAGGCCGGCGGCCGGCTGTCACTGCAAATGCACCACCATCGCGCCGAACATTGGGTTGTGGTGCGCGGCACCGCCAAAGTGACCGTCGGCGATGAGATAAAGACGCTGCACGAGAACGAATCGATCTATATTCCTCTCGGCACACGTCATCGTCTCGAGAACCCTGGAAAAATCGATCTTGAGCTGATCGAGGTTCAGACTGGGAGTTATCTCGGTGAAGACGATATCGTGCGGATTGAAGACGACTATCGCCGAACCTGAAAGCAAGCCAAAGATGGCCCCCGTCACGCTCAAGACACTCGCGGTCAAGCTGTTCACCGACGGCGCCGATAAAGCGCAAATCGTCGAGATGGCGGCAAAACCGTGGATCGCGGGCTTCACCACCAATCCCTCGTTGTTGAAAAAAGCCGGCGTTACAGACTACGAAGTCTACGGACGCGATCTGGTTGCCGCAGTGCCGGACCGGCATATCTCGTTCGAAATTTTTTTCCGACGACATTCCGGAAATGGTGGCGCAGGCGCGGCTCATCACGACTTGGGGCCGCAACGTCTATGTCAAGTTGCCCGTCACCACGACGCGCGGGGAGCCGCTGTTCGATGCCGTGCGCACGCTTTCGCGTTCCGGTGTGAAGATCAACATGACGGCGATCTTTACCTCCGACCAAGTTGCGTGCGCGATCGATGCCTTGGCTGGTGGCGCGCCGGCTTGTGTTTCGGTGTTTGCGGGCCGGCTTGCCGATTTCGGCATCGACTACCGGCCGATCATGCAGGATGCGGTGACGCGTGCGCGCAAGACGACGAATGTCGAGATCATCTGGGCATCGACGCGCGAGGCGTTCAACGTGGTGGAGGCCGACGCGATGCGCTGCCGTATCATCACAGCGCCGGCGGATGTGCTCAAGAAATTGCCGGCGCTGGGGAGCAAGAACGAAGCCGAACTTTCGCTCGACGCAGTGCGTGCATTCCGTGAGGATGCTCTAGCGGCAAAGTTGACCCTGAAATTGCCGGGTGCTTCGCAGGGTGCCGAATAAAACGGCAGCGCGCTGTCGTGTCGGTAAATAGAAAAATAACGCCGGAAGCCTAATGTCTGGCGACTTCAGGCAATGCATATTTGCGGCCGATCTGGACCGGTCCATCTGATACGGCGTGATGGCGGCCCTGGATGCGACCTGTAACTCTTTGAATCAAAACGTGTTCACCGTTCTGGCAGGAGGCGGTCGCGGGGTCTGTGTAGGCATGCTAGGGTTTATGCACGAGGGATGGGGGAGTTCTATTGCGTATCCAACAGACTAGAAAACGGAGCGGAGCCGAAGTTTTGCGCGTAGGAGTAGTTGGCGTTGGCGTGATGGGTTCCAATCACGCGCGAGTGTTCGCTGGACTTCCGGGCGTGCAACTCGTGGGCGTGGCTGACCCCGATCCACAGCAGCGTGAACTTATTAAGCGCGTGCTGGGATGTCCTGCCGTCGACACTCTCGACGCACTTTTGCAAATGAGGGTCGACGCGGTTTCGATCGCGGCACCGACGCATCTGCATCGCGAAATCGCGCTGGTCTGCATCGCGCGCGGCATTCATGTCATGATTGAAAAGCCGATCGCTTCTTCGGTTGAAGAGGGCAATGACATTATTGCGGCCGCGCGTGGGGCCGGTGTTGCGCTGATGGTCGGGCACGTCGAGCGATTCAATCCGGCGGTGCAGGCGATTAAAGAGGCGATCCGAAACGAAGATATTCTTTCTATCGCCATTACACGCGTCGGTCCGTTTCCACCGCGCATGTCGAATGTCGGCATCGTCGTCGATCTCGCCGTGCACGACATCGATCTTATCCGTTGGTTCACCGATTCCGATATCGTCGAAGTGCAACCGCAGCTTTCGAGCGCGGTCGCCGAACGAGAGGACATCGCGCTTTTGCAGTTCCGCACTGCTTCGGGCGTGCTTGCGCACATCAACACGAATTGGCTCACGCCGTTTAAGGCGCGCAATGTCACGATCGCGACGCGCGGAAAATATGTGATGGGCGATCTGCTGACCCGCGAGGTGACGGAGTGCTTCGGCTTCCAGCCGGACGGCTCGTATTCGATGCGGCATCTTTCGGTCGGGTATGAGGAGCCGCTGCGCGCCGAGCTCAACGCATTCGTTACGGCCATTCGTGAAGGCAAGACACCCGCAGTCTCCGGCGAGGAAGCCGTGGCTAGCCTCGAGATCGCGATCCGATGCCTCGAACCCAGGCCGGTGGCCGTCCCGATGCATCAGCACAAGGGGCCGCGTCGGGTCGTTGGTTGACACTGCCTTTATTTTCAATATCGCCGGTCTTATGACACCGATGAACAAGCACGCCCGTGTCGAGTCTGCTCCGATTGCGTTCATCGACCTGGCCGCGCAACGCCGCCGGCTAGGCCGCTCGATTGACGATGCGATCGCGCGGGTGCTTACGCACTGCCAGTTCATCATGGGCCCCGAGGTTGCCGCATTCGAGAATGCGCTAGCCGCTTATTGCGGCGCGTGTCATGCGGTCTCCTGTGCCAGCGGTACCGACGCGCTCGTACTCGTACTGATGGCGCGTGGTATCGGCCCGGGCGATGCGGTGATCTGCCCGGCCTTTACCTTCTGCGCCACCGCCGAGGTGGTGGTGCTGGTCGGTGCCACCCCGGTGTTCGCCGATGTCGATGCCGAGACCTTCAACCTCGACGCCACGAGCCTCAAGCGTGCGGTCGCGACCGCCAGGCGTCATGGCCTGACCCCCAAGGCGGTGATCCCGGTCGATCTGTTTGGGCTGCCGGCTGACTACGATGCAATCTCGGCCGTCGTCGCGGCAGAAGGCCTGTTCGTGCTGGACGACGCTGCGCAGGGCTTCGGCGCAACCTACAACGGACGTAAGATCGGCACGCTCGCTTCCGCCACCGCAACAAGCTTCTTTCCGTCCAAGCCGCTGGGCTGCTACGGCGACGGCGGCGCGATCCTCACCGATGACGCGGGCCTCGTCGATGTACTCAAGAGCCTGCGCGTGCACGGCCAAGGCAGCGACAAATACGACAACGTGCGCATCGGCATGACGAGCCGCCTCGACACAATCCAGGCGGCGGTGTTGATCGAGAAGCTCAAGATCTTCGCCGACGAGATCGCCGCGCGCGATCAGGTTGCGCGCCGTTATGCCGCGGGTCTGCGCGACGTGGCGACCGTCCCGGTCGTGCCCGAAGGCATGACCTCGGTGTGGGCGCAGTACACCATCCGCCTCAAACCCGGCGTGCGCGACGAACTTGCTGCAAAACTCAAGGCGCAGGGCATTCCGACGGCGGTTTATTATTTCAAGCCGCTGCACCGCCTTGAGGCCTATCGAAGCTTTCCGGTGGTGGATAACGGCATCCCAGTCACCGACCTTCTGTCGGAAGAGGTCATCAGCCTGCCCATGCATGCCTATCTTGACGCACCCACGCAGGACCGCGTCATCGCGGCGGTGCGCAACGCACTTGGGCGCTAGGGCCTTATCCACCTTGATGGAATCAGAGCAGGGCTCTAGCTTTTTGTTTGAGCATGATCTTTTCCGAAAACCGGTTCCCACTTTTCGGGATCATGCTCTAGGGTATCCGAACCCACCAATTCCCGGGAATCAGCTATTGAAGTGAGGTCGGCGGCGTATCCAGCGCGTTTTTGTGCCACGCTTGTGTCGCATCATTTTTTGGTCTGATTTTTGGAATTGTGAATGATCGACCGCATTCTCACCGTCAGCGGCTTCACGCTGGTCTCGCGCATTACGGGATTTGTGCGCGACATCGTGCTTGCCTCGGTGCTGGGCGCGGGACCGGTGGCGGATGCTTTCTTTGTGGCGCTGCGGCTGCCCAATCATTTTCGCGCGATTTTCGCGGAAGGGGCGTTCAATGCCGCTTTCGTGCCGGCCTATGCGCAGTTGCATCGCGCGGGTGGCGGCAGCAAGGTCGCGATTTTCGCGGACCGCGTTTTCGCGCTGCTGCTCGCGAGCCAGATCGTGCTGCTGGGCATAGCGCTTTTGCTCACGCCTTGGGTGATCGGGCTGTTGGCGCCGGGCTTTGCCAAAGATTCGTTGCGATTTGATCTTGCGGTCGATCTGACGCGGATCACTTTTCCTTACCTGCTTCTGGTCACGCTGGTGACACTCTATAGCGGCATCCTCAACGCGCTTGGCCGGTTCGCCGCCGCTGCATCGGCGCCTATCCTGCTCAACCTTTCGATGATCGCCGCGCTGGTGCTAGCCGTATTCTTCCCGACGCCCGGGCACGCGGCGGCCTGGGGTGTGTTCATCGCGGGATGTCTTGAGGCATTGCTCGTCGGCGGCGACGCTTGGCGTCAGGGTGTGCTGCCGCGCTTACGCTGGCCGCGGTTCGATGTGGATGTGAAGTTGTTCCTCAAGCGGTTTGCGCCGGCGACCGTCGGCTCCGCCGAGACCCAGATCGCGCTGTTTGCCGACACGATTATCGCCAGCTTCCTCGCGACTGGGGCGCTCTCGTCGTTGTATTACGCCGACCGGCTCAATCAGCTACCCGTCGGCGTGATCGGGATCGCCGCCGGTACGGTGCTGTTACCGGAGATGGCAAACCGGCTCGCTTCAGGTGATGAAAAAGGCGCGCGTCACTCGCAGAATCGGGCCATCGAGTTCACCCTGTTGTTATCGATCCCTTGCTTCGTCGCTTTCCTGCTGGTGCCGGAGGCGATCATGCGCGGAATGTTCGGCCGGGGCGCGTTTACGGAAGCGAATGCGGCTGCGGCCGCTGCGACGCTGGCGGCCTATGCCATCGGGCTGATGCCGTTTGTGCTCATCCGCAGCATGGCCGTCACGTTCCTCTCGCGCGGCGATACATTTACGCCGGTGAAGGCGCTGTTTTTCGCGGTCGCGGTTAATGTGGTGCTCAAGGTGCTGCTGTATGAGCAATATGCCCAGGTCGGTCTTGCGTTTGCCACCTCGATCGGCGCCTGGGTTAACGTTGCGCTGCTATGGTGGTTTGCGGTCCGGGCCAACCTGATCACGTTCGATGAGGGCCTGCGGCGTTCAATCGTAAAACTTGCCATCGCAGGCGCGGCGCTTGCTCTGGCGCTTTTTGTGGGCGAGCGCGTGTTCGCGTATCTGATTGCCGGGATGACGACGTTGCGCGCCGAGGTGTTGCTTGGCTTGCTGGCGATCACCGGGGTTCTGGCATATGGCGGGGTCGTGATCGCGCTGTTTGGCCGGGAATGGCTCGCAGCGTTTCGCCGACGCAAGCGTCCGCCGGGCCCGCCGCCGCCTCCCTTGGGTGACTGATGCAAATAGCTGATGCCACATATTCATCAGCGAAATAGATTGGGCGGGTGGTTTGTATTTTGGAAAATCGTGTATAATTTGCTGCAATGCAGCGTGAGGCCATGGCTGACTTTTCTATACTGCGGACAGTCGCGAATTCGGGGCGTGCCGCCGCCGTTTTTGCAATGCTTTCACCATTGCTGATGCAATGCGGGGATGGCAAACAGGCCGATCCGCCGCCGCAACAGGTGACTGTCGCCAAGCCGATCCAGCGGACGATCGTGGACCTGGATGAATATGTCGGCCGCTTTGTCGCGATCAATTCGGTCGAAATCCGTGCACGCGTGTCGGGCTATCTTGAGCAGATACATTTCCGCGACGGACAGATCGTCAAGGTAGGCGATCTGCTTTTCAGCGTCGACAAGCGGCCGTTCCAAAATACGCTTGATCAGGCGCGCGCCAATCTTGAGCAGGCCAAGGCCAATCTTGCCTTCACCGAGAACGACCTTGCGCGCGGCCAGCAACTGGTGCGCGACAAGACCATCACCGAGCAGACATTCGATCAACGCACGCAAGCCAATCGTAATGCGGTGGCGTCGGTTGCCGCCAACGAAGCGGCGGTGCGGCAGGCCGAGCTCGATATGCAATTCACGGAGCTGCGTGCGCCGGTAGATGGGCGAATCGGTGATCGCCGGGTTTCGCCGGGCAATCTGGTCACTGGGGGAGCTGCGGGCAACACCACGCTGCTCGCGACGATCGTTTCAACCGATCCGATCCGGTTCGAATTCACGTTCGATGAAGCCTCTTATCTCCGCTATGAGCGTTTCTCGCGCACCGGCAGGGATGTGACCGGCCGCGACGGCAGCGTCGTTGTTATGCTCAAGTTGATCGATGAGCCCGACTTCAAGCACAGCGGCTACATGGACTTTGTCGATAACGTGATCGACAGATCGTCAGGCACGATTCGCGGCCGTGCCGTGTTCTCCAACCCCGATTCCGTTTTCACACCGGGCATGTTCGCGCGCGTGCGCGTGCCCGGTTCGCCGTCCTATGCCGCGCTGTTGATCCCGGACGCCTCGATCGGGAGCGAGCAGGTAAAAAAATTCGTCCTGGTGGTCGGCGCCGAAAATAAAGTCATGCCAAAATATGTCACGCTTGGTCAGCTCTCCGATGGATTGCGGGTGATCAAGGATGGTCTTGCGCCAGATGACGCCGTCATCGTCAACGGACTGATGCGCGTTCGGCCGGGAATGCAGGTTACGCCAGTCGAACAGGGGGCTGCTCCCCCATCGGCGCCTGGTGCGCCGCCGGCCAAACCGAACTAAGCGGCCGGAGCGAGTTCATGCGGATTTCACATTTTTTCATCGATCGGCCGATATTTGCGTCTGTGGTATCGATCGTGTTCGTGATCTTGGGCGCGGTCGCGTTTGCGCGATTGCCGATCGCGCAATATCCAGAAATCGCGCCGCCCATCATCAATATCGCAGGCCAGTATCCGGGTGCGAGCGCGGAAGTCGTCGCCTCCACCGTCGTTGCCCCTATCGAGGAGCAGATCAACGGCGTCGAGAACATGATTTATCTGTCGTCGAACTCGAGCGGCGACGGCCGGTTCTCGATCGCGGTGACCTTTGATATCGGAACCAATCTCGACATTGCACAAGTGCAGGTGCAGAACCGTGTTGCGATCGCGCAGCCGCGGCTACCGGCCGACGTGCGCAATATCGGTGTCACCGTCAGCAAAAGCTCGCCCGATCTGATGATGGTCGTGCATCTGATTTCGCCCGACAAGTCGCGCGATCAACTCTACATCTCCAACTATGCCACGCTTGAGATCAAAGACGCGGTCACGCGGGTCGACGGCGTCGGGTCGATTATCGTGTTCGGCAGTCGCGACTATTCGATGCGCATTTGGCTCGATCCCGATCGGCTCCAATCGCTTGGATTGACCGCTACGGACGTTACGCTCGCGCTGCAGGGCCAGAATGTGCAGGTCGCCTCGGGTGTGCTCAACCAACCGCCGGTCGATAAACCCGGGGCGTTCCAGATTTCGGTACAGACGCTCGGGCGCCTTGCCGATCCGACGGAGTTCTCCAACGTCGTGATCAAGCAGACGGCGAATGCGGTCGTGCGGCTCAAGGACGTTGCGCGGGTCGAGCTTGCCGCACTCGACTATTCATCGAATTCCTATCTCGATCGCGATCCGGCGGTTGCGCTCGCGGTGTTTCAGCGGCCGGGCTCGAATGCCCTTTCGACCGCGACCGCCATCCGCGCAACCATGGATCAGCTCTCGAAGCGCTTCCCGCCCGGTATTCAGTACACCATCGTCTACGATCCCACTCAGTTCATTCAACAATCGGTCAATGCGGTCGAGGAGACGATTCTCGAAGCGATTATCCTTGTGGTCTTGGTGGTGATCCTGTTCCTGCAAACTTGGCGTGCCGCGGTCATTCCGCTGGTCGCCATTCCGGTGTCGCTGGTTGGCACCTTCTTCTTCATGGCGATGTTCGGGTTCACGCTCAACAACCTCTCCCTGTTCGGTCTCGTGCTGGCGGTCGGTATTGTGGTCGATGATGCCATCGTCGTCGTGGAAAATGTGGAGCGCAACATTGAGGCGGGGCTTTCGCCGCATGATGCCGCGGTCCGTAGCATGGACGAGGTGGGAGGCGCGCTGATCGCGATTGCGCTGGTCTTATGCGCTGTGTTCGTGCCGTCGGCCTTCATAACCGGGATCTCGGGGCAGTTTTATCGCCAGTTCGCTTTGACCATCACCGGCGCGACAGTCATCTCGCTCGTTGTTTCACTGACACTGTCGCCGGCGCTGTGCGCATTGTTGCTCAAGCCGCGCGAAGAGCACGCGGGGAAAGAAAAGCCGTGGGATCGCTATATCAAGGCATTTTTCCGGCGCTTTAACACGGGGTTTGACGCGCTTGCGGGCGGCTATCATTGGCTCGCGGGCCGGGTCGTGCGAATGGCTGTGCTGATGCTGCTCGTCTATGCCGGTGTCATTGCATTTGGGCTCAACGAGTTCCGCAAAACGCCCGTCGGATTTATTCCGCAGGTCGATCGTGCCTACATCATTGTGGTCACCCAACTGCCGCCGGGTGCTTCGCTCGCGCGTACCGACGAGGTGGCGCGCCGGGTGGTCGACATCGCACTCGAGACGCCTGGCGTCAAAGGTGCGGTGAACATCGTGGGCTTTAACGGTGCTACCTTCACCAATGCCCCGAATGCGGGCGCGACCTTCCTGGTGCTCGATTCATTCGAAGCGCGGGCAAAAGACCCAAACCAGTCCGCAGCCGGCATTCAGCGGCGGCTGTTCGGGCAATTCGCCGCCATTCAAGACGCGCTGGTCCTCGTGGTGCTGCCGCCGCCGGTGGCGGGCATCGGCAACGCCGGTGGATTTCGCATGATGATCGAGGATCGCGCCGGACGCGGGGCGCCGGCGCTGCAAGCCGCGACCTATGCCATGATGGGCCGCGCGGCGCAGACGCCCGGTCT
Organism: Hyphomicrobiales bacterium; assembly: GCA_003169835.1. Taxonomy (GTDB): domain Bacteria; phylum Pseudomonadota; class Alphaproteobacteria; order Rhizobiales; family Xanthobacteraceae; genus PNAI01. The sequence goes on along the minus strand of PNAI01000018.1, from coordinate 102,166 downwards.
CGCGCAAGTGTTCTCGGTGTTCGAGACTTCGACCCCGCAGCTTTATCTCGACATCGATCGCAACAAGGCACAACTCCTCGGGATCAATGTGCCGGATGTATTCGCGTCGCTGCAAATCTATCTCGGCTCGGCCTACGTCAACGACTTCAACCTGTTCGGCCGCACATTCCGAGTCACCGCGCAGGCCACGGCTGACGCGCGGCTCGAGCCCAAGGATGTGCTCAAAATTCGCGTGCGCAATGCCAATGGCGACACCGTGCCGCTCGGCTCGTTCACCACCGTGAGCGACATTTCGGGGCCGTACCGTGTGCCGCGCTACAACCTATATCCGACAGCGGAGTTGGACGGCGCGGCGGCGCCCGGCTACAGTCAGGGGCAGGCGATCCAAATCATGGAAAAGCTTGCGGCGGAGACTTTGCCGGAGGGCTTTGCCTTTGAGTGGACGACGCTCGCCTTCCAGCAACAGCGCGCCGGAAACACGGCGATATTCGCGTTCGTCCTCGCTGTGGTGTTCGTGTTTTTGGTGCTGGCGGCGCAGTTCGAAAGTTTGACGCTGCCGCTCGCGGTCATCCTGATCGTGCCGATGTGTCTGATCGCCTCCATCGTCGGCGTGGTGTTGCGCGGGCAGGACAACAATATTCTCACCCAAGTTGGATTTATCGTGCTGATCGGACTGGCGGCCAAGAACGCGATTCTGATCGTGGAATTCGCAAAGCAGCTCGAAGACGGCGGCAAGGACCGCTTTGAGGCGGCCATCGAAGCTGCGCGGTTGCGGCTGCGCCCGATCCTGATGACCTCGTTCGCTTTCATCTTCGGCGTCATGCCGCTGGTTTGGGCGGTAGGGGCGGGGGCCGAGCTGCGTCAAACGCTCGGCACGGCGGTGTTCTCCGGCATGATCGGGGTCACGGCGTTCGGGTTGATCTTTACGCCGGTGTTTTACGTCGTGACCCGCTGGGTCGCCGAACATCTGAAGCGGCGCCCAAAACCGCTCGATCACCCCGCCCAATGACCCTTGTGCTCTCCTGGAACTTCGTCCTGGTCACGAAATTGTGAACTCATCGGGCGCGTTCTGGGGCGGCCGCTGCCGCGGAATAATTTGGGCGAATCGGTGTTCGCCTATTACTTGTCACGGCCGCCTAGGCCTATTCAGTTCCAGAGGGGAGACAATCAATGCTTAACCGTACCGTGCTCGCCATTGCCGCGTTGGCGATTGGCGTCACCGCTGCCGCTGCACAGGATGTGATTGCTGAGCGCAAAGCGCTGATGAAACAGCAATCCGCACAGACGGCGCAGGGCGCCAAATTCATGAAGGGCGAAGAGCCGTTCGATCTCGCCAAGGCAAAGAATATTTTTACGGTTCTTGCGAGCACTTCTGAAAAGATTCCTGCCTTGTTCCCGGCAACCTCGAAGGACGGAGATACCAAGGCATTGCCCGCGATCTGGGAAAAGATGGACGACTTCAAAGCTATTGCGGCAAAACTCGCTTCCGATGCGAAAGCTGCGCAGGCCAGCGTAACGGACGAGGCAAGTTTCAAGGTCGCGTTTCCCAATGTGACAAAGAGCTGCGGCGGCTGCCATCAGCCGTACCGCAAGCCCGCGAGCTAAGACTATTCCGGTTGGAGCCGGTCGGCGGACGACAAGAGGGCGGTCCTCCCACTGGGTGGATCGCCCTTCCGTTTTTTGCAGACCGGCGGCATAGCTCATATCGCAGTGAGGAGGCCATCCATGCTGCGCAAGTTCGTTATTTTCATACTCATCGTCGCGGTGGTGGGCGGTGCGGCGTTCTGGGTGCTGAGCATTCCGCAGACGGTGCCGGCAAGCGAATTGCCGGTGCACACGCCCGATCTCGCGAATGGCAAGACGATGTATTTGGCAGGCGGCTGTTCCTCCTGTCACGCGGTGCCGCGTCAGGATGACCGGATGCGTCTTGGCGGCGGACTTGGTTTGAAAACTCCATTTGGAATCTTTTATGTCCCGAATATTTCTCCCGATCGCAACGATGGCATCGGTGCGTGGAACGAAGCCGATTTTGTTACTGCCATGGTGAAGGGCACGTCGCCCGACGGCCGGCACTTCTTTCCCGCGTTCCCCTACACGTCCTATCAACGTATGAACTACGCGGACGTGCGCGATCTCTTTGCGTATCTCAAAACGCTGCCGCCGGTGCAGGGCAAGGTGCGCGATCACGATGTGCGGTTCCCGTTCAACGTTCGTCGGCTGGTCGGTGGTTGGAAATTTCTGTTTGTCGATGGCAAGTCATTTGAGCCCGATGCGACAAAATCGGCGCAGTGGAATCGCGGCGCTTATCTCGTCAGCGGCCCTGGTCATTGCGCAGAATGCCACAGCTCACGCAATCTGCTCGGCGCTGTCGAGAGCCATCTGCGTTTTGCCGGCGGTCCGGATTTCGAGGAAGGCGGTTGGATCCCGAACATCCGAGGCAAGAAGATGACCGAATGGTCGGAAAAAGACATGGCCTATCTGCTGCGAACGGGCATGACGCCGGACGGCGACTCCGTCGGCTCATCCATGACGTTTGTCATACGCAACACGTCGCAATTGAGCGATGAGGACCTCGCCGCGATGGCGGTGTATCTCAAGTCGTTACCAATCGTCGAAGGGGCGCCGAGGCCGGAGAAGAAATAGGTAGAAGCGGATTTTCGTACGAACAAGTGTTCGCATTTTTTAACGGTGGCCGATAAACACTTCTGATGAATCTCGTCAGAGCCATTCTGCTTAAGGTCGCGTCGGCCCTGTTGTTTGCTGTGATGCAAGCCTTGGTGCGCTGGCTCGGCGATGCCATTCCACTTGGCCAGGTGGTGTTCTTTCGCAGCGTGTTCGCGATTCTGCCGGTGGTCGTGATCTTCGCCTGGCGGGGAGAGCTTGCCGCTGCCGTGCGCACTGGCCGGCCATTCGGGCAGGCTTGGCGCGGTGCGATCAGCGTTGCCGGCATGTTTCTCAATTTTGCGGCGCTGGCGCGGCTGCCGCTGGTGGATGCCACCGCCATTTCGTTCGCGGCTCCGCTAATCACGGTGGCGTTCGCGGCGATATTCCTCGGCGAGCGCGTGCGCATCTATCGCTGGTCGGCGGTCGGCGTCGGATTCCTCGGCGTCCTGGTGACGCTGTGGTCGCATTTGGAGCCTGCGCATCTGATGGCGGCCGGCAGCACCGCGGCGACGATCGGTGCGACGTGCGCAATGGCATCGGCCTTCACCAATGCCGGTTCGGTCATTCAGACGCGCCGGCTTACCGATACGGAAAGTACCTCATCCATCGTGTTCTATTTTTCGCTGATCTGCGCATTGGCGGGTCTCGCAACGTGGCCGTTCGGGTGGGTGGCGCCAAATTTCGGGCAACTCGCAGCCCTCGTCGCGCTTGGCGTGCTTGGTGGGCTCGCGCATATCATGCTGACCGAGAGCTATCGCCACGCGCCCGCGTCGGTCATCGCTCCGTTCGACTACACCACGATGGTGTGGGCGTTTGTGCTCGGCTATGCGCTGTTCGGCGAAGTGCCGACGAAGTACGTCTTCATCGGTGCGACGATCATCGCGCTTGCCGGGCTTTTCGTGATCTGGCGCGAGCGCAAGCTTGGCCTGCGCCGCATTCGTGAGGCGGAAGGCCCGCCGACCGGGACGTAAGCGTCAAGACGCAGAAAACGCCTTGAACGTAATGATCGTACGGGTGTCTTGAATGCCCGGAATGATCTGCACTTTTTCGTTTACAAAATGGCCGATGTCGGTGTTGTCCTCGACATAGAATTTGACGAGCAGGTCGAATTCGCCGGCGGTGGAATAGATTTCGGAGGCGATCTCGGCGTCGGCGAGCCGGTCGGCGACGTCGTAGGATTTTCCGAGCTGGCATTTGATCTGGATGAAAAAGGGAACCATGTAAGCCTCCGGCCGCCTGGAACGGCTCGCGCAATCCAGCAAAAACACGCTTGGCTGACAAGCGGCTTACGCGTCGTGGATCACAGGGTGTACGTGACGGCTAACCTTGGCGTCCGCTCATGGCGCTAGTCATCGGTTGATTTGTTAGACGCGCCGCAATGGCGTCCCTGGGTTTATTTGTGAGAATTGCTGACAGGGCGTCTCGCAGTGTGGTGTGGCGGAATTTGAAGCCTACTGCCTGCATTTTTGCGGGGATCACCCTGCGTCCGGTCAGCAAGAGTTCATCCGCCATACTGCCCGCCAAGTGGTGAAGCAACATCGCGGGAATTCGCAGGAAGGCCGGACGGCCGAGAGCCCGGCCGAGTTCACTGGCAAACGCCGAATTTCGTACGGGTTCAGGTGCGGTCGCATTGACCGGGCCGGATATCTCCGGGTGTGCGATGATATGAGCGATCATGCGGATCAAATCGTCGCGTTCGATCCACGCCATCCATTGCTCGCCCGAACCAAACCGGGCGCCGAGCGCATATTCGTAGGACGGGAGCATCTGGCCGAGCATGCCGCCATCGGTGCTTAGCACGAGACCGATTCGCAGACGCACGACTCGCGTGCCGTATTGTTCCGCCGCTGTCGCGGCTTGTTCCCAGGCGCTGCAAACGTCGTAGCCGAAGGAGGGCGCGGCTTCGGACGATTCCGTCAGCATCTCGTCGCCGTGCGCGCCGTAGAAACCAATAGCGGACGCACTGATCAACAGCGATGGAGGCCGATCAAGCCAATGAATCAAGCGGACGATGCCCTCGGTCATGCGCAGACGCGATTCCAGGATGCGGCGGCGCTTTTTCTTCGTCCACAATCCATTCGCGATCGGCTCGCCTGCGAGGTTGACGATGATGTCGATCCGGGCATCGTTCGAGATTTGATCTAGGCTTGTCACAAGCTGAAACGGAGGGCGGAGCGCAGCGGCCTTCGCCGGGTCACGCGTCAACACGATTACGTCGTGACCCGCGGCAGTGAGCGCTTCGACCAACCGCGTGCCGATAAGGCCTGTGGCTCCGGTCACAAGGACGGTGCTGCGTTCGGCGATTTCGTCGACAAGGGTGTCTACACAGCCGTGATTTAGCCATGCTGCACGGCGCGCGGCGAAGAACTCACGCAGCCCGAATGTGACCGCTCCTGCTGCTGAGAGCACGGCGAGCACACTTACCGGTCCGTAGAAGACAGGAATGATGGCGGTCTTCTGTTTGGTCCATTCGATGAGAACCGGCACGAGTAGAACGAGGATCGCGCCATAATTCACCGCAAGCAACGTATGCAGAACGCGTTCGGTTGCCGGCAGTTTGCGACTCAAATCCTCCTCGACAAAATCAGAAAGCGTGATGACGACTTCAATCGCAAGCACGGTGATTACGAGCATAGCCCAAAATCCGTGCAGTTCTGTGAAGCCCAAAGTGACGAACAGCAGAGCGTAGAGCAGGCTGCGCGCCGCATGCAGCGCGAGTTCGTGTTTCTGCGATGCGCGCCAGGCCAGGTGCTCGGTCATTTCGTGGTGATAGATGGTGTCGAACGCCGCCATGGAAATCTGCATGGCGATCAGGCTGAGCAAAAGGTGCGATGTCATTGGTGCGACTCCCGGAACGCGGCCGACTGACGAACGAGCAAGCCAAAACGCGGATGAACGACTTCGAGTGTGAACAGAAAACGATTATTCCCGAGTTCCTCGTGGCCCACCGTGATCATGCCGGGCGTGACCCAGGAAGGTAGGGGAATGCGCCACTTGCCGAGTTGGACAAAATAGTTCGCGCTGCGGAATACCAGCACGGCGTTCACCACATTGATGGTGAGCCCCATGCCGATACCAAAGCCGATATATTCCTCGAGTCCGGTTGGGCCGGCGAACCGCTTCGAGGAGTGGATCACCTGCGGGAAGCCGTTGCTGCGAACGTAGAGCCGTGTCCAGATCTGGCCGCCGGTTGCAATGTCCTCAGTGACAGTAACGATGCTGGGGGCGTGCGCGGATATCGAAACCGGCAAAGGGCCTCCGATCAGGCGTAACACCTGCGTGAGGAGCCATCCGAGTCTGCTCACGCGCATTTCGCGCACTTCGCCGACGTAAACCGACGTTGCTCCATTGGCGAGGCGCTTGGAAAAACGGCGTTGGATCGCGGGTGGCAGCTTTGCCCAATCGCCATCAGGTAGCAGGGCACGAAAGCGAACATCAACTGCAGGGACAATTTCGGCGCCGGGCTTTGGCCGGTCCTCGTAATCTGCGCGCAAGGCGATATTTGTTTTCATAATCGCATCTGCGCACTTGGCGCCCCTATTTTTTCTTTCCTGACGGCAAGAAACGGAAAATCTTGGTGCCCAATCGCACGACGGCTGCGAGTTTGGATTTCGGAATGGACAGCATTTGGCCGTACCAGGAATCCAGCATCTGGACGAATGCGTACATTTCCTTGAGACGCGCCGCCGCGACCCGGCTTACGGTTGGATCGTTCTCGACGTCAGACATGCAGCTCTTGAGCACAGAGATGGCTGGATCGATTTCGCGTTCCTTGCGACCTGCGGCAATTCGCAGGAAGATTTCCCAAATGTCGGTCTCGGCTTCGTAATGATCGCGCCGGTCGCCTTTGATCGGCACGCGCCGGATCAAGTTCCACGTCAACAATTCCCGAATAGAGTTGGAAACATTGGAGCGGGCCATTCCAAGCCGCTCGGCAATTTCTTCCGCTGTCAGTGCTCGATCCGAGAGATAGAGTACCGCCTGGATCTGGCTGACCGACCGGTTCACGCCCCACTGGTTGCCCATGTCACCCCAGTGGAGGATGAAGCGCTCGGCCGCAGACGAAAGGGGTTTTGTGATATCTGATATTTCTGTCATAACAGAATTATCAGACAAGAGTGGACCGCCGTCAAGGGGTGTTTTCCGGGCTTTCCGGCTTGGTGAACAAGGTCCTGCTGCCTCTTGCCTCCACACGCGGTTGCTCCTAGTTTCCTTTCCGCAATCTCAAGGGGTGCCCGGCGGATGCGCTGCTGGGCTGAGAGGCGAAAGCCAACCCGTGGAACCTGATCCGGATCATGCCGGCGGAGGGAGAGATGCAGGCGCCGGCCAAAGAACTGCCCATCATCGCCGCCGATGTACTTGCGCGCCTGCGCGCGCAAAGCCCGCGCGTGCATTGCATCACCAATTCGGTGGCACAGACGCTCACCGCCAACACGCTGCTCGCGGTCGGCGCGGTGCCGTCGATGACGATCGCGCCGGAAGAGATCGGCGTGTTCATGAAGCGCGCGGGGGCGCTGCTGGTCAATCTCGGTACCTTCGATGGCGAGCGCGGGAAGGCGAGCGACGTCGCCATCGAGGCGGCGGTGGAACTGAACCTGCCGTGGGTGCTCGATCCGGTTTTCGTCGATCGCTCACCGGTGCGTGCGGCTTTCGCCAAGGGACTGGTGGCGCGCCAGCCGACGGCGATACGCCTCAATCGCAATGAGTTTTTCGAGCTTGCTGGAGTCGGCGCCGAAAGCGGGGCGGTTGCCGCATATGCGCGCGACCAGCGAACTGTCGTTGGACTTACCGGCGCGACCGATCTGGTCGCCGATGGCGCGCGACTTGTGACGACCGCCAACGGCGATCCGCTGATGTCGAAGGTGACGGCGCTCGGTTGTGCGGCATCGGCGCTGGTGGCAGCTTGCCTGGCGGTCGAACGCGATGTGTGGTGCGCGAGCGCGGCCGCGTTGCTGATCATGGGAGTTGCGGGTGAACTCGCCGCCAAGTGCGCGCGGGGACCCGGCAGTTTTGCGGTGGAGATTCTGGATGTGCTCTATGCGCTCGATCGCGACATGCTGGTTGCGCATGCGAAGGTGAGCTGATGCGTGTCGACCTTCGCCTCTATGCCATCGTCGATCCGGAAACGTCCGGTGGGCACGACCTTGCTGACCTGGCGCGGCGGCTCGCGGCCGGCGGGGCGATGCTGGTGCAATTGCGCGACAAGCTGAGCGAAACGCGCGTTATGATCACTCGTGCGCGCGCGATCAAGGCGGCGCTCGGGGCCGTGCCACTGCTGATCAACGACCGCGTGGACGTCGCACTCGCTGCGGGTTGCGACGGCGTGCATGTCGGACAGCAGGACATGGCTGCGGAGGACGTGCGGCGGTTGCTCGGACCCGGCGCGATTATCGGGCTGTCGATCAAGACCGCGGCGCAAGCTGCGGCCGCGCCGCTTGATCTCATCGACTATGCTGGCATTGGCGGTGTGTATGGCACGACCTCGAAGCAAAATACTTCGAAGCCGATCGGGCCGGCGGGACTAAAGCGCATCGTCGAAGAGCTTCATCGCCGGTCGCCGGGATTTCCCACGTGTGGCATTGCCGGCATCAACGCGAGTAATGCGGCCGAGGTGATCGCCGCGGGCGCTGACGGGATTTCTGTGATCTCGGCGCTGTCGCTTGCGCCCGATCCGCAGGCGGCTGCGCGCGGTATGCGTAAAATTGTCGATGCCGCGCTTGTCAAGCGGAGCCGCGCATGAGCGCCATCGCGGCCACCATCGCGGGTTCGGACTCCGGAGGCGGGGCCGGGATTCAGGCAGATCTGAAAACGTTCTCAGCACTTGGCGTCTACGGCGCCTCGGTCATCACCGCGCTCACCGCGCAGAATACCCGGGGCGTGCGGGCGATCCACGACGTGCCGCCGGAATTCGTCACGGCGCAGATCGATGCGGTGTTTTCCGATTTCGACGTCCATGCGGTGAAGATCGGCATGCTGTCGCGCACCGCGACCATCGATGCGGTGGCGGGTGGGATTGAGCGCCATCGCATGAAGAATGTGGTGCTTGATCCAGTGATGGTCGCGACCTCGGGCGATCGGCTGCTTGCGCGGGAGGCGGTCGATGCACTTCGCCGGCTGCTTATTCCGCGCGCGCGGGTGATCACGCCGAATTTGCCGGAGGCTGCAGCGCTGCTCGATGCGCCGCTCGCGAAAGACGAGGACGAAATGCGTGCGCAAGCACAGCGTCTGCTCGCGCTGGGTGCCGCGGCGGTGCTCATCAAAGGCGGCCACGGCAGCGGGGCGGAGAGCGTCGATCTGCTTGCCGACAAGAATGGCGTGGTCCGTCTCGCGGTTGCGCGCATTGCAACGCGCAATACCCATGGCACGGGCTGCACATTGTCGTCGGCGATTGCGGCAGAGCTGGCGAAAGGTCGCGCACTTGCCGACGCCGTGCGGACGGCAAAAGCTTATGTTACGGCGGCCATCGGTGCGGCCGACCGGCTCGCGGTCGGACAAGGACACGGACCCGTACATCATTTTCATCAGTGGTGGTGAGCGCGCACAATTTCGCGCGAGCATCGCGCAATCCGGAGACGAACGATGAAAAAAATATCGCGGCGAAATTTGATCGCGGCTGGGACGGCGGGGGCAACGGCGGCGCTCGCGATGCCCGCAGTCGTCACGGCACAAGCGCGGCGATGGCGCATGGTGACGTCGTGGCCGAAACGTCTGCCGGGGCCCGGCATGTCGGCTGAGCGGGTGGCGGAGCGCATCCGCGCGCTCTCCGGGGGACGGCTGGAGATCACGGTGCATGCGGCGGGTGAAGTGGTGCCGGCGCTCGAAGTGCTCGATGCGGTGGGCGGCAACGTCGCGGAGATGGGGCACACGGCGGCATTCTATTGGCAGGGCAAGGAGCCGGCGGCGGCGCTTTATACAACGGTGCCGTTTGGGCTGACACCGAACGAGCACGTTGCGTGGGTCGATGCCGGCGGCGGACAAGCGCTGTGGGACGAAATCTACGCGCGCTTTGGCGTCAAGCCGTTCATGGGCGGCAATACCGGCGTCTGCATGGGCGGATGGTTTCGTCGTGAAATCAAAGGCTTAGGAGATGTGCGGGGCTTGAAAATCCGCTCGCTCGGATTGGGTGGGGAAGTCTATCGCAGGCTTGGTGCGACGCCGCAGACCACACCGCCGGCGGAAATTCTCACGAGCCTGCAATCGGGCGTGATCGATGGCGCGGAATTTGTCGGGCCGGGTTCCGACATTGCGCTCGGTCTCTATCGCGTCGCGCCGCTCTATTACGGTCCCGGCTTCAACAAGCCGAATGGCACCGGCGAATGCCTGGTGTCGCTCAAAGCATGGGACGGGCTCGATGCGGAGCTCAAGTCGATCATCGCGCATGCTTGTGCCGCGGAAGCGTCCTTCGCGCTCGCCGAGATGGAGCGGCTCAACGTGGAGGCGCTCGCGGCGCTCACCACGCGCAACGGCGTGCAGTTGCGCACGTTCCCGGCCGATCTGATCGCGGCCGCGCGCAAACAGGCCGCAGACGTGCTGGCCGAGCTTGCGACGCGCAGCGCCAACGCGCGCAAGGTTCATGATTCTTACGTTGCATTTCGCGAGCGCGCCGCGGCGTGGTCGCGCATTTCGCTCAGGGCGGTGCTGGAGGCTAGGGACGGGTAAGCACAATTTCCCTCTCCCCTTGTGGGAGAGGGTGCCCGAGCGGAGGCGAAGCCGAGCGAGGGCGGGTGAGGGGTCATAGTCTTTCGTGAGGCAATTACCCCTCACCCGGCTCGCCTCGCTATCGCTCCGGCTCGCCACCCTCTCCCACAGGGGGAGAGGGAAGAGAGATTGCTGCGCCGAAACCACAATGTTTGCGTTGCGCATCTTCGATTCAATTCTCAAACAGCCAAGCGTCATCGCCCGTATTCTTTCGTCGGCGCCGGGTGCGCCCGTATTCTCTTGTCCTTCGAAACATGAGGGAGCGGAGCGCCGCGAGGCGCTACGAAATCAGTCCACGCCTTTCGGCGCGCGCGCCCAATGACGCTGAGCGCGACGCCTCGCGGCGCACCGCAGCGGCGACTTTGCGCCTTGGGACCGTACTTCCGGGCCCGGACGGGGGGCTTTGCCCCGCCTGATCCCAGCGGCTTCCGCCGCCGTTCGTCCGGTCCGCGTCCAGCCATCGAAGGCAGCCCCACGTAGTTGGAGCGGACGGTTACCCAAGGAGTTCCGGACGGAAGGTTACGAACCTTCGCGCGCAGGCGCCGCATCCTGTCCCGCCTTCGCAACGTCTCGTGACGACGCCCTCAAGCCGACAGGACGGCGCGGATGATAAGTGCGCGGGAGCGAGCGGGGATAAGTTCGGCGTTCACTTTTTTGCGAGTGTGATGCGCGCCCGAAAGCAATGATGTCCGCTCTTGGATGATATGGACTGGAGTCGCTTATCGATGCTGAGCGCCTCGGTCGCTTTTGACCCAAAGCGGTCCTCATTTGAGCTACAATTATTCGATGTGAACCGTTGAATACGGACCCGTATTGTTTGATAAGGCGTCTCTAAACAATCAGGCCATCACTTGGTGTGTTCATGTCGATAGGTGATTTAAACTCGTTTAGTTCAACGATTGAAAGATTGTCTAACAAGGGCGTTCGCTATTCGACGGTGATCGATGTCGGTTGCGCGGACGGGCATTTCTTTCTCAATCATATGAAATGGTTCCCGGGTGCAGTTCCGTTGAACATTGATGCTAATCGCCTGTATGAGGAATCGCTTAAAACTATCAAGGACGCTGTAGGCGGTAACTACCGTATCAGTGCTATCACAGATTACGTTGGTGAGATTGAGATTACAGAATCGGTTCATCCGTATTGGTCATCGATCAGGCCTGAGGGTGATCCCTATTGGTCTAAGGTCAACGACCAAATCAAAACCAAGGTCAAAGTTTCCGCGACAACACTTGATGCGCTGGTCAAGGAACTAGCGCTCAAACCACCATTTCTGCTCAAGCTCGATGTACAAGGCGCAGAAAAGGCCGCCCTTGTTGGTGCGCATGATGTTCTTGAAAAAAGTAACGTAGTGATCTGCGAAGCTGACATCGATGATTTCCATGACATCAACGACACATTGGTGGAAGCTGGCTTTGGGCTTTACGACATAACGGCATTGTCGCGTGTTCAAGATGGAACGCTAGGATGGTTTTATCCTGTCTATATCAATAGAAATCTTGACGACTTACGTCCGCACTCATTCTGGGACGCAAAGGACAATGACGCCATCATTGGCATTCAGGTCGAGCGACGGAAAAACATCCTAAAATCGAATTCCGAAATATTAAATCGCCTTCGTTATGGCAACCAGGAAGTTGGCCGGAACGAGCCGTGTCCATGCGGTTCGGGTCTTAAGTTTAAACACTGCTGCGGGTCGTACCGGGTCTAATCCAGTTGGATTATCCGGCTTTCGTTGATGTCCGTTTCTGGCACTTCGCAACAGTTCTTGCGGTTGTGGCCGGCCGTCGCTTTTGGACCAAAGTGGAAGTGGCGGCAGCAAGTAGCCCGGATGAGCGTAGCGATATCCGGGGCAATACTCGCTGCGCATAATCCCTACACTTAATGCGGTGTTGGAGGCGAGGACAGTCGAACACCCCCCACCCATAGCCGATGCTTCGCATCGGCGTTCTTTACGTTAAGAACGGCGGCCGCAGGCCGCCTATGCCCTCCCCACCACTCACTTCGCACGCGGGGGGAGGGGAACAGGTGGCGGATACAATTAAGCGCGTGCCTTGACGATCTTCTGCTTTTGCTCGCCGAGGCCGTCGATGCCGAGATGCACCACGTCGCCGACCTTGAGGAACTTCGGCTCGGGCTTCATGCCCAGCGCAACGCCTGAGGGTGTGCCGGTGATGATGACGTCGCCCGGTTCCAAGATGAAGTACTGCGAGCAGGCCCAGACGATGTGAGCGACACCGAACACCATCGTCTTGGTGTTCCCCTTCTGCCGCTTCTCGCCATTGACGTTGAGCCACAGGTTGAGATTCTGCGGATCCTTGATCTCGTCCTTCGTCACCATCCAGGGACCGAGCGGGCCAAACGACTCGCAGCCCTTGCCCTTGGTCCATTGGCCGGAGCGCTCGATCTGGAACACGCGCTCGGAGACATCGTTGGCGAGGCAGAAGCCTGCGACCACGCTCATGGCGTTGTCCTTCGAGAGGTAGCTCGCGCGCTTGCCGATCACGATGCCGAGTTCGACTTCGTAATCGAGCTTGGTCGAGCCCTTGGGCGTGATGGTGTTGTCATTCGGGCCGCACATGCAGGAGACGGCCTTGTTGAAGATCACGGGCTCCTTGGGCAGTTGCAAGCCGGCTTCGGCCGCGTGGTCGGCGTAGTTGAGCCCGATGGCGATGAAATTGCTTGGGCGCGCGATGCAGGCGCCGAGCCGCGGATTGCCCTTCACCAGCGGCAGCTTGTCGATCTTGGCCTTCTTGATCTTGGCGAGGCCTGCGGGCGAAAGCGCCTTGCCGTCGATATCGCGGACCACTTTCGAGAGGTCGCGGATTTTTCCTTTGGCGTCGATAATTCCGGGCTTCTCACGGCCGGCCGGTCCAAAGCGGACGAGCTTCATGACTACTCCTCTTGGGATGAAAATGGGGTCAGGCGGGACGGCCGATCATGCGTTGCTTGCGCTGCGAGCACAAGGCGGTGGCTGGCTTTAAGCCTTAGGCCGCGGGCGGATGGGGAAATCGAAACTCTGGTTCGGAAACGGCTCGTCGGTCAGTTCGAAGTGCCACCACTCGCGGCTGTAGGGCTTAAAGCCAACCGCCAGCATCATATCGCGCAGCATAAGCCGGTTTTTTCGCGCTTCGGCGCTCACGCCCGCATGCGTGGTTGTGGAAAGCTCGTCCATGCAATCGTAGCCGGTGCCGAAATCGAGCGCACCGTCCTCGAAGCGCTCGACTTTGCCCGCGACACAGGATGCGAGCCGCATCGCGGGATCGAACTTCGGCACCTTGCCGCCCATCGGCATGATGCCGAGATCGATGGTGCTGCCGCGCGAATGGGCCGAGCGCGACGAAAGATAGCCGAGTTCGAAAATGCGGCTCTTGTCGATGCGCGGATAAAACTCCGCTTTCATCTTGGTGTCGCTCGGGTCTTTGGTCCAGCGGATGAATTCGGCGGTGGCGCGCGTGGGGCGATAGCAATCCCAGACGATGAGTGAGAGTTTTTTGGCGGCGAGCTGGGATTGCGCCCTGGCAAGCGCGCGCGCGGCTTTCTCGGTCAGCACGCATTCCGCCGCTTCGTAACCCGCAATCGGGCGGCCGACGAAATTGTGCGAGCCCGCGTAGCGCATGTCCTGCACGATGCTGGGTTCGATGTCGGCAAGATAGACAAAGCCGGCGGGCAGTCCCGCGGGCGCCGGCTGCGCTGGAGAAAAGCCTGCGAGCGCCATCACACTTGAAAAAAACGACCAGCGCAAGAATTTGCTCCACGTCATTGCTGTGTCCGCACTTTATCTTAGTTGTTTTACTGATGCGTTGTGGGTGCCGGTTGAACGGAATTGCCAGCATAGCTAAATTTGCCGTCACGCGCATTGCGTGCAGCCTGGCGGGAAAGACCGTTCGATCGATATCTCCAATCGTTTGCGCTGAGGCAATTGTGGCAGGCCGGACCGGGGTTCCCTGCGGCAAATTGGCAGATTTTGTTTTAATCGTCCTTTATACGGACTCGAGAAATGTGCCCGCGTTTATGTACAAGGAACGCTATGGCGTCGAATGAGTTTGAGATGCTGAGGTCGCAATTTTCACTGAGTGAGGGAGGAAGTCGATGGGTAAAATTCTAGCTATCGCCGTGTTGGGCCTGATGCTCGCCGGCTGCGAAACCGCACGGCAGGACCGCCAGTTGGGTGGAGCGCTGCTCGGTGGCGCGGCGGGAGGCGTGATCGGCGGTGTGGCCAGCAATTCGGTCGGCGGCGCGCTGGTCGGCGGCGTGCTCGGCGCGGGTGTCGGCGCGATCATCGCCGACGAAACCAGGCCGCGCGGGCGGTGCTACCGGCGCACGTCGACGGGCCGGCTGGTGCGCGCGCGCTGCTAAGGAAGCTGACGCCGGCTTGAACGGCGCGACTTCAATGGCGAGTGCCGGTTACGATATTAGGCCGCTCGCGATTGCGGGCGGCCTTCGTCGTGTCTAGAACGCCCCCGGAAAAGTTCCGCCGTCGATCAGCAAATTCTGTCCGGTGATGTAGCCGGCGTGCGACGAGCACAGGAACGCGCAGGCTGCGCCGAATTCATTCGCGGTGCCAAAGCGCTTGGCCGGGATTGACGCCGCGCGCGCAGCCGTCGCCTGCTCAAGGGGAATGCCTTGCTTCTTGGCGTTGGCCTCGATGTTGGAGCGCAGCCGATCGGTGTCGAAAGCGCCCGGCAGCAGGAAATTTATGGTGACATTGTGCTGAGCGACCGAGCGGGCGACGCCGGCCATGAAGGCTGTGAGCCCCGCACGCGCGCCGGAAGACAGATCAAGCCCAACAAGCGGCATCTTCACCGTGCCGGAGGTGATATCGACGATGCGGCCGAATTTTTTCTTCACCATCGAGTCGATGGCTTTTTGGGTGAGCTCGATTGCGGTCACCATATTTGCGATCACGCCGTCGATAATTTGCTGACGCGTGAGTTCGCGGAAATCGCGGAACGGCGGGCCGGCGTTGTTGTTGATCAGAATGTCCGGTTCGGGGCAGGCGGCGAACAGCGCCTTCTGTCCGTCGGGGGTGGCGACATCGGCGGCGACGGCATAAATCTTGGCGCCGGTTGCCTTGCGCAGGTCGGCTGCCGTGGCGTCCAACCGCTTGGCATCGAGCCCGTTGATCGTCACCTCGCATCCGGCCTCGGCCAGCTTGAGCGCGCAAGCGCGTCCAAGCCCGCGGCTCGAAGCGCAGACAATGGCCTTGCGGCCGGAAATCCCAAGATCCATGCAAGTTCCTCCAGGCTCAAGTTTGGCGGCGGATCATACAAGGTCATGCCCGGCGCAAAAGCACTTAATTGCATGAGCACGGCGGCCGGGCTTGCCCGGCACGGTGCGGCGGCGCTACGGTTCGCGCATGGCTGACACGGTTGAAGCGATTGTACTCCCCACTGCCGCCGACGTGGATGCGGCGGCGGCAACGCTTGCGGGTGTTGCGCTGCGCACGCCGCTTGTGACGTCGCCGGTGCTCGATGCGATGCTCGGCGCGCGGGTGTATCTCAAAGCCGAGACCTTGCAGCGCACGGGATCGTTCAAGTTCCGCGGGGCCTACAACAAGATTTCCTCCATTCCAAAGGAGCGACGCTCGGGTGGCGTGGTCGCCTATTCTTCTGGCAACCATGCGCAAGGGGTGGCGGCGGCCGCCAAGCTGCTCGACATGCCGGCGGTGATCGTGATGCCGTCGGATGCGCCGAAGCCTAAGCTCGCGCGCACCGCCGCGCTCGGTGCGGAGATCGTGCTCTATGACCGCGACCGCGAGGACCGCGCGGCGATTGCACGCGATATCGCCAAGCAGCGCGGCGCCGTCCTGGTGCCGCCGTTCGATGACCCGAAAATCATCGCCGGACAGGGGACTGCGGGCCGGGAGATCATCGAGGATTTGGCCAAGCTTGGACTTGCACCCGACATCGTGGTGATCGGGGCATCCGGCGGCGGGCTTGCCGCGGGTATTTCGCTCGCGATCAAGGCGCGGGCGCCAGGAGCGATGATCTATACCGCCGAGCCCGAGGGTTTCGACGATACTGCGCGTTCGTTCCGCAGCGGCAAGCGCGAAGCGAACGCGCGCTTGAGCGGCACGATCTGCGACGCGCTGATGACGCAGACGCCCGGCGCCATCACGTGGGAGATCAATCGCAAGCTGATCGGCAAGGGGGTCACCGCCAGCGACGAGGAGGTCGGTCGCGCGGTTGCTTTTGCTTTCCGCGAGCTCAAGCTGGTGGTCGAACCGGGCGGGGCGATCGGTCTTGCGGCGCTGCTCGCCGGCAAGCTCGACATCAAGGGCAAGGTCGCGGTTGCGGTGCTCTCCGGCGGCAATGTGGATGCGGAGCTGTTCCACCGTCTGGTGGCGGCTTGAAGTTGCCCGTATGAGGGCGCGTACTCAAATGGCTCGTAATTATATGCGGCTTGCTGAAGGTCCGCTTAGCGACTGAAATGCGGACATTTCGGATTGGCAGTTTTGTGCCAATTCCGGATGTCGGCTGCCCGCTCACCGCGACATGACCACCTGTATCACCAGCCAGAACACGAGTATCAGGGCGACCAACGCCGACACCATGGCACGCAGGGCCCATCCGCCCGCCATCTGCAGCACTGACGATTGCGGATCGTCGGGATCGTAGTGCACGCGCACACGCGCGCCCTTGGGGAAGCGTCCATGCATCGCCTCCGCCTCCTGGCGGGTATCGAGAGACCCGAGCCCGAATGCGATCAGATCGTTCTTCTATTGCCGTCCTGCCGCCTCGTACTCGTAGGCGACCGCCGGCCGATACGTGTAATACGTTTCCCAGCCGATCCAGGCGCGGCGGCTGTGCTCCACGGCCTTGACCGCGCTGTCAGTCACGCGACCATCGACCGCCAGCCAGCGCGTACTCAACTTTGCGCTCGCGAGCTCGAAGATCGCATTGGCCGGCGCGGCGGCAATAATGGGAAAGACCAACGCACCGAGCAGTAGGACGACCGGCCAAAAGGCCGCGGGTCCGTCCACCTTGACGCCATGTTGCCATCCCTTGATGTGAATGTAGATCGTGGCATCGACAGCGAACACCGCCGCCGAAATAACGGCCGAACAGAGAATCTTCCAGTCACGTCGCGCGCGCGGAGTCATGGGTGTTGCTGATCGAAAACGCCCGGGCGTGGATGGCCGCCCGCCAACGGCAGCATTGCCGCCCATCCAATTGGGTTCGTCATTTTACGAATTTCCGTGGTCAGAAAAAAAGGCTCGCAACGTCTGCAGTGCAGCGGCGGATAAAGTCAGCGATGTCCGCTTGTGGGTCAAACTGAGAAGAACTCAGTCTGAGCAAATTTCTTCTGGATTGCCGCTCGATAGCGGACATTCGTCCGGGCGCGCTCGCGGTTGCCCGCGCGTCAATGAGACTTCGTGCTAACTGAAGAGCGCGATCTTTTCTTCTTCGGTCATCGCCTTGAGGGGCGCGAGCGGATCGATCGTAAGCGGTGTTTGCGGTTTGGGGGTTGGAGCGCTGCTTACTACTTTTAAGTCAGGCTCAGCCACATCTTTGGTAGTCGTCGGATCGATGCCAGGTAGGGGGAGCGCCTCATCGGCCCAACGGGGCATCGCCAAAGCCCCATGCCCGCGCGCCTGCCAGGGCGCAGTCCATGTCCAGACCGACTTCGGGTTTATTGACACTCGGGATACATGGCGGAGAGTTCGCGGCCGCGGAGGAAAATCATCTTCTTCTGCAATCCCCCACGCCGTACCAGCCATTTGCGCACGTGTTGCGGATAGACCTCCCACAGGGTCTGCGTGCCGATGGTGCTATGGACCGGCCGGCCGGTCGGGCCCGGCATCCAGGCCGCATGGAAACCGAGCAGGGCGCGTTCGGTGACGCAAATGCGGTCGCGCGGGATAAGGCCTAAAACCATCGTGCAGGCGGAGAGGCAGGCGCCGTCGATCATCACGCGCTCGCCGGAGTCGCGTATCGCGGCAAAGGTTTCCACGTATTGCCCGATGCGGCCGCCAACGTCGTCTTGAATTTTAGTCAATGCGGAGGCGTCGCCCCCCGCAAGCGCCGCTATGACCGCGCCGATAATGGCCCCATGTCGCAGCATGTCCCGAACCCCCGTCCGTAAGATTCGCCTTCTGCACTCCTGGTTAGCCTTTGTACGAGCCCGATCCAACAAGTCGAAAACATGACGCAGTATAAGTCCACTGGAAAACGTCAGGATCAGGACCAAGCGTGGCTATTTGGCCACAGGGTATTTGTCTGAATTCGACCTGTCATGTCCAAATGTTATGCAAATTCACGGTTTTGTCATCAAAGGCGCTGGGTGTGACATTGTCGCAGCTGCCAGCAGTTCTGCTCCGAATCAACGGCGACAATTCTTAACCCGCGGTGCGGGTGCGCAGGGCCACCAGGTGGCGATCTGCATCGTGGTTGCCTGTTGTATTCACTTCACGTGACGCGCGCTCATAAGGACCTAAGGCGCGCGGCGACGATTTGGCGCTGATGCGAAGTATGGCCGGGGCAAGCGGCGCCGGGCAGGCCCTCGACAGCCTCGCCGCCGATAGTCAAGTATCCCGTCCTTAGAGCGATTCTGCTCCCGGGCGCCGGGCGGCGGCCAACGGATTCGCTTGCTGTTGGAGCAACGTGTGAGCGGCGAGCCCTTGCTCAAGAGCGCGGCGGACGGTGAACGCCTGCAATTCAAAGCGGCGGGATCGTGGACGGCCAAGCATGCGGGTGCGATCGAGCGCCTGATCGACGAGGCTGTGCGGCAAAAGCCGGCAGCTCGGCGCGTCGAAATCGACCTGGCCGGCATCGAACACCTCGACACTTATGGCGCCTGGCTGGTCGAGCGGCTCATGCGCGCCTGGAACGGAGACGGCCGCGAAGCAAAACTGGTGGGGGTTGCCGAGAACTATCGCGTGCTGATCGAGGAGGCGCACAGCGTCAACCGTGCCGCACCGAAAACGGGACATGGCCCCTCCCGCGTCGTCGTCGTGCTCAATAACATCGGGGCTTCGCTGGCCGATTTCAGCCAGTCTCTCATCGCACTCGTGCAAATGCTCGGCGAGGTCACCGCCGCCCTGCTGCGGGTCTTTGCCCACCCGAGGTCGTTCCGGTTCACCTCGATGGTGCACCAGATCGATCGTGTGGGCTGGCGCGCGGTGCCGATCGTGCTGCTGATTACATTCCTCATCGGCGCGATCATCGCACAGCAGGGAATTTTCCATTTCCGGAAATTTGGGGCCGATATCTTTGTCGTCGATATGGTTGGAATTCTTGTGCTGCGTGAACTCGGCGTGCTGCTGGTGTGCATCATGGTCGCGGGACGCTCCGGCAGCGCCTATACGGCCGAGCTCGGCTCGATGAAGATGCGCGAGGAGATCGATGCGTTGCGTACAATGGGCTTCGATCCAATCGATGTGCTGATCCTGCCGCGCATCGTCGCGATTGTGATCGCGGTCCCAATCTTGACCTTTCTCGGATCGATGGCGGCGCTCTACGGCGGCGGCTTGGTGTGCTGGCTCTATGGCGGCATCAATCCGGAGGTGTTTCTGTCGCGCCTGCGTGAATCGATCACGCTCGACCATTTCGAGGTGGGTCTGATCAAAGCGCCGTTCATGGCGCTGATCATCGGGGTCGTGGCCTGCGTCGAGGGTCTTGAGGTCAAGGGTAGCGCCGAGTCGCTCGGCCTGCATACCACCGCCTCGGTGGTCAAAGCGATCTTCATGGTCATCGTGCTCGACGGCGTGTTCGCCATGTTCTTCGCCACGATCGAGAAATAGGCGATGGCGGAGGCGCAAAAAGAGGTCGTGATCCGGGTGAGCGACCTGGTGGTCGGCTTTGGCAAGATCAATGTGCTCGATCACGTCGCGCTCGATGTCTACCGCGGTGAGATTCTCGGATTTGTGGGTGCATCGGGCTCCGGCAAGTCGGTGCTTATGCGCACCGTCATCGGGTTGCTGCCGAAGCGGGAAGGCCGGATCGAAGTTTTCGGAGTCGATCTTGGCAACGTGAATGAAAAGGAGCGGCAGGCGGTGGAGCGGCGCTGGGGGGTGCTGTTCCAGCACGGGGCGCTGTTTTCTTCGCTCACCGCGCTTCAGAACGTCCAGTTTCCGATGCGGGAGTACCTCGATCTGTCCGACCGGATGCTCCAGGAAGTGGCGCTGGCCAAGCTTGAGATGGTCGGACTTACCGCCGATGTGCGGGGGAAATTTCCGTCCGAACTCTCAGGCGGCATGACGAAGCGCGTGGCGCTCGCGCGCGCCCTGGCGCTCGATCCCGAGATCGTTTTCCTCGACGAGCCGACCTCGGGGCTCGATCCGATCAGTGCGGGCGAGTTCGACCACCTGATACGGACCTTGCAACGTACTTTGGGGTTAACTGTTTTCATGGTAACCCACGACCTCGATTCGCTGCATGATGTCTGTGATCGGATCGCGGTGCTGGCCGACGGAAAGATCATCGCGTCCGGTCCAATGGCCACAATGCTTGCCTCGGAGCACCCGTGGCTCAAGGCGTACTTCCGCGGCGAGCGGGCGGCCCGGCGGCGGGCTTGATTGGCATCGGCAGGAGGTCGACCGATGGAAACCAGAGCGAACTATGTGGTGATTGGGTTGCTCACGTTGGTCACAATCGTGGGCGCATTCGGCTTTGTCTACTGGCTGCAGCACTCCGGTGGAACCGGCGATCGCACTTTCTATCGCGTGGTGTTCGATGGGCCGGCCCAAGGATTGCGAACCGGCGCTGCGGTGTTGTTCAACGGCATCCGCGTGGGCGAAGTCACCGACCTGCGGCTCAATCCGCAGAATCCGCGTCAGGTGACGTCAACGATCAGCGTCGCCATTAGCACTCCGGTACGTACCGACACTCAAGCAAGTCTTAATTACCAGGGGCTCACCGGTATTGCCGCACTTTCGCTAAAAGGCGGTGCACCGGATGCGCCGGTGCTGGTTGCGAAGGATGGCGACGTAGCGCCGGTGATCGCAGTCGATCCGGAGGCGGCGCAGGACATCAGCGAGATGGCGCGGGACGTCTTGCAGAAGATCAACTCGGTCGTGATTGAAAATCAGGAATCTGTGCGCGCTGCGATTAAAAACATCGATGCCTTCACGTCAGTCCTGGCGCGCAACTCCGAGCGCTTCGACCATATCCTCGCCGGGATCGACAATCTTGTCGGCGGGGCGGACGGTAAGGGCGAGATCCCAGAGGCGGTGCGGGCATTCCAAACGCTTGCGGAAAACCTGGACAAGCGCACGGCGGAACTTACGACCGACGGGCGCCGCACCTTGAGCACGTTGGAGCGTGCGGTGAGGAATTTCGATCGCAATCCGCAGCGTTTGATTTTCGGCAATCCGAGCGCACCAGCCACTCCGAACACCCGCTAATCCGGCGGGCTTGTGTGATGCAATAAAAAAAGGCGCGCTACGGGCGCGCCTTTGCTTTGCTCCGCGCGTGTCGGTTCTGCCTATTCGCCGAAGCGTCCGGCGGCGTGGGCGAGCATGGTGTAGACCTTGCCGGTCTCGGATGTCAGATACGTGCGCGCCACCACCTGGCCGCGGTCGTCGCGCGCGACCTCTTCGAGCAATCGCTCGAACTCGGAGATGTAGCGGTCGACGGTCTGCTTGAACTCGCGGTCGGACGTGTACTTCTTGCGAATGTCGTCAAACGTCTTCTGGCCCTGCATCGTGTAGAGCCGCCGGGTGAACACGTTGCGCTCGCCACGCTTGTAGCGGTCCCATAATTCCGTGGCGGCGTCATGGTCGATCATGCGTGCGATATCGACTGAGAGCGAATCGAGCGACTCGATGGCATGACGGGCGGGACGCTCCTCAGCGCGGGGCGCACGCTCTTCCGTGGGGGACTCCGGCGGCCGTGAAGCGCGCTGCAGCAGATCGGACAGCCAGCCGCTGTTGCGAGCATTGCCGTTGCCGAGGCCGCCGCTGCCACCGCCATTTGGGCTGAGCGCAGGTGCATCCGAACGGCGCGGCGCCGGAACAAAGCTTCCGCCGGAAAGGTCAGGCCGAGAGCTTGGGCGCGGCGCCGGGGTTTCCGTTCGGGTTTCCATGCGGGGGGCCGGACTTGCCATCGGTGCTTCCTCGCGCATCGGACGGCGCGCCGGATCGGCGGCGTCGACGCCGCGGCCGTGGCGGGCGACAATGCGATTGAGCTCGGCCAGCGCATCGATTTGATCGACGATGACGCGGCGCATTTGCGCTGCGGTCTCCGCAGTCTCTCGCGGAAGTTCGAGGATGCCGCGGCGCAGCTCAGCGCGTGTGGTTTCAAGTTCCTGCTGCATCTCCGCCGCCATCTGCTTCATGCTTTGGAGGGTCTCATTGAAGCCCTCGACGGCGTTATTGAAGATGGAGCTGGTCTCGCTGACGGTCTGCTCTTGCAGAGTGTGCAACGTTTCGCTGGCGTGTTCGCGCTGTTCCTTGGCGATGGAGCGCACGATTTCGAATTGCTGGCTGATGGCCTGCGCACCCTCCGAGCTCGTTTCCGAAACCGTACGCGCGATCTCGCGGGCGGTGTCCGAGGCGCTGTGGAGAGATTCGTCGAGCATGCCGGAGAAGCGCCGCAGCCGCTGTTCGAGATCCTCGGTCCTGGTGTCGAGCGCGGTGACCAATGAATCGAGCGCTGCACGCCGGTCGGTGAGCGTGTTTTCGGTGCGGCGGTTGCCTTCATCGATCTGGGCAACGGTGTCGATCAGCGCGCGGCCGTGGGTATCAAACTGCGTCGAGAGTTGCGACAGATCGGTCAGCACCTTGCTGGTCACCGAGTGGAACGATGCGATCCGTTCGTCGATCTGACTGCTCGCAGCTCCGCTGCGGGTGGTCAGCTCGTTCATGGTGACGACGAACTCAGAAACGCGTGCGGCCAGCGTATTCTCGACCGTGCTCATATTCCGGTGCGCGCCGCTCAAGACTTCCTGCAGCAAGGTGTTGGCTTCGCTCAATCGTTCGAACAGCGTGGTGGTGTCGGATCGCAGGATGCTGTTGGTCTCCATGATTTCGGAGATGCTGGCCGAAGCCGCCTGTTTCGACTGTTCGATCGCCGACTGCGTGTTCTGTTGCAGGTCTTTGAGCGTGCGATTGACCGTGCCGGTGGCATTCTCGCTTGCGTCGTTGATGAGGCGCGCGATCTGCTCGCTGTTGTCCATCATGGTGCGGGCGAAGGTGAGACCCTGAGCCTCGATGGCCTTGACCGTGTTGTCGGTGACCCGGCCGACCTCGTTCGTAAGTTCTTTGCTCTTGCTGCTGAGAACGGACAGCAGTCCGGTCGACTTGTCGTCGAGCAGGTGCGTCATTTCTGCCGCGCGCTGGTTTACCGCCGCGGTGATCTCATTGGCTTTGCCCACGAAGTTGCGAGCGACCTCGGTGCTGACACCAACAAGCACGCGGTGGACTTCGCCCGCGCTCTGCTTGAGCGTGTTGTTCACGCCGGCTGCGAGCGCGGTCAGTGCGCGTTCGGCTTCGGCCGAGTTGGACTTGATCGAATGGGTAATCTGATCCGAACGGGTGCCGAGCATGTCGGCAGCCGCCTTGCTATGCGTTTCGATTTGCTTGGTCACGGCCTCGGCGCGGCCGACGAGCAGTTGCTCAAGGCGGCCGATACGCTGGTCGAGGTTGTCGGCGACTTCCGTTGCCCGCGCGCCGAGGGTGTGGTCGATTTCCTCGACCCGGTTGCCGATCGCCGCCGTCAGATTGGTGCTATGGCGGTCGATGGTGGTGGTGACGTCCTCGATACGTTTGTCTAGCGAGAAAATGACTTCCTTGCCACTTTCCGCAAGCGACTTCGCGATCTCCATGACACGGGTCGAAAGCACATCGCTGAAGGTCTGGGTACGGGAATCGAGCGATTCCTGGAAGCGGGAGAGGCGCTGCTCGAGGACTGCGGCGACATCGTTTGTCTTGCCGCCGACATTGGCGTCGAAGCCGTCCAGATAGGTCCGCATCGCGTCACTGACGTCTTGCGTGCGCTGTCCGAGGCGTTCGACCAGTTCGGTGCCATAGGTTTTCACCGTGCGGTCGAACTCAACGAGGTGACGCGTGATGAGGTTGCCCAGTGTCGAGGTGTCGCGTTCGATCCTTTCGGCAAGCTCGGTGCCGTTTTGCGCGAACATTTCGTCGAATGAGTGCAGGCGAGCCGCCAGCATTTCCTTGATCGCGTCACTGCGCAAGTTGACGGCGGTCACGAGATGGTCGGCAGTTTCGCGGAACGTGTCGGTCACTCTGTTGGCGCGCTCATCGATTGTGGTGGTGATATGAGCTCCGGTCTGCGCGATTCTGGAGACGACGTCCTCGCCGCGCAGGCTTAGATCGAGCACAAGCGAATCCCCGGCGGATTTGAGCGTGTTGTTGACCTCGTCGGCGCGCATGACGATGTTTTCCGCAAGCCGGCTCGATGTATCGACGAGCGAGTCGGTCATGTGCTGCGAGCGGCTCTCCATCAACTCGAGGAGCGCCGAAGATTTTTCCGCAAAGCCCTCGGTGACCCCGTCGAGCTGCTTTTGCATCTGCTCGGTCAGATTGGTCGTGAGTTGGGAGAATTCCTGGCTGACGTGGTCGGAGTTGAAGTTCAGGTTCGAGGTCAGGCGGTCGCTGGCGGAGGCGATGGCGTGGGTGGTCTCCTGGCTGGTCCGTTCCAGACGTTCCAAGATGTCGCCACCACGCTCGGAAAGCGTGCCGATCATGGCGTCGCCAGCGCGACCGAGCGCGAGCGTAATATGCTCGCCCTTTTCGGTGAGCGCTTTGGCGATCTGCTGTGTGCTGTCGTTGATGCGTGTGGCCACGAGATCTGTGGTCGAGGTGATGTCGCGGGTGAGATCGAGATGGATGCTCGAGAGCTGCTCGCGAATCTGTTCGGATTGCGCGACCAGATTTTCGCGCTGACGCGAGAGGTGTTCGACAACGCTGCGGATTCGCACTTCGTTGTCGTGATAGGTGCGTTCTAGCTGGGAGACTTCGTTTGCGACGAGCGTTTCGAGTTCGCTGGCGCGTGCAAGCGCGCGTTCGACGCCATCGCCCATGGCGGCGACTTCGCGGCGGATGGCCTGACCTACGCTGACGATCGACTCGCGCGCGACTTCTTCGGGTTCAGCGAGACGCATCGCAACGCTGGCCATGGATTGCGCGATCAAGCGCAATTCCTGCGCGCGCCACACCATGTGGGCGAGCACGAAGAAGAACGCGACCGGTGCTAGCACAATGGCGGCAACTCCGATCAAAGCGGCGCCGCTCGCGCTGCCGCCCAAGGAGGTTTGCAGTTCGGGCAAGAAAATTCCGGTGAGGATCAAGCCGCCAGCGACCCAAGCGAGCGCAAACAGCGTTGCGACTAGATATGACGTTCGCGGCGGGCGGCGTTGAAGGCTCTGAAGAATCTGGCCGATTGACTGACGGTCGTCGTTGGCGGCACGCCGCGCAGGCGGTTCATCGTCGTGGATCGGGATCGGGTTCTCAAAAAGGGTTTCTGGTCGCGGAGGTGCGGGCGCGACAATCGGCGCACGCTGGCGATTTTCCGGTTGGGCAGCGTCGATTTCAGCGGGCACCGCAGTGCGCTCCTCGGCCGGCGGCGTTTCCACCTCACGCATGCTGAGGGCCTCCTGGATGGCTGAGAGTGCCGCTTCCGTCGGGTCCTGAATTTTCTTCGGAGAATTTGCCATGGCAGTTGTCGCCTCACGCTGTCTTTTTGGACCAAGTCCGCAAGTTTGGATTCACAAACTTTGGACTCCGGCGTCGATCAATCCGCCCGGCCGCGCCATGCGTTCGTGCATGGGCGTGAATGTCGTGGTCCCCTGATCCTGTCCCGCGTGGCAGAAGGGCCGATGTTTTAGAGGTCCTCAGGCTGCCAACGGCACATCCTATCGGCTTGGGAGAACGAAGGAAACCGAAACTCGTAAGACTTTCTTAATCATCGTTAATAAGTCCACATTAAGGACGCGGATGAATGGCCGCGAATGAGTTGTGGAGCGCCAATTTGTGTCGATTGGGGACACGAGTTCGAGCGGAATCTGCTCGTGTGACGGTTATCTATTCTGTTCATTGAATTTTCCGCGTCGAACGGCCGCATTTTCCGCGACGCTCTTTGCAACATTGTCGGACCGGCCTAGTGCAGAGTTAACCAGTTGGCGCGGTCGGGCACCGTTTTATGCAACCTTCCGGCCATTCATTTACCCGGTTTTGGTCGTTTCCGGGCCAAACTAAGCCGCCATATAGAGGGGACGATAAGGCCCCCCGGGAGGCTAAGATGATCGCGTTTTCAAGGTTAGATTTGGCTATTGCTTCGCCGTCGCTGGCTCCGCTGGCGGCGCCAATCGATCGCGAGCATCTCGCGCGCATGACGCTGGGCGAGCGTAGCCTCGAGCGTGAAGTGCTCGGGCTGTTCGACCGGCAGGCTGAGATCATGCTCGGGCGTATGAGTAAATCTGCTCCTGCGGTTGCGGCAGCGGCGGCGCATACGCTGAAGGGTTCGGCGCGCGGTATCGGCGCATGGCGCGTCGCCAACGCGGCGGAGGCGGTGGAACTTGCCGCGGCGGGTCCGTCGGGCGAGTACAAGACTGCGCTCGGTACGATCAAAGAAGCCGTGGACGAAGCCAAAACTGCGATCGCGGAAATGCTGCGCTCGAACTGAACTCATTCGTAAGCGCGCAAGGCGACTGGCGGGCGCGGGGCTGTTGCACCGCGCTCTTTGCTGCGCTCTGGCGCTTGCGCAGTTGAGCCGTTAGAACATGCGCGCTTGGCCGTCCGGCCGGCGATCACTCCGGTTCCCGTGCGCATGCCCAAGATCACTTACATCGATTCCGCAGGCGCGGCCCGTACGGTTGACGGCGTCGTCGGTGCGACCGTGATGGAGACTGCAATCAAGAACGACGTTCCGGGCATCGAGGCCGAATGCGGCGGCGCCTGTGCCTGCGCCACCTGTCATGTCTATGTGGATGAGGCCTGGCGCGAGAAAACCGGCGAGCCAACGCCTATGGAAGAGGACATGCTTGATTTCGGCTACGACGTGCGGCCGAACTCGCGGCTGTCGTGCCAAATCAAGGTCACGGAAGAGATCGACGGCCTCGTCGTGCGCACGCCGGAGAGGCAGGCGTAGCCCCGATACTACCCGCCTCGAAATTTCCACTGACCTAAGCGCGCGATCACGTCGTCGGTGAGCGGACGCGGGCGGCGCGTGATCTTGTCGGCGAGCACCATGGTGAAGCGCCCGCTGGCGCAGCAGGCGTCGTCATTGAAGATCACTTGAGCAACCTTGAACGAGGTGCGGCCGAATTCGGCCAAGGCGGTGCCGACCTCGACCGAGCCGGGCCAGCGCAACTCGCGCATGAAATCGATCTCGGCGCGGACCAGGATGAAGGTGCCGTCGGGCACGCCGATGCCGAGATCGGGGTTGCGGAACATCGCCACCCGGCCGGTCTCGAAATAAGTGGCGAACACCGCGTTGTTGACGTGGCCCTGCGGGTCGAGATCGGCGAAACGGATCGTGTCGGTGGCCCGGTGCGGGTAGTCGGCGAGCTGCGGCGCAGGCTTTTTCGGGCGCTCGGACGGCTGATCGGTCACGAAATCTCCTTCGGATGCTGCATTAGCGGGATTTCGTAGCCGGCATCAAGCGTCGCGCGCAGAAAAGCCATGTGAATTATCTCTTTTCGATATCTCTTGCTCCCGGTACACAAGCGCACATGAGCGATCCCATCAAGACTGATGTTCTGATCATTGGCGCGGGGCCGGTCGGGCTGTTTGCGGTATTCGAGCTTGGTCTGCTCGACATCAAGGCGCACCTGGTCGACATCCTCGATAAAATCGGCGGCCAGTGCGCGGAGCTTTATCCCGAGAAGCCGATCTATGACATTCCGGGAATCCCAAAAACCACGGCGCAGGGGTTGGTCGATGCGCTGTTGACGCAGATCAAGCCGTTCGGCCCGCAGTTTCATCTCAACGACATGGTGGAGACGATCGAGCGCATCGGTGAGCCGCTGTTTCGCGTGAAGACCGATGGCGGCAAGCTGTTCGAGGCCAAGGTGGTTGTGATCGCGGCCGGAGGTGGTTCGTTCCAGCCCAAGCGCCCGCCGATGCCGGGCATCGAGGCCTACGAGGGACAGTCGGTACACTATGCGGTGCGTAAGATGGATGCGTTCCGGGGCCAGAAAATATTGATCGTCGGCGGCGGCGATTCCGCGCTCGACTGGACTCTCAACCTCGCGCCGGTCGCGAGGCATCTCACGCTGCTGCACCGGCGAAGCGAATTCCGCGCGTCGCCTGACAGCGTGAACAAGATGATGGCGCTTGTCGGCCAGGGAAAAATCGATTTTGTCCTCGGCCAGGTGACGGGCCTCGAAGGCGAGGGCGGCAAACTCAAAGCTGCAAACGTCAAAGGCAACGACGGCTCCACATTCCATATTGCCTGCGACGCGTTGCTGCCGTTCTTCGGGCTGACCATGAAGCTCGGGCCGGTGGCAAACTGGGGCCTCAAGATGGAAGGCGAATTGATCCCGGTCGAGACGGCGGCATTCGAGACCAGCATGCCGGGTATCTTCGCCATCGGCGACATCAATACTTACCCGGGAAAGCTGAAGCTCATCCTGTGTGGCTTCCACGAGGGTGCGATGATGGCGCAAAAGGCGCACCGCTACATCTACCCGGACAAGAAGCTCGTGTTCCAATACACGACGTCTTCATCCAGCCTGCAGAAGAAGCTGGGGGTGGTCTAGGTTTGCCGTCTGTGGACACGGAAATAAAAAGGGGCACCTTACCGGGCGCCCCTTTCGCTTTCAGTTTGTTCGGACGATCAAGCCGCGCCTTTCATGGCCGCCTTCACCTTCTCCGGTGTGAAGGGCACCGAGCGCACACGCACGCCGATGGCGTCAAACACGGCATTCGAGATCGCAGACGGTATGACCGCGGCCGCCGGCTCGCCAGCGCCCCATGGCTTCTCGCTCGGCCGGTCGATCAGGTCCATGACGATGTCAGGCACCTGCGGGAAGGTCAGGATCGGATAGGTCTCCCAGTCCAGGCTGGTCACCTGAGCGCGGTCGAATTTGACCTCTTCGATCAGCGTGCGGCTCAAGGTCTGAATGACGTTGCCCTCGAGTTGGTTCTTCAGGCCATCGGGATTGATGATCTGTCCGCAATCATGCACCAGGTAGAACTTCGGCACGCGGATTTCTCCGGTGGTGCGGTTTACTTCGACATCGCAGACGGTGCCGATGTAGGTGCGCACGAGTTCGTACTTCACGTAGGACATGCCGCGGCCCTTCACGATGTTGCCGCTGACATTCTTGCGCGGTGAGGCGCGTTTTTCCCACTTTGCGAGTGCGATCAGGCGTTGGAGCACTTCGATGCCTCGCTTGTCGGCGGGGTCGAGGTACTTCAGCCGAAACTCGATCGGGTCGGAGTTGGTGGCAGCCGCGAGTTCGTCAAGGAAGCACTCGTTGGCGTAGGTGTTCTGCATGCGACCCGGCGTCCTGATCCAGGATGGACGGAACGGCGTTGTTTCCAGCCGGTGACAGACCGATTTCGTATTGGGAAATTTGTAACCGATGGCCGAATTCTGGAAAATGTTGCCCGGCGCGATGTGCTCATCGGCCGGCAGGCCGGTGAGCGAGGCCGCCACCAGCGGCACCAGGAAGCCGTTGGGAGTCTGTTGCGGAATCCACGACTCGTGTTCCCACGCGGTCACATTGCCGGCCTCATCGATGCTTGCACGCAAGTCGATCAGCGTCGGCGGACCTTTGGGATCCCAGCCGTGTTCATCGGCGCGCGACCACTGCACGCGTACCGGTTTGCCCGTGGCTTTCGCGAGCAATGCGGCATCAGCGGCCGCGTCCTCGTGGCCGTTGCGGCCGTAGCAGCCGGCGCCCTCCAGATAGACGCACCGCACGTTCTCAGGGGTGAGGCCGAGCATCTTTGCAAGTTGCGTGCACAGATTGTGTGTCGCCTGCGAAGCCGACCATGACGTCAGCTTGCCGTCTTTGAACTCGGCCACCGCACAAGACGGCCCGATCGAGCCGTGCGTGTGGATGGCGAAGTCGTAGGTGGCGCTGAGCTTCTTCGCGCCCTTGGCGAGAGCTTCGGCGGAGTTGCCGACTTTGCCATATTCCTCGTCTTTGGCGATCTTTGTACCGCGGATGTGCTCCCAGAGTTTGGCCTGCACGGGCAGAGTTTCCGATTTCGACCAGCTTGTCTTGAGCAAACGAGCGCCCCGAATGGCATTCCATTCGCTCTCGGCGACGACCGCGAGGAAATCACCTTCCTTTACGACCTTCGCGCCGGGGATATTCTTGATTGAGGTTTCATCGACGCTTTGCAGCTTGGCACCGATCGCCGGCGGTCGCATCACGCGGGCATGCAGCATGCCGGGGACGCGGAAGTCATGGATGTAGGTGAACGTGCCGGTCATTTTGCCGGGGATATCGACGCGCGGGACCGATTTGCCGACAAGCTTGAAGTCCTTGGGGTCCTTGCTCTGCGGGGGCTTGGCGTGATCGACTTTGAGCGAGAACGTTTTCCCGCCGATCATTTCGCCATAACTCACGCGTTTGCCGCCGGCGCTCACGACGCCGTTGGTGACTTTAAGAACGGCAGGTTTGACGCTGAGGCGCTTTGATGCCTCTTCGAGGAGCGCAATCCTGGCAGCAGCTGCCGCGTTGCGAAGCTGCACGCCGCCGGCCTGAATTGTCAGGCTGCCCCAAGTGGTGCCTTGCGCGGGCGTGGTTGCCGTGTCGCCCTCAATCAGGTTCACGTTGTTCATCGGCACGTCGAGTTCATCGGCCACGATCTGCATGAGTGCGGTGCGTACGCCGGTGCCGAGGTCGACCTTGCCGGAATAGACCGTCACAAATCCCTTGGCGTCGATGGCCAGGAAAGAATCGACCTCCGTAAGTGCGACCGGTTTGGGCGCTGCGGCGCCTTGAGCGAGCGCTTCTCCAATTGGGCCTGCGAGCGAGAAGCTGACAACGAGCGAGCCCGTGCCTTTGAGAATCTGGCGTCGTGATGTGTGAATGTTCATGGTCCCCTCCTCAAGCGTAACGTGCTGCGCGCTTGACGGCGCGGACGATGCGGGCATGGGTGCCGCACTTGCACAGGTTGTATTGGAGTGCCTGCTTGATCTGGGTATCGGTCGGGGCCGGGTTGCGTTCCAACAGGGCCGCGGCCTCCATGATCATGCCAGTGATGCAGTATCCGCATTGCGCGGCCTGTTCTTCGATGAACGCTCGCTGCACGCGATGCAGATTTTGCGGTGTTCCGAGCCCTTCGAGCGTGACGACGCGCTGACCGGCTTTGATATCGGAAAGCTTCTTGACGCAGGAGCGGACCGGCTTGCCGTCGATGTGCACGGTGCATGCGCCGCATTGTTCGAGCCCGCAGCCAAAGCGCGGCCCCTTGAGTGCGAGATTGTCTCGTAAAGCGTAGAGCAGAGGCATTTCAGGATCGTCGATTTGAATCGAAACCTGTTTGCCATTCACGTTGAGTGACTTGGAAATTGCCATGAAATCCCCCCATCGGTGGATGTTGTGACCGCACGACGTGACGGTCGTGCGGTTGGGCGCCTGAAGAGGCTGAGGGCTCAGCCTGGAGCGCTTCTAATCTGAGCTTAGGCGAAGCGCGCAGCGCTCCCAAGCCTATTTGCGGTTTGGGAACAGGGTTGTGATGCCGCAGTGCGGGAGCACTCCGACGGGGCCAGATTGACGGCATCGCAAGCCCCATATTTGACCTATCCCCGACACCGTTCCTCCGTACTTTTGACAAGTCTGATCCGGAGCATGGAGCCGTTTCAACGCGGTCTTTGAGGGGAGACTGACTATGATGCTGCGCACCATCGCCGGGTGCCTTTTGGCATTTTCCGGCTGCCTGTTCTCGACGTTCGCACCGGCTGCCGATAAACCGATCACGCTCGACGCGCGCTTGTCACAATCCGTCATGCAGGCGGGGGAGAAACAGCGCAATTATCTGCGCATTTCGCTCAATGGCTGCAAACCGGAACGGACCAGCAATCGCACACCGGTGAATGTCTCTTTCGTCATCGACCGTTCGGGATCGATGGCGGGCTCGCGGCTTGCGCAGGCGCGTGAAGCGGCGATCATGGCGGTCAATCGACTTGAGCCAAACGATATCGCATCGGTCGTGATCTTCGACGACAAGGTCGACGTGCTGGTTCCGGCACAGAAGGTGACCGATCGCAAATATTTCATCGACCGCATTCTGCAGGTCGGTCCGCGCGGCAGCACCGCGATTTATGCCGGCGTTACTGAAGGCGCGAGTGAAGTGCGTAAGAACAAGGATTCACGGCGGCTCAATCGGGTCGTACTGCTGTCCGATGGGCTCGCCAACGTCGGGCCGCGCAATGCGGAGGAATTCGCAAAACTCGGCCGCGCTCTCTTAAACGAAGGGATTTCGGTGAGCACCATCGGGCTCGGCAAGGACTACAACGAGGACCTGATGCTGCAGCTCGCGCGCGCGGGCGACGGCAATCATGCCTTCGCGGCCGCGCCCGATGACCTGATCAAGATCTTCAACAAAGAATTCGACGACGTTCTGGCGTCTTGCGCGCAAACGGTTTCGATCGATGTCGATCTGCAACCGGGCGCGCGGGTGGTGCGTGCGATCAGCCGCGAAGGCGAAATCGCTGCGGGGCACGCGAAGTTCCAATTGAACCAGATATACCAGGAGACCGAGCACTACGTTTTGCTGGAGGTCGAGCTTGAGGGCAAAGCCGCGACAGCCGACCAGGAATTGGGCCGCGTGCACGTGGCCTATAGCGTTCCGGACACAGGGGCGAAACAGACGCTCGATACCCGCATCCGCGGGCGCTTTAGCGCTTCCCAGGAGGACGTAAAGGCGAGCGTGGACCAAAAGGTGATGGAATCCGTGGTCGAGCAGACCACGCGCGAACGGGCGCAACACGCCGTTACGTTGCGCGACCAGGGCAAATTCGATGAGGCGACCAAGCTGTTCGAGAAAAACGTCTCCGATATCAAGGCTTACGTGGCCAATGGCGGGAATTCCTCGGCGTCGTTGCTGGACTTGTCGTCGCAGTACGACATGTATGCGAACCGGGCGTCAGCGGCCGCGCCGGCGCAATGGAACATGTATCGCAAGCAGTTGCGCGCGCTCGACATGAAAGAGGCCGGGTCGAAGAGCAAGTATTAGGATCGATGGCGCTGTTAAAGTCTTGACGGCGGCTCCGCGACAACGAACTCTGGTTGCGGAGCCGCAAGCGTTTTATTCACCATAATTTACGCGCAGATTCCGCAGGCGACCCTGTGCCGCATTGCCGGGCTGTGGTGTGGGGGTCCAGAAATGTCTGGAGATCGGACGGTGAGCATGATTTTGCGTGCAGTTGTTTTTGCTATTGTTTTTGCCGCGCTCGGTGAAGCGTCGGCCGTCCACGCGCAAGGGTCGCCCCCGCCTTCCCTGGCCAGTCAGTTGGACACCTGCCACCAAAACGTCGTTCAGCTCGCGGAACAAGCGCGCGTGCAACAGACCAAGCTTGTGAGCTTGCGGGCGGAGCGCAAGACGCTCGGCTCGAGCGGGGGAGAAATGGCGCGCTACAAACTGGCGAATTTGGACCAAGAACTCAAAGAGTATTCGAAGCAATATCAGAACGCGAACACGCAGGCCGAAACTGAAAAAAAGCGCTGCGATGCGCTCGCGGCGAAAGTGGAATCGGCAAGCCGCAGCAAGCACTGAGCGATGTTCGTCACATTCTTTCATGAGCTCAAATCTGCCGGCGTGCCGGTGACGTTGCGTGAGTATCTCACGCCGATGGAGGCGATGGAGGCGGACCTCGCCGGCCGGAGGGTGGAGGAATTCTATTAGCTTTCGCGCACCGCGCTGGTCAAAGACGAGCGCAATCTCGACAAGTTCGACCGCGTGTTCGGCCACGTGTTCAAGGGGCTCGAACTGCTCGAGGATGCGCCCGCGGCCGAAATTCCGGCGGAGTGGCTCAAGAAACTGGCGGAAAAATATCTGACTGAAGAAGAGAAGAAGCAGATCGAGGCCATGGGCAGGCTCGACAAGCTGTTGGAGACTCTTCGCAAGCGGATGGCCGAACAGAAGGGCTGCCACCAGGGCGGTTCAAAATGGATTGGCACCGCGGGCACTTCGCCTTACGGCGCCTACGGCTATAACCCGGAGGGCGTGCGCATTGGGCAGGATTCGAATCGCAATTTCCGTGCGGTGAAGGTGTGGGATAAGCGCGAGTTCAAGGATTTCGACGACACGGTCGAACTCGGCACGCGCAACATCAAGATTGCGCTGCGGCGTCTGCGAAAGTTCGCGCGCACCGGCGCGCCCGACGAGCTCGATCTGCCCGGCACGATCAAGGGCAGCGCGCACAAGGGTTACCTCGACATCGTGATGCGGCCGGAGCGGCACATCTCGGTGAAGGTGCTTTTGTTCTTCGATGTCGGCGGGTCGATGGATTGGCACATCAAGGCGACGGAGGAATTGTTCTCGGCCGCGCGTGCGGAATTCAAGCACATGGAGCATTTTTACTTCCACAATTGCCTGTACGAGCGGGTGTGGAAGGAGAACCGCCGCCGTTATCAGGAGACGACTCCAACCTGGGACGTGCTGCATACGTTTCCGCACGACTACAAAGCGATCTTCGTGGGGGATGCCGCGATGAGTCCCTACGAAATCATGGCGCCGGGCGGCTCGGTGGAGCATTTCAATGACGAGGCGGGTGCGGTGTGGATGGAGCGCCTCGCGCGTACCTATCCTGCTGCTGTGTGGCTCAATCCGGTGCCGGAGAGCGAGTGGGACCACACGGCGTCGATCCGCATGATGCGCCAGCTTCTGGGCAATCGGATGTTTCCGCTTACGCTTGATGGTTTGGACAGGGCGATGCGGGAGCTGGTGAGGTGACACGCATCAACACTCTGCGGGCCTGAAGTTCGCAGCCGTCTAAATCTCGAAAATGGATCGTGCGAAGCTACGCCGCCTGCGCCGCCTTTGAACTTTGGGGCGCGGGCATTTCGCTTTGCTCCACAGCCGGCGGCTCGGTGCTGATTTCGGCCATGGTGCTTGGGCTTGGCGGACTGTATTGCGCCGTCGCCACCTCATGCAGGAGGCGGGAGATGTCTTTGCGTCCGGCTTCCACCGCGCCTTCCGCCATGGTGCGCGCGATCTGCTCGCGCTGGAGCTTGGCGTTGAGCATCTCGATTTCCGTCTCGTTGGTCTGACGAATGGCCTTGGCCTCGCTTTCGAGCAGCTGGATGCGTTCCTCCAGCGACAGGATATGCTCCTGCGCGCGGTTGTAGGCATTCTCGCGGGTGCTCACGGCCTTGGTCAGCAGGTCATTCTGCTCGGCGAGGGCGGCGCGCGCCTGGTCGAGCTCTTTGATTTTGGCGTTACGTTCGGCGAGCGCTTCTTCGATCAATCCAAGTTTTTCTCCGATCACCGAATGCATCCGCGTGGAGTCGCCCAAACGGCGATCGAATGTCCGCACTTCCTCGGCGCGCTCCATCAGGCACTGGCCGGCTTCGTCGAGCAGCTTCTCGGTGAGGGTGCAGCGTGCCTGCAGGGTTTCGAAGTTGGTCCGGTGCGAGCTAATTTCGTTCTGGTGCTTCTGATTGATGTCGTCGAGCGTGCTGGCGAGCCGGTGACGTTCGGCCTGAGTTTCATTCAGTGCCAATTCCGCTTTCTGCACGCGATTTTGAGCGGAGGCGAGCGCCTTGTCGGTATCGAGCAGGCGTTGCGAAACCTGGCTGAGTTCGCTGTAGGCCTTCTCGAGCGATGTCTTGAGGGTGGTTCGTTCCTTGTCGGTGACCAGGAACTTCTGCCGCATCGTCTCGCCTTCGGTCTCAAGCTGGACCGCGCGCTTGTCGCCCTGCGTCACGCGCTCGCTGAGGCGGCGGTATTCGTCGCGTGCGACTTGCAATTCCACGCCTTGCAGCTGCAGCCGGCGCTGGAGGTCGGCGACCTGGGCGCGGCGCGTGGTGAGTTCATTCGTCTGCTCGGCGCGGGTGGTTTCCACCGAGCCCATTTTCTGCTGAGCGATGGTGAGGGTTTCCCGCAGGCGCGAGCATTCGCTGTCGAGGACGGCAACTTTCTTTTCGTTCACTTCGAGGTCGCCGCGCAGCTTGTTGTTGGTGATGCGGATATTGTTGAGCGCACCCTGCAGGCTGATCTTCTCGCTCTTGGCTTCTTCGAGCGCGCGCAGGGCTTTGCTGACTGGATCGAGCAATTTTCCGAACGAACTCTTGATGGAGTCCAGTTCACCGACCCTGTGCTCGACGTCGATCATAAGATTGCGAATGGCCTCATTGTCCTCGCCGACTTGGGTCGCCATGGGGAGAAACAGCTCGTTGTCGAGTTCGACGATGTTCTTATCCATTTTTCGGATGTCTAATGTATTTTCTGAAATTTCGGTTGTGGTGCTGGCGTTCGGCTTAATTCCGATGAAGGTGCCAATCTTGTTCATGGGATTACTCTCCTCCGTGCCGATACGCCCGGCAGAGGCGACGCCGAATCACTCACCTATTAGGGCTAGTTTAACCTTGTGGGGACAGGCCAACGAGCCTTTATCCTCCTAATCCAAGGGTCGGGAGAGCAATTAAATCAACTCGATTGTCGATTTAATTGTCACAAAACTTGCGTCTGCCAGGGGAGCTTTGGGTAAGCGGAAGCACCTACCATCCGGCTCGCGTGTGTCGGGCGCGCTATGCAGGGCGCAAGTGAAAGCTTGCGCCAGATTTGTGCCGGGAGGCCACAATGGAATCCTACATCAAGCAGCGCCAATCCCCGCGCTATCGGGAGAAGCGCGCTGCTTGGATCGAGGCCAATAACGGTGCTGCGCCACTGGATTGCACTGTATGGGATGTTTCCGAGGCCGGAGTGCGGATCACGATCGATACGCCGAGGAGTGTGCCGCAGGAGTTCTTTCTTGTGCTCTCCAAGGATGGAACGGTTCGCCGCCGGTGCCGCGTGGTCTGGAGGTCGAACGAGCAGGTCGGCGCGTGCTTTCTCTCCGCGCCGAGCTGGGCTTGAGAGGCTGGATTTCCGTCCAATCGCACGCCGCGGCTTGTGCCCGCTATTCGTCCAATCCACACACGCGGGAGAGCGCAAAAGCCAGATCGAGGAGCGCCTCGTCGCCTCCAGCCCAGCCGATGAAAGACAGGCCGATCGGGCAACCGAATACCGTTCCGGCCGGGATGCTGACTTGCGGCAACCCTGCGAGGCCGGCGATGCAAGTCAGGTGCATGACCCGCACGCGGAACGATTCAAGCGCGTCGGCCGGCATGTCGATGAGCGGCGCAATGCACGGCGCGGTCGGTAACGCCATGACGGTGCCCGGCGGCAAAAGTGCGCGCAGGTGGGTACGGGCTTTTTCATGCACGCGCCGCGAAGCCGCTGCGTCGGCTTCGGTCACGGTTGCGGCAAACGCCATGCGTTCCTTGATTCCCGGACCCAGCCGTGGCTTCGCGCGCGTAACAAAGTCGCCGTAGGTCTCCCAGGTCTCGCGCGCCTGGATGATGCGGAGCGCTTCGCGCCAGGGATCGAAGCCGTCCGGGGCAATGCGCGTGTGATGCGGTGCGGGCAGGATCGCGGCCGCGCGTTGCAATAGTGCGTTGAGCAATGCTCTCACTTCGGCATCGGCTTGCTCGAACGCGTCATCGGCAAACATCAATTGCCGAATTGGTGAGGCAGCGCGCGCGCCGTTGAGCAGAGACGCGCCGACGCGGCGAAACGCACCGGGGCCGTTGGCGAACCAGCCGGCGGTGTCGAACGATGGCGCCATCGCCATGCCGCCGGCAAGATCCACGCGGCCATGGGTCGGGCGCATGCCGTAGAGTCCGCAGAACGATGCCGGTATTCGCACCGATCCGCCGGTATCGCTGCCGAGCGCGAAATCGCAAACGCTTGCGGCGGTCGCTGCGGCGGAGCCGGAGGATGAACCGCCGGGCAATCGTCCGGGCGCGCGTAAATTTGCGGGCGTGCCGTAATGCGCATTGGCGCCGCTCACGCTATAGAAGAATTCATCGCAAATGGTTTTGCCGATGACGGTTGCGCCGGCATCGAGCAGCCGTTTTACCGCTGCCGCGTGCGTGGTCGCAGGTTTCTGCGCGGCCAGCCAATCGGGACTGCCGCCTCCGGTGCGGGTGCCTGCGATGTCGTAGAGATCCTTGACCGCAAAGCTGAGACCCGAGAGCGGTCCGCTCGGCGCGCCGGCGATCGGCGACTTCAGATCGTGCGGGACGAAGAAGCCGCTCACGCTTTGCCTTTTTGCGTGCCGAGATACCAGTCGTGGATTTTTGCGCCGTTCCAACAGGCAACGCCGGGCCGCGAAAGTATTTCCTTGAACGCGCGTTCGACGTAGGCGATGCGATGTGCAACGCCGGAAATGTAGGGATGCACCGAGATCGACATGATCTTGGCGCGCTCGGCGGACTCTTTATAGAGACATTCGAAGGCATCCATGGAGCGGCGGTACATCTGATCGGATGTATGTCCCTGCAGCATCATCATCACGATGTCATGCTGTTCGAAATTGTACGGCAGCGCGACCATCGGCTTATGCTTGGTCTTGAACGTGACCGGTTCGTCATCGAGCGACCAGTCGCCGATATATTCGATGCCGGCTTCGGAAAGATAATCGACGGTGTCGTAGGTCTGCGTCAGGCCGGGGCCGAACCAGCCGCGTGGCGGCCGTCCCCAGAATTTGGTGATGACTTCGATTGTCTTCATGATCGCAGCACGCTCGTCTTCGAGCTTGTGCATGGGCACCTGGTCGTAGCTGTGCGCGTTGATCTCCCAACCTGCGTCTGCTACGGCACGGATGACTTGCGGATAGGTCTCGCAGGTGCGGCCGTTGATCGCCACCGTCGGGATGATCTTCAGCGCGTCGAACATGCGCTTGAGGCGCCAGAAGCCCACTCGCATGCCGTATTCGTGCCAGCTCCAGTTGGGATGGTCCGGCAACATGGGCTGGCCCTGCGGCGGCGTGATCACCGTGCGCGCCATTGGCCGCGAGATGTCCCAGTGCTCGATCGAGAACACCGGCCACACAATCAACCGCAGCCCATCGGGAAGCTTGAGCGGTGGCCGCCCTTCGATTGCAGAAAAGGCAAGTCGTTCGCGCGGCTCCATGGGCAACCTCTCCGTTAGTTTGTCACGGCAAAGTGTCGCGGACGGTGCGCGCTGTCAAACCCGCGGGAGCTCTCGAAAATGACGATGTGCGATGGTAAGCTTGCTGTGAACGGGATGGAGACATGTCATGTCGGTTGGCATTGCAGCGCGGGGCAGGGCTCTTGGATGGCGGCTTTTGGGATTCGTGCTAAGCGCGCTCGTGTTCGTCATCATGACTTCGGGCGCGCAGGCGCAAGACTACCCGAACAGAGCGGTGAAAATCATCGTGCCGTTTCCTCCGGGCGGGACGGCGGACGGCATGCCGCGCATCGTCGGCGACTGGCTTTCGCGCAAATGGGGTCAGCCGGTCATCATCGAGAATAAATCGGGCGCCGCCGGCAACGTCGGCGCGGAGGTTGCGTCCAAATCCGATCCCGACGGCTACACGCTGCTTTCGGCGCCGCCGCCGCCGTTGGTCATCAACCAAAATCTTTATCCCAAGCTTGGGTACAATCCTTTGGAATTCGTGCCGATCATCATCATGGGACGCGTGCCGAATGCGCTGGTCGTCAATCCGGACAAGGTGAAAGCCACGAACGTTGCGGAATTCATCGCTTATGCCAAAGCAAATCCGGGCAAGATCACGTCGGCGACGCAGGGCAATGGAACGACGTCGCACCTGACGTCGGAAATGTTCCAGCTGATGGCAGACGTAAAATTTCAGCACGTACCGTATCGCGGCACCGGGCCGGCGTTGAACGATCTGGTCGGCGGCAGCGTCGACGTCATGTTCGACAATCTTGGGTTTTCGCTGCCGCTGGTGCAAGGCGGAAAGCTCAAACTCCTGGGCGTCGCGACCTCGAAGCGCATTGGTTCGCTGCCGAACGTGCCAACTATTGCGGAGACGCTACCCGGATTCGAATCAGCGGCATGGTTCGCGATTGTCGCGCCGCCAAAGACGCCGCAGGCGATCATCGCGAAGATCAATGCGGATGTGAACGAGGCTCTGAAAGATCCGGAACTGCGCAAGCGGCTCGAAGGACTCTCGGCGGAAATCGTCGGCGGCACACCACAAGCGACGGCCAGTTATATGCGCGAGGAAGTTGAGCGCTGGAACAACATCATCAAATCCGCCGGCGTCAAACTTGAATAATAGGCGCATGCCGTAATTCGATAGGAGAACCGCGCAACTGCCGTTGGTGCGCGGGCCCAGACGCGCTATGAAGGCGCGTCGAATGTCCGATCCCGCCAATATTTCATTTGCGCTGCAACCCGCGTTGATGCGGCAGCGTTCGTTTGCGTTTTATTGGTTTGCGCGCACTTCAACCAATGGTGCGTATCAGATGCAAACGGTGGCCATCGGCTACCAGATCTATGAGCTGACCAATAATCCGTTCGATCTCGGGCTGGTCGGGCTGGTGCAATTCGTTCCGATCGTTTTGCTGTCATTGCTGATCGGGCAGATTGCCGACCACTACGACCGGCGGGAGATCGTGCGCATCTGCCAGATCGCC
This sequence comes from Hyphomicrobiales bacterium, assembly GCA_003169835.1. Classification (GTDB taxonomy): domain Bacteria; phylum Pseudomonadota; class Alphaproteobacteria; order Rhizobiales; family Xanthobacteraceae; genus PNAI01. The sequence goes on along the minus strand of PNAI01000018.1, from coordinate 61,264 downwards.
AAAGCTCTGGCTGCGGCGTCGCTGGCGATCGGAACCATCGGCGGTTGGCTTAACCGCGAGGGATTTCTTGCGATCTTGTTTGTCACCGGTACCGCGCGCGCATTCGATACGCCGATCATGCACACGCTGCTGCCGGGTCTGGTGACGCCGCAACAATTGCCGCGCGCGATCGCGGCGTCTGCTACGGCCACGCAAACCGCCATCATCTGCGGACCCGCGCTGAGCGGATTGATCTATTACCAGCTCGGCCCGATCGCGGTTTATGCGACTTGCGCCGTCATATTTGCCGTGGCGGGCGTGTTGATCAGCTTGATCAAGATGCGATTGCTGCCGTCGATCAGGAGACCGGTCACGCTGCAAACTTTGTTTGCGGGGTTCACGTATGTTCGTGGCCGGCCGGTATTGCTGGGTGCGCTGCTGCTCGATCTGTTCGCGGTGCTGCTCGGCGGCATCACCGCCCTGCTTCCGATCTATGCGCGCGATGTCCTGCAATCGGGCGAAGACGGGCCACTGATCTTGGGAATGCTCAGGTCGGCGCCTGCGCTTGGCGCGCTGTCGATCTCGGCCGTGCTCGCAAGGTTTTCACTCGATCGCAATATCGGGCGTATTCTGTTTGCATCGGTTGCCGTCTATGGCCTGTCGATCGGCATTTTTGCGATTTCGAGCTGGCTCGTGCTCTCGCTCGTCATGCTGACGATTTATGGGGCCGCGGATGCGATCAGTGTGGTGATCCGCCAATCGCTGGTGCAGACACATACGCCGAACGAGATGCTGGGCCGCGTGATGGCCATCAATTCGATGTTCACGGGCACTTCCGGCACGCTTGGGGAATTCCGCGCCGGCGCGATCGCGGCCTCGTTCGGCGGGGTTTCGGCGGCTTTGTTGGGAGGTGTCGGCGCGCTCGCCGTTGCGTTGCTTTGGGCGAAGGTTTTTCCGGAACTCTATCGCGTCGATACGATATCGCCGAAGCAAGTCTGAGTCCGCGACAAGAGACGGCTGATTTTAAGCGCCGATCGGGTTATCATTGGACCAAGTGCCATCATCCGGCCGAATGCCGGGTAGATTTGGTAAGGGCTCGCGGGGGAGACTGAACGATGTGGCGTTGCAATCTTGGGCGCAAATTTTTCTTGGCAATTTTTTTGGCAATAGGTCTGATCTGCACGTTTGTCCCTGCGTCGGCACAGTCCAACTACCCGAACCGTACGATCACGATGGTCGTTCCGCTTCCGGCGGGCGGTACGGCGGATGTGCTCGCGCGTATTGCTGCGGAACAGATTCGCAATGTGCTGGGGCAGCCGGTGGTGGTGGAAAATCGGCCTGGCGGCGTCGGCGGTTTGGTGGGAACGGAGTCGGTGTTCAAGGCCGCGCCCGACGGCTACACGCTGCTGTGCGCGCCGCAGCTTACGTTCAGCATCGCCAATGTGCTCAATCCGAAAATGTCATTCGATACAGGCAAGTTCGAGCCGGTCAGTGTCCTTGCCGCCTATCCGGCGATTTTGCTGGTGCGGCCCGATCTGCCGGTCAGCAACACGACGGAATTGATTGCTTATGCCAAGGCCAATCCGGGCAAACTCAATTACGGTTCGCAGGGCAAGGGACAGATCGCGCATCTCGCCATCGAACAGCTCATGTACATGGCGAAGATTGAATTGGTTCATATTCCGTTTCGCGGCAGTGCGCCGGCGATCACCGCGCTGCTGGGCGGACAGATCGACGTTCTGCCCGATCTGCTTCCCGTTACCAAGGCGCTGATCGAAAGCGGCAAGATCAAATTGCTGGGTGTCGCCAGCAAGGATCGTCTCAAGGTGTTTCCCAACGTGCCGACTATTGCCGAAACGTTGCCCGGCTTTGAGGCGGACACCTGGATGGGTGTGGTGGCGCCGCCGGGCACGCCAAAAGAAATCACACGGAAAATATCCGACGCGATCGGCCGGGCGTTTCGCAGCCCCGAGGTTCATGCGCGAATCGCCGCGCTCGATGTCGAGCCGCTCGGAACGACGCCTGAAGGGATGACGGAGCTGATCCAAAAAAGTGCGGCACGTTGGACTCCGCTGATCGCTGCCGCCAAAATCACTTTCGAATGAATGCGGCTCTGCGCACCTCGCTCAACGGCGATCGGGGTGCTCTTCCTCTTCCTTCTGGGACGGTTCGTCGTAGCCATGGCGGCTGCTGTAGAACACGAGCGCCATCAGTCCGCTGCCGATCAGAATAGAGAACAAAATGCCTAGCCCCATGGCGACATACAGGCCGGGCGGCATGTCAGGCCCTTCGAGAGCGGTCCAACTCTGGGCGGCGTACCAGAGTGCGGCAAATAGGAGTGCCAGCAGGGGAATGGCTAAAGCGAGCTTGCGCATGACCGAAATATGGGCGACCCCATCGCAATTGCCAGCGGGTGCGGACAATTAACGGGAAGAAGAGTTCGGAATGAACGGCGAGTTGTCATATTCGTTCAAGGCCTCTTCGTTCGGCGCGCCGTGGGAATTCGAGCTCAGGCCGGAGGGACTTAAATGGTCCGCCGGTCGCCGCAGCGGGGTGCTCGACTACGACAAGATCAATCGGGTCAGGCTGTCGTTTCGGCCGGTGACGATGCAAAGCTATCGTTTCCAGACCGAGATCTGGTCCGAGGAAATGCCAAAAATTCAAATTGCTTCCACGTCTTGGCGCGGCATCGTCGAGCAGACGCGGCAGGATGAACCCTACACGGCTTTCGTCGTCGAACTGCACCGACGGCTGGCCGCCGCAGGCACGCGCGCAAGATTTTCAACTGGAATTCCCAGCATCAAGTATTGGACCGGGCTGGTGATATTTGTCGCCATCGTGCTCGGACTTGCCGCGGTTTCGGTGCAAGCGCTGCGCACTGAAGAATGGGCCGGCGCGGCGCTCATGGGCGGGTTTCTTGCGCTATTTGTCTGGCAACTCGGCGCGTTCTTCCGCCGCAACCGGCCGGAGGTCTATTTGCCGGAAGCGGTGCCGCAGAATGTGTTGCCGCACCGATAAAAACAACCAGCAACTCTAGCGCCGCACCACCAGCACTGAGCAGGTCGCGTAGCGCACCACATGGCCGGCTTCCGAACCGAGGAAATAAGTGCGCATGCCGGTGCGGTGCGAACTCATCACGATGAGGTCGGCGTTCATCGCCTTCGCCTCTTCGAGAATCTCGTGATAAATGCCGCCTTGCCGGACGATGGCAGTTACGCGCGCTGACGCCAGACCCGTCTCTTTCGACACGATCTTGAGTGCTTCTTCGGCTGCGGCGCGCTGCTGTTCGTCGAAATCAGGCGGCACATATTCTGCGAGCATCACCGGCGTCATCGCCAAGACGTTGATCAGCCGCAGGATGCCATCCGATTTGCTGGCCATCATCACCGCGCTCTCGATCGCAGGCGTGGCGAGGTTGGGATCGGCAAGATCGATGGGAACCAGAATTCGATGATACATTTTTGTGCGCTTTCCTAAATGCGCCTTCCCGCATCAGTCCGTCGCCGCCGTGAGTGAACGCGGACTGACGAAATGGTCAAGCCGACCAGCATGGGCATGCAGCTTGGTCCAATCGTCAAGGGCAAAATCGATGACCACCAGTCCGGCGGTGGGAAATTTCTCGTTGAGCCGCTGGCGGGCCTCGAGATTGCCGGAGGCAATGAGCAGGGCTGCGAGCTGCTGCAGACCAGGGTTGTGGCCGACGATGAGCAAAGTGTGGATTTTGGGACCGCTTTCCTTGATCACCTTGAGGATGGCTTGCGGGGCGGCCTCATAGATGCGCCCATCGAACTCCGCGGTCGGGGATTTTCCGATTGCCGCGGCAACAAGATCCCAGGTTTCGCGGGTTCGCTGCGCCGTCGATACGATCACATGCTCGGGGATCAATGCATGGCGGACCATGAAGGCGCCGAGCTTGGGCGCATCCTCGCGGCCGCGGGGGGCAAGCACGCGGTCATGGTCGTGCCCGCCGGGGGGCGCGCGGTCGGATTTGGCATGTCGCAGCAACAGCAGGCGGCGCATGAGCCGATCTCTTAATTGCGTCTTGAATAGAGTGACATGCGGCCGATTGCCGTCATCGGCCAGTCTAGCATAGGTTCTACGATTGAAAGCCCAGTAGGCTTGCGAGGCGAGATGGCGGCAGGTGACACGACAGACTACGGCGGAAGCTGGTACGAGCCGAGCATGGTCACGCCTTTGCCGCGTGGCAAGCTCACCGTCGATCTCGATGTGGATGTCTGCGTGGTTGGCGCCGGCCTGGCCGGTCTCACGGCCGCGCGCGAGATCGTTCGACGCGGCTGGTCGGTTGTGGTGCTGGAGGCGCGTCGCGTTGCGTGGAATGCGTCGGGCCGCAACACCGGCTTCGTGTTGCCGGGCTTTGGCGCCGATCCGGAAACGATCATCGAGCGGGTCGGGCTTGAACAGGCCAGATCGCTTTGGGCGCTGTCGGAAGCGGGGTTCGAATACGTTCGCGCCAACAGCCGGGATATGCCGGGCGCCGAGTATGCCGAGGGCGGCTGGCTCAATGTCTCCAAGACCGATGAAGAAGCGGATACGGCGAAACACGCCGATCTGCTGGCGCGCGAATTCGGTGCGGCGGTGGAGTTCTGGCCGGCCACGCGAGTGCGCGACGTGCTGCAGAGCCCGCTCTATTTCGGGGCGATCCAATATCCCAAGGCCTTCACCATCCATCCGCTCAACTATGCGTTGGGCCTTGCAGCCGCGGCGGAAGCCGCCGGTGCGCGGATTTTCGAAGAAACACCGGCGATCGAGATTGATCCGGACGGCGTGCGAAAGCGGATCGTCACGCCGACGGCGCGCGTGCGTGCGACGCATGTGGTACTTGCCGGCAATGTTCACATCGGCCGCGTCATGCCGAGCATCGCGCGCACGCTGTTGCCGATTTCGACCTATATCATCACGACGGCGCCGCTGGGCGAGCTGCTGCGCGAGATCATCAGCTATCCCGGCGCGGTCAGCGACACCGAGCTTGCCGATAATCATTATCGCGTTGTCGGCGGTGATCGGCTCATGTGGTCGGGGCGAAGCACGACATGGCGCGGCGATCCGCGACGTTACATGCGTCCGCTCTTGGCAGATATCCGGCGCGCGTATCCGCAACTCGGCGATGTCGAGGTCGAATATGCCTGGACCGGGATGCTGGGCAATACGGTGCACCGCATGCCGCAGATCGGCGAAGTCTCGCCGGGATTTTGGCTGTTGAGCGGTTTCGGCGGGCATGGACTCAACACCACGGCGATGGGAGGCGAATTGATCGCGCGCGCGATCGTCGAGGATGACCGGACCTGGCGGCAATTCATGCCGTTCGAACTGGTGTGGGCCGGCGGCTTGCTCGGGCGCGCCGCAATGCAGGCCTATTACTGGGGCTATCGCAGCCGTGAGCGCATCAAAGGGCGCATCGCGCGCGAGCGCCGGCGCAAAGCCGAAATTGCTGCGCACCGTGTTGCCGCGGACACACCCGACAGCGCAGCCTCCGCAGGCAAAAGCTGAAGCTTTTAAGCGTGTTAGCCCCATCATCAGCCGATTTCATCCAGTGGGGAACCGTTTGCCCGGTGGCTGGCTGATCCACACAAAACCGTGGTAACCGTAGTTTTACGGCAGAGGGTCAAAGTGCGCATAGGACCCTCGCTGGACGGGGGCTGGGGGCTTGATGTTGCGTCGGATTGTACTTGCAGCGATTTTCGCAACCACGCTGCCAGTGGCAGCGATGGCCGTCGATACCGACAAGACAGGCTATTGGACGGTTGCAGTGGGATTTGACGGATGGTTCTTGCCGCGCTGGCAGGGCTCCGACGGCAACTACATTTTCGCGCCGGTCCCATTGCTCGATGTTCGCAAGGCCGGCACGCCCGAAAGATTCCATGGTCCGCGCGACGGCTTCGGAATGGCGTTGCTCGAGTTGGGCCAATTCCGTGCGGGTCCAGTCGTTGCAATCCGGTTGCCGCGCAAGGAATACAAAGACGTCAAGCTTACCGGCCTGGGCGATGTCGACACGGCGTACGAGTTCGGCGTCTTTACGGAATACATGTGGGCACCGTGGCTGCGTACGCGCGCCGAAGTGCGGCAAGGCACCGGCGGACACCACGGCGTCGTCGCGGATTTGTTTGCGGATGCGATCGGAGCGATTTCGCGGCAGCTGACGGTTTCGGCCGGGCCGCGTATTACGCTCGCCACCGACAGTGCGACGAGTCCCTATTTCAGCATCACGAGCGCGCAATCGGCCGCCTCCGGTCTTCCGGTGTTCGACGCCAAAGGCGGTGTGCGCGCTTACGGCGCCGGCGCGAAGGCGCGTTACCTCTGGACGCAGCAATGGGGAACGCACGTCTTTGTCGAATACGAGCGACTCGCCGGCGACGCGAAAAATTCTCCGCTGGTGGCGCTGCGCGGTTCGCCCGATCAGTGGATGTTCGGCGCGGGCGTCACCTACTCCTTCGATATGCGCTCCTGGTGGTGAGTTATCAAAATTATAGCCCGTGGCCATCGCGCTTCGCTGGCGGTTAACGCATCTCGGTCATGAGCGCGAAATTACACTTCTGTGGTACGGTTGTGATTGATCTGCAATTGAACGTTTGTTCCGTTGGCTAGAATCACGTCACTCCATTCATACAGCCCTTATCCGTCGTTGAATTCGCAGAATCTATCGGCGAGCTGGTGGTGCTTAGAACAAGCGCGCGATTTGTTGGCAATATTGGAGCTACATTCAATAGAATCGAACACACTCCGCGCTGCCCCCATTCTCGTTACCAGACTTCCGCGCCACATCTTCCGAGGCAAGACTCGGCAGGCTGCTGAGTTCATAGCCACCGATTTGTTCAACGTTTGCCTATTTGGAAACGGACGCCGATTTCTCCGGCATCATCGTCAGTGAAATGAATGCCGGCCCGTTCAAGGACTTTTTGAATCTTGAGAATCGTAGAAAAGTTTCCTTTTACGCACCTCAATGCTGACATGCCGCTGCCGACCGCGATCATGCGATGGGTTGTCAACACTGCGAAATCGGAGCAACACCCTGACCGGACATTCGACCAAAGAGACACTCAGCAAATATTCGCGCAATGTTTTCTGCAGGTCGCGGACCTGAACGGGCATTCTCTGGAGCGCGTCGGTCGCTAAGCGTCGCATCTCTTCTCGCCGTCACCGCGCCATCCGACAAATCGCCAAACGCAAGTAGAATAGCTGAGGTGTTATGAAACCACCATCTAGGCTCAGGACCCATTAAATTTCTTGCGGATTAGCTGATTGGTTGATTCAATGGCGGCGCGAGGAGGCGCCGTCATGAATGATTTGTTCTTGCTTTCGGAAGCGCAGATGCACCGGATCAAGCCATATTTTCCGCTCTCGCATGGTGTTCCAAGGGTGGATGATCGGCTGGTCATCAGCGGTATCGTCTTTGTCATCCGGAATGGGCTTCGCTGGCGTGATGCTCCGCGTGACTACGGTCCGCACAAGACCATTTATAACCGGTTCGTGCGCTGGAGCCGTCTTGGCGTGTTCAACAAGATTTTCGCCGAGCTGGCGCGCAAGGCTGGTAAGCTGCGTCGGCTGATGATCGACGCCACCCATCTCAAAGCCCATCGCACCGCCGCGAGCCTTTTAAAAAAGGGTCTGTTCCCCGACGCATCGGGCGCACAAAGGGCGGCTTGAACTCGAAACTGCACGCCGTGTGCGATGGCCAGGGGCGACCGCTGATCATGCTGCTCAGCGAAGGCCAGATGAGCGACTATAAAGGCGCTGCCTTGATGCTCGCTGCCCTGCCGAAGGCCAACGAACTCCTCGGCGACAAAGGCTATGACGCCGACTGGTTCCGCACGGCTCTCGCCGAGCGCGGCATCACGGCGTGCATCCCATCAAAATCCAATCGCAAGGCGCCCATCGAACATGACCGCACGCTTTACCGCCAGCGTCACAAGATCGAGAATATGTTCGGTAGGCTCAAGGACTGGCGACGCGTTCATACCCGCTACGATCAATGCGCCCATACGTTCATGTCAGCAATCTGTATCGCCGCACTCGTCATCTTGGCTATGATCAATGAGTCCTGAGCCTAGATTAATAGTTTTGGCAGAACGAACCCAATTTTATAACGAGATTTCAAGGTCTTAATTTTTCAAGAGGTTTGTTTGCTGGATGTCGGAAGAGGCAAAGCGTAGGAGGCCCCCAAGAGAGGTCAGCCAGTCGATTGAGTTCATCGACAAGATTGCGTCGCGCGTGGAGACGCTTTTTGTCGCTGTCTAAGAACAAATGTTCAGTTCAGCGTTTTGATCCCATGCCAGCGCACAAGACCAAAACTAGATCGTGGGTATCGGCAGCGTAGTTGTATTGATCGACTGTGCCAGCATCTGCTCCTGCAACTGGATCAGCTGTTCAAGGAAGTTTGGGGCAATATTCTGCGAACTTGAACTGTTGTTCGAGTTTTGACTCGATGATGGTGGAGCAGGGATATTCATAGTCACCGTCGAGCCGTCAGCATATGCGATCGTGGTAGTAGTTGAGCCATCGGGATTGGTTGTGGTCGTGCCGCTGGCACCTTGGATTGTCGACATCAGAGAGGAAAGCGGATCGCTTGCCCCGCCTGACCCCGAGCTACCCATATCGTTGTCGCAGTGATGGTGATGATGTTGAGCTTGGCTCTGTTGTGCTGCCGATGTGAGCTCAGATTGGCTAATCCCGCCATCACCATTGGTGTCAAGCGCAGAAAATAATCCGTCGACTTTGGACATGTCGGCGCTGGAGCCGAATGCGTTCTCAAATTCCGATTTGCTAATCGAACCGTCACCATTGGCGTCAAATTCTGAAAAAACCGACTGCGCCTTGGCCGTGATGCTATCGGTCGAGGACCGTTGGCTCTGAAGAGAGATTAGAGCGCCAAAGGTATCCGGGCTGAATTGCGCAGGGCCAATAGATGGGGCGGATGTTGTGTCGGCTGCAGTTGTTGTGCTGGTCGAGACTGGTGTTGAACTCGATGCCGAGCCTGCATTACTCGGATAGAAGGCGTCGAGCAGCGACGTGATTGGATCAGTCGCTGCGGCTCCGCTGTTCGACGACTGCTGCTGCAGAAGAGCCTGTAAATAGGTATACGCACCGCCCGAACTGACGGTTGAAACTGACATGACTCATTCCTCGCTACATCAGATTTGCCGATGAAGTCATCGCCCCAACGGCGTCTATGCAAGGTTTGTACCGCACGAGGGCCGTTGAAATAGCTGCGATATTCCACAGAGCTTTGCGGCAAGAATTGCGGCCAACTAATTCTGGTCGGCAATTTCTTCCGGGATACACGCGTTCTTCTCAAAGTGGCAGCTAGCGACCATATATGATCTTAGGATTTAAAAATTTCTGGCGGATATTTCGATGAACATTCCACAGCGTTAAGGCGACTGCCGTTCGACGGCCACAGATTTCCGGTCGCACAAGAACAACTCAGACAAAAACATTTATGAAAATGCCGATACCGCTGCCAACATCACTACTGCCGCCAAGTGCGGAAAACGCACCCAGTATACTGCCGCTGTCAACCGGACCCTGCTGCTGCTGGATTTGAGCCACCGATGTTTGCAACGACGCAAGATTTGCGGAGACGGCCTGAGTCAAATATTGGTTAAACGCAAAATCCTGGGCATGAATCGCGGAGGCCCCATTTGGATCAATCTGGGCCCAAAGTGCGTCCGCCTCACTTGTCTTACCTCCTTCCGACACAATGGCCTTTTCCACGTCTGATTCTGTGATGCTGGTGCTGCTGTTCGGATTAAGCAACGCCCACAATGTAGACAGAACCTGTGCAGAAGTAGGAGGCAGATACGACGATGACCGAGAAGCTAGCGATTGCAGTACGTCGTTGGATTGAAGAAGCAAATTTACATCCTTGTCGGCCACCGGAGTCGGACTGGCATTGGCAGTCGGACTGGAACCAGCAGAAGATGTGGGAATAAGAGTCGACGCACCAGAAACAGCGCTAACCATTGGAATTTCCCAAACCAAAACCAGTTAATGGGCCAAAAAAGCCGTTTGTTCAGGGGCCCAGGCCAACATAGATACAACGCCTTCAAGTAACGCTTTCCGGCCCGCCATCTCCGTCTAATTTCACGCATATGTAGTTAAGCAGTTGTGAAGAGTGATCCCGAGCCTTCAATGAAAGTCGTTCGCTCTAGGCGCGATTATCGAAAAAAAGCGGAAATAGTACCGCACAAAATGAATGGCTGCTTAAGAGCTCAAAGCAGAAGTGACCTTCGGCAGTTTTTTGGCTGCGCTCAGCGCCCTTCACGGCGCGCCATGAAGGCTAGCCGCTCGAACAGATGCACGTCCTGCTCGTTCTTGAGCAGCGCACCATGCAAGGGCAGGACTAGTTTCTTGGGATCGTGCTCGCGCAGGGTTTCCGGGCCGATGTCCTCGACGAGCAGAAGTTTCAGCCAATCGAGTAGTTCCGAGGTCGATGGCTTTTTCTTCATGCCGGGCACTTCGCGCACCTCGTAGAACAGCTTTAGCGCTTCGGCGACCAAGGCAAGGCGCGACCCGGCAATTCCTGCCTTGCAGGGGCGCAAAGTGCCGAGGCAGACTCCCCATATCGTCGCTTAAGTATTTGATATTACACAATGTTATTTGTGGCGTGCGGATTGCAACGGCAGTGGCGAAACTGTGGCCGCCGGCGCGCGTATTGCGACCGGCCGCACGGATTTGGAGACGATGTCATGGGTATCTTCGACGCACTTACGACTGCGGTGTCTGGTCTGGGCGCGCAGGCTTACGCCCTGCAGAATATTTCCGGCAATATAGCAAACTCACAGACGACGGCCTACAAGCGGATCAACACCAGCTTCGAAGATCTCATCGGTGACAACCTGCCCAGCAAGCAAATCGCAGGCGGCGTACTCGCGAGTTCAGTGGCTACCAACAACGTGCAGGGCGATCTGCAAAACGTCTCGACGCCGACGTTTATGGCGATCAACGGCAACGGGTATTTCATCGTCAAGAAGCCGGATAATTTTTCCGGCGGCCAGCCGGTGTTCAGTGGAGTCAATCTGTACACCCGCCGCGGCGATTTCCAATTGGATAAGAACGGGTTTCTGGTCAACCAGGCCGGGTATTATCTGATGGGTCTTCCAGTCGATCCGACGACCGGTAACCCGGTGGGCAGCGTGCCCACGACACTACAGTTCACCAACAATCTGATCCCGGCACAAACCACAACGACGATTCAATACAATGCTAATCTTCCGGCCAGCCCCACCACGCCGAGTACGCAAGCTGGGGTGCCGGCCTCTAGCCTGCTCAACCCCGCATCGTTTACTTCAGATCCAACCGTTGGCGCAGCGTCGGCTGCGTCGATTGTTGGTCTCATCGGGACGTTTCCGCAAGATGTCGCCGGTAACAACGCGGCACTAGTTGCGGCGGTCGGTGGCCAATCGATTACGGTGACGGTCGGCGCAAATCCGCCAACGACAATCACTTTCGGAGCCGGGAACATTCACACTTTGGCGGCTTTCCAAGCGGCACTGCAGGGTGTCGCCGGCGTCAATGCGGGCCTCACCTCAGTGGTGCAAAATAACGGTGCCGCCAGCGGTCAGATCACGATCACCGCAGCAAATACGTCGGATGTAATTACTGTCACGGAAAGCGCTCCCGGGGTGCTTACGGCACTTGGCCTCACAAATCCGACTGGATTGCCGAAAAATCAAACCGTTTTCGGTGTCGACCAGACCACATTTGTCAGCCAGTCGGTCGCCGGTGGTTCGATCACTGCGTATGATGGCGTCGGTACGCCAGTGAACTTGCAATTCCGCTGGGCCAAAACCGACAGCGCCGCTTTGGGCGCAGGCCATACCGATACGTGGAATCTATTTTATCAGGCGAATTCGAATCCCGGCAACGCGGCTCCGGCCTGGGTGAATGCCGGTACAAATTTCGCGTTTGACGCAACTGGGCAGCTCACTCCGCCGATCAGTAGCTTGACACTGAACAACGTTCAAGTTGACGGCATCACGCTTGGAAACGTGAGCGTGGTGTTCGGCGCGGGTGGAATTACGCAATTCGCCAACTCAAACGGGACTGTGCAGGTGAACCTACTGGATCAGAACGGCGCGCCCGCAGGACAGCTGCAATCGGTCTCGGTCGACGATCAGGGGCGCATCGTAGGCACGTATTCAAACGGTCGGATTATTCCGCTTGCCGATGTGACGCTCGCAAATTTTAACGGGCAGAATTACCTAAAGCAGCTCGATGGCGGCGCCTATGCTGAAACCTCGGACTCCGGACCGGCCATTCTCAACGCCACGGGAAAGATCGTCGGCAGCTCGCTGGAGGCGTCCAACAGCGATATTGCGGACGAGTTCAGCAAGCTGATCGTGACGCAACAAGCGTATTCGGCCAACACGCGCATCATCACCACCACAAATCAGATGGTTCAGGATCTGCTCAATGTGATCCGGTGACGGTGGCCATCGCTGAGCGTGCGCTTACGAGAGTGAAGTGATCATGCCCTGGGATCGGCCATGAGTCTCACCCAAGCGCTCAATTCAGCGGTCGCGGGTCTGCAAGTTACGCAGAGCGCGCTTTCTGTTGTCGCCGGTAACGTCGCTAATGTGCAGACGCCGGATTATGTTCGCAAGACGCTCGATCAGATCGAAACGACGAATGGTTCGAGCATCAGCGTTCGCACGGGCGATATCAACCGTCAGCTCAACGAACTGTTGCAGACGCAGTTGCGAACAGAGACTTCGGGCGGTGCCTACGCCGATACGCTTTCACAGTTGTTCGATCAACTTCAAACGGTTTATGGGACGCCGGGCTCTTCGCTCGGCATCGATTCCGTTTTCAGTAATTTCACCACCGCGTTGCAGGGCCTGCTGGCGTCGCCGGCTTCAACGTCGGCGCAAAACACCGCCATCAACGCGGCGCAGGTGCTTACGCAACAGCTCAACTCGATGAGTTCGAACATCCAGCTGCTGCGGAGCGCGGCAGAGCAGGGCATTTCTGGGGATGTCGATACCGCCAATAACGCACTGCAAAACATCGCCAAGATTAATCAGCAGGTTGCATCGGCGAACCCCAATGACGCAACCGCGCCAGGGCTGATGGATCAGCGTGATTTTTACATAGATCAGTTGACCAAACTGATGAATGTCAAGGTCGTGCAAAACGACAACAATCAGGTTTCGATTTTTACCGGCAATGGAATTCAGCTGGTCGGCACGACAGCGGTGAATCTTTCGTTCGATGCACAAGGAAGTTTGACACCGAACGAGGCGTGGAATGCCGACCCGACAAAGAGTGGCGTCGGCACGATCACGCTAACGGCGCCGGGCGGATCTTCGATGGATCTGATTGCCGCTGGAGGCGTGGTGTCCGGGGAAATCGGCGCGTATCTGCAAATGCGCGATCAAGTTTTGCCGCAGGCGCAGACCCAGCTTGACGAATTGGCCGCGCGCATGGCGCAGGCCGCCTCCGATCTGACGACGCCAGGCGCGGCCACAGCTCCGGGCCCACCGAACGGGTTTACGGTCGATAGCGCGGGCTTGCAGGGCGGAAATACATTCCAGTTTACCTATACCGATGCGTCGAATGTACAGCACAACGTGACGGTTGTTCGCGTTGATGATCCATCGGTTCTGCCGCTCGCGAATTCGGCAACGTCAAATCCGAACGATCAAGTGATCGGCATGGATTTTTCCGGCGGCCTCGCGTCGGTCGTCACCCAACTCAATACCGCGCTCGGTGCGACTGGCCTGCAATTCGCTAATCCGGTCGGTACGACGCTGCGCATCCTCGGCAACGTGGGCAACACGGTCTCGGTCAATTCGGCGTCGACGACAAAAACCATGATCTCGCTCACCAGCGGCAACGCGCAGCTGCCGTTGTTTATGGATGGCTCGAATGTCTACTCCGGCGTGATTTCCGCGAACGGCTCGCAGCTCACCGGCTTTTCCTCTCGCATCGGCGTCAACAGTGCGCTGGTCAGCAATCCGTCAAATCTCACTTTGTTTCAAACGGTACCGCCGACGGCTGCGGGCGATCCGACGCGGCCGAGCTTTCTGTACGATCAAATTGCCAATGCGGCCCTGACGTTTTCGCCATCGACCGGAATCGGCGGCGTTTCGACGCCGTTCTCCGGGTCATTATCTTCGTACATCGGCCAGGTCATGGCGTATCAGGGGCAGGCCGCAGACAACGCCAAAAACCTCAAGCAGGGCCAGGACGTCGTGGTCAACGCGCTGCAAAGCCGATTGAACAAGGATTCCGGCGTCAACATCGATGACGAAATGACCAATCTGCTGAACTTGCAAAGTGCCTATGGCGCCAATGCGCGCGTGCTAAGCACGGTCAAAGATATGTTCACGATGCTGCTGAATATGTGAGGCGTACATGCCCATCATGGGTGTTACAAGTTCCGGGTCGGCAATGGTCCAGTCGCTCGCCGATATGCGGGCCAAGCTCGACGACCTACAGCGTCAGCTCGGAACAGGCCAGTTATCGGATACCTATGCCGGGCTGGGCCCGCAACGTGCGCTGACCGTGGGTCTGCAATCGCAGCTCGACGCGGCAAACGGTTTCAACGACACCATCACGGCGGTCGGAACAAGGTTGAGCCTTGCGCAAGATTCGCTGACGGCCATCACGACGACAGGGCAAACGGTCCGTCAGGCGCTGGCGGCGTCGAATTTCACTCTCGGCCAGAACGGCCAGACAACCGATCAGACGAACGCGCAGGGGCAGCTCGGCACGATTCTCGCAGCACTCAATGTGCAAGACGCGACGGGATATATTTTTTCCGGGTTGAGCCCTGATCAGCCGGCGGTGCAGACGCTCGATAGTATTATGAACGGCGTCGGATCGCAGGCCGGGTTCAAAAAGGTCCTGGACGAGCGCAAGCAGGCCGATCTCGGCACCAACGGCATGGGCCGGCTGGTGATATCGGCTCCGGGCGCTGCGAAAATTACCGGCATTGGCGCCACGATCACTCCCGATGCGCCGGCATCTGTGACGGGATCGACAAACATTTCGACGCTGTTGTCGGCGGGCGGCAATCTCGTGATTAACGGCAAGACAATCGTCGTCAATCCGAGCGACAATGCCACGACAGTGCTCAATGCGATCAATGCACAATCGGGCGTGACCGGTGTTACAGCTAGCCTCAACGGCACCAATCATCTGATACTGACTAGCGCCAACGCTGACACCGCCATTAATACCACTGGCACGTCAGCCGGTCTGCAGGCTGAGCTCGGTATTGCTGCGACAACGACAAATCCCACGAATCTCATTACGCAAGGCGCAGTCACTGCAGCTCAGACTTTGACCGTTACCATCGGCGCCAATCCGCCGCTTACGGTTGTCTTCGGCAACGGGCCGGGTCAGGTGTCGACGCTGGCGGAGCTGCAATCGGCGCTGCTCGGGCTGTCGGGCGGCGCGGCTTCGGTAGATCCCGCGAACGGAAATATTTCCGTGACTGCGCTCAACAGTACGGATTCAGTTACGATCGGTGGCACGGCAACGGTTGCTAATTTCGGTGTTACCACGGTTCCGGCTGCGCCGACCGTCGGCGGTACAAACTTTTCTGTAAGTGAAGATGCGGCAGGTTCGCCGTTCGGCTTCAAGATCGCGGGTTTGAGCACGTCCATGGCCGGTGCTGTCGTCTCAGGGCCTACCGGCAACCCACCTGGGGTTTCCGTCAATCTTGGCGGCAATCCAAATGTCGGTGAATCGCTTACGCTTACATTGAACCTGCCAGACGGCTCGACCGAGAATGTGGTGCTGACGGCGACCACCGCAAATCCGCCGGGCCCAAACCAGTTCACCATCGGAGCCAACGCGGCTGCGACCGCGGCTAATTTGCAATCCGCACTGACATCGTCAGTCGCGAAGCTCGCTGATACGTCACTGGTGGCGGCATCTGCGATCGCTGCGGCCAATAACTTCTTCGACACCGATGCGGGAAATCCGCCCCAGCGGGTCAACGGACCGCCATTCGGCACTGCAATGTCGCTGGTCGACGGCACCGCCGCGAATACGGTGAATTGGTACACCGGGGAAGCGGGATCGAGCTCGGCGCGGACCACGGCCGTAGCTCGCGTCGACCCTGCGGTCACCATATCGTTCGGAATGCGCGCCAATGAAGTGGCGCTTCGCACTGCGGTTAAGAACGTCGCAGTGTTCTCTGCGGTGTCGTTTTCGGCGAGTGATCCCAATGCCGAGTCGCAATACGGCGCGTTGACGACGCGGTTGGCAGGAAATTTAGACCCGCCGTTGGGAAAGCAAAGTCTATCTGATTTGTCGGCTGAGATCGCCAATGCGCAGATCATGGCCAAGGATGCGCAAGACCGTCACACGCAGGCGACTGCGACCGTGACTGATTTCTTGCAAAGCATCGAAAATGTTTCGCCGGATCAAGTTGGTACCGAGCTGCTGACGCTACAGACGAGCTTGCAGGCCTCGTTGCAAACCACGGCGATGTTATCGAAACTGAGCCTGGTGAATTTTCTTCCAATAGGTTGAGGTATCTAGGCGAAGAAATAATTGATGTATGTTATCTATCTGCAGCGAGTTGCCACATAATTTTAGTTTTTGACGCTCAAGCCTGCGGCGAGATGACGATTGATGTTGATCAGCGATGCAAGCGCCTCGCGACGTGGGTTCGCCATGACCGAAAATGTATGTTTCACAATGAAAACGCCGAGACTGGCAACGTTTTCACGAATTTCGGTTGGCAGCCCGCTGTCCGGGCTTGTGACTGATTCTAAAAAAATGGTCCAGAGCTTGCGGTTAAAGGTAAGTGCTTCGTTCAGTCCCGAGTTGTCTTGATCCCAGGAGTCGGAAATGGTCTGCAATTGCGCAGCAGCTTTTAGCAGCAGGTCTGCTTCGAGATCACGCGGGCTTGCGATCTCCTTCGCTACGGACTGGTAGGCGTTTGCGGCGGCTCGCATTGTCGAGAAGCTCCTGCTCGTAGATAATTAATTTCTTAGCCTGTTTGAGCGCCTTATATAGTTCGCCCGTTAAAATATGATTGTTGATCTCTTCGATGTACGGCCAAGTAGATGGTGCGGCGTGTACGACGTCGCGCACGAGTTGAAAGTAAGTGTCGTGATGGTCGGATACATCTTTCGAGAGATACATCAACTGAACCGATAGATAAATGCGCTTGGTCGGCGTATCCGCTGTCTCAGGTGTAAGAATGTCCTTGCCGCGCAAGATCGGTGATTTCCCGTCAATCAACAATTGGGTCCGTTGATCGGTGTTGGTGATGAGACAATCACCGATGATGAGACGTTCGCCAGCTTTGAGGTTAACTTTGAGCGCCATGGCCGTCTCCTGAATTGGTTTGGTTCCAATCGTCTTCGACTATCATTAATGGCGTGTGAAGATCGCGGCGGCCTGGCAGCACGCGAGCGTCGAAATTCTTCGAAAAATTCGAACGAGGAGGAATCGGTTTGGTTAGCAAATGATGAACTAGTGCATGCAGGAGCGGCGAAGGAAATCGTTAAGCATGCCTTTTCATCAGTCCCTTATAATTGCTGTGCACATTGGACGTAACCAGGAGAGTAGCTTCTGGCTTTTTTGGACCCTTAGAAAAAGGAACTTACCATGGCTTCGATCGTCCTTACCGCAGCAATGCGGGCCAACCTTCTTTCCCTGCAAAGCACGGCACAGCTGCTCGGTCAGACTCAGCAACGCCTTGCGACGGGCAACAAGGTCAACTCCGCTCTTGATAACGCTTCGTCTTACTTCGCCGCCCAGAGCTTGAACAACCGCGCCAACGACCTATCCTCTCTCTTGGATAGCATGGGTCAGGCTGTTCAGGCGCTGACAACGGCGAGCAAAGGCATCGACTCGCTGACTACTCTGGCCAATCAGGCCAAATCCGTTGCCCAGTCAGCCTTGGGCGAAGCCTCAGGTGGCGCTTTCTTCAAAGGCACCGTGAGCATCAACGCTGCTGCTCAGGCGGACTTGACCGCCGGTAGCACGGCGGTCACCAATGGCTGGCAATTTACAGTTCAGGTAGGGGCTGGTCCGACAACCACCTTTACCGTTGCCACTGGTGAATCACTCGCAACGTTGGAATCTCAACTGAATACGATAAGCGGTCTGTCAGCGACTAGCGTTGCTGATCCCGCTAATGCTGGTAACACTTTCCTCCAGATTCAGACCACGAACGGCCAAACCGTTAAAGTTGCGGAGGCTGGTAACACGGCGGCAACTAAAATCTTTGGCGCTGGTGTTCTGAATGGCGGTAACGCTCTCGCAGCTACCAACGTAACTCCCACCGACGAGCTCGCTCTGGAAACGTCGTACAACGCCATTCGCACCCAGATCGACAACTTGGTGAAAGATACGAGTTACAATGGTAAGAACTTGCTGAACGGCGACTCGTTGACCGTGCAATTCAACGAGAAAAACACCACCTCGATCACCGTGACCGGCACGAAGCGTGACTCGGCCGGTCTCACGATTGCGGTGGCTGCCTTTAGTTCTGTCGCCAACATCCAGAGCAGTTTGACAGATATCACGAACGCTCTGGGCCTTCTGCGTCAAGATGGAACGAGTTACGGTAACAATCTCGCCGTTATTCAGGCCCGCCAGGACTTTACAAACTCCCTGATCGGAACCCTGAAGGATGGCGCGACCTCGCTGACCATCGCCGATAAGAACGAGGAAGGTGCGAACCTTCTTGCCCTACAGACTCAGCAGCAGCTGGGCATTCAGTCGCTCGCCCTCGCTTCTCAGGCGAACCAGTCGGTGCTCCGCCTGTTCGGCTAAGCAGCGGCGGACTGGGAAATGCAAGAAGGGCCGGTGGGGCAAAACCCCGCCGGTTCTTTTTGTGTCGCTTATGCGAAGCACGCGGGAATGCAGGAACCATGTGGCTTCGCGGTCAATTGGGGCGCTGAACACGTGGCGATCGACGGCCGGCCGCAAGGAGGAATCGCCAGCAAGTAAGGCCTTTCACACCGCGGTCTGTGGTCCTACGATTTAAGCAGATTGATTCGCGATTGATGTATTTTGAGGGGGGACCAATCGAATGGCGCAGGCTGTCAATTACATTCCGGAAGTTCGCAAGCAGTACGAAGAGTTTCCGTATCCTGAGAGAAATCCGGCGGACGAAGTCAAACAATTTTGGGCCACCTATTTGTCGCGGCTCGATGCCGTAAATCACTTTTGTCACAATGGCAGACAAGACTTCAACAATTTCCGTGTCCTGATCGCCGGCGGCGGAACGGGTGACAACGTGCTGTCCTGGGGTGAGCAGCTCAAGGGCAAGGAGAACTGCGAGGTCATCTACCTCGACATGAGTACGGCCAGCACGAACATCGCCAAAAAGCGCGCCTCCGTTCGCAAATTGACGGATATCAGGTGGATCAATGACAGCATTCTGAATATTCCGAACCTCAGCCTCGGCAAATTCGACCATATCGATTGCGCCGGCGTGTTACACCATCTGTCGGATCCCGACGCCGGATTGAAAGCGCTCACATCGGTTTTGAAACCTGGGGGCGCGATGAGCTTGATGGTCTACGCTCCGTACGGGCGCGCTGGCATTTACGTGATCCAAAACCTCATGCGTCTTGTGAACGGCACGGAAGAAAACCCACGCCAGAAAATCAAAAACACCAAATCAATCTTGGAGTCACTGCCGATATACCACTCGTACAAGATCGCCAAACAATTGAAGACACTGACCTTCAACGACGACACAAACGATGCCGGCGTCTACGACATGTTCCTGCACTCGCAGGATCGTGCTTACACAATCCTGGAAGTCCATGATTGGCTGGAGCGATGCGGCCTGCGGATGGCCGACGAACCTGGCAACTGCTATATTCAAGAAGAATACCTGCCGGAAACCCACATCCACGACAAAAATCTCCTGAAAATCATCAAGGCGTATCCGCTCAAGGTGCAGCAGGCCATCGGCGAGGCGGTGGCGAACAGGATTTCCAAGCACGAATTTTTTGCGGTGCATAAGGACGCGGGGGATACCGTCGCGCGGATCAAGGATCGGGAACTCGTTTTAGACGGCGGCATGGCCAGTCAGATTTCTTTTCAAGATCTGGCTACACTTTCCGTTCAACATAGAGATGCGTTTACGATCACATTGGGCAAGGACAAGGCAAGCGTTCAAACCAGCGTATTTGTGCCGAAAGGAAAGTTCATCCAGCAGCTACTGCGCCAGATTGATGGCAAACGCACGGTCGGCGAGATCATTGAAGCGGTCAAGAACGGTGATGGATATAACAAGAATGACAAGGCCGACGAAGTTCTGCTGCTCTTGAATCTTGACGAGCTTTTTAAAAGCCTCAATCGAGGTTATGTTGCGTTTCTGCGCGACAAATCCATCGCGCCTTTCACGAGCCTACAAGAAATTCAGGATCGCCTTGTAAGGAATTCTCGCCGGCATTAACTATTCAAAGTCCGCGGGTTTATTTTTGCAATTTCGAATCTTCACAAGACGGCCGTTAGCAAATCAGTGAGTGCTTACGGCGGAATGTTCGGTCAACCATTGCTCTCAAGAAAGCTCGCCCGGCACAGCTAATTGCCATGAAGTTGGTCGTAATGCTGGTTCGAAAGACCGAAATCGCGTCGGTTCAGTCCTTTTCGTTCGTCGTTCGATCAAATTGTGCCAGTGATATGATATTTTGGTGGCTCAAAAAATCATTAGGTCAATTCCATTGCACGTTTTCTTAGCATGGATTGAAATGCGCCGAAAACCTTTTCTATCTGCGGTTTCTTATATGGAAATAGCTCAGGTGGGTCCATTGCGTGGACGATCATGTTTGTACCGGCTTCAAATACCAGAAGCTTTCCGTCGTGCGTCTCGCCACAGTCGATTGGGATGTAGTCGAGGTCAAAGCGCTCGGCGATAGCGGAAAGCGCGGATGCGTGCCTGACCGCGAAGTCAAAATCGAATTCAGCCATGAATCGTGCTTCTTCCGCGCGACGTTCGGGGCGCTCCCTCATGTCGGCATTAAGGTAGTGGATCATCCAATGGTTCGAGATTGCCATATGACAGGCATAGGGTCTGCCTTCAATTAGGGCGATGCGGTACTTACGAAATAGTCCGTCCTTGCTGCGGTAATCAACGAAGGGCGCAATATAGAACTCATGTTCGGTGCGCGCCGCCAAATATGTATTGATCGCTACTTGATCATCGAGTTTGGCAAGACCCTCGCCAGCATGTGAATCGATCGGTCGGACAATGATCGGAAATTTGATCTCTGCCAGGAAGTTTTTGAGCTGTTCACTGCCGACACCGATCTGGACTAGAGTTGCCCGGGTAACGCGTGCATTCACTGGGATTTCAACTCCAGGCGCAGATTTGAGTAACTCCCAGGTGCCGTCGCGTGTTAGCCGTGCAATCCGGTTGGGGAGATTCAAGACCGGGCGTGGCCAAGATTTCACAGTAGCTGCGATTTCGCGGAGCACGACTTGATTTGCGCTCGATTCTGCCACAGCAACGAGCGCAATGTCGTGCTCAGGAAAAGGCCGCGGCAATTGCGCTCCTGGTACGATGTAAACCATGTCGAGATTAACGTCCGAACCTTCCAGCATGAATTCCACGGGGATGTTGGCCATGAAGTCGCCCGGTGCCATGAAGGCCAAAAGTCTGATCGACCGCGTTGCCTCGGCAGCCGGTGGCTGTCGATAGACACAATTGATTGCCAACGCTTGGGATTGCAGAGCCAGACGATCAGCCGGCCGTCCCTGCAGGTGTGCGATTGTCGAAAGATCAATCAGCGCGGCAGTGTCGCTCATTCCATTGATGACTCGATCCGCTAGTGTGTTCCAAATGGGGGCGAGATCTGCGCCGTCGAACGCGAGCTTTGCGAGCGTCGGCAGTCCGATTGGGATTGGCGGGCAGTACTCAATTGCGACGTTGGCTACTATGCCATGTACGGTCATAGATAGGTTCCAATGTTTCAGGCTGCGCGACGCAGGAGTTCGACGCGGCCGAAATGCAGCACGCCCTTGATCAGTGCGTCGATGTCTCGCTGTTCGGTGCGGTGATTGACAATGGCGGCACGAATTGCGAGCTGCCCGCCGATTGTGGTTGTCGATGGTGCGGCGATTCCTGATTCGTGGAGGTCGACAACAATTTTTCCATTCAACTTATCAGCGTCAGGACCGCGATGGCGGAAGCAGACAATATTCAACTGAACGGGCGCTAAGAGTTCAAGCTCAGAAGTCCCGAGGATGCGAAGTTCGAGGTATCGCGCCAGCGCACAAGTATTGGAGATCATCGCGCCGAGCGCCTCGGTACCGTAGACTTTCAGCGTGAACCAGGTTTTTAGCGCTCTAAAGCTTCGCGACAGGTCGGGTCCGAAGTCGCAAGGCCAGGGCGAGCCTGCGGCAAGCCCGCGCGTCTCGCGCCGCAAATAAGCTGCCGGTGACGCAAACGTGTCGTAGTGGAGCGTGCCATCGCGCACCAAAATAAAGCCTGCGTCATAGGGCACTTGCGCCCATTTGTGAAAATCGAGTGCAATCGAGTCTGCGGATTCAATGCCAGTTAGAAGTGGGGCTAAGTCTGGTGCCAGAATCGCTAGGGCCCCGAATGCTCCATCAACGTGGAACCAAAGCTTTTCGCGCCCCGCGATGTGGGCTAGGGCGGCCAAATCGTCAACAGCTCCGATGTCGACTGTGCCGGCTGTTCCAATGATTGCGAATGGCGTTAATCCAGCGTTGCGATCAGCATCAATCGCATTCGTTAATTCCTTGATATTGATTTGATGGCGGTCGTTCGTGGGGATAAGGCGAAGTGCCTCGCTGCCAAGGCCGGAGAGATCCATAGCTTTCGCGATACACCCATGAGCTGCTGCCGATACATATGCGACGAGTCGTTTTTCGTTCGCCGCGATTCCCTGCCGCCGGGTGCCGATGCCGAGAACTGATGTGCGCGCTACCAATATTCCTAATAAATTTGCAATCGACGTGCCGGTTACGAAGAGGCCAGTTGCCGTCGCGGGAAAGGCGAAGAGATCGCGCATCCAGTGCACGATCTGTCGTTCCACTTCGATTGGCACATGATCGCGCCCGCCAAGATTTGCATTTAAGCCGGCAGTTAGCATTTCCGCCAACATGCCTACAGGATTTCCACCTCCGTGGACCCAACCGAAGAATCGCGGATGAGTATTTCCTGTCGAATAGGGGAGGATATTGCGGATGAATTCGTCATGCACCGCGGTAAGGTCTCTGGGTTTATACGGCACCGCCTCGTGGAATTTGGCACGGATATCTTCTGGGATTGGTTGCCACACCGGGCGCTCACGGATGTGCTCAATATAGTCAAGGATGTCGTCGAGCATCCGATGCCCTTGGGCACGGAAGTTTGGCCAGTCCAAAGGGTCAAGACTTTGGCCGAAATTCTGGAGGGGGGCCTTTTCCATCTAATAGCAAGGTTTCATAATTTCGTTAACCGTAAGTGTCCTTTATCGACGGCATAAGGCGGTTGTGGCTCCAATGGTTCTGGGTCCCATCAGGGTCATCCTGCATATGGATTTGGAAGGGAACTAAGCTATTGATTTATTTGTCAATGCAGCGGGTTATTAGCTCGGTGTCCCAGTTTACTCACACTGGTCCGGAATAGCCGACCTCTAGCAGTGGGGGTAAATAATGGTCGTGAAGTGGATACCGACGCAACCGCTTCATGCCAGCGTGTTGATGTCATCCATGTCGGATTGCTCGGCTGCAGTCGGATTTTTGCCTTGAGCGAGTTCGCGCGCAGTTTGGGCGCGGGCATAAGCTTGCATCCGCAACATTGCTTGATCCGGCACCTGATGAAGTACCTGGCGCGTCCGTGCGTCAAGGATTCGGTAAACAACTTCGTTGGTTTGCGGATCGATGAACGCAAAGCGTGTCGTGGTGTCAGTGTTAGCTTGGGTCGGTCGCGGTTCATTGCGCGCGGGCGCAGTATTTTCCACCGGAGCTACGGCTTTCGCGGCGACTAGCTCGGTTGGACCCGGCGGAACGATGGCAATAGCCGGCTGTGCGTGGGTATTGACCACGCTGACAACCGGTTTAAGAGCCATTCCCGCATCCATAACAGCCCTCCTGGCTGCCGTAGCCGAATTGCCCCTCCAGGCGATCTAAGTTACGTCAGATCCACCTGGATCTTTAGAAGACCCCTTTCCACCATTCCCGGATCATTTCTACCGCTGCAGGTTTAAGTGTTTCTTAGGAGATATAGTTAAGTGGAAATCGATTCGGCCGCCTCGCGGCCTTGAGTAAACAGCATGTAAATGAAGTGCCGAGAATATTTTCGGCTTTGGACATTTGTCGTCCTTGCCTGACCGTGGCGCTTGATTGAAGGCGGCGGCTGTCCTTGGTGCGTAAATTCGTCAGGCAAAACGATTGCGCCCGAATCTTGCGCGCTCGGGCTGGCGTTCAAGCCTCGATGTCGGCGTGCGGATCGTCATCCGCGGGCTTTTGGTCTTCTTTGGGAACCTGATGCTGCCGGTAGGCGCGCAGGCGCATCAAGGCCTGGTTTGGAGACTGATCCGCATGCTCGGCGCGGACGTCGACAGCCCCGAACAGAACTTCCTGGCTTTTTGGATCAATGACGACCTCGCGGGCGGAGGCTTCGTCATGCGGGCCGTCGTTGTTCTGTTTGCTGCCACTGTCGGCGGTTGCGGCAACGGCTTTTGCGGGGTCGAGCTGGGTATCGATGGTTTCGCGGACGGCAACAGGATCGCGTGACACGTTAGCCCGTGGACTAACGCCCGGCCGTGGTTTGATCGTGAAGCTGCTGTCCATGTCGGATCTCCCGGCGGGTTTAAGGCCGCACGAATCCCGAAACGAACTTTCAACACTCCATTAAATATAAATACGACGACCTTAATACTTCGTTAGGAAGCGGATCGACCCGATCGCGCAGCGGCGCGCGATTCGCATTTTTCATCGTCCGAATGCTCAGAGGACGCGGCTTAACGCCAGCGGCTGGGCATGGCGTGCCTGCGGCGCCACCGCTCGCCCCGATGCACCATAGACTGCCGGCGCCGACTTGCGTGCAAGTTCGTCCGACACGCCACGTATGATGCCTTCCGATACGGCATGCGCGGTGGCAAGCACCGTGAGATTCATTTGGAGCACGGCGTTGAACAGGTCGTGGCGCTTGCGCAGGCCGGCCAGGACGGTGGGTGCCGTACGCGCGAGATAGGGCTGGCTCGCCTTGAGCCGCTGGGTGTCGGCGATATACATCTGCGAGAGTTCATGCTTTGGCGGCACGAGTTGTGCCGCCGCGCTCAGCTTTCCGGCGCGTACGAGCTTGGTCTCTTCCGCGACCACGTCGAGCATGGCGTCCATCACCGCCAAAAGATGTTCAACGACCAACTCGGTCTCTTGCATGGATTCGACCGGAGTTGCGGCTGATACTTTTTCGGCGGGTGTTGGTGTCATAGCGCGGGTGTCCCTTGTTGCGCGCCGGTTGCTGGGGCAGAACGTATTTCCTGCTGCGCCAGCAAGGAGCGATAGACGTGATCGGCGATGCCGACCCCGCCGTTCTTGGCGATCATCTTTGAGTATTCGTCGGTGAGGAACGACCGCCAGACGTTGGCGCCGTCGCCGCCGCTGAAGGGTCCTTGCGCCACACCATTGAACATAGGCTGGAACATGGAATTGAGGAACATGGCCTCAAAATCCTGCGAGGTGCCGCGCGCTTTGTCTGTAGCGCTTGCCGTCTTCGGCTTGTCGCCGGGGAGCGAGGGCGTCAATCCTGGAGCCAATGTGGGCGCGGTCGTCATCACATGACCTCAATGTCGGCCTGGATCGCGCCCGCAGCCTTGATGGCTTGCAGGATCGTGATGAGATCGCGTGGCCCGATGCCCATGGCGTTGAGCCCGTCGATGATCTGCTGCAGTGATACGCCTTCCTTGACGATAAGGAGCTTCTTTCCGTCCTCCTGCACGCCGATGCGGGTGCGTGGTACGACCGTCGTGGTGCCGCCGCGCGAGAACGCCTGCGGCTGACTGACTTGCGGTGTTTCGGAGACGGTGACGGTCAAATTGCCTTGCGCCACGGCAACGGTCGATACGCGCACATCGCGGCCGATGACAACGACGCCGGAACGCTCATCGATGACGATACGCGCCGGAAGATCAGGCTCGACCTGCAATTGCTCGATCTCGGTCAAGAACGAGACGATGTTGAGCGGATATTTCTTGGGCAGGGTCAGCACCACCGTCGACTGATCGATCGGCTCTGCTATTTCAGAGCCGATGAAGTCGTTGATGACGCTGGCGATCCGCTTGGCGGTGGTGAAATCGGCGTTGCGTAAGGCGAGCCGCACTTGCGAGAGTCGGTTGAGCGCGAAATCGACTTCCCGCTCGATGATGGCGCCGTTGGAGATGCGCCCAACGGTCGGAACGCCGCGGGTGATCTTGGCGGCGTCGCCTTCGGCAGAAAACCCGCCGATGGCGAGCGAGCCTTGGGCGACCGCATAGACGTTGCCGTCAGCACTGAGCAGCGGCGTGACCAGCAGCGTGCCGCCCATCAAGCTCTTGGAATCGCCAAGCGCGGAAACGGTCACGTCGATGCGCGTTCCTTGAGTGCCGAAGGCCGGAAGGTTCGCGGTCACCATGACGGCTGCGACGTTGCCGGTACGGATGGTGGCGCCGCGAATGTTGACGCCGAGCCGTTCCAGCATGGCTTGCAGGGACTGCTTGGTGAAGGGAATGTTGTTGAGCGTATCGCCGGTGCCATTCAACCCCACTACGAGGCCATAACCGAGAAGCTGGTTCTGGCGCACGCCCTCGATGCTGACGAGGTCTTTAATGCGTGAGGTGGCCGCCGCCGTTGCGGCGGAGCCAATGTGTAGCGACACCGCCAACAGCGCGGTCAGCGCGTAGGTCAATGTCCTCGTCATCCTAAGCTCCCTGATGATTTGGACTAACAAGCAGTATGCGAAAGGCGTGCCACCGCGAGCGCACGACAACGCGTTGACTTGTTTAGAAATTTTTTGCGTGAGCGGATCGGTGCTGCGCCGCCAGCGCCGCTTCCTGCCGCGCTGGCGGCACTATTTGCCGGGTGTTTACGTTTGCTTAACTATAAGAGATCAGGGTTTCTGCGTACTTTCGGGCGCGTCAAACGCGCGGTGGGGGGCGGCGAATATGCGCATCCAGGGATCGAACGCGCCCGCAGTCGCAAAGTCCACGACGCCTGCGCGACGAGTTGCGTCGGGCGGCGGATTTTCCGTGGCGACGGAAGACTCAGGCCCGCCGACGACAACGCCTGCCGCCGCATTACGCACGATCGGCGGCATCGATGCGCTGATCGCGCTGCA
Source organism: Hyphomicrobiales bacterium (assembly GCA_003169835.1). Taxonomy (GTDB): domain Bacteria; phylum Pseudomonadota; class Alphaproteobacteria; order Rhizobiales; family Xanthobacteraceae; genus PNAI01. The sequence goes on along the minus strand of PNAI01000018.1, from coordinate 34,014 downwards.
GAGCGAAGACGGACCAGCCGGCCGGCGGCGGCGAGCGGTCAAGCGCGGCCGTATCGCGCTCGATGCGCTTGATGAGCTCAAACACGGGCTGCTTGCCGGCACACTCGGGGCCTCGACGTTGGCGCGTTTGAAGTCGGTTGCGACCGAGCTCAAGGATGCCTCGGGCGAACCCGGCCTCGATGCCGTGCTGGCAGAAATAGAGCTTCGGGTCGAAGTCGAGATCGCAAAGCTCACACCCCGGTAAGCCGTCGCAATTCTTTCAAATTTATGACGCGCTGCGGCATGATTTGCCACAGCGCGAAAAAGTGCGATTTGGGCCAATAATCTCAGTAATTTCGCGGGATTTCGCGCCCTTAACCCCAACTTCGATTCCGTGCTTGTCCGGCCTTGGCGGGCGCTCTATAAGCTCGCGCGCCAGCCAGGGGGAAGGGTTGGTCAGTGGGGTCGAAATGAAGCTTAAGAACGGGAGCGCTAACGGGAGCGTGAACGGGAACGGGAACGGTGTTCGGGCGGCGGACAAGAACAAGAACTATCGCCCGACCGACAAAGAGCCCTTTATGAATGAGCGCCAGCGGGATTATTTCCGCCAGAAGCTGCTCAATTGGCGGGAAGATATTCTCAAGGAATCGCGCGAAACGCTGCAGCACCTGCAGGACGAAAACCAGAATCATCCGGATCTCGCCGATCGCGCGTCGTCGGAGACCGACCGTGCGATCGAGTTGCGCGCGCGTGATCGCCAGCGCAAGCTGGTCGCTAAAATCGATTCCGCGCTGCAGCGTCTCGAAGACGGCACCTACGGCTATTGTGAGGAAACCGGAGAGCCGATTTCGCTCAAGCGGCTGGAAGCGCGCCCGATTGCGACACTTTCGGTCGAAGCGCAGGAGCGTCACGAGCGGCGCGAGCGCGTGTACCGCGACGAGTAAACGACACAGGTGCGCAGCACGGGAGTTGCGCTCTTTAAAGCGACGAAACAAAATTTTCGGGAGGCTCGCGTGGCTGGCGTATCGATCATCTCCCGCAGATCAACCATCTCCCGTAGATTTGCGCTTGGATTGCTTGCCTCTTTCGTTGTCGCACGGCCAACAGCGCCAGCACTTGCGCAGAGCTGGCCGCAAAAACCGGTCAAAGTGCTTGTGGGTTTTTCCGCGGGCGGCAACATCGACAACATTGCGCGCCTGACCTGCCAGCGCCTGAGCGACGTGTTGGGCCAACAGTTCGTGGTCGAAAATCGGGTCGGTGCGATGGGCACCATCGCCGCCGACGCCGTCGTCCGCTCTCAGCCCGACGGCTATACGCTGTTCTGGGCCGGCACGGGAACGGTTTCGATCTATCCCGCGGTGGGTAAGCCGCCCTATGACACTGTAAAGGACCTTGCTCCGGTTGGACTCATCGGCACGGGTCCGCATGTCCTCATCATCAACCCCAAGCTGCCCATTAAAAACGTCCAGGAGTTTGTGGCATACGTGAAGGCGCAGCCGCAGAAGTTGCCCTATGGCGGCGGTGGCGGGCCCGGCAGTGTGAGCAATCTTCTGATGGCGCTGTTTCTTAAACGCGCGGGCTTGGAAATGACGGCGGTGAGCTATCGCGGCACGGCGCAAGCGATCATCGATGTCATCGCGGGCCATATCCCGACGATGTTTGTGCCGCTGCCGGAGGCGTTGCCGCAGGCGGAAAGCGGCAAGGTTCGGATCATTGCGCTTTCGGACGACAAGCGCTCGCCTGAGGTTCCGAACGTGCCGACAATCTCGGAGTCCGGTTATCCCGGATATCGCGGGGTGAGTTGGAACGGGCTCATGGCGCCGGCCGGAACGCCGAAGGACATCATCAATCGCATTGCGGTTGAATTCGCACGCGCCGCGAAGGATCCGCAGTTCGTTGCCCAACTCCGCCAGCAGGGGATCACGCCGCTCGGTCTGAACCCGGAAGAGTTTGCTAAGTTTCTCCAGGAAGACATGGCGCTCTGGGCGGAAGCGGTGAAGATTGCCGGCGTCACAGCCGTACAGTAGTTCGCCGCGCATGGCGTAAAACAAGCGCGGCCTCCGACAGGGAGCTGCCGGAGGCCGCTTGGTTCCGCCGCCCGCCCGCGCGATACGGGACAGCGGGGGAGCCGGTACACAAGGGACTTGTCTTCAAGTGGGACTTGCCTTCAACTGGGACTTGCCTTCAAACGCCAGCGCTCAGCACGAACGCAACGACTTTTGCTCTCGATCGCCGACGGCTCATCCCTGGTCAGAACGGCAACAGGACATCGAGGACCTGTTGGCCATAGCGCGGTTGCTGCACGTCGGTAATTTGACCGCGGCCGCCGTAGGCGATGCGCGCCTCGGCAATCTTGGTCGAGTCGATGGTGTTGTCGCTCTCGATATCCTCCGGCCGCACAACGCCGGCGACGACCAGTTCGCGGATTTCGAAATTGACGCGGACTTCCTGCTTGCCCTCGATCACGAGATTGCCGTTCGGCAATACCTGCATCACGACGCCGGCGACGTTCGTCGTCAATGTCTCGTTGCGATTGATCGAACCCTTGCCATCGCTCGATGAGGTGGAATCGGCGGTGAAAATCTTCGTGGGCACCGCCGAATTTAAAACCGGCACCTTGGTCTTGCCGAAGAAGTTGTCGACGCCGGAATCTTCCTTGTTCTCGCGGCTGCGTTGAGTCTCGTTGGCAATGGTCGCCTTGTCGGTGATGTTCACCTTGACCGTGAGAATATCTCCGACCTGGTGGGCGCGCTGGTCTTTGAAGAACGCGCGTGAGCCATTCCGCCACAATGAATTCGGATTGTAAGTGGCGTATTGCGGCATGGGCATCGGCATGTGTACCGGCTTGTAGCCGGCCTGGCTGGTCGGATTTTCAATCGCCGAAAGCGGCGGCGTGTCGCCGAGGAATTTGAGGCGTTCGAGCGAGGAACAGGCGCCCAGCAGCAGTGCGCCGGTCGAGACCGTCGCCGAGAAGAAAAGACGCAAAAGATTCAACATGGTCATGGTGCTCACTCGGCGCTGGTGGGGGGTGGGGTGGGTTCCGTTGTGGATTCGGCGGTGGATGCTTGCAGCGGCATGGCGGATGCGATCGTGACGCGGCCGGGCCCGGTGACAGTGGCCTGCACGGTGCGATTGGACTGGGTGTTGAGGACGTTGACGACATCGCCGACAGCACCGGCTTCCAGCGCTTTGCCGCGCACGGTGAGTAGGACGCCGGGCACCGCATAGACAATCAAGATGGCTTCGTTGCGCTGGACTACTTCGGCCTTGGCGAGGTCAGAGGGGCGCAGTATGGAACCGGCGCGCAGTGGCCGCTTAACGGCGAGCCCGACCACGGAGTCGGCGCCGATCGAATCGCCGCCGACCTCCGCCTTCGACCGGCGCTCGACGATCACGTCCGATTGCTTGACGGCCTCGCCGCGATTGAGCGTACGGGTGAGAATGGCGGTTTCGACAGTTTCCACAGCGGATCCGGAAAAGCGCAGCGGCAGTTGACGCGCGACTGTGCTGCCGGGCAATTCCATCGCGGCCGTGAATCGACCGGTGCGCTGATCGACGTACAAACGTGCGACCTGCAAGTCTTCCGTTGCGGTCGGCTCGACATGGATGGTCCGAATGTCTTTGTCGAAGGTGATGGAGATATTCCGGATGTCGCCGAAGCCATATTGACTGGCGAGCGCGCGTGCGATGCGCGCTTCGATCTCCTTGCCCGTAATGTTGCGGCTCAAGCGCGTCACCACGACTTCGGTAAGACTGCCGGTATTGAGTGTGGCGATCTGGTAGGGCGCCAGCGCTTCGATCACGCGGGCAATCGGCACGCCGCCGGTGAAGCCAAGGTCGGGCGAGCGAAACACAGCGATGTCGGCGGTGGCGCCAGCGTTGTCCACCAGATCGCCGATGCGCACGACTTCGCTCGTGACGGTCACCAGCTCCTTGAGCTTTGGAGTGGGCGGTGGAAGCGCACCCGTGACCTGAGCCGCAGCCAGGCCAGTCAGCGCGAGCAGGACCGCAAGCGTTATGATGCGAAGCATGGATGTCCCTCAGCGCATCAGGTTGGAAGTTGCCGACAGCATCTGGTCGGTTGCGGTGATCACCTTGGCATTCATTTCGTACGCGCGTTGCGCGGCGATCAGATCGGAGATTTCGCTCACCACCTCGACGTTGGCCTGTTCGAGATTGCTCTGCATGAGATCGCCAAAGCCATCGGTGTTGGGTGTGCCGTCCTGTGGGGTGCCCGAGGCCGGCGTTTCAACGAAGAGGTTGTCGCCGATCGGTTGCAGGCCGGCCTTGTTGATGAAGCGCGTGAGCGTGATCTGTCCCAATACGCTCGGTGTCGTGGACCCCGTTGGCGTCACCGAGACCTGGCCTTGCGCATTGATGGTCAGGCCGGTGGCGCTCTGCGGGAGCGTGATGCCGGGCACTAGCACTTGGCCTTGCACCGTGACAATGCGGCCCTGCTGATCCATCTGGAACGAGCCGTCGCGCGTATAGGTGAACGTGCCGTCCGGCATGAGGACTTTGAAGAAACCTTCGCCGCGGATCGCAAGGTCGAGCTCGGAGCCGGTTTGCGATAACGTGCCCTGAGTCATGATGCGAGGCGTGCCGACGGTCTTGACGCCGCCGCCAAGGTCGACGCCGACCGGCAGGATATTTCCTTGGTTCGATGTCTGTGTGCCGATGCGGCGCACGTGTTCGTAAAGCAAATCCTGAAACTCGGCACGCTGGCGTTTGTAGCCGGTGGTGCGCATGTTGGCGATATTGTTGGAAATGACCTGGACGTTGAGTTCCTGGGCCATCATGCCGGTCGCGGCGGTGTGGAGTGCGCGCATGGTGATATCTCTCGGTCGTTATGCCGGTACGTCGGCCAGTTGTTGAATAGCGCTGCGGCGCAAGTCGCTTTGCTGCTGAACCATGTTGGCGACCTCGGTGTATTTGCGGGTGATCTCGATCAGGCGCGTCATCTCGACGACGGAACGAACGTTGGATTTTTCGAGCACGCCATGCGCGATGCTAATTTTCTGCGCGGGCTGGGGCTGCGTCCCTGCGGGCGCGGTAAACATGCTGGTGCCGTCCTTTCGCAGAGCTTGCGGGTTGGCAAAGGTGACCAACCGCAACTTGCCGCGGGTGGAATCCGAAGTGAGGCTCACGCCTTCGCGCACTTTGACGGTGCCGTCGGAAGTCACGACGATGTCGCGATCGGTCGGCTGCAAAACGATGGGGCCGGACTCGCCGAGCACGCGATCGCCCGCGCTGGTCACGATTTCACCGGTGTTGTTGAGTTGGAATCCGCCGTTGCGGGTGTAGCGTTCGCCGCGCGGGGTCTGGATGGCGAAAAATCCTTCGCCGTCGATCGCGACGTCCAGGGGGCCGCCGGTCTGCTGAAACGGGCCCTGACTGTAATCGTGCCAGGTGGCGCGGTCTTGCACGAAGCTCAAGCGCCGGTCGGGCCCGGCGAATTGATCGGCGTGCGCGCCCGGCATCAAAAATTCGGAGAATGCGGAATTGTCGCTCTTGTAGCCGGTCGTGCCGAGGTTGGCGACGTTGTTGGAAACAACCTCGAGTTCGCGACGCATCGCTGTCTGCCAGGACAGAGCGATGAGAAAATTGTTTGCCATCGAACTTGCTCCCTTAAATCGCTTTGCGGCTCTGCCCTCCCAGGCAGGACCACTTTGCGGAACCGCCAGCTCTCCCAAGCCGCGTTTCGAGTAAGTCCATTGCAGCGCTCGTGCCAATTGCGAAAGCTAAGTGATTTCACATACTTAAGTAGATTCGCGTAGGTCCGCCGGGCGGCAATAAACGCCGGGTTAAGCATACGCTAGGCAAAAAATTCCCCTTTAAGTGCAAAGAGAAAGCATCCGTTAACCATTCCAAACGTACCGTTGGCGCGATGAAGAGCGGGAGGGCTCCCGTGGCATGTATTTTGTTTGGCCGCCGCCCGGCATGCGCGCTTCGACCATCTCGAGGTTGAAAAATGGCATCTGCGGCGAAAGCAAAAGTGAAGGCGAAGGAGCCCGAGCCCGAGGAGGAAGAAGAGGAAGAGGAAGAAAAAGGCGAGGGCGAATCCGAACAGCCGAAACGCATGCTCCTGGGTTTTCTGTCGCTCAAGCTCGCGATCATCGCCGGCGCGGCATTCCTGGTCCTTGCGGGAGGAGGAGCGGCCTACTTCTTCTTGTTCCGACACCACGACGAACCCAAGGTGACGGCGGTTCCGGGCAAGCCCGTGGTGTTCGTCGATTTGCCGGAGGTGCTTGTCAATCTTTCGAACACCGGCACCGACCGCACGCAATATCTTAAGGTCAAGATCGTGCTCGAGCTGCCCGACCAGCTCATGATTGCGCAAATCCAGCCGGTGATGCCGCGGGTGATGGATGCTTTCCAAACCTATCTGCGCGAACTGCGGCCTAGCGATCTCGATGGCTCTGCCGGGCTTTATCGGCTCAAGGAGGAACTGACGCGCCGCGTCAACGCCTCGATCGCGCCGGGCAAGATCAACGCAGTGCTGTTCAAAGAGATCGTGGTGCAGTGACAGGCTAGGACCATGGCCCAAAAAGACCAGGTTGATCAAAACGCACTTGCCGCCGAATGGGGTCTTGCGCTCGATGGTGAGCAAGGATCTGCGGAAGCGGGTGGAAAATCCGGAGCGAAGGCGGTAGCCGGTGCGGATGCCGGTGCCGGTGTGGGCGCGGCTCCTAGTGCGGCGGGCGATCAGACGGCTACGCAATGGGCGGCCATGCTCGACGATAGTTCGACCAACTTGCAGTCCGGCAAGGGTGGCGCCGAGCGCGTCCTCAACCAGGAAGAAATCGACAGCCTGCTTGGATTTAGCCTTGGCGATGTCGCGCTCAACAACAATTCCGGCATTCGCGCGATCATCGATTCGGCGATGGTCTCCTACGAGCGCCTGCCGATGCTGGAAATCGTGTTCGACCGGCTGGTCCGGTTGATGACGACGAGCCTGCGCAACTTCACTTCCGACAACGTCGAAGTATCGCTTGACCGCATTACGTCGGTGCGCTTCGGCGACTACCTCAACTCGATCCCGCTGCCGGCGATCCTTTCCGTGTTTCGGGCGGAGGAATGGGACAACTTCGGCCTTATCACCGTCAATTCAAGCCTGATCTACTCGATCATCGACGTGTTGCTCGGCGGGCGGCGCGGCCAGACCGAAATCCGCGTCGAGGGGCGGCCCTACACCACGATCGAGTCCAATCTGGTCAAGCGCATGATTGAGGTCGTGCTTGCGGACGCGGAACTCGCGTTCAAGCCGCTCTCGCCGGTCAAGTTCAACATCGACCGGATGGAGACCAATCCGCGTTTTGCCGCGATTTCACGGCCGGCCAATGCGGCGATCCTGGTGCGTTTGCGGATCGACATGGAGGATCGCGGCGGCGATATCGAATTGCTGCTGCCTTACGCCACGATCGAGCCGATCCGCGGCGTGCTGCTGCAGATGTTCATGGGCGAGAAGTTCGGCCGCGATCCGATCTGGGAAGGACACCTCGCCACCGAAATCGGACAAGCCGGGATTGCAGTCGATGCGGTCCTATACGAGGCGTACCTTCCGCTCCGGCGGATGGTGAAGCTCGAGGTCGGCGATACGCTGATGCTCGAAATGAGGGCCGATGCGCTGGTAAAAATCCGATGCGGCGACGTCATTCTGAGCGAAGGCCGTATGGGACGGGTCGGCGATCGCGTCGCGGTGCGCGTTGCGAAAACGTTGCGCCGCACGCGCACCACGTTCGCCATGTTTGAGAAGGCGGATCAATCCAACAGCCGCATGGAGGCAGCATGAGCTATGGCTTTCCTTTCATTGTCGAAAGCATGGTTGCGGTCCTGCTGCTATTCACCATTCTCTATTGCGTTCGGCTCAACAGGGGCATTACGCAATTCAAGGGCGGTGAGAAGAATCTGAGAGCGACGATTGCAGAGCTGATCACGGCGAGCGAAACCGCCGAGCGGGCGATTGCCGGCTTGAAAACAACGATGCGCGAGGCCGAACAGACGTTGGGGGAACGCCTGCGAGGCGCCGAGAAATTCACAAGTGAGATCGAAAGCCAGATCGAAGCCGGTGAAGGCATCTTAAATCGGCTTGCGCAGATCGCAGCCATTCGGCCGCTGGCGACAGGAAAAGCGGACGCCAAATCAGCGGCGAAGCCGGCCGCGCCCGACACCAAGGCCATCATGGCGGCGGCGCGAGCCTTTGCCGAGCGTACGCGCACACGTGCGCAGGGCCATGCGGCATGATCCGACTGCTGCGCGAATTTCGGCTTATCCCAGTCGTGCTGGCCGCGACCGGGTGCCTGTTCGCTCTTAAGATCGTGGGGCTGATGTTCGACGGCGGTTATCTGTTTAGTTCACGCACGTTGGGGAACAGTAACCGCACGCTCTCGCTGGCTCCGACCACTCAGATGCTCGAGCCGCAGACCGTGACGCTCAACGGTGCGCCGACTTCGTCCGGTGGGCGGCCTTCGTGGATGCAAGAGATTTTCGGTTATCCCGACGTGACCAGTTCGATCAATCCCAGCGGACCAGTTACGACAAATCCGGTGACTGTGACCGGTTCCAGCGCGGCCGCCCCGCCCGCGAGCAAGGATGCGACGTTGCCCGCTCCCACAACCAAGCCGCCGGAAATCAAGCCTCCGGTCGTCAACGGAACGCCGATCCAGCTCGATGGCAATCGCCCAGTCTCGCCGGCGGAACGCGCGATCCTTGAGCGTCTGCATGAGCGCCGTCAGGAGCTCGACAAGCGCGCGCGGGAACTCGATATACGCGAAAGTATGCTCAAGGAATCCGAGCAGCGTCTTGGTACGCGCACCAACGAGCTCAAGGAGCTTGATGCGAAGGCCGGTACCGGCGCGCAGAATAAGGAAGTAGCCGAGACGTCGCGCTTCAAAAATCTTGCCACCATGTATGAGAACATGAAGCCCAAGGACGCGGCCAAGATTTTCGACCGGCTCGACATGAAGGTGCTGCTCGATATGACGTCCCAGATCAATCCGCGCAAGATGTCCGAAATCCTGGCGCAGATGACTCCGGATGCGGCCGAGCGGCTCACCATGGAACTTGCAACCCGCGCAAATGGCGGCGAAAAAGCCGCAGACCCCAATGCTTTGCCCAAGATTGAGGGGCGTCCTAACGGCTCATGACCCGCGGCTCGTATTTTTTACGGGTACAGTTAAGGCGTCATTAAACGCGTCCATTTAGGCTCAGGCTGCTGATTTGTGCGATCAGCGGTCGGAGTTTGAGCGCGCGTATGTCGAGGCCGTCGGTTTCCAAAAAGGTTGTCCAGCCGCCGCTTTGGGTGCGGATTGACGCGTGGCTTTCACCGCGGCCGACGCGCTGGAGCTATTTTCTACACGCGCTCATCGCGTTTTTCGCGATCGGGCTGCTGTTGTTCCCCTCGCGCCTGGCATTTCCTCAACAACTCGCCGCCGAGCCGCTGAAGGGCGAAATAAGCATCAGCACCAGCGGGGGATACACGCGCCTCGTCATCCGTTTCTCCGAGGAGGTCGAGGCGCAGGTGCGCCTGTCCAGCAGCATCCTGGTGATCAGTTTCCCGCGGCCGGTCGATGTTTCGGTCGATCGGCTCAATCTTGGCGCCGCCGCAGTGATTGGAGCGGCGCGCCGGGATCCGGATGGCCGCGCCATCCGGCTTGCGCTGGCGAGCAGGGTCATCGTCAGCCCCATGACGGCGGCCGAGCAGTTGTTTGTCGACCTTCTGCCTGAGAGCTGGACCGGGCCGCCGCCCGGCCTGCCGCGTGAGGTGGTGGAGGATCTTGCCCGGCGCACGCGCGAAGCCGAGCGCCTGAACAAGCAGCAGCAGCAACTCGTTGCGACACGCAAATCCACGCTGGTTCGCGTTCGCGTTTCGAAACTGCCGACCTTCACACGCTACGTGTTCGAACTGCCGGAATTGACCGGAGTTTCGAGCGATCGCGGCAAAGACAAGTTGACGCTCGTGTTTGCCGCACCGTTACGATTCGATCTGGCCGACGCAAAGCTCGATTCTCCTACGGCGGTGGAATCGGTCGATGCGGAGAGCGGGACCGACACCGCCAAGGTGAATTTCGCGTTTCAGAGCGGCGTCGATATCCGCACTTTCCGCGAGGACAGCAACTACGTCATCGATGTCACGCCGATCGAGAGCAAGACGGCGCGCAATCCAGCCAAGGAAAAATCCGAGGACCAAGCTGAGGCCGTCCCTGATGCAGCGCCTGCCGTCGGACCGGAGGCGCCGGAAACGGTGCCGGCCGCTTCCAAGGCGAACAAGCCAGCGCCTGAATCGCAGGCTGCTCCCGTCGTTGCCAATGCGCCGCCCGAACCGGCGCAACGCGGAGCCGAACAGGCCGCCGCCGAACCCCCCGTGGCACCAAAAGCCGAAGCCAATAGCAACGCTCCCGCGCCCGCGCCTGCATCGGCACCAGCGGAATCGGCCCAAATCGCTGCGACGGAAGCCGCGCCGGCTGATGCGCAACGACCCGTGGCGGTGCAGCTTTTGCGGCAAGGCGACAATCTTCGTCTTAAGTTTCCGTTCGCGACGCAGACGCCTTCGGCGGTGTTCCAGCGCGCCGACATGCTCTGGCTGGTGTTCGACAGCACCGCCAAAATCGATGTCACCGCGCTCAATGCCGATTCAAGCAGCACCATCAGCAGCGCGGACGTTAGGTCCACGGGCGAAGGGCAGGCGGTGCGCCTCAAGCTCGAGCGGCCGCGGCTCGTCGGTGTGACGGTGGAAGGCACGGCGTGGATCGTCACCATTGGTGACACTGTGACCACGCCAAGCCGGCCGCTGAGCATTAACCGGACGATCATCGGTCCGACGCGGTCGAGCGTCACCATTCCGATCGACGATCCGCGCCGGCTGCACCGGTTTGTGGATCCTGATCTGGGCGACACGCTGTTGGTGGTCACCGCGCCCGCGCCGGCGCGTGGATTTCTCAAGACGCAAGACTTCGTCGAGTTGCGGGCGCTGGCGTCGACGCACGGCATTGTGGTGGAGATGCTGGCGGATGATTTGAGCGCGGAGCTTTCGGTCGACAAGATCGTGCTGCGGCGGCCCACTGGGCTGACGCTGTCGAACGCCGGCAGCATTGGGCGGCGTGTCGATATGAGCCGCGCCGTTGTGTTCGACTCGCAGATCTGGGGCTCCGACCGGCAAGCCAATTTCGTCGACCGGCAGGTCAATCTGATCCGCGCCGCGGCCGAGGCATCACCCGGCAAACGCAGCGTGCACAGGCTAGATCTCGCGCGGTTCTATCTTTCGCATCAGATGTTCGTCGAGGCGAAGGCCGTGCTCGACGTGATTGTCGCCGACGACCGGCCGACCGCGGAGGATCCCACTGCGCTGGTGCTTCGCGCGGTCGCCAGTCTCATGTTCGATCGCGTCGATTTGGCGCTTAAGGATCTGTCAAATCCGTACGTCGGCAATCAGCAGGACGCGCAGTTGTGGCGCGCGATCGCCTCTGCGCGGCAAGGCAAATGGGCGGAGGCGCGCGAGGGTTTTCGCGGCGTCGAAGGCGCAATGGGAACGCTACCGATCGAACTGCAATTGGCGGCGCTCAAGGACGCGCTGCGCGTCTCGATCGAGGTCGGAGATTACGCTTCGGCCACGCGCCGGCTCAACGATATCGAAACGGTGGGCGTGCCGGCCGATCTCGAGCCTGCAATTTTGGTGCTCACGGGACGACTGGAGGAAGGACTCGGCCGCAAGGAAGATGCGCTCGCCTCCTATGGAGCGGCGGCCGGTTCTTTGAATCGTCCGGCGGCGTCGCAAGCCCGGTTGCGCGAGTTGATGCTGCGCTATGCGCTCGGCAGCGCCAAGAAAGCCGATGTCATTGGCGATCTCGAATCGCTGACCGCGACGTGGCGCGGCGATGAAACTGAGATCGAGGCTTTGCAATACTTGGCGCAATTCTACACTGATGAGACGCGCTATCGCGATGCATTCAATGTGATGCGGATGGCGATCGTGGCCAATCCGAATTCCGATATGACGCGGCGCATACAGGACCGCGCGGCCGTCACCTTCGACGCGTTGTTCCTCGTCGGCAAGGGCGATTCGATTCCGGCCATCGACGCGCTCAGCATGTTTTACGATTTCCGCGATCTTGTGCCGATCGGCCGGCGCGGCGATGAGATGATACGGCGGCTCGCCGACCGGCTGGTCTCGGTCGATCTGCTCGATCAGGCCGCCGAATTGCTGCAGCATCAGGTCGACAATCGCCTGCAAGGCGCGGCGCGGGCGCAGGTGGCGACCAAACTCGCGGTCGTGTACCTGCTCAACCACAAGCCGGACTTCGCGCAGGCCGTTCTGCGGGCAACGCGCACGGCAGATCTCTCCAACGAAATGCGCAACCAGCGCCTGCTCATCGAGGCGCGCGCGCTGTCGGATATCGGGCGGCATGATCTTGCGCTCGAGATCGTCGCCAATCTCGAGAGCTGGGAGGCGGTGAGGCTGCGCTCCGACGTGCTGTGGGCGGCGCGGCGCTGGCAACGGTCGGCGGAACAGCTCGAACTGCTCTACGGCGATCGCTGGAAGGCGTTCGAACCGCTTTCCGACGTCGAACGCATCGACATCCTCAGGGCGGGTATCGGATTTGCGCTGGGGAACGATGCGATCGGAATTTCTCGCCTGAAGGAAAAATATGCGGCCAAGATGACGGAGGGAGCCGATCGGCGCGCCTTCGAGGTCGTTACCGGCGGATACGGCACCAACAGCGCCGAGTTCAGGGATGTCGTGCGTACGATTGCATCGGTCGATACGCTGGAAAACTTCCTGCGCGACATGCGCACGCGTTTCCCGGAAATGAGCGCGGCGCCGCCATCCGAGACGCCTTTACCCGTGGCCGGCGAGCCAGCGCCGCCGGCAAAGCCCGTCGCGGGCGGGACGCCGCCGGCTTAATTCGATTCAATTCCATAATGTTGTTGCGATCGATCATGCCGAGCAATCGGCGTGGTGTATTGACCGCGTGCGCTAGAGCCTTATCCACCTTGATGGAATCAGAGCAGGGCTCTAGCTTTTTGTTTGAGCATGATCTTTTCCGACCTTCCTTCGCCCGCCAAAGCGGGCTTCGCGAAGGCGGGAAANNCTTTTCGGGATCATGCTCTAACTAGGCCCGTAGCTTTGCACAAGCGAGCCTGCCACCAGCGACCAGCCGTCCACTAGCACGAAGAAAATCAGCTTGAAGGGCAGCGAGACGACGACCGGCGGCAGCATCATCATGCCCATCGACATCAGCACCGAAGCCACCACCAGATCGATGATGAGGAAGGGGAGGAACAGCAGGAAGCCGATCTCGAAGGCGCGCTTGAGCTCGGAGATCATGAAGGCCGGAATCAGGATGCGCATCGACAAGTCGTCGGGTTTGTCCGCCGTCTTCTCGCGCGAGAGACTGGTGAAGAGCTGCAGATCCTTCTCGCGCACGTTCTTGAGCATGAAGACCCGGAACGGTTCGGAGGAGCGCTCGAAGGCCTGCTCGGCGGTGACTTCGTTGGCGATGAGCGGTTTTACGCCGACGTCATAGGCGCGTTGGAACGCGGGCCCCATGACGAACGCGGTGAGAAAAAGGGCCAGTGACACGATCACGGCGTTGGGCGGGGCAGTGGCGGTGCCGAGTGCAGTGCGCAGCAGCGAGAGAACCACCACGATGCGCGTGAACGACGTCATCATGACCAGGATCGACGGCGCCAACGAGAGCACTGTGAGCAGCGCTATCAGTTGGAACACGCGCTCGTTTAATCCGGCGCCCTGGCCGAAATTAATGCTGATGTCCTGGGCCTGTGCCGAGGCCGCAAAGAGCGTGGCTACCGGGAGCGCAATCGCCGCCGCCGTCGTGAGACGGACGCAGGCAGCGATTAAGCCTGCTCTCAAGTCTTTCCTGATTGACGGCCCAGCAAGCTCGCCATCTCCTGTTCGAGGCTCTCGTAAACCGTTTTTCCCTGCGCGCCGTTGCCGCCATTGCCGTTCGTGGGCGCGCCATTCGTCGGGCCGATCCTTGGCTCCGCGCGTCTTTGCTCACCGGCGGTGAGCGGACGCTGCGGCGGCTCGGGTTTTGGGCCTTGAGGGCTCTGCGCGAGCGGCCGGCGCAAGGCGGTTTCCAGACGATGGGCCATCTCGGCGAGATGGGCATCGGGCGCTAACGGCGCAGTTGCTGCGTTCGGTGCGATTGGCGTGTCTCCGTTTTGATAATTCGGTGTTCGCGGGGGCTCGGGTGGACGCACTGTGGCGTCGGGTTTTGTGCGCGAGAGTTCGGCCGCGAGCCCCATCAGCGGATCGTTTGGAATTTGCTGGCGCGCCATCGGCGGTTCGGTGCGCACAGGCACCGGTGTCGGCGGAACCGGTATCGCCGGCGGTGACATCGGGTATGGTTCTTCGGGAAGCGTGCGTGCGCGTTCTGCGCGCGGCGTGAGCGTGGGTTCGGGCTGCAAGGGCCAAGTCGTTGCGTCGGGCAGAGCTGGTGCGCGCGGCAATGAATCGGCGCGCGGCGTTGCGGTTTCGCGCTGATTTGCAGCGCCCGTGCGCAAGATATTTGTCTCCACCACGACGTCGCTCGGCCCGCCGATCATCAGAAGATGCTCAACGTTGTCGCGGCGAATGATGATGAGCTTGCGCCGGCCGTCAACGGCGGCGGCGTCAATCACGGCGAGACGTGGCTGGCGTCCGCGGCCTGCAGCCAGACGCGCCGCGCCGAAACGGCGCACGAGCCATGCCGCCGCACCAATCAAGGAGAGGACAAACAAAAAGACGAGGGCAAATTTCAATACGGGTAGATCGCCGAACATATCCATCGTTCTTTCTCTGCCACTCTACTGTTGCACACGCGCATCAAGCCGTTCAAAAGACGGCCCGGTCTTTTTCGTACTTTCCGCGATATCCATCAAAGAAATTTCGATTACCAGTGCGATGGCCCAACTGGTTAACGCCGACGGCAGTATTTGCCGCCCCCAATGCTAACAAATTGTTAACGAGGATGGCCAGTTCGACAACCTTTTGGCGGTATGACGCCGCTTCCATGGTGAACGGTTCCTTACCGCAAAAGTGAGGTTTTTCGGTGGCTTAACCTAGCATTAACCATGCGCCAGGCAAAGTCTGCCGGGTAAGAGGCCGCAGCTTTCGACCCTTTCGCCACCGTTTCGCCCATTGGCCTCCCGATAATGCGAGCCCGCCATGTCGATCTACGACGTCCCGCTCTTTTCCATGCTGCGCACCCGGATGCAGTGGCATCAGGAACGCCAGCAGGTCCTGGCCAACAATGTCGCCAATGCCGACATGCCGAAATTTCGGCCGCGCGATCTCGTGCCGCCGGATATCAAACGGCCGATGTTGGCTTCGAACGCGCCACTCGGTGTGACGCAAACCGACGGCGGCCACCTCGCCGGACTTTCCGGTAACAGCAGTGCGCAGTTTCGCACGACCAGCGGCGGTTACGAGGTCCGCCCGTCCGGCAATGCCGTCGACCTGGAAGACGAGATGATCAAGGTGGCGGCGAACCAGATGGATTATCAGGCGGCGACCACGCTCTACACCCGCAGCCTCAATCTCCTCAAGACCGCGCTCGGCAAACGCTGAGGCGTATTTCGCGGCGTGTTTTTTGGATTCAGCATTGGAGCAGGCCATGGATTTTCTCAAATCGATCGCAATTGCGGCCTCCGGTCTGCGGGCGCAGGCCGGCCGTATGCGCATCATCGCCGAGAACCTCGCCAATGCCGACTCGACGGCGCAAGGGCTGGGCGCCGATCCGTATCGCCGGAAGATTCCTACCTTCCGCAGCGAAGTCGACAAGACGCTCGATGCGCAGGTGGTCGCGCTTGGCCGAGTGAGAAACGATCCGTCCGACTTTCAATTGAAATACGAGCCGGGACATCCGTCCGCCGACGTCAACGGCAATGTGAAATATCCCAACGTCAATCCGCTGATCGAAATGACGGATATGCGGGAAGCGCAGCGTTCTTATGAAGCCAATTTGAATCTCATTGGAGCGTCGCGCCGCATGATTCAGCGCACGCTCGACATTCTTAAATCCTGATCCGGAGAGAGCCAATGCCGACAGCAATCGCCGCCGCCCAAGCCTATGCCAGCCTTGCCCGCATGACCGACGCCGCCGGCCTCGCAAAGGCGGGCAGCGAGTCGCCCGGCGGCGCGGGATTCGGCGCGCTGCTCAAGGAAGCGCTCGGCGCGGCCAGTCAGGCCGGCCAAAAGTCGGACATGCAGGCGCAAGCCGTGGTTGCCGGCAAATCCAACATGATCGACGTGGTGACGGCGGTGGCGGAATCCGAAGTGGCCATCGATGCGGTCGTGGCGGTGCGCGACAAGGTCATTCAGGCCTACGAAGACATCATGAAAATGCCGATTTGAATTTTCCTTTCCTCGCGTGCAAAGGTAGAGGGCGAAAGCAGCCATGAATGGACCGGAAGTGCTCGATGTTGCGCGCGATGCAATTTTGACTCTGGTGTTGGTCGCGGCGCCTCTGATGCTGGTCGGGCTCGCCGTCGGCGTCGTCATTTCGCTGTTCCAAGCGCTGACCCAGATTCAAGAAATGACGCTGGTGTTCGTGCCGAAAATCCTGGCGATGTTCGCCGCCATGCTGGTGGCGCTGCCGTTCATGGCCGACGCGCTGCACGGACACGTGATGCGGCTCTTCGCCCGTATCGCGGGCGGCTGAAAAGCCCGATCACCCCTCCCGAAATCTCGGGAGCGACAGAGAGGACCCTGCGCGTGCGCATCGACGCTTCGTTTCTGCCCGCGCTCGCCGCCGCTTTCATGCTCGTGTTTGCACGCGTCGGCACCATGGTCATGCTGCTGCCGGGCCTTGGCGAGCTCAGCGTGCCGAGCCGTGTGCGGCTTGCCATTGCGCTCGTGCTCACCGCGATTTTGCTGCCGCTTCATCGCAGCGCCTATCATATCGATCTCACATCGATGGGGCCAATCCTGCTCATGCTCGGGCAGGAGCTCATAATCGGCGCGGTGCTGGGGCTGGTCGCACGGCTGGCAATCTCGGCGCTGCAGGTCGCGGGCTCGGTCGTCGCTCAACAGCTGGGCTTAGGGTTTGTGACGGCCGTCGATCCGACCCAGGGGCAACAAGGAATGATCGTCGGAAACTTCCTGACCATTCTCGGAATTACGATGGTCTTCGCTACCGACATGCATCATCTCGTGATCGCTGCGCTCTACGACAGCTATACGCTGTTCCAGCCAGGCGTGATGACGTCGACGGGCGATGTCGCGGCAATGTTCACCCGCACGACTGCGACCGCATTCCGCATTGGCGTGCAAATTTCCGCGCCGTTTCTGGTGTTCGGTCTGATGTTCAATCTCGGGCTAGGCGTGCTGTCGCGGTTGATGCCGCAGATGCAAGTGTTCTTCATCGGCATGCCGCTGTCGATCCTGATCGGATTCTTGATTCTCCTGCTTGTCGTCGGCGCGATGATGGGAACGTTCCTCGACTATCTCCAAAGCGTATTGCTCGAACTCGCACCGAGCCAGTGACGCCACAGGGCAGCGGTAATGGCCGAAGAAGACCGCCACGATACCGACCGCACGGAAGATCCGACCCAGAAACGGCTCGATGAGGCCATCGATCGCGGCGATGTGGTCAAGAGCCAGGAGGTCATCACCTGGTTCATCATTGCCGGCGGTACGCTCATCATCGTTGCCTTCGCGAACTCGATGGCCAAGAGTCTTTCGACGACGCTCCGCGGGTTGCTGGCGAATGCGCACGACATTCCGATGAACGGCCAAGGCGTGCTGGCGCTTGCCGCCAGGCTCGCCACTGAAACGCTCGCGGCCGTCGCGATCCCGCTCATTTTGCTCGTGGTTGCGGCGATCTTTGGAAACGTCATCCAGCATCGGCTGGTCTGGTCGGCGCAGCCGTTGCGGCCGAGCTTGAGCAAGATTTCTCCGATCGCGGGCTTGGGCCGGATGTTCTCCAAGCAGGCGCTGGTCAATTTTGCCAAGGGTCTGGCCAAGCTTACGCTCATCGGCACGGTCATGACGGCACTGATATGGCCGCAGCGTTTCAAGCTCGAAGGCCTGGTGATGACCGATCTCACCGGCGTGCTGGAGCTGACGAAAGCGCTCTCACTCAAGGTGCTTGGCACAGTGGTCGCAATTCTCGCGGTCGTTGCGGCTGTGGACTACCTGTTCCAGTACCGGCAATGGTTCGAGCGGCAGAAGATGTCGATGCAGGAATTGCGGGAAGAGTTCAAACAGTCCGAAGGCGATCCCACCATCAAGGCCAAGCTGCGCCAATTGCGCCAGCAGCGCATGCGCAAGCGCATGATGGCGGCGGTGCCCACGGCTTCCGTTATCATCACCAACCCGGACCACTACGCGGTGGCGCTGCAATACGAACCCGGAATGACGGCGCCGGTCTGCGTGGCCAAGGGCGCCGACCTGATTGCGCTCAAGATCAAAGAGGTCGCCGCCGAGCACGACGTGCCGGTGGTCGAGAATCCGCCGCTCGCGCGTGCGCTCCATGCCACCATCGACATCTATGACGAAGTTCCACCCGAGCACTACAAGGCGGTTGCCGAAATCATCGGATATGTCATGAAGCTGCGCCGCCGCGCGGGCCGCCGTTGAACACAAGCAAGTCAGCAAGATTACCAATTGCGGCCGACACTCGGCCCAAGCCTTGGGCCAAACCTTGGATCAAATGTTGGACTAAGGCATGGACAGGGTCGAACGTCCGCGCTTTCAAGCCGTTGCAGATATCCCGTAGCGGCGGTGGGTCGAAAATGACTCAGGGGGACATTCGGGGCTGACTTGGCGAATGATCGACCTGGGGGCCTACTTGTTGCTACCGCTTTGATCTAACAGTGAGGTGTATTAAACTTCGCCTTCCGTTGTATTCGAACCATTGGGGTCGAGGTTGAGTTATATCGTGAATTGTTCCCGTTTTTCAGCGGCACTTGGATTTTGCGGTCTAGCGTATCTATTTGGCCTTTCGAGCAACATCGGCGATCTCAGCTTTATTTCTTCCGCACAGGGCCAGCCGGCCGCACTCACGAAATCGCAGTCGGATGTGCTCAATACGTACAACGGCGCACTCAGTGCCTTTAAGTCGATCTTGAGCGAGCGGCGTGCGCAGATCAATGCGAAGCAAAAGCTGCCGGACACGCCGGGACAAGCGCTCTATCTTGCTCGCATCAATATGATGAGCGCATATAAGGATCTCACCGACGCGCTTCCTTCCAAAATCGGCAGACCCAATAAATTTGGAATTCCTCCCGCATATTTTGATGCCGATGCAGAGCCGCTGATCGATGAGTATAAGAATCTCTTCAACATCATGCATGCGCCCCCCGCCAATGCACAAAACTCAGATACCCCTTTCAAAGACGTCGTTGACTTGGGAACTGTCATTGCACGAGCGAAAGGCCTCGATGCAGCAAATGCTGAAGTGGCAGGCCGCATCAGCTTGGGCGTTTTCTTTGCCGAGACAGATGGCAATCAAAACATAGGGAATGCGCGTTCCAATAAGTACATGGGAAGTTTCCAAACCGGCGTGACTGAAGATCAAACTGGTCAAATGAAATGGGCGGCGATCAAAAAGCCGATCTCGGCCATTGATCCTGCACTGTACGCTCGCGACGACAAAGAAGAGACGCGGGTTGGCAATTTAGATCGTCGATTCAATCATTGGATCGGCGTGAGAAATGGCCTAATGAACGCGCACGCAGACATTTTCCCGCAAATACCCATGATCGTGAAAACGCTGCCAAATCCGATCGATCAAATAAAAGTCTTCGAGCTCATCCAAATCATTCCCAGTCCGACCAAATCCGCTCTCAATTCAGGCAACTTGGCCAATTATAGGATTTCTGATCCGAGGATCATGTTTTATTTACGCAACAACAGCATGTTCGCCTTCGGACAAGCTGACAGGGCGAGAACATCTGCGACCTTCCGCGAAATTCTCGATGCGATGTGGCTGTTCAACGATAAATTTGAACGAGCACTGGTTAAATACAACGAGATCAAGGCTCAGAGAAAAGGATAACGCGAATGGAGCGTGGCGTTGCGGTGCTCACCGAAGACGAGTGGTTTAAGATCGCTGGCAGGCCGCGATAGGCTGGAGGCTGTCGGCGCCCATGCACTGGCCGCGCTTGAAACTGGGCATAGTGCGGAAATTCTCGGTGAATTGAACCTTGCGGCAATAGCCGTCGGCGGCGCCGTCCTCGTCGATGTCAATCAGAAGCCAGTCGCCTTCCTCCTTCAGCACTCTGACGTTGTAGCTCGCGCCCACAGTCTGGTCTGGAACGAGCTTGTAGGCGTCTTGGCCTGCTTCCTTGCATTGCTGCCGTTCGATCAGGCCGGCATTCACATCCGGCCCGCGATAGACCGGCGCATCGCAGCGGGCAAAGCGGCGCTGATCGAATATGGCCTGTGTCCTCGCGGCATCGGCCAGGACCGGGCCGTCCATGTTCCAAGCGCCGGCGTACAGGTGCGCCGGGTTCTGCACATTGGTGTCGAGGCTGAAGCCGCCCTTGCATTGATTCTTGCCGAGCGTCCAGTGGCGGTCGAGGTTGTTCTGGAACAGGTGCCAGTTGCCGCAACTGATTGTCTTCGGCGTTTCGGAATGGCCGCGCGAAGCGGAAATCCAGGAGAATTTTACGAGCTGCTGTTCGGTCATCAGGATTCGGCTGGTGTAACCGTTGCCGTAAACGCCGAGCTCGTAATTCTTGCCGATCTTGCTGTGCTTGATGATCTTGAAATACTCGATGACCGCGTTGATGAGCTGTTTGTTGTCGTCGTGCATCTGAAGATCGACGCCGAAATAGATCGCGGTGCCCTTCGGCTGTTCGCAGATTTCGGTTGCTTGCCGCCATGCGGCTTCGGCGTCGGCCGGCGCCTCGGTTTTGTAGTTCAAGAATTTTTCCGGCTTGTTGCTCTGGTACTGGAACAGCGAAATGATCGACATTCCCTTGCGGCAGATGTGGTGAGGTTCCGGTTTGCCGTCGACCTCATTGAACGCCATGCATTTTGTGTCGGACAGATTGCATCGGTTCGGCAGGGTAGGGTGGCGCGCATAGTAGCGAATAACGGTCGTCACGCCGCGCTCTTGCAGATGCGTGAGCCATGGCTCCTTTGCGGCATTAAATGTCGTATCGATGATGGCGATGCGGCCATCCGGCGGGTTGGCGTGGGCCGGCGTCAGACTCGTCGAACCAAGCGAAGACAATCCAAGTGTGAACTGGCGGCGGGTCACGCGATGCATGGAAATTCCCCTCGGATCATTCTACCTTGTTTTGCTCAAGCGCGCTAATGGTTTGCGAATTAAGGCAAATATTGCCCTGGTGGGGCACGCGGTCTTGCAGAAGCGAGATGTCCACTTCGGGTATTGGCACTTCGCGTCGCTGCACGTTCCTTCCGCTTTCGGGGCATAGCGGCAATTGTCGATCGCTTCCTCCTGCTGGCTGAGCAAGGCGGCTCGGTTTGTTGTAAATGTTTGACGCCTCGACCGCCTTGGTCGCGCGTGGAGAAGGAGCCGGCAGGGGCCCGGGCCGAGCCGGGCCAAGGCCCTTGCGCCGACCGCATGGCTTGAGGCACCAAAGGGCGGATTGTCGCGTCGCGTGTTTGGACGGATCACCAGCGGATCATGGCAACCCAAGATCTGAGCCCTGCACAAAGAACTCCGGCCATGAGCCGCGGCCCATCGGGTTCGCGCGGCGGCAGTATTGCGCTTGTGCTGCTGGTGGCTTTGGCCGTGGTCGCGGCGGCAGGCGGGTTTTTCCTCATCGGCCGCGGGTTTGCGGACCGCTATATCTTGGGCGTGCTCGCCGTGTTCGCGACGGCGGGCGTTTTTTCGCTGTTCGCGCTGGCCTGCGGCATCTTGCGCTATGCGGGCAGCGAAACCATTAGCCCGGTGGTGAAGGCTGTGGCCGATGAGGCGGCCGACGGACTTCTGGTCACCGATCAGCGCGGCCGGGTGATCTACGCCAATGCCGCGTATCGCTCCCTGGTCGGTGCCGGCGAGGGCAGCGATGTCAGTTCGATCGCGCAGGTGTTCATCGGCGATCCCGAAATGTCCGAGGTTGTGTATCGTCTGCGCAAGGCCGCGGACGACGGCCGCCGCCTGCAGGAAGAAGTGCGCATTGCCGGCGTCCAGGGCCACGCGGCGCGCTGGATGCGTCTGCGGGTACAGCCGCTGGGCGAGACAGAGCGCAATTCAAGTCTCACCATGTGGACGATCGCCGATGTGACTCGCGACCACGAGCGGCAGGAGAATATTTTCCCGAAGCTGCAACACGCCATAGACTATCTCGACCGCGCACCCGCCGGTTTTTTCTCGGTCGATGCCAATGGTGCGATCGAATATCTCAACGCGACGCTCGCGTCCTGGCTCGACCACGATCTCGCGGAAGTCGGTTCCGGTGGATTGAAGCTTGCGGATATTACGTCGGGAGATGGGGCGGCGCTGCTCACCACGCTCACCGCCGCACCCGGCGAAGTGAAGACCGAAGTGATAGACCTCGATTTCAAAACCCACGGCGGGCGTTCGCTGCCGGTGCGTTTGTATCACAATGTTGCCTTCGGCGCCGACGGATTGCCCGGCGCCTCGCGCACACTGGTGCTCAACCGCGGACGAAGCGAATCCGCCGATCCGCAGCGTGCGGCCGAAGTGCGCTTCATGCGGTTCTTCCAAAGCACGCCGATGGCGATCGCGACCGTCGACAAAGCCGGCAAGGTTGCGCGCACGAATGTGCTGTTCGCGCGCATGTTCCAGGGGCTGGTCAAGGACGGCGGAGACGATCACTCCATCTTCTCGGTTATCTCCGCGCGCGACCGCTTCGATCTGGAAATGGCGATCAAAAGCGCGGTTGACGGCCAGAGCGATATCACTCCGGTCGATGCTGCACTTGCCGGCAAGACTGAGCGGTTCGGCCGGTTCTATGTCTCCGCGGTTGATGAGGAGGAGCGCGATGGCGAGGCGGCAATTGTCTATGTGCTCGAAACAACCGAACAGCGGAGCCTGCACCACCAGTTCACCCAAGCTCAGAAGATGGATATGGTCGGCAGGTTCGCGGGCGGCATCGCGCATGATTTCAACAACGTGCTTTCCGCCATCATGATGGCGACAGATTTTCTGATCAGTGCGCACAAGCCGACGGACCCATCGTTTCAAGACATCATGCAGATCAAGCAAAACGCCAATCGGGCCGCGGGCCTGGTGCGGCAGCTGTTGGCATTCTCGCGCCGGCAGACGTTGCGGCCGCAAGTGCTCGATCTCGGTGAAGTGCTCTCAGAGCTCGGCATGCTATTGAAGCGCCTTCTGGGCGAGAGGGTTGTGACCGAGGTCATACACGGCCGCGATTTGTGGCAGGTGAAGGCCGACATCTCGCAGCTCGAGCAAGTGATCGTGAATCTTGCGGTCAATGCGCACGATGCCATGCCTGTAGGCGGCAAGTTCACGGTTCACACTGCAAATGTCACAGCCGCCGAAAGTGTGAATTTCAATTATAAGGGGATGCCGGCTGCGGACTACGTTTTGATCGAAGCCGCCGATAGCGGCACCGGCATTCCGCCGGAAATCATGGACCAGATCTTCGAGCCGTTCTTTACAACTAAAGAAGTCGGTAAAGGCACCGGGCTCGGGCTTTCGACGGTCTATGGCATCGTCAAGCAGACCGGCGGCTTCATCTATCCGGACTCGCAAGTGGGCCGCGGCACGACCTTCCGCATTTTCCTGCCGCGCTATGTGCCAAGCGCCGAGGAAATCGCCGCGGCGGCACCGCAGGTCGAGTCGCCGGGGATCGCGCAGTCCATCGGTGCGATTGATGACGCTGTGCCGTCGGCTACGGCCGATCTGACCGGGCATGGCACCATCCTGCTGGTCGAAGACGAGGAGGGTCTGCGCATGCTCAATGCGCGCGGGCTCAAGTCGCGCGGCTATATTGTGATGGAGGCAGGTAATGGGGTCGAGGCCATCGAGGTGTTCAATCGGGAGGGCGGAAAGGTTGATCTCGTAGTGTCCGACGTGGTGATGCCGGAGATGGACGGGCCGACGCTGCTCAAGGAACTGCGCAAGCTCAACGCCGAACTGAAGATCATCTTCGTTTCCGGTTACGCGGAAGAGGCGTTCGAGAAAAGCCTTCCGGAAGGTGAGAAATTTTCATTCCTGCCCAAACCGTTCACGCTCAAGCAATTGGTCGCGGCGGTTAAAGAGACGCTGGCATCCTAGCGCCTTTCCACCTTGATGGAATCAGAGCAGGGTTCTAGCTTTTTGTTTGAGCATGATCTTTTCCGATAAACGGGTTCCAACTTTTCGGGATCATGCTCTAAATTGTGAAAGTGCCGATGTCGGGACGCAACAGCGAACAGCCGAAGCCTCCGGAAAAAGATGAAGAAGAACGTGACCGCCGGGCCGCGAATATTTTTCTGCTCGTCGCTGCGGTCGTACTCATTGGCGTTGGAATATGGCTTGCCGATGCCATGATCGCCGCCAAGAAGGCAGATAATTGCCTCTCGTCAGGACGGCGAAATTGCAATCCGATCGATGTGCCGCCGCGCTAGTGCGACCAGAACGATCCGCCGGCTTTCACCGGGTCGTACCCGGGAGGAAACCGGCACGTGAAGCTGATGTAGTTGCCGTAGCCGGGGACCACGCCCGTAATGTAAGCGACCCGGTTGTACCAAGCACAATGCTCGATGGCCGTTTGGCCAACCGCGCTGCGGAATTCCCGGATAGGGATATCCGAGGACCACGGGATAAGGCCGCCTTCTTGATTGCCGAAGGTGACAGAGGCGGCGTGTACGCTGGTTGCGAGCGTTGCAAGTGCTAAGGTCGCGAGTGCGATCGATCTGGTATGCATGGGATACTCCCTCGAAGCGATATTCTAATATGTCTGCGGGCTGACAGCTACTGAACGCGAAGGAACTTTTGCGAGCGGCGGCCGAAGCCCACTTCAGCCGTGTAGAGATTGCCTTTGGAATCGATCGCGATGTTGTGCACCCATTTGAACTGCCCGGGCTGGCGGCCATGGCGGCCCCAGGCGGTGACGACGTTGCCGTTCTCGCGCAGCAGCGTCACGATCTGGCCGTTGGCGCCGTCGGCCATGAAAATATAACGCTGCGCGCGGTCCTCGGACAACACGAGGTCCCACACCGAGCCGTTCTGTAGCGTCTCGGGTGTCACGCGGAATTCTTTGACGAAGGTGCCGTCCTTCTGGAAAATCTGGATGCGGCTGTTGGTGCGGTCGCACACATAGACAAGATTGTCGTGCGAAATGCGCACGCAATGCACCGGATTGCCGAAGCTCTTTGAGAGAGGCGCCTTCGGGTCATAGGCGGGAAGCTTGTCGTCGGTTGGTGTTTTCGTGCCGTAGGCACCCCAATGCCGCTTGTAGGCGCCGCTCTTGGCATCGAACACGACGACGCGGCGGTTCTGATAGCCGTCGGCGACGTAGAGTTCGCCGGCCGCTTCGTCGACGATCATGTGCGCCGGGCTGCCGAGTCCGCCGGGCGTGTTCGAGCCGGAGGGTCCGCCGGGCTTGCCGATTTGCTGGAGGAATTTTCCGGCGGGAGTGAATTTTAGGATCTGAGCGTCCGCTTTGTCGTTGCCGGCGATCCAGACGTTGCCGTCCTTGTCCACGAAGATGCCGTGTTCGTTCTTGGGCCAGTCATAGCCCTGGCCAGGCCCGCCCCACGAAGCGAGCAAGTTTCCTGCGCTGTCAAACTTGAGCACCGGCGGGGCTGCAGTGCAGCATTTCGTGGCGGGCGGATCTTTTTGCGCGCCTTTTTCATCGTCGAGCAATGTCGATGGCCGGTGAATGATCCAGATATTATCGTTGCGATCCACCGCGATGCCGGAAACTTGCCCAACGATCCAATTGCCAGGCAGGGGCTTCGGCCAAAACGGTTGGGGCTCGAAACGTGGGACGGCGGATTTGGCTCCTTCGGCAAAGGCCTGACCAGAAAACGAGGCGATGGCGGCAACCAGAACGACACTCAATATGGTCCGCAAGCGTGCCATGATATTGCTCCCCATTTGTCGCGCGTATTTTGGCTATTGCGCGTTGCGCGAGATGCTATTGAAGGTGTGCAGTCAGTTCCAGTCGGTTTGTGACCAACCCCAATCAAGGAAGTCAGTCCATGGAGATTTTCCCTTGCGGCTCAATGCTGTCGCGCCGGATGTCGGGTGAGTACTTTACCGGAACGGTCTGGCAGGACCCAATCATCGAAGCGCCGGCGCCGGCACTGCTTCGCTCGGCCTGGGTGCGGTTCGAGCCGGGCGCCCGCACGGCGTGGCACACCCATCCGCTTGGGCAGACGCTGCATGTCACCGCGGGCATCGGCCGGGTGCAGACCTTTGGCGGGCCGATCCGCGAAATTCATGCCGGAGATACGGTCTGGATTCCGCCGGGCGAAAAACATTGGCACGGCGCCGCGCCCAACATGGCAATGACACATATTGCAATGCAAGAAGCGCGCGATGGCAAGCATGTCGAATGGCTCGAACATGTGACGGATGTGCAGTACGGCGGCAAAGTCGGTGGCTGATCGAGGCAATAGGCCGCATCTTTAGAACCGATCTTTAAATGCGGCTGTGCTATGCCCATATAAAATCGCGCACAATCGACTCGAAATTGCTCGACTCAGGGAGAAAACGATGTCTTTTCGTCCGCTCGTTGCGATTGGTGCCGTGCTTGCCGCATTTGTTCTGATTGTCGGCGATCTGGAGGCGCGGCCAAGCGGCGGCACAAGCAGCGGCAGCCGTGGTTCGCGTACCTTCTCGGCGCCGCCAACGACTCCCACCGCGCCGAATGCCGCGTCTCCCCTTCAGCGCACCGTGACGCAGCCGTCGGCGCCAACGACGGCGACCGGGCTGAACCAGCCGGGAGCGAGCAGCGGTTTCTTCAATCGGCCAGGCCTTGTCGGCGGATTGTTCGCGGGTTTCCTGGGCGCGGGCCTGATCGGGATGCTGTTTGGGCATGGACTGTTCGGCGGATTGGGTGGATTTGCATCGGTGCTAGGGCTGATTATCCAGATCGCGCTCGTCGCGATGGTTGGGTGGCTGATATGGACCTGGTGGCAGAGGCGGCAGGGGCTGGCGACTGCGAGCGGTCCGGCGTTGCGGGTTGTTCCTGACAATTCACGCTCTTATGGGGCTACTGGGCCGCTGGGTGGGTCTGCGCCGCAAAGTGGCTTTGCCGGCGGTACGATCAAGCTTAGCAAGGGCGACTTTGACGACTTCGAGCGGCTGCTGTCTGAAGTATCGCTCGCCTATGGTGAGGAAGACATTGCGCGGCTGCGCATACTGGCGACGCCCGAAATGGCGGGCTATTTCTCCGAACAAATTGCAAACAACGTAAGCCGCGGTGTGATCAACAAGATTTCCGGCCTCAAGCTGCTGCAGGGCGATCTCGCGGAAGCTTGGCGCGAGGGTGACTTGGATTACGCAACCATCGACATGCGATACGCCATCACCGATGCCACTGTTGAACGTGCAACCGGACGAGCGGTCGAAGGTGCCGACGCACCACAGGAAGTGACCGAGGTTTGGACTTTCCTGCGCACGCGGGGCGGTGGCTGGACACTCTCGGCGATTCAGCAGACGCAATAATTTTCATTGCACATGCGATGCATGTTGTTCCACTTCGGGACAACCGATGCGAACAGCTGCGTTGCGCAACGATGTCAGCGGGATGAGACCTCGCGAAAAATTTATTTGGCCTCAAAAAATTTAGCCTGCAGAGTGTCAATAGTTCAAGCGACACTGAGACTTTCGTTGTCACACGCGTCGGACCCGGTACTAAGGCGGACCTGGGCGGCTTGGCGGGCGCAGACCAGCATTGTCGAAGGCTCGCTACCGCCGTTTGCGGTGGCGGACATAGCTGGGGCGCCTGCTAAGGCCTAAATAAAGGGTCCGGCGGTGAACTGAGGCGGACATATCTGCGGCGACATGAATACGTACGGACTTAATGCGGCATGGCGGCGGGAAGGAAGGCTCCCGCCGTCTGCATTTTTTTCTTATCACCTGATCGCGCTGTTCAATTCGCCTAGTTCAATTTGCCTTGGCGCCATAGGCGGCGCGCACTTTTTCCAGCAAATCCGGCGGTAGGTCACTGACGCTGGCGACGAGCTTCTGCAAGTCTTCGCCCGTCATCGGCGTAATGGCGACCTGAAGCTTCTGTGCTTCCGATAAAAATTCGGAGTCCTTCATGGTGGCATCGAAGGCACGGCGCAGTGCGTTCACGCGATCCGCCGGTACTTCGGGCGTGGTGAAAAAGGCAGTGCCGATTTCACTCGCGGCCATGATCGCGCTCAGGATTTTTCGCTCTTCGTCGTTGCGCGCGAGCTCGACGGCGGTCGGCACGTCAAGGAGCTCGGGGTCGCGCTTGAGCGCAAACTGCACGAGGATATTGATGAGCTTTTCCGGCCGCCAAGTCGGGTGAGCGATCTTCAGCGCCGTCCAGGAGGTGGAATGGCCTTCGACCTCGCCGCGCTCGAGCGCGAGCATGGCTTCGTTCGATCCGCGATAGCCCATGACCAGCTTGAACTTGGTTCCGAGTACATTGTTCATGACGGTGGGATAGATCGACACCGTCGAGCCGGCTCCCGTGCCAGAAAGTTTGGCTTCAGTCTTTTGCGCGTCGGCGAAAGTCTTCACCGGCGAGGTCTTCCATGTGACCACGACGTTGATCAGGGAGTCGATACGCCCAATCCAATTGAATTCGGCGGTCTTGAAGCGGACGCCGGACGTACCGAGCTTTTCATCGAGTGCGAGCGTGGGTGCGCCGATGGCGATGGAGGTGCCATCCTTCGAGATTGTGTTGTACATCTGGTTGACGGCGAGCAAGCTGCCGGCGCCGGGCATGTTTCTCGGCACGACGGATGGATTGCCGGGGATGTGCTTGCCGATGTGCCGCGCGATCAGCCGGGCAAATGTGTCGTTGCTGCCGCCGGGCGGGTAGCCGATCACGACATCGAAGTTCTTACCCTTGTAGAACTGATCGGGTGTCTGCGCTGCGGTTTCAGCCGCGGCACTCGCGGCCAGAAACAAGATGGCCGGGATAATGCTTAGTCTTGGAAAAAATCGCATGGCATTTTCCCTTCCGCTTCTCTTCCGCGGATTTGTGCTGCCGAGCTTAGCGTGGCGGCGCTCCACATTGCTACGGTCTCTAACGTCGCGATTCTCGCAGCAACAGAAAAAGCCCCGAGCAGACGACGATGGCCGATCCGATCAGCAGGCCGACGGTCGGCA
This sequence comes from Hyphomicrobiales bacterium, assembly GCA_003169835.1. Classification (GTDB taxonomy): domain Bacteria; phylum Pseudomonadota; class Alphaproteobacteria; order Rhizobiales; family Xanthobacteraceae; genus PNAI01. Next base: position 4,831 of record PNAI01000018.1, on the reverse strand, counting down.
CGTCGCCCCATACCGCAAAGCCGATGATGATCGCCCACACCAGCGAGAAATAGAAGAACGGCGCCACCGCGGAGGCGGGCGCGAGATGGAGCGCGCGCGTCCACCAATATTGACCGAGCGCATTGGCGGCGCCGTTGACCGCCATCAATGCGGCGTCGCCGGGCGTCGGGGTAACGAAGCCGAACGGCAAAAAGGCCGAAAAGATCACGGTCAACACGACCATTTGATAAATGGTGAGCGTTTCGGCCGATTCGGTTGCGGTCATGCCCCGTACTGCGGCCGTGACCGAGCCGTAGATCACCGCGTTGGCCAGCGCGAACAACGCGCCGAGCTGAAATGTGTCCGCGCCAGGAACTGCAACGATGACCACGCCGAGGAAGCCAACGATGAGCACACCCCAGCGCGCCGCGCCAACTGCCTCCTTGAGCACGATTGCCGACACAAGTGTCGCAAACAACGGCGAAGAAAAATTGATGGCGACTGCGCCGGCGAGCGGCATCAGGCTAAACGCGATGATGATGAATGTCTGCGAGGAGGCTTGCGCGAAGCCGCGCATGAGGTGGTCGCGCGGTCTTTGTGTGCGAAAAACCGCAAGACCTGCGGCCGGCAAAATGAGCAGCGCGCAGAGGGCCAACGAGGTCAGGGTGCGGACGAACAGCACCTCGCCGATCGGATAGGTGACCACCTGCCATTTGGAGAGCGCGCTCGAGCCCGCGAACATCACGGTTGCGGCGAGCATATAAAAAATGCCGAGCGGGATGTGATCCCGCCGCGCCGGCCGTTCGGGCAGCTTCTCTTCGACGACGCTCACCCGATCGCTCCGAAAGGCAGATGAACGGTAGCTATCGCGTGCAGGCGGCGGCAAGCAAGACGCAAATGCGAATAGCAGCGGCTATGTTCACGCATGAAGGGTGGGCCGCCGTCCGTGCGCGCTTTGGGAATTTATGGTTTCCAAATTGTGAACGCAAAAGCTCGAATTTGCGGAGGCGGATCAAAATTGCCCAAAGTTTTCTGCGATAGAACAATACCCTTGAGGACGGACGATTTACGCTGGGTGGCTTAAGGGCTGCCGGCACAATTGGGGTTACAGCAATGGCACAAGGCGCACGCAGAGCACCTCGGCGAAGAATGGGTTCTCCGGCCTGGATACGCCCCGATGAAGGATTTTCGGTGCGAAAATGCATTATATCCGACATCTCGCCAACGGGCGTGCGGTTGTTCGTTGATTCATCGCACGCGAACATCAAACAGTTTCGGCTGTTGCTTTCGCGTGACGCCGCGCAGGGCTGCCCCTGCCGGGTCAAATGGCGACGCGGCTCCGTGGTCGGCGCCGAATTCATCGGGCGCTAGGCCGTCCGAGGCGCCTAAAATTTTACGGAATTTCGCAAGAAAACGTTGCGGCTCGCACGCTAGGAATCGCGCATGAACGCGATCCTCTCGATAGCTTCGTCCGGGATGACGGCAGCCATGCGCCGGCTGGAGGTTTCCGCCAGCAACGTCGCCAATGCGATGTCTGACGGGCCGTTGCCGAGCGCGGACGCGGCGACGCGGGCGAGATACCCGGCCGCATATACGCCTCAGCACGTCGAGCAGGTCGAGACCGCGGGCGGCGGCACCGCGGCGGTGGTGAGCGATGTCTCGCCGGGCTATGTCTCCACATATGATCCCAGCGCGCCGTTTGCCGACGCGCAGGGAATGGTGGCCTCGCCAAATGTCAATTTTGCCAATGAGGCCGTGCAGCAGCTTATTTCGCACTACACCTTTGTGATGAATGCCGTGGTCGCACGCACTTATGAGCAGATGATGAAATCTCTGCTCGACATCAAGACCTGAAAATCTACAGATCGTGAGTATGCGTGCGCACGAGCCGGCACGCACGCGTGATTTTATTTTCAGTCCTTGGCAAAAAGCAGTTCCCTCAAGGCAGTTCAGAAACCATTTTGGTAAATTCGGCCTCGGTCCAGGCTCGGGCGGTGTGCGTCCGCACATTGCCCTGCGCGCCGAGCGCGAGCGCGAATTTTGCGACGTTGTCGCCATTGGTTGTGTCTACGATCGCCACAAGATCGCTATCGCCGGATGTAAGATAGATCTGCTTGATATCGACGCCCAGTTTCTTAGCGAGCTCGCGTGCGGCCTGGGCGCGTTTGGGACTATCCTTGATGTTGCGAATTCCCTGGTCGGTGAAACCGATCGACAAGTTGAACATCGGCATGTGTGCCTCCCCATGTACAAACCATCCGTGGTTCTGGAATAATGCGGCAACGATTCATCGCGGACAAGCCGCGCAGGTCCGGAGACGTCGATGCAAAAAATCGGAATTCTGTGTGTAGCCGTTTGTCTGATCGGTCTGACAACGGCAGCGAATGCCCAAGTACTCAAGCGTGAGCCTCCGCTCGGCGCGCTCAAGCCGGGTCAGGTCGCGCTGGTCGATGACGGCGTTTGTCCGAAGGGCCAGGTCAAGCGTGTGGTCGGCGGCGACCATGTGAAGGCGGGCGGCCGCTATCAAACCGAACGGCAGCGCAGCTGCGTGCCGACGTAGTTTTGCCAGAGCATTCGATTTGCGCTGCAAAATATTCTGCGTAGATGTGTAGAAATGGGGCAAATTGCGGGCTCGTGAGCGGTATGGTAGTGCCATTAACGTATTGTAATTATTTAATATTTTAACATGGCAGTCATGCTTTTTCCGGGCTGTTCGCAACTGCGGAATCATTTATGTTGCGTTGCGGGGGCAATTCCAACGGAGAATTGTCATGAAGAAAACGCTGATCGCAACTTTGGCTTTGGCCACGCTCGTGGCTTCCCCAGCATTCGCGCAATCGAATGTGCATCGAGTGCGACACACCGTTAATACACCCAACAATCCCTACGCGTCGGCGCAGGACTATGCAGCGCATGACCCGAATGCCGTGGTGTTTGGTAACACCATCATCGGCCAGGACCCGGATATTAATATCCGGAGCCAGATGCTGCGCGACCCGATTCCTGTTTCTGAATAACCACGGCGCGTAGGCGGATCTGATGCAAAGCCCGGCGTTTGCGCCGGGCTTCGTCTTTATCTTCGCAAGTGCGCGAGGTGAAATCTCACGCGCCATCGTATCGACTTGTGCCTTGCTGCCACTATCATGTCGCATCATCATGTTGTTTATGTTGAGCGCAAGATGGGAGGTGCGTGATGCGCTACGAGCTTTACTACTGGCCGGACTTGCAGGGGCGGGGTGAGTTCATCCGACTCGCGCTGGAGGAGGCGGGCGCGTCGTATGTCGACGTGGCGCGCAAGGGCAAGCGCGGCATGGTGGCGATGATGAAGATTCTTCAGGATCGTCGCGATAAGCGCCCGCCGTTCGCGCCGCCATTCCTCAGGGCCGGCAAGGTGGTGGTCGCGCAGACCGCGAACATCCTGCACTATCTTGGCGCGCGCATCGGGCTTTCGCCGCGCGACGAGGCGAGCCGGTTGTGGGCGCACCAACTGCAGCTTACGATCACCGATCTCGTGGTCGAGATCCACGACACGCATCATCCGGTGACGAGTTGGCTTTTTTACGAGGAGCAGCGGCCGGCCGCCAAGCGCCGCACCAAGGATTTCTGGCGCTACCGCGTGCCGAAATTCCTGGGTTATTTCGAAAAGCTGCTTGCGAAGAGCGGCGGAAACTATCTGCTCGGGACAAAACTGAGCTATGTCGACTTGAGTCTGTTTCAGATCGTCGGGGGGCTGCGCTATGCGTTCCCAAAGCGCATGAAACGCTTCGAGAAGAAAATCCCGCGCGTGATCGCGCTGCACGATCGCGTGCAAAAGCGTCCGCGAATCGCCAAATATCTCGCCTCGGAGCGGCGCGTTGCCTTCAGCCAGTGGGGCATCTACCGGTATTACAAGGGGCTTGATCAGTGAGCAGAATTTCACGGCGGGCGGTGTGGAGTGTCGCAAAACCGCGGGCTTGCGTATCGCGGAGATCAGCGCGCCGAGCGGTTTCTTGCGCAAGCTGTTCAAGATGAAATAGCGTCGCGGGCCGGCTAACGCCGCTTCGTCCTGCGGACGCGCTTCGATTTTCGCGCGCGTAATTTTCGAGCGTGTTTGGCCCGCAGCGCGCGCCTTTTCTCCGCGCGCTTTTCCTTGCACTTGGCGCAGCGGCAGCCTTTCGCCTTGATGTAGGCGTCGAAATAATCCTTGCCGTAGTCGACGGTGATCTCGTCGTCCGGCTTGATGCGGCGGCGCGCGACATAGACGACGCGGTGTGGCCGGCGCACCACGGTTTCGACGTTGGGACGGCAGGAGTGGTTGACGTAGCGGGCGATATTTCGGCGCGAGGAGCCGTCGATGGCCCAATAGCTGTTGATCTCGAACATGTAGCGCGCGCCGCGGGCCTCGCGCTTCTCCGACTCGGCGTCGGTGACGCGCCGGCCGGTATAGCGGACGACGAATGCGCCTTTCTTGAACGGTTTTGCTGCGAACAGGCCGAGCCCGGCACTCGAGCGGCCAACGTGGAAGGGACGCTTGGACATGAACGGGAAATAGAAGAGGATTCGCCGGAAGGGAAGGGGATAATTGCATTCATTCCTGCGCATGCGGGACTCCAGTGCCCCGAATTCTGGGTCCCCGCTTTCGCGGGGACGAGCGAAGTCTTGGCGCGTCTCGCTCTACGGCTTCGCGGCGTGGTTCCAAGCGAGCGTGAATTTGCCGTCCACGATGTAGTTGAGGCTGGTCACGACAGCGTTGGATAGATGGGGTAATCGGCCGGCGAGTTTGTTGATAGCAGAAGATTTGGGGTGCTGCGCTTCAGGCTGATGGTGAATACGAGGTCCGCATTCGCGGCCTCAAGCATCAGAAGGAGAAGCG
>PNAI01000034.1 GCA_003169835.1 Hyphomicrobiales bacterium | reverse complement strand
GGCGAGGCGCCGTTCTATACGCTCGGGCCGCTCACCACCGACATCGCGCCGGGCTACGACCACATCACCTCGGCGATTGGCGCTGCCATGATCGGCTGGTTCGGCTGCGCCATGCTCTGTTACGTGACGCCGAAGGAGCATCTCGGCCTGCCCGACCGCGACGACGTGAAGGAAGGCGTGATCGCCTACAAGATCGCGGCGCACGCGTCGGACCTGGCCAAGGGCCATCCGGCGGCGCAGCTGCGCGACGATGCGTTGAGCCGGGCGCGCTTTGACTTTCGCTGGAACGACCAGTTCAACCTCGGTCTCGATCCCGACACCGCGCGCGAATATCACGACGAGACCTTGCCCAAGGAGGCGCACAAGGTGGCGCATTTCTGCTCCATGTGCGGGCCGAAATTCTGCTCGATGAAGATCACGCAGGACGTGCGCGATTATGCTGCGACGCTCAACGATAAGGAAGCCGGCATGGCGCAGATGTCGGAGAAATTCAAGGCGATGGGCGAGCAGGTGTATGTCGATGCGGAGGCGGTGAAGGAGAGTAATAAGACGCTGTGAGCAACGCCTTATGGATCACATGATAGAGCAAGCAGGTGAATGCCCAAGCTATGAGGCGATGGTCCTAGAAATTTATGAAAAGGAACCGACAGGATCGGCGCTCCGCAAACGTATGGAAGTGACAGCAGCAGGAACTGAGTTGTATTCTAAACTGAAACGAGCGGATCGGACGTCTGCGTCGAGCGCAACGCCAGATTGTTGTTTCACGCCGGTCATGATCGCGAACGGAACGTCAGCGCGAAGTGGGCCAATCACATGCTGAACGCCTACAACGCGCGCCTTCGCAACTACCTTGTGTCCAACCACTACGTGGATACGCTGGCGTTTCACACGATCTCGGGAAGCGAGATCATCGACAAATTCGGCTATCGCGAGTGCCCGAAAATATAGCGGGGCCGTAGCCCGCAGGATGGGTTGAGCGCGGCGAAGTCCGTTGCGGCTGTCCCGGAATTTGGTGGGTTCGCGTCGCCTTCGGTGCGCTACTGTTTTTTGCCGACCAGCCCGAAAACGAACATGACCAGGTCGATCGCGCCGACGACGCCCGCGACCTGCCCGACCGTCTGCATCAGTGCGGCCGGATCGTTGGACTTAGGTGCCATGTTCAGGAAGAAAAAGAAAAACGCCGGCGCCGCTAAGACCAGGACAACGCCAACAATGACGAGCCGAATATTTTTCTGACGAATGCTTTGTTCCCTTTTGCTACTTGCCGGAATTGCCCCGCGCGCCAAGAAAAACCGCGAGAAAGAATCCGGCCAGTGCGCCGGCACGACCGACAGCATGGTGACGGCGAGCATGCGCATCAAACAGGCGAGACTGCCTTCGGCGCCGCCGCTTCTGCGGCTAGCTAATTCGTCTTGATGTTCAGCTCTTTCACCAGCTTCGCGTACTTGTCGGAGTCCGCGCGCGCGAGTGTGCCGATATCGTCTGGGGCGCCGCCCACCGGCTCAATCGCGCCTTTGGTGAAGGTGTCGATCAGCTTCGGATCCTTCAGCGCCTTGTTCATCTCGGCGTTGAGCTTCGCAATAATCGGCGCGGGGGTGTTGGCGGGCGCGAAGGCCGCGTACCAGGCTTCCAAGATCAGACCCTTGTACGACTCGTCCATCGTCGGCACGTTCGGCAGTGTGGGCGCGCGCTTGGCCATCGATTGCGCGAGCATATGAATGGTGCCGACCGCGGCATGAGGCATGAGCGAGGTCGGCCCGAGAAACGCCGTCTTTACGTGCCCGGCGATCAGGTCGTTGATCGCCTGGCCCGCGCCGCGATAGGGCACGTGTTCGAGCTTGATGCCCGCCTCGCGCTTGAACCATTCGAGGATGACGTGTTGGTTGGAGCCAACGCCCGATGTCGCAGTGCCGACCCCTGGATTGGCCTTCACGTAATCGACGAGTTCCTTCACCGTCTTCACGCCAAGTGAGGAGTGCGCCGCGAGAATCTGTCCGTGCCGGCCGAGATAGCACACCGGCAGAAGCACCTTGGTGTAATCGTAGGCGAGGCCCATGATGTGCGGCGCGCTCGCTGCGTTGTCATTGGTGATCAGGAGCGTGTAGCCGTCGGGATCGCTTTTCATCGCAGAGTCCATGCCAAGCGTTCCGCCTGCGCCGGTGCGATTCTCGACCACGATCTGCTGGCCGATGGACGCTCCCATGCGCTCACCCACCGCGCGCGCGATGAAATCGATCGCGCCGCCGGGCGCGAGCGGCACGATGAAGCGGACCGGCTTGTTCGGGAATGCGTCCTGCGCCCATACCGCCGGCGCGGCGAGAAGACCGCCGCTCAGCACAGTTCCGGCCGCGGCCGAATTTTTTATGAAATCCCTTCGCCCAATCCTACGCGCGATCTTGGTCATGTTTACTCCCCTGCATTTATTGCAATTGTTGGAATGAGAACAAACATAGCACTCGATTATTCCCGTTGCATCCCCGCCGTTTGGTGCGCCGTGCGGCCGTTTGACGCCACCTTACTTTACCCGCTTGTAGAAATTCGAGGCCGAGCCGCGCCCGCCCGCCACGGTGGGATTGGTGTTGACGAATTCGTCGGTCGTGAGTTTGTCGATTTTACGCTCTTGGGCCTCGCCTTCCCAGTTCGGAAACGTGCTCGACACAATCTTGAACGTCACCGTCTTCTTGGCCTCGTCGACTGTGTAGGTGCCGAACAGCGAGAGGCTGCGGCGCATGATGGTCGCATATTCCTCGGGCGTGCCGGTGAGGCGGTTGCCGGAGGCGAACTTGGGCACGTCGCTTGCGACATGGATCTGTGAGAAATGGCCGTCGGAGGTGAAGACGAGAAGGCCCTTGGGCGTCTCGCCGAACGGAAACGACTTCTTGCCGTCGGGCGCGGAGACCTCGGCAACGATGAATTGCCAGGTGCCGACGATCTGCTCGCGCAGGCTCTTGCCCTGTGCCATCGCGCTGCCGCCCGCGAAGCCGAGCGCGAGCACGGCGGCGATGATCCGCATGAGCTTCATGTCGCGATGGATGTTGAGCTTCATGGATCGCCCCCGATGTGTTCTTCGCGCGGATACTAGCCGGAAATTGGCGCTCGCGCATCAACATCGTGGCGGGACGGACCGCAAATGTCATTCGGGATTGTCGGATTGACCTTGAGGCGGTGCAACTTGCTTCACTGGCGCCGCTTGTTTACGCGTCTTCGATCGTCAACTGCGCCGGCCGCTGTTTTGCTGTTCGTCCAGCCACCTTGAGAAGGTCTCAGCAGTGGCCTTTTTCTTCTTGGCGGGCGCCTTCGTCTTGGTGGCCGGCTCCTCCGAAACGGCGGCTTTTTCGGCCGCATCTCTTGCCAAGCGTGCCGCCTTCAACCGTTCGGTCTTGGTGCGGAGTGCAATACGGTCGGCTTCGTATTCGGACATCGCCTTCTTGCCGTCTTCGGCTCTTTGCAGCTTATTGAACTGAGCATTCGCGCGATCGACTTTTGAATTATCCGCCAATGAGATCTCCTGTGGGGTGAATGCTCATATATGGTAGGCTATTGGGCGTTTTTCAACTATAGCACAAAGTGCCAAGCGGCGCTTGCGTCTTCGCAGACGCAAGCGTTAACGACACTGTCGTTGGAGGCGCTGTCGTTGGAGGCGCTATCGCTGGAGGTGTTAATCTGCGTTTCCCATGCGGCGGCAAGGGGACTGACGCGCGCGAAGTTTAAGACTCAAGTTCTTGCCACACCGATGCTCCTTTGTGCCGCGCCGGCGACCACGGCGCAAGGGCCGGATAACGCATGGGACGCATTCGGCGTAGAAAATTGAAAGCGGCGCTCGGGCTGCTGATCTCGAATTTCACGTCTGCGCCGACCGAGAGCACGACAAGATCATAGCGCGATCGCGCAACGGCGGATTGCTTCTCGTATACCTTCCACGCAACCCCGACGTTTGTTATCATTTTTTCCGCTCCAAGGGTTATCAACGAAGTATCGGAGCGGCGACGAGGCCGGGCAAAAATTCGACTTCGCGCCAAAATAATACTTCGGGGAGGAGATCAATATGAAACGCTTATCCGCTATCGCGTTTGCGCTGCTGTTCATTGGCGCCGGTATGTTGGGGCAATCGCAAAACGCCTCGGCTCAAGGCAAAGGTTGGGTCACGTTGTTCGACGGCAAGAACCTCGATCAGTGGCAGGGTGACGGCACCGCAAACTTTCAGATCGCCGACGGCTCGATCGTTGCCGTAGATAAGAAGGACCCCAAGGCCACCGCAGCATATCTGGTCTCGAAGGAATCCTACAAGGACTTCGAGATCCGCGCCGAGTTCTGGGTCAGTAACGACGCCAACAGCGGCATCTTCATCCGCTGCACCGATCCACAGAAAGTCGGCAGCAAGACTGCATACGAAGTGAACATCTTCGATACCCGCCCCGATCCGAGCTACGGTACCGGCGCGATCGTCGACACCGCCAAGGCCGCAAAGGTGTTAAAGGCCGGCGGCAAATGGAATACATACCACATCGTCGCCAAGGGCTCGAAGTTCACCGTCACACTTAACGGCGTGAAGACCGTGGACGGCGCGGAAGACTCGAAGTTCGCGGCAGGCCCGATTGCGCTGCAATTCGGCGTGGGCGTTGTGATGTTCCGCAAGGTGCAGATCAGAGCGCTATAACGCACGACAGTTTGCTCCGCAAAAAGTCGATAGGATGGATTGGACAATGTCCAATCCATCCTAATCTTGCTCATCGGCCGGACTTGAGAAACCGATGAGGTTTCCGTCCGGGTCATTGCGGGATTACTCATAGCGGCGAAATTATTGCGCGAAGACGCACGAATTCGTCAGACCATTCTTCGGTCTATCCGGTCGCTAGCATCCTCGCGGCTTCACTAAGACGTCTTTACGTTTATATTCAAGCACCGTTTCCTGGTGCTGATGTAGGACACACGATGCAATCGATGGCGAAGCGTCAACTCAAGCTCGGTGCGTTCATGCGGCCGGCCAGCATTCACACCGGCGCTTGGCGCTATCCTGGCGCCTGGCCGGACATGAATTTCAATTTCGTGCATATCAAGCGCTGCATCCAGACGCTGGAGGCGGCTAAATTCGACGCCTTCTTCATGGCCGATCATATGGCGGTGCTCAATATGCCGATGGATGCGCTCAAACGTAGCCATACCTCGACCTCGTTCGAACCGTTCACACTGCTCTCGGCATTGTCGCAGGCCACAACGCACATCGGTCTTGTCGCCACCGGCTCAACCACGTTCGATGCGCCCTATCACATCGCACGGCGTTTCGCCTCGCTCGATCACATCAGCGGCGGACGCGCCGGCTGGAACATCGTGACCACCTCGAACCCCGACGCGGCGCTGAATTTCGGAATGGACGAGCATATGGAGCACGGCGAGCGCTACCATCGCGCACGCGAGTTCTACGATGTGGTGACGGGCTTGTGGGACAGCTGGGCGGATGATGCGTTCGTGCGCGACGTCGAAAACGGCATCTTTTTCGATCCGGCAAAAATGCATGTGCTCAATCACAAGGGCGAGCATCTCTCCGTGCGCGGCCCGCTCAATATCGCGCGGCCGATCCAGGGCTGGCCGGTGATCGTGCAGGCTGGCGCGTCGGATGCCGGCAGGCGGCTTGCGTCGGAGACTGCAGAAGCGGTGTTCACCGCGCAGTCGAGCATCGAGGTCGGGCGGCAATTCTATGCCGACGTGAAGGGCCGGATGGACAAGCTCGGCCGCAAGCGCGCGCACATGAAAATCTTGCCCGCCTGTTTTGTCGTGGTGGGCGAAACGATCGAAGAGGCCCGTGCCAAGCGGGCAAAACTCGACAGTCTGGTCAACTACGCCAACTCGATTGCCTCGCTCTCAATCGCGATTGGCCATGACGCGTCGAAATTCGATCCCGACGGACCGCTGCCGAAGATTCCCGAAAGCAACGCCTCCAAAAGCGGCCGCGAACGGGCGATCGCCTTGGCGAAGCGCGAGAACCTCACGGTACGTCAGCTCGCGCAACGGCTCGGCGGATATTCCGGCTTGGCCATGGTCGGCACGCCCAAGACCATTGCCGACGAGATGGAGGAATGGATTGAAACCGAGGCGAGCGATGGCTTCACCATCATGTTCCCCTACCTGCCCGGCGGTCTCGACGACTTCGTCAATGGCGTCGTGCCCGAGTTGCAGCGGCGTGGGCGGTTTCGGCGCGAGTACGAGGGCAATACGTTACGAGAAAATCTTGGACTGCCACGGCCGGAAAACCGCTTTTTCTGATCGACTAAAATCGAGGCGAGCCACGATTTCGATGCGACAACTGGTATTAGTGTCTTGCACAACGTTGCTCGCGGGGGCGGCTTGGCAGAGCGCGCTTGCCTGCGCGTGCTGCAGCAACACTGGTGAACGTTCCGACATCGTGATGAAGCTCGAGAAAAGCTACGTCGAAGAACTCGAGCAATTGCGCTTTGAGCGCACGGCTGTGCTGTTCTTGGGCGAAGCCGAGCCGGACACGGTGAAAGGGATCACGACAGCCTCGGAAAAATACGATCTGGAAGCCGCCTGGAAAAATGGCCGGATCGTATTTGCGTTTCGCGACGAGGCGAGCCGTTCGGGAACACTGACGCTGACACAACCGAAAACGATCTCGCTCCTTCGCGTCGATCCGCGCAATCAGCCGGACAGCTCGCGCGCACCACGTCTCTACAAGGAATGGCGGCTGACCTCAAAGGCCGCGGGTACGGGCGTCTTTGCGGCGGGCTTGGGTGCCGGTCAAACGCTGACACTCATCCTACAAGGCGGCGGCAATAACTGTACCAGCGCAAACGACTTCACCCATTGGATGCTGGTGATGTGGGGCCCGAAGGCCAAATATCATTTTTACGGAAGCCTCGTGATGACGAAATAGTCCATCGGACACGTCGGGGCCGCCAATATCACTAAAATGCGACTCAATTTCTCGTCAATTTTTGCGGATGCGCCCTACTTATTTTTGGTAACAATTGCGGCTGTTTGTCGACGTTGTACGTACATCTCCGAATGTTCAGCTGTCGTTCAGCCCTGACGTGCGAATCTCCTTAGCAAGATAAACGCTCGCCCATACACCAGCGAATGGACGCAAGGAGACGCCATGAAGAGGACGTTTGTTTTGTGCGCTGCGGCTTGTCTCGCCATTGCAGCATTGGTCATGCCGACGAGCGCGAAGGCGGAAAATAGCAGCGCGGTCGCCGCCGGTGTGATCGGCGGACTTGCCATCGGCGCGATGATCGGATCTGCGGCTGCGGCGAACAACGGCACGTATAATCAGCCCGCGCCGGCCTACTACGGACCAGGCTCGCCCGGCTGCTTGGGCGCGCCAGCGGGTTTGGGATGGCTACTATTGGCGCAAGACGCGCATTCGCGTGTGCAACTGATCTGCTGAAGCTGAACAAATTGACAGTTTAGGCTCATAAACCGGGCGTTTGGCGACTGCAAAGCGCCGGGTTTTGCTTACACCGAGATTACAATTTCTCCATATTTTCTGAGAAAACTCGACAATGGCCATCAAATTTTCGACAAAATGCTCTGGCCTATTTCCTCGCGGAACCAGAAGGACTATTATTTCGTTTGCTAAATACAGATTCCCGTAATCGGCGCTCAGCCGACCGGAATATAGGAGACGACCCATGAAGAAAGCTCTGCTTGCTCTCGCCACCACCGCGGTGCTTGCGACCGCGACGCTAGCACCGACTACGGCCGACGCACGCTGCCGCGGTTGCGGCATTGGACTCGGCATTCTTGGCGGCGTAGTTGTCGGCAGTGCGATCGCCGGTGCGTACGCCTATCCGCGCAGCTATTACCCGGTCACGGGCTATGACCCGTATCCGGCTTATTACGCCCCGGCTCCGTATGCTTGCCCCGGCGGATACTGGGCACGTCGGCCGATCATCGATCGCTTCGGCAATGTCGTCAACTACAGCCGCCCGCGGTACTTCTGCCCGCAGTACTGAGCGACAGCCTGATCTGAGTTTGTTTTGACCCGGCAGTGCTTGCACTGCCGGGTTTTTATTTGGTTGCGCTCATTCAGTTTCCGGTCTTGCTCTGCATGTGCGAGAGCACCGCGATTGTAGGCCAGCAATCGAGCTTGAGCCCATTGGCCTTCTGGTAAGCGCCGAGCGCGAGCCGCGTGCGCATGCCGGCCTTGCCGTCGATCTTGTCCTTGTAAAGTCCGAGCGCACTTAGGCGGCGCTGTATTTCCTCGAGCTGCTTGGTGTGAAGCTGCACCACAGGCTGCCATGACACTCTGAATGGCTGCTCGCCCGCGATGCGGTCGGCGAGGTGGCCGACAAACAGCACGTAAAGGTCGGAGAAATTGTAATCCTTGATGACGTAGTAATTTTTGAAAACCAGAAAGGCCGATCCGTAGGTGCCTGCCGGCATCAACAGCGAGGCGGACTCCGCAAGCTGTTGCGGCGACATGATGCCGCCATGCGCCGGGATGTATCCGGCCCGCAGCCATTCCTGGAGCGACTTCAGATTGTCCGGGTCGGCGATGGTGCAATCGATGTTCGCCGGCACGCGCACTTCGACCGCCCAGGTCTTGCCGCGCTGCCAGCCCTTGCCCGCAAGTTGCTTGGCAGCGGAGGCAAGCGCATCGGGAACGGAAGTCCAGATGTCTATCTTCCCATCGCCGTCGAAATCGATCGCGTATTTGTAAAACTCCGACGGCAAAAATTGCGTCAGCCCAAGCGCGCCACCCCAGGATGAGCGCATCTGAGCGCGCGGAACGCCATCCTGCAGCATGCGGAGCGCGGTCAGGAACTCGACGCGGAAAACGTCCTTGCGCCGGCCGATATAAGTCTGCGTTGCGAGCGTGCGGATGGCGTCCAAGGGCAGACGATAACCGCCGTAGGAGGTCTCGCGACCCCAGATCGCCAGCACGATATTGCCCGGAACACCGAATTTCTGCTCGATCTTGGTAAGTGTCGCGCGGTGCTGTTCGGCGAGCTTTTTTCCTTGTGCGGCAAGGCGCGTGAAGCTCGTTTCTTTGAGATAATTCGCGGGCGTCTGGACGAATTCCGCCTGGCCCGGTTCCGATCTCTCAGGCTGGCCGGGAATAATCAAATCGGGTAGCGAGTAATCCGGCTCAAGACCACGCACTGCTTCGTCAAATGTCGCGCGCGAAACCCCATTGGCCTGGGCGTCATGCCAGAGTATCTCGAGGAATGTTTGAAACGCCGGGTCGGCGGCGAGCGAAGCTCTAGGCAGCATCAGTGCCGCCAACGCCAGGACCAAAACCATCGCGACCCGCGCATTCAGGCAAGATCGCAGCCAATGACCACGATGCGATGCTCGCTCGTTTCTCATATCAAATCTGGCAAACAAAGGCGCTCCGGTCTGGCGGAGCATAGCAAAGTTTTACCGGCTGAATTTCTTGTATTTGATGCGATGCGGGATGGCCGAATCCGTTCCCAGGCGGCGCATCTTGTCGGCCTCGTAGTCCTGGAAATTACCTTCGAACCATTCGACATGGCTGTCGCCCTCGAACGCCAGAATGTGCGTGGCGATGCGATCGAGAAACCAGCGATCATGGCTGATGATCACCGCGCAACCGGCAAAATCCTCCAGCGCTTCCTCAAGTGCACGCAAGGTGTCCACGTCGAGGTCGTTGGTCGGCTCGTCGAGCAGTAGCAGGTTGGCGCCGGACTTGAGCATCTTGGCCAGATGCACGCGGTTGCGCTCGCCGCCTGAAAGCTGGCCGACTTTCTTCTGCTGGTCGCCGCCTTTGAAATTGAAGGCCGAGACATAGGCCCTGCTGTTCATCTCTTTTTTGCCGAGCAGGATGATGTCCTGCCCGCCCGAGATTTCCTCCCAAACGTTCTTGGCGCCGTCGAGCGCGTCGCGTGACTGGTCGACATAGCCAAGATGGACGGACTCGCCGATCTTGATGTCGCCGGCGTCCGGTTTTTCCTGACCCGTGATCATGCGAAACAGCGTGGTCTTGCCGGCGCCGTTGGGACCGATCACGCCGACGATGCCGCCGGGCGGCAGCTTGAAGGTGAGGTCGTCGATCAGCAGATTGTCGCCGTAGCCTTTTTTCAGCCCCTCGAAATCGACGACGTTCTGTCCCAGCCGCTCGGCGACCGGGATGACGATCTGGGCCGTCGTCGTCTGCTTTTCGCCGGCCTTCTTGATTAGGTCCTCGTAGCGCTGATAGCGCGCCTTCGATTTCGCCTGCCGCGCCTTGGGCGAGGAAGCAATCCATTCCTGCTCGCGCTCGAGCGTGCGCTGGCGCGCTTCTTCCTCGCGGCCCTCCTGCAACAGCCGCTTCTGCTTCTGCACCAACCAGGCCGAGTAGTTGCCTTCGTAGGGAATTCCGCGGCCGCGATCGAGCTCGAGAATCCAGCCGGTGACATTGTCGAGAAAGTAGCGATCGTGGGTGACGATCAGAATGGCGCCCGGATAGTTGCGCAGGTGGCCTTCGAGCCAGAGCACCGACTCGGCGTCGAGATGGTTGGTCGGCTCGTCGAGCAGCAGCAGTTCGGGCTGCTCCAACAGCAATCGGCAGAGTGCGACGCGACGACGTTCGCCGCCGGAGAGTGACTTCACCTCGGCGGCATCGGGCGGGCAGCGCAGCGCTTCCATGGCTAGGTCGATCTTGGAATCGAGATCCCACAGCCCCTTGGATTCGATCTCGTCCTGCAACTTGGTCATTTCGTCGGCGGTCTCGTCCGAATAGTTGGCGGCTATCTCGTTGTAGCGCTCGAGGATCGCCTTTTGCGGGGCGACCGCGATTTCCACGTTCTCGCGCACCGATTTTTCCGGATCGAGCACCGGTTCCTGCGGCAAATAGCCGACGCGCGCGCCCTCCGCCGCCGAAGCCTCGCCGACAAATTCCTTATCGAGGCCGGCCATGATGCGCAGCAGCGTCGATTTTCCCGAGCCGTTGACACCAAGCACGCCGATCTTGGCATCCGGATAGAACTGTAAATGCACGTTCTCGAGCACCTTGCGGTTGCCCGGATAGGTCTTGGTCAGACCATGCATGTGATAAACGAATTGACGGGCCATCGCTGCCTAGGCCTTTCGGGCGTGCACGCCTTATGGGGAAAGTCGGCGCTTATGTAGCGTTGCGGCGACGGCGCCGCAAGCTCGGTCTGCTGGTCGGCCGGCTTGCCGATATTGCCGGTCAGGCTTGGCTGTATTAGTGTGGTCAGCGTTGCGTTTGGAGTAACGTGTTTTGGCGTTAACAAATTTGATTGTGGCGCTGGCCATTCTTGTCAGCCTCGCGGCCTATTCGTCGCAAGCGCGAGCGCAACAGACTGCGGAAATACCGCGGATGCACGTTGCACCGCCGGTGACGCAGCCGGCACGAGTAACACTTTCCAAGTCGGTGCTCGCGGCTCGTTTTCAAGACATCAAAAATCAATACACGGCGCTCAAGGCGACGACCGGAAAATTTGCATCAGTCAAACCAACCGACTCGGCGGAATTAAAACTCACGCGATCGCGGCTTGATGCTGCAATGTATTCCTACGAGGTCTACGAAAACTATGCGCAGAAGCAACGCGATCAGCTCAACCTGCTCGTGGCACTGAGCGATCTTGAATCTTTGCGGTTGCAGATGACCATGGACCGGTTGTCGAAGATGCTTGGAAAGATTTCAGAGCTGCTGAAAAAAATGTCGGAAAACGGCGACGCCTTAATATAGCGCCGATTTCGCTCGCGCCACCGGTTAATTTCAAGATGTTAACCACCCTTGTTCGTACGCAATAACGCCTAGATAAGGTTGACAACGGAAAGATTGCTGAGGATTGCAAATAAGAAACTTATTTTATTGAATTTAGGTCAAACATCTCTCCCGAACGCTGGCGCTCCTCGACACGATCAAGGATCAAGCCCTCGTTCAACGGCCAACGAGCCGTCGGGAGAGCGTGATGGTCAGAGTAAAGACCAAGATCTTGAATTTGTTGTGGGCGTTCGTGGAGTATCGGCGCGCGGTGGCGACCCGATGGTTCGACGCATACCGACCCGAGCAGCACTATATGCGCGGCCCCGGCCCACGTTGCAGAGCTAAAGGCGACCTGCCGCAAGTTTGAGCCGGCAACACGCTTTCCGGCTTCGCGTTATCCAGCTTCCAGAGCAGACCTGCCATCCGTGCACACGCGCGGGTGCTCTCTTGTTTCATCCACCATGGCTGATACGGTTAACGGAATGATCGGCCGGCCCCGTCGGGCCGGCCGGACCGTTAAGGGGCGGGACAGGCCATGGCAGTTCGTATTGCGATCCTCGATGACTATCAGAATGTCGCGCTCAAGCTCGCCGACTGGTCAAAGCTGGGCAAGGACGCCGAGATCAAGGTCTATAACGATCCTGTCCAACGCACGTCTGAGGACACTATCCGCGACTGCAAAAGCTTCCAGGTCGTTTCGATGATGCGCGAGCGCACGCCGTTTCCGCGACAGGTCATCGAGGCGCTGCCCGACCTCAAACTGCTCATTACTACCGGCGCGCGCAACGCCTCGATCGACATGGCGGCCTGCGCCGAGCGCGGCATCACCGTCTGCGGCACCACCAGCTACGGCAATCCAACGACCGGAATCGCCTTCGGCCTGATGCTCGAGCTGACGCGCCGGATTGGCTGGGAAAATGCGCGCATGAAAGCCGGCGAGAAATGGCAACTCACTCTCGGCATGGACATTGAGGGCAAGACGCTCGGCATCCTCGGCCTCGGCAAGCTCGGCGCGCGCGCTGCCGGCGTCGGCAAGTCGTTCGGCATGAAGGTGATCGCCTGGAGCCAAAATCTCACGCCAGAACGGTGTAAGGAGGTCGGTGCCGAATATGTCTCGAAGGAGGACCTGTTCCGCAACTCCGACTTCTTGACGATCCACGTTCAGCTTAGCCAGCGCACGCGTGCCCTTGTGAGCGCGAACGAGCTCGGTCTGATGAAGCCTTCCGCCTACATCGTCAATACTTCACGCGGTCCGATCATCGACGAGAAGGCGCTGATCGACGCGCTGCGCAACAAGAAGATCGCCGGCGCCGGCCTCGACGTGTTCGACGTCGAGCCGCTGCCGACCGACCACCCTTTCCGCAAGCTCGACAACGTGGTGATGACCCCCCATCTCGGTTACGTCAGCCAACAAAATTACGCCGGCTACTTCCCCGATATCGTGGAAAATATCCGGGGCTGGATGGATGGCAAGCCGGTGCGAGTTATCAGCGCGAAATAATCCGCGGGCGGAGCGCGCGGCGAAGCATTTGCAATTTCAGAGGCAGGTTTCAAAAATGGCGAGCTATCTCCTAGTTACCTACCAATCCGAAAAGGGGCCACGCGCCGGCGTGGTGGTCGATGAAAAGGTGTTCGACGCGGCGGTGCTGACGCGCAAGGCGTCGTATGTGACAATGCTTGACGTCCTCAACGACTGGAAGACGGCACAGAGCCTCATTCGCAAGGCGGCTGCGGGAAAAAACAAACTCAAAAGCCGGCCGCTTGCGCGCACCAAACTGCTTTCGCCGGTGCTCTGGCCCTCGGCGATTTACTGCGCGGGCGCCAATTACACCGATCACATGCTGGAGATGGCGCGGCTGCAGAACCTGCCGCCCGCGCCCGATCCGCACGAAGTCGGGCTAAACCCCTGGCACTTCATCAAGGCATCGCGATCGGTGGCCGCGAATGGCGCGACCATCAAGTTGCCAGCGGCCTCGAAGGCCATCGACTGGGAAGCCGAGCTTGGCGCGGTGATCGGCCGTACCGCGAAAAATGTGCCGCTCGATAAGGCGCTCGACTATGTCGCCGGTTACACCATCGCGAACGAATTGTCGGCGCGCGATCTCGGCAAGCGCAACCAGCTTCCGGATTCTTCGCCATTCAAGTGGGACTGGGTCGGCCAGAAGTGCTTCGACGATGCCTGCCCGCTGGGACCATGGATCGTGCCCGCGAAGGATATCAAGGACCCGCAGAAGCTCGGCATCAAGCTGTGGGTTAACGATGTGATCAAGCAGGATTCAAATACGTCCATGATGATCTTTACCCTAGCGGAGCAGATTTCGCACCTGTCCGCGCGCATTACACTGCACCCCGGCGATATCATCCTGACGGGAACGCCGGCTGGCGTCGGCGCCGCGCGCAAGGAGTTCCTCAAGCGCGGCGATACCACGAAAGTGTGGATCGAGGGGATCGGCACACTGACCAACAAATACGCTTAGGATCGGCGCCTGGGATACAGGTCGCTCAACAAGTTCGTTGCTGAAGACCACTGGATTACAGATCAACTCGCGGGCTTTATTTTTTCAATCCGGCCGCGACGGCCACTTCCGTCCAGCGCTTGTTTTCACTTTGCATCATGCGCGTGAAATCGTCCGGGCCGCCGGTGATCATCTCAAAGCCTGAGGTGTGTAGCGCCGCCACCGCCTCGCCCGATGCCTGCGCTTCACGCAGCGTGCGGGTGAGCTTGTCGATCACCTCGCGCGGCGTGCCGTTCGGCGCCATCAGCCCGAACCAGATCGAAGTGTCAAAATCGGGCATGCCGGCTTCCGCCATGGTCGGAATATTCGGCGCGACCGCGGGGCGCTTGTTCGCAGCCGACGCCAGCGCCTTGAGCTTGCCGGCCTCAACCTGCGGAAGGACGGCGGAAGCGGGCGAAAACATCATGGTCGTGCGGCCGGCGAGCAAGTCGGTGACGGCCTGCGGGCTGCCCTGGTAGGGCACGTGCACGAGCTTGACGCCAGCCCGCTGCGCGAACAGCTCGGCGGCCAGATGCGGCGCCGTGCCTACGCCGGTGGACGCGTAAAGCACTTCTCCCGGTTTGGCTTTCGCGGCCGCGATAAGTTCGGCCACGCTATTGATCCCACTTGAGGGATGAACCACGAGAATGACCGGCACTGTGGTCGCCAGCGCGATGGGGGCCAAGTCCTTGCTGATGTCTGTCAGTTTGGAATTGAGCGCGCTGTTGGTGATGTTGGCGGATGAGCCGAGGAACAGCGTGTAACCGTCAGGAGCCGCGTGGGCGGCAAAATCGGCGGCGAGACTTGAGCCCGCACCCGGCTTGGTTTCGACCACGAATTGCTGGCCGAGGATTTGGCCCATCCGGTTGCCGAGTATGCGCGCCGTGATATCGGCCGCAGATCCCGGGATAAAGCCTACGACCAGACGCACCGGTTTGTTCGGGTAGTCCTGCGCCCGCGCCATGGATGCGAAGCCCATCGACGCAAAGCCCAGCGCGATCACGACGAATGCGATCAGGGCGCCAAATCGTTTCAGTTGACGGATATCGCAGCGCATTTTTGGCTTCTCCCTGATATTTTTTCCGTTTTCCGTTTTCCGTTCGCGACTTGCGGCACTCAACCGGTCGTGGCCGGCGAAATTTTCTGCAACGTCGCAGAGCCCTGAGGCAATGTTAGTACATTTTTAAGACTTTCGCACCGTTCGCAAGCGGTGGTTAACCCTAAAGAAATCTCCAACTGGAACACTCCGGCCCGACCGTTGGCCCTTGAATCGCACGGCCCTGGAATAACATGTTTCGGGTTTTCACCTGCCTTACCACGCAGCACGACTGGCGGCTTGTTGTCATAGCGGGCTTGGTATGCTTTACGGCAAGCCTGTGTGCGATCGGCCTTTTGCGGCGCGCGCGCCGTTCGCTGGGTCGCGTACGCGCAATCTGGGTCTTTATTGCTGGCTGCACGGCCGGATTTGGAATCTGGGCGACGCATTTCATCGCAATGCTGGCCTACGAGCCTGGCATCGCGATTTCCTTCAACGCCGGACTGACAATGCTTTCGCTTCTGGTCGCGATGACGATCACGTGCACCGGGTTCGGCGTTGCCGTCTATATTCCGATGCTTTGGCGCTCGGCCGCCGGCGGTGCAATTGTCGGTGTCGGCGTTGCCGCGATGCATTACCTCGGTATGTCTGCCGTCGAAATGCCCGGCCATGTGAACTGGTCCTGGGATCTCGTGGTGCTTTCAATCTTACTGGGCATTGCGTTTGCTATAATGGCCTTTGAGATTGCCAGGCGCTACAAGTCGGTACTCGCCACCTGCCTCGCCACGTTGCTGCTTACACTTGCAATCACCTCACACCATTTCACGGCCATGGGCGCGGTTGAAGTCGTTCCCGATCCATCACGCACCTTTAGCCAGTTCTCCATCACCCCACTTGCGCTCGCCTTGGGGATCGCCGTTATCGCGCTGATGGTGATGGGCATAACCGTCTTTGCGGCGCTCATGGATCGCCACCTCGTCGGCCGCTATCAGCACCTCGCGGTTGCGCTGAACAACATGTCACAAGGCCTGTGCATGTACGACGGCGAGGAGCGACTCATCATCTCAAATGAACGCTACATCGAAATGTATGGGCTCTCGTCCGATGTAGTAAAACCTGGATGCACATTTCTCGATATTCTCGAGCACCGTGTCGCACTCGGAAATCTCTCGGGCAACGCCGAAGATTATCGAACAAATCTGCTCGACATGTTTGCCCGGGGCGAGACGATGAACCGAGTGGTCGACTCAGGTCGCGGGCGAATGATCCGGGTCATCAACAAGCCGCTGCCAGACGGCGGCTGGGTCGGCACGCACGAGGACATCACCGAGCGGTGGGAGCTCGAGAAACAGCGCGAAGACCTTACGGCGCAGGAAAGCCGCCGGGCAACAATCGATAGCGCTATTTTGCAATTTCGCGAGCGCGTGGAGAACGTGCTGAAAGTCGTGAGCGACAGCGCCGGCACGATGAAAACGACTGCTTCGGCCTTGTTCGAATCTTCCGAGCAGGCGTCGCAACGCGCCGAAGGTGCGGTGCATGCGTCGAACGAAGCTTCCGCCAACGTCAGGACCGCAGCGACTGCGGCCGACGAGATGTCGGAATCGATCGGCGAAATCAGCCAGCAGATCGGCCGCACCACCGATGTGGTGAGCGTCGCCGTGAACGAAGCGCAGTCGACCAACGACGATATCGTGAACCTGGCGGATGCAGCGCAAAAGATCGGCGATGTAGTCAAGCTGATACGGAACATCGCCGGGCAGACCAACCTTCTGGCGCTCAATGCCACCATCGAAGCCGCGCGCGCAGGCGAGGCGGGACGGGGTTTTGCCGTGGTCGCCTCGGAGGTTAAATCGCTCGCGGTGCAAACGGCAAAAGCGACTGAGGACATCGCCAAGCAGATTTTGGCAGTGCAGGGGTCGACCGGCAGCGCAGTCGAAGCGATCCGCAACATCTCCGAGCGCATGCGCGAGATCAGCACCTACGCTTCAGCAGTCGCAGTTTCGGTCAAGCTACAGAACGCGGCGACGGGCGAAATCTCGCACAATGTGGCAAGCGCCGCGCGCGGAACGAACATGGTCGTCGCGGTGCTTGGCGAAGTGGCGGGCGCTGCGACCGCCACGCGCACGTCTGCCGAGACCGTGCTCGCCGCCTCGCAGTCGGTCGAAACCGCGGTGGGTAAACTGCGTACCGAAGTGGAAACCTTCCTGGGCAAAGTCGAGGTCTAACGCGACCGCCGCGTGGCATAAATTCTGTAGTTTAATCAATATATTACAGTGATCGCACCGTCCCGCTGAAAGGGCCGCGAACGGACTGGATTTTGCGCCGAAAGCGGGCTTCACTGCCGTTTCCCGCATCTGCCCCATCGTAACACCCACGCTGGCAGCAATCACGAGGCCCACGTGCCGAAAAAAATTCCGCTGACGCTCGCCTGCGGCGATTACGAAATCACGCGCGCACTGAAGGAGGGGGCGGTCGAGCCGGACGGCATAGATCTCACCATTCTCACCGACATGGATTCGACCACCCGACACTGGCGTTTCATCCGCAATCGCGATTTCGACATGGCCGAAACTTCCGGCTCTTCCTACATCGTCGCGCGTGACCACGGCTTTGCGTTCACCGCGTTGCCGGTTTTCCTGCACCGGCGTTTCCGCCATGGTTTTGTGTTTATAAACACAAAAAAGGGGATCAATAAGCCGAGCGATCTGATCGGACGAAAAATCGGGATCAAATCCTATCTGGTCTCCGCCGGCCATTGGATGCGCGGCATCCTCGAGCACGAATATGGCGTGCCGCATCAATCGATCGAATGGTTCGCCGAGCTCGATGAAGACATCGAATTCACCCCGCATCCGAAACTTAAACTCACGCGGCTGGCGCACAACAAATCGGTCGAGACCATGCTGGTGGATGGCGAGCTTGATGCGGTGATCCATTCCAGCATCATCAAGCCGATCATGGCCAAGGACCCGCGGGTGGCGCGGCTGTGGCCGGACTTCAAAAACGAAGAAATCGCCTACTACAAGAAGACCGGAATTTTTCCGATCATGCATGTGCTTGGCATCAAACAGGAGGTGATCGAGCGCCATCCTTGGGTGCCGATCAACATGTTTCATGCCTTCAGCAAGGCAAAGGCACTCGCCATGCGTAGGCTGAACAATCCGCGCATCGTGCCGCTCGCCTGGTACCGCGAGGCCTGGGAGGAGCAGGAGCAGGTCCTGGGGCCCGATCCGTGGGAATATGGGCTGACCGACAAGAACCGTCATACGCTGGAAACGCTTGCGGGCTATTCGCACGAACAGGGCCTGACAAAGCGCAAATGGCCGGTCGATGAGCTATTCGCCAGCGTCTTCCAGGGCCGCAAGCGCGGCGAAGAATTCCGCATTTGACGGCGCGCTCAAGTGTGCTTAACGAGCAGGGGTATTTAAGCAGGTCGAACATGGCAACGGGCCTCGGGTTTCCCGACAAGAAGGCGATGGCCGAACTGACGGCCAAAATGCTGCTTGAAGTGGAGGCTGTCCGCTTCATGGAGGACAAGCCGTTCGTCTTCACCTCGGGCTGGGCGAGCCCAGTCTATACCGATTGCCGCCGGCTGATCTCGTTCCCGCGCGTGCGCCAGACGCTGATCGATTTCGGGGTCGCGACGATATTCCGCGATGCGGGTTTCGAGCAGTTCGACACGGTCGTGGGCGGCGAAACCGCGGGCATTCCCTTCGCCGCATGGATGGCCGACCGGCTGATGCTGCCGATGCAATATGTGCGCAAGAAGCCGAAGGGTTTTGGGCGCAACGCGCAGATCGAGGGGCATCTGGTGCCCGGACAGCGCGTGCTGCTGGTCGAGGATCTGACCACCGACGGCCGCAGCAAGGTCAATTTCTGCAATGCGTTGCGCGAGGCAGGCGCAACCGTCGAGCATATCTTTGTCATTTTCTTCTACGGCATCTATCCCGAGAGCAAAAAGATCCTCGCCGATCTCAATATCAAGTTGCATCATCTGTGCACTTGGTGGGACGTGCTCGACTTCGCCAAGATCTGCGGGCAATTCGATCCGATCAAGCTCGACGAGATCGAAAAATTCCTCAACGACCCAGCCGGATGGTCGAAGGCGCATGGCGGCGTTGCGACTGCCGCCGAGTAAGGCTTAAGCGCGCGATGGAGTTCGACAATTCATTCGAAGTCCCGCTGCTGCCGGCGCAAGCTTGGCCGGTGCTCATGGATATCAAGCGCATCGCGCCCTGCATGCCGGGCGCGCAATTGACCGACTTGATTGACGATACCACGTACAAGGGCAATATTTCGGTGCGGCTCGGGCCAGTGGCGCTGACGTTCGCAGGCATCGTGAAATTCGAAGAGATCGACAACCAGAACCACAAGGCGCGCGTGCGCGCGCAGGGCACCGACGCCAAGGGCCGCGGAGCTGCGCAGGCGGTGGCGTTATTTTGGCTTGAGCCTGCGGCCAGCGGCTGCAAGGTGCTGGTGCATACTGATTTGTCGCTTTCGGGCGCGGTGGCGCAATACGGCCGCGGCGTCGGCATGATCCAGGCCACGGCCGCGGCGCTGATCGGACAATTCGCCAACAACCTGAAAGCCGAGATCGCCAAAGGAGGCGCGGAGAGCGGCGTCAAGCCCGCGACGGCACAAACAATCGGGCAAGCTGCCGCAAGCCCGGCCGCGCCGCCGCCTGCGGCAAAGCCGATTTCCGGATTTTCGATGATCGCGAAAGTGCTGTGGGACGCGATGTTGCGGCGGTTCGGCGTGCGCGGATGACAGTCTCGACCGACAACGATCCCGTCATCCTGGTCGACGCCAAGGATGTGCAGATTGGCACTGCCGAAAAACTCGACGCGCACCGGCGCGGGCTCAAGCATCGCGCCATTTCGGTGCTGGTGCGCAACGCGGACGGTGAGTTGCTTTTGCAGCGGCGCAGCGCGGGCAAATATCATTCCGGCGGGCTTTGGGCGAACGCCTGTTGCACCCATCCGCTGCCGGGTGAAAACGAGGCCGTGGCCGCGCGCCGCCGGCTGGGCCAGGAAATGGGCGTCGATTGCGCGCTTATGCCGCTATTCGTCACGCAATACCGCGCTGTCGTGTCCGATGGACTCATTGAAGATGAAGTGGTGCATGTGTTCGGCGGAACGTTCGACGGGCCTGCAAAGCCCGATGCGGCCGAGGCGAGCGAGTGGAAATGGATTGCGCTCTCGGAACTTGAGAAAGATATACGCGCCCGGCCCGAAATCTACGCCGTGTGGTTTCGGCATTATCTGGCAGAACATGGCGCGCTGATCGCGCAATGGGCTGCGCGCTAACGAAATGAGGCGCTCATGCCGCTCAAGGTTCTCATCTTGGACGAACACGCGGGGGAATATTTCGATCCCCTGACGCGGCAGTTTCCTCAAGTCGCTTTTCATAAGGCGTTTACGCCCGGCGAAGCAAAGGACGTCATCCCCGGGGTCGACGTCATCGTCGCGCTCGCGCACAAACTGCCACATGAACTGATAAAGGCCGCGCGGTCGCTCAAATGGGTGCAAGCGCTCACCACCGGCACCGATGCGCTGATCGGCGCGCTGCCGCCGCAGGTGCTGCTGACCTCGACGCGCGGCATGCACGGACCTCAGATGAGCGAGCTTGCGTTCCTGCACATGCTCGTGCTCAACCGCAAATTCGTGCGGATGCACGAGAGCCAGACCAAGGGACTATGGGATCGTCACGCCCAGCCGCTGTTGGAAGGCAAAACCATCGTGATCGTAGGGCTTGGCATTCTGGCGGAGCATCTGGCGGCGCGCTGCAAGCTGTTCGGCATGGAGGTGATTGGTGTGAGCTCCGGGCGGAAATTTGCGCCGAACTTCGACGAAGTGGTTCCACGCGCGGCGTTGCGCCAGGTTACTCAGCGTGCGGATTTCCTCATGCTGCTCGTGCCCTATTCGAGGGAGACGCATCATCTGGTCAATGCGGACGTGCTCGCGGCAATGAAGCCGAGCGCGTTTTTGATCAATCTCGCGCGCGGCGGTGTGCTCGACGAGGCGGCATTCATTGCGCACATGAAGGCAGGGAAAATCGCAGGCGCTGCGCTCGATGTGTTTTCCACCCAGCCGCTGCCTGCGCTGAGTCCGCTCTGGCATCTGCCTAATGTGATCATCTCGCCGAACGTGGGCGGGCACAGCGACAAATTCGTGGAGCAAATGCTCACCGTCGTCGTGCCGAACCTGCGCGCCTATATCGAGGGCCGGCAAAAGGATTTGCGCAATCTAGTCGCGCATTAAAAACTCTTGGCACATTGACGCGGCGGGGCAACTTAAAGGCGGTCAGCAGCCTTTCAGCTGATTTTTCTCCTTGACGATGAATTGCGGCATCTTCCGAAATATCGTGACCTCGCCGGTCACGCAAACGTCCTTTTTTAAGCACGTTATTTCAGGTTCACCGAATTTCGCGCGATCATCACCAAAAATGACCGCGACAAACTCCTGATCCGGAAATGGCTTGCCAAAATCGAGGAGCGTCGGCTTTCGCCCTCGATCGCTCAAATATTTAGTTCCGACGACTTGCCCGCAGACCGTCGTAGTTTTCCCAACATTTTTTTCCGCGTCCTTGGGACTGATCGATTGCGCATTGCACGCAGTGGCGACGGAAACAAATGCAGCGCATAAGAAAAATACTTTTGGCGGCGACATCTAACTCTCCTGCGATAATTGTTGAGCAATTCGGCTCTTACGATAACAGATCTTGACTATTTTTTATCTTTTCCGGGCAAAAGGCGCGAAGCACCGTTATCGCGCATGACATCTCAGCTGTAAAAATTCTTGCTGCGCAGATTGGTTTAGAAATTCGCGCAGCAAGAAGTAACGATCCGAACTTATTAGAGGCGAGCTAGTTCGCGGCGAAGCAATAAAACAATCCGGCGCCGCCGGATGCCTTGAGCTGGTCCTGACTGCAGCCGCGCGAGCCGTGCGATGAATTCCAGGACATCATGTGCCTGGTGGGTTTCAGACCTCGCAGGTCGTGATGCCCGACGATGGCCGAGCCCTCGCCACTCTTCGACCAATTGCCGCAAGTCGTGTCGCCGCCGGCTGTTGAGTACATTCCTTCCGGATCAGAGCCGGTGAGAATGTCGTGCTGGTTCACCGGATCGCCGCCGCCAGGATTGATCTCGCCCTTCTCGGTCAGCGCGTTCTGCTTGTTGAGCTTGTTGGCGGCCGAATGCAGATCGTTCACATTCTTGGCCACCACCATACCCTTGGCGTTCTTCCACGGGCCCTTGCCGATGCGATCGCGCGCGTTGACGCCGGCATCGCCGCCTGGCGCCGTCGTGCTCAAGTAGGCCTTCCACACCGTTGCCTTGGCGCCGGCCGCCTTGGCCAGTGCCGTGCAATGGGCATCGGCCCCATCGAGCCCGCCGAGATCGGCACCGCTGCCCTTGCCTGCGCTGGTGACGAAAAACGTCATATTAGCCAACTGATTTTGCTGGGCCTCGACCGTCGCGACCAAGCCAACACCGGTCACAGCCAGCGCCGCGAGCAGGGTCATTCCAAGCTTCTTGTTCATGAGTCCGTATTCCTCCCTAAGAAACCGACGATTGTCGGAGTACTCCTTTAAACACCACAAATCATGCGTTATTCAACCACAACCGAGAAGGCATTGGCCGCCGTACCGCGCTACTACTCCCGGACCTCTTATCCCTATCCCACCCCAAACATCTTCTGCGCGTTGCGGAAGCAGATTTTTTCCTTGTCGGCGGGTGACAATTTGATTTCGTCGAGCACGGCGATGGTGGAGCGGATGTAGCCCGGGCCTTTTTCCTTGTCGAAGGGGCAATCGGACGCAAAAAGCACGTGGTCGGCGCCGAAGAAGTCAATGCCGCAGACCATGGGCGCGCGCACGCCTTCGATGGCGGTGTCGCCGTAGAAATTCTTGAAATAGTCGAACGGGCGTTTTTTGAGGCTCTTGAGCAACGCGCCGTAGTCCTCGTCGGACGTGCGCACGCCGAGCTGGTCGAAGCTGTGACCGATGCGGCCTTCGAGATAGGGGATCACGCCGCCGAGATGGTGCGCAATGACTTTGAGTTTCGGATAGGCATCCATGATACCGGAGAAAATGAAGCGCGAGAGCGTGACGCCGGTCTCGAACGGCCAACCGAGTACGCTGCAGATTTCGTATTTCGACTTGGTCTCGCCGACGAAATCTGCCATTTCGCGGGTGCGTGCTGGATGCAGCAGGATCGGCTTGCCGGACTTTTCGATCACCTCGTAGATCGGCCAGTATTTCTTGTCGTCGATGGCTAAGCCACCGGCGTTGGTGCCGATCTGGATGGCGTTGGCGCCGTTTTTCAGTGCGCGTTCGGCCTCGCGCGCCGCAGCCTCCGGCGCATTCATGGGCAGCGTCGCGGAATAGCCTGCGAAACGATCCGGATGTTTTGAAGCGACTTCGGCGAGGCCGTCGTTGGCGATGCGCGACATCTCAGGAGATTTTTCCGGCCCCCACAAGCGCTCGATCATGGGCAGGCCAAGCGAGAGCACCTGGGTGTAATCGGGAAATTGATCGACCACTTTGAGCCGCAGATCGAGATCGTAGAGCGCGGGGATGCCGCGCACGCGCTTGCCGATGTCCTTCTGCGCCGCGGGCGATTCAACCAGTGCGTCGAAATAGCGTTTTGGGAAAAAATGATTGAAGGCGTCTATGTAGCGCATGCGGGGCTTTTTCCGTTTGGTTGTTCAATACGACTTCGGCAGGCCGAGTACCTTCTCGGCGATGAAGTTGAGGATCATCTGCTGGCTCACGGGTGCAAGCCGCGGGATCATTACTTCGCGCAGGTAGCGTTCGACGTGATATTCCTTGGCATAGCCCATGCCGCCATGGGTCATCACCGCGCGCTCGCAGGCGGTGAAGGCCGCTTCCGCACCGAGATATTTTGCGGCGTTGGCTTCGGCCCCGCAGGACGCGCCGCGGTCGTAGAGCGAGGCCGCCTTGAACACCATGAGATTGGCGGCCTCGAGCTCCATCCAGCTTTGCGCGAGCGGATGCTGGATGGACTGGTTCTGACCGATGGGGCGATCGAACACGACGCGCTCGTTGGCGTACTTGGCGGCGCGCTTGAGCGCTACGCGGCCGAGGCCGATGGCTTCGGCGGCAATCAAAATGCGCTCGGCATTCATGCCGTGCAGGATGTATTTGAAGCCGTTGCCCTCCTCGCCGATGCGATCGGCGATCGGTACCGGCAGATTGTCGAAGAACACCTGGTTTGAATCGACCGCCGACCGGCCCATCTTTTCGATCTCGCGCACCTCGATGTGGCTGCGGTCGAAGTCGGTGTAGAAAAGACTCAAGCCCTCGGTACGCGCCTTGGCGTCTTCGAGCGGGGTGGTGCGCACGAGGATCAGCATCTTGTTTGCGACCTGCGCGGTCGAGATCCAGATCTTCTGGCCGGAAATCACATAATGAATTCCCTGGCGCACCGCCTTGGTCTTGATTTTCAACGTATCGAGACCGGCGTCGGGCTCGGTGACAGCAAAGCACGCCTGGTCGCGACCGGCGGCGAGCGGCGGCAGCATGCGCTCCTTCTGCGCGTCGCTGCCGAAGTGGATCACCGGGTTGAGCCCGAAAATATTCATGTGCAGCGCGGACGCGCCGGAGAGGCCCGCGCCAGATTCCGCGATTGCTTGCATCATGATGGCCGCTTCGGTCAGCCCCAGCCCTGAGCCGCCGAATTGCTGTGGGATGCAGATGCCGAGCCAGCCGTCATCGGCGAAGGCGCGGTGAAAATCGCTCGGAAAGCCGCCTTCGCGGTCCTTGCGCAGCCAGTAGTCGTCGCCAAAGCGCGCGCAGATTTTTCCGACGTTTAAGCGGATCGCCTCTTGGTCGTCGGTCAATGAAAAATCCATCCGGCAAATCCCGCGGCCGCATAACGCTCGCGACCGGCCCCCTTTTCCGCCCCCTTGCGCGTCGGCGGTGCAACGTTTTCATTGTAGCCACCTCGTTCGGGGCAAATCCAGGAAGGAAACGCGACTATGGCGGGCGACGTAGGTAGCAGCTGGGCGGTGCATTTTCCGGGCAATCTGCGTTGGAGCAACGCCATGCAGATCGTCAAAGGCATGGCGCCCTATGGCGCGGTCGCGATGGCCGAGGTCGATCGCATCGGGCAGCGGCTCAATGCGCGCGCAGGCGAGGCCGATCTCGACCGCGCGTGGCAGGAGGAATGGTCGGCCGTGGCGGATCGGCTCGCCAAAGTGGCGGATGCGGCCGCAGCGGAAGGGCGCGAGATCACCGCCGGGCATCACTACATGCGGGCGGGCAATTACTACTATAGCGGGGAGCGCTTCATCCCGCCGGGCGACGAGAAGATGGCGGTGTATCGCAAAGCGCTACGCTGCTGGCAGGCAGCGATGGAGCGGCTGCACCCGGATATCGAGCGGGTCGAGGTCCCCTACGAAGGCAAAAGTCTTCCGGCCTATTTCGTCAAAGGCCGCGGCGGCGGACGGCGGCCGACGGTGGTGCTGTTCGACGGCATGGACAACGCCAAGGAAATGAGCGTGATCTTCGCCGGCCTCGATTTCGCCAAACGCGGCATCAACACGCTGGCGATCGACGGGCCCGGGCAGTCGGAGACATTGCGGCTGCGTAACATTCCGAGCCGGCACGATTACGAGGTGCCGGGCCGAGCGGCCTATGACTTCATTGCCGCGCGGCCGGAAGCCGATCCCAAACGCGTGGCGGTGATGGGCTACAGCTTCGGCGGCTATCACGCGCCGCGCATCGCCGGATGCGATAAGCGCTACGCCGGTTGCATAGCGTTCGGTGCGATGCATTGGGACATGCACGAATGGGTCGCGGGCAATAAGGCGAAGCTCGCAGTGGACGCGCGGACCAGTTCGACGTCAAACTTTCAGTTCCGCTGGGTAGTTGGCGCGCCGGACAACGCCACAGCACTGGAATGGTCGGAGCGCTTCACACTCGAAGGAATTGCACAGCGCATCGAATGCCCGTTCCTCGTGTTGCACGGTGAGGATGACCGGGTGGTCCCGCTTGCAGAGGCCAAGAAACTCTTTGAGAAGGTCGGCTCCAAGCGCAAACACATCAGGATCTTCACCGCAGAGGAAGGCGGGGCCGAGCACTGCCAGGTCGACCATCGGCAATTGGGCATCGATTACATCGGCGACTGGCTGCTCGCGAATATGTAGTATGGGCGGAAACAAAACCGGGAGGATGTCATGCTGCAACTCGTTCGGTGGGGCCTCGCCTCGTATGCGATGCTGGGTGCGATATTTGGCGCGGCGTTTTCCGTGCAGGCGCAAAATTATCCGGACCGGCCAATCCGGCTGATCGTTGCGTTCGTACCCGGAGGCGCGACCGACACGCTGGCGCGGCAACTTTCGAACGATCTCGGGGACGCGCTCGGCCAACCAATCGTCATCGAGAACAAGCCTGGCGCAAACGGATATATCGCCTGGAATTTTGTCGCTTCATCGGACCCGGACGGTTACACGTTGCTGCTTGCGGAAAATGCGCTTGGCATAAGCCAGGCGCTATACAAGAAAACCCAGTCCACGTTCGATCCGGTGAAACAGTACGATGCGATCGCGGGGCTCGCGAGCTCGCCGTCGGTTCTGGTGGTGAGCAACAATGTTCCCGTCAATAACGTTGCGGAATTGGTGGCGCTTGCGAAAAGCACACCGCAGAAAATGAATTTTGCATCCGCGGGGATCGGAAGCGTCGCGCATTTGTCGTTTGAAGTGTTCAGGGTTGGCGCCGGCTTCGATGCCGTGCACGTGCCCTACAAAGGCGGCGGCCAAGCGATCAACGACGTGATCGCCGGACACGTGCCGATGGCCATGACGTCGATCCAGGTCGCGCGCGGACTGGTGGAAGGTGGCCGAATCAAAGGACTTGCGGTGACCAGCAAGAAGCGAGCCGCAGTTCTGCCGAACGTCCCAACTTTGCCGGAGGCCGGCGTGAAGACTGACGACGTCGCGCTCGGATTCTGGTTCGGCATCTTCGGGCCGGCGGGTATCCCTGAGCCGGTGAAAGCGAAACTAGACAAGGCCGTGCAGACGGTGCTGAACAACCCCGCCGTGCGCGAACGCCTCGCCAAGCTCGCGATCGAACCCGAATATTTGCCGGCGCCTGCCTTGAAAACAAAATTGCAGAACGAGATCGTGAACTGGACCAAGTTCATCGACACGCACCACATCAAAGCGGAATAGTTGGCTGGCATGAGCAAAGGTTGCGACCTCGTCGTCAACGGCAGGTCCGTTCATGTCGATGCCGATGAGGCAACGCCGCTGCTTGCGGTGCTGCGCGATGAACTGAACCTGCGCGGGACGCGCTTTGGCTGCGGCACGGAGCAATGCGGCACGTGCATGGTGCTGATCGACGGCGTGCCGGACTTTGCCTGCACGCGGACCGTCGAAAGCGCGGCTGGGAAAAGCGTGACGACCATCGAGGGGCTTGCGTGCAACGGCGCGCTGCATCCGCTGCAGCAGGCGTTTCTGGACGAGCAAGCCGGCCAATGCGGCTATTGTCTTTCGGGGATTTTGATATCGGCTGCGGCGCTACTTGAACGCAACAAACGCCCAAGCCGTGCGGAGATCGTCGAAGCGCTAGACAAGCACCTTTGCCGTTGCGGCATGCACAATCGCGTCATTCGCGCCGTGCAGCGGGCGAGCGCGGCCATGGCAGGAGCCGCCGCATGATCTCGAATTCGCTGCCGCAAAGCCTGATCGACAATCCGCTGCTCTCGCAATGGATCGCATTCGACGAGCCGGGGCGCGTGCGCGTCGGCAGCGGCAGGGTGGAAATCGGCCAGGGCATCGTTACGGCACTGGCGCAGATCGCCGCGGAAGAACTCGATGTGACGTTCGGGCAGGTGAATCTCGTTTCCGGGCAGACGGATTTCAGCCCGAACGAGGGATTCACTTCGGGGAGCTATTCGATCGCCATTGGTGGCGCGTCCATTCGCCTGGTCTGCGCCGAGGTGCGCTCGCTTTTCCTGGAGCGCGCCGCCGAAAAGCTCGGCTGCAAGGCAAATGAGCTTTCGATCGAGGACGGGAGATTTTTCCGTGCAGGGAAAGACACCGGCATGGACTATTGGGCCATCGCAGGCGATGTGGCGCTCGATCGCCGTGCGAGCGGCACCGCACCGACCAAGCTGCCATCGAGCTATCGCGTCGTCGGAAAAAACATTCCGCGGGTCGATCTGCCGGCGAAGGTTGCCGGCGCTGCGTTCATTCACGACATTGTTGCAGAAAACGTGCTGCACGCGCGCGTGCTGCGGCAACCGTGGCGCGGCGCACGGCTCGTTGCGCTCGATGAGAGCGCCGTGCGCAAAGCCGCGAAGGCGCCGATTGAAATCTTGCGCGAGGGCAATTTCGTCGCGTTCATGGCTGACGCCGAAATCAATGTCATGCGAGCTGCGGAGGCCGCCCGGTCGGTGGCGCGCTGGGAGGGCGGCGAGCCATTGCCCGACAATGCGGGCACGCCAGACTGGCTCAAGGCGCAAGTCGCACGCGACCGCACGGTAGAAACGGGGCTCAAGGGCCGCACCGAAGGAAAAGTGTTCTCGGCGCGCTATTCGCGGCCGTTCCTGACCTATGGCTCGATCGGGACGGCCTGCGCGCTGGCGCAATTCCAGGACGGCGCGCTCAAAGTGTGGTCGCACACGCAAGGGCCAGCCGTGGTGCGCGAATGGCTCGCGCGCGCGCTGAGTCTGAAGGCTTCGCAGGTGAGCGTGTTCCACCGCCAGGGCGCGGGCGCGTACGGGCACAACACCGCCGATGATGCGGCATTCGATGCGTCCTTCATTGCGCTGCGCCATCCGGGGCGTACCGTTAGGGTGCAATGGTCACGCGAGGACGAATTTTCCGGGGCTCCCTTGAGCACCGCCATGGCGATCGAATTGCGCGCCGTGCTTGATCACGACAATAAGCCCGCCGACTGGACGATCGAAATCTGGAGCCCGCCGCACGCCCAGCGCCCCGGCTACAATGGCAATTCTAATTTCGCGGGCGCCGAAGCGCTGCCCAACGCGCCGCCCTTGAACGAGGTCGGCGACGTGCCCGATGAGCGCGGCGGCGGGGCCACGCGCAACGCCTACGCGATCTACGATCTCCCGCGCCATCGGCTCATTCATCACATGCTGCCGAAGGTGCCGCTGCGTACGTCTTCGCTGCGCGGGCTTGGCGCGTGGGCCAATGTGTTCGCCATCGAGTCGTTCATGGATGAGCTTGCGGAACGCGCGGGCGAGGATCCGGTGACGTATCGCCTGTCATTGCTCTCCGACCCGCGCCCGCGGCGCGTGGTCGAGACGGTCGCGCAAATGAGCGGCTGGTTCGAGAGCAAGACTCTTGGCGAAGGGCGGGCGCACGGCTTTGGTTTTGCACGCTATAAGAACATTGCCGCCTTCGCCGCCGTGGTCGTTGAGATCGAGGTCGACGAGGAGATTTGCCTCAAACGCGTGTGGTGCGCGGCCGATGCGGGGCTCGTGATCACGCCGGACGGGGCGCGCAACCAGATCGAGGGCGGGATCATCATGGGTGCGAGCTTCGCGATGAAGGAACAAATCCGCTTCAAGGACGGCCGGATCGCCGCCGCGGGATGGGACGACTATCCCATCTTGCGGTTCAGCGAGGTGCCGGAGATCGATATCCGGCTAATCGACGCGCCGAACGAGGCTGCGCTTGGGCTTGGCGAGACCTCCGTCGGTCCGACCTGCGCCGCGATCGGAAACGCGGTGGCGCGTGCCCTGGGGAAACGCATCCGTGATATGCCGCTGACGCGCGAGCGCATCATGACTACGCTACTGGCCGAATGAACAAGAAACAAAAAGGGAGGACGCGATGAGATTGCTCAGACACTGGCTGCTTGGGCTACTGGCATCGGGCGCAATCGCTGTGGCGCCCTACCCTGCCTCGGCGCAGGATTTCTCCGGCAAGACGATCCGCATGATCGTCGGGCTTGCGGCCGGCGGCGCGACCGACGTCATGGCGCGACTGGTCGCGGCGAAGATGAGCGAAAGCCTTAAGGCCAACGTCATCGTCGAGAACAAAGCCGGCGGAAATTTTATTCCGGCGCTGCGCGATCTTACGGCCTCGCCGCCCAACGGGACGACCTTATTTTTTATCTCGACCAGCACGCTGATCACGCAGCCGCTGCATCCCGGTTATCCTTTCGATCTGACCAAACTCACGCCGATCACAGAAGTCGCGACCGGGCCGCTGATTTTGGTCGTGAAGAACGATCTGGAGGTCAAGAGCGTGGGCGCGCTTATCGAGCTTGCCAAAAAGGATCCCGGCAAGCTCAGCTTCGGCGCCGGCGGTGGAACGGGAAGCTCGCTTTATTTCGCGACCGCGCTGCTGGTGTCCAAGACCGGGATCAAGCTCAATATCGTCAACTATCGGGGCGCTGGCCCGGCGCTGAACGATCTGCTCGGCGGACATATCGACGGAATGTTCGACGCAATGCCGGTGATGGCGGTGCAAGCCAAGGAAGGCAAGGTTACGCCGCTCGGGGTCACCGGCCTCAAGCGCTCGGCCACACTGCCCAATGTGCCGACTATGATCGAGGCGGGCGTGCCGGACTTCGAGATGGCCGGCTGGTTCGGCATCCTCGCGCCCGCCGGCACGCCACCGGCCATTGCGCAACGGCTGCGCGATGAGGTGGCCAAAGCGGTCGCCGCGTCGGATGTCGTCTCCATGCTCGACACTCAGGGCATGTCGCCGCTTGCCACCCAGCCCGACGCGTGGCGCAAATACCTGCAATCCGAGCTGGAGCGCTATACAAAAATCACCAAGGACGCCAACATCAAGCCGGAATAGCAGACCTCACCAATCTTCCCAGGCATCGTAGAACACGCGCGGCGACGGAAATTCGCATGGCCAAGGCAATACAGATTCGCATGGGCGGGTATGGTCCCGCGACCACGGGCTTCAGCCGCTCGCTCAAATTCATCGGCGATCGGCTCACGACGAAATTCGGCGACCGCGTCGACATCAAGTACGTGTGGAACATCATGGAGCTCGGCTATCGTGCGGAGGATATCCTCTGGCTGGTCGAGCACGGGCTGCTCACGCTCGGCTATCAGTCGAGCAGCTACCTCACCGATCGCGTGGCCGAGCTTGGGATCGCCGACCTGCCGTTCCTGTTCGAGAACAACGATCAGGCGCGCAAGGCGATCGACGGGGCCTTCGGAGAGTTGCTCATTCGCAAGATCGAGGAGCAAGTGGATTACCGCATTCTCGGCTTCTTCGAGAACGGCTTTCGTCAGATGTCGAACCGGCTGCGGCCCGTGCATACGCCTGCGGACCTCGCGGGCATGCGTATTCGCGTGCTGCCGAGCAAGATCCAGGCGCGGACGTTTGAGTTGCTCGGCACGGTGCCGCTGATGTGGGATCTCACCGAGGCGATTGCGGCGATCAAGGCCGGCGAGATCGATGCGCAAGAAAACCCGTTGGCAAATACCGTCACATACGGCGTGCACAAGTTTCATCGCTTCCATACGGTGAGCAATCACTTCTACGTCTCGCGGCCGATCTTTATGCACCGGCCGACGTTCGATGCCTATCCGAATGAGCTGCAGGATGCGTTTCGCGAAGCCGCCACCGACGCCATTGAGTTCCAGCGCGGGCTGGCGATTGAAGAGGACGTACAGGCCAAACGCGCCATCATCGACGCGGGCTGCGAAATCGTCACGCTAAACCCCGGCGAACACGAAGCATTCGTCGCGGCAGTCAAACCAATCTATGGCGAAGCCCGCGCCCAATACGGCAAAGAGGCGCTCGAACTGGCAGGTGTCCGCTAGGCCACACTCCGCATTTTGTCGCATTGGATTGCATTGCAATGGGCATGTTCTCCATTGCAATCATGGGATCGCGAGGACACAATTCGCACGCCTCAAATTGGCGGGCGATCGGGGTTCATATACCGCGCACCAGAAAGGCGCACGGGAGTGAAGGCCGATTTTCACAAACTGAAGGAGGAAATCGATGATGAGAAATATTGCGCTCTCATTGCTTGCGACCGTCATGGTCAGCGCAGCAACCGTGAATCGTGCTGACGCCTCAGTGGCGGGCCCCGCAAAGGGTTTGGCCGCGGTCGCTGTCGATGACACGATCATTCAAGCGCGCTGGGTCTGCAATGCCTACCGGTGCGAATGGCATGCGTGGTATCCGGGCGAAATCCATCCTTATGCAAGAAATTGGGGCGTTCCCCGCACTCCAGGTTGCTTCCGGGAAAGGCGCCGTGGGGGCCGCTGGATAGAAACCTGTCCACGGTAATTTGAACGGGATCTCCAAAAGCTCTCCCTGCTAATCGTTCAATAACATGCCGGCGTGTCACTCACGCCGGCATTCACATGCGTCATCCAATAATTTGCGTAATCCAATAAAACATGCTGCTGATAACGCCAACCATTTTACCGAGGTTGCGCTCGTCTTTGGCAAGGCCGCGCAACAGGCACGGAGAACTCAGATGACAATCTTTGCCGTGGGTCAGGCGACTATCGCCCGAATCGAGGAAACCTATCAGCCTGTCTACAAGCCGAAAGATCTGTTCCCGGAATGGTCGGAAGAAATTTTCAATCAGCACAAGAGCTGGCTGGTGCCGAACCACTACGATCCCGCCTCAGGCTTGGTCAAACTCAGCGTGCATAGCTGGCTGCTGCAGGTCGGCAAGCAGAAGATTTTGATCGATGCGTGCTGCGGCAATCAAAAATCCCGGCCGGCACGGCCGTTCTGGAACATGCTCAATACGCCCTATCTCGATCGGCTCGCGGCCGCGGGCGCGCGCCCGGATGAAATCGATATGGTCATGTGCACGC
Organism: Hyphomicrobiales bacterium; assembly: GCA_003169835.1. Classification (GTDB taxonomy): domain Bacteria; phylum Pseudomonadota; class Alphaproteobacteria; order Rhizobiales; family Xanthobacteraceae; genus PNAI01. Next base: position 40,922 of record PNAI01000034.1, on the reverse strand, counting down.
ACCTGCATCACGATCACGTCGGTTGGAATACGCAGCTCAAGGATGGCAAATGGGTGCCGACTTTTCCCAATGCCCGGTATGTCTTCTCAAAGCCGGACTTCGAATATTTTCAGAAAGCCAACGTCGATCCGGCGACGGCGCCGACCGAATTCGGCACGTTCCGCGAATGCGTGATGCCGGTGGTGGAAGCCGGCCGTGCCGACCTCGTCGCGGGTCCGCATCGTCTCAACGATCATATCGAGATCATCCCGGCGCCCGGCCATTCGCCCGGTCACGTCGTATTCAAGCTTGAAAGCCGAGGCAAAAAAGCGCTGTTCATCGGCGATGTTTTTCATCATCTTTTGCAGGTGTACTATCCGCACTGGAATTTTCCAAAGAATTCGGATGTCGATCAGGCGCGCGTCAGCCGGCGTATGATTTTGGAGCACAGTGCGTCGAGCGGAGCGCTGGTGCTGCCCTGTCACGTCGGCGCGCCGTTCGCCGGGCGAATCGAAACATCCGCCAACGGCTTCCAGCCGCGCTTTGGTTGAGCCGCGATCGCTTCAGAGCTTGCCGTGCTCGCGCAGGACTTCCGCCGCGATGGTATGCGCTTCATTGGCGGACGGTATGCCGCAATACATGGCCAAGAGCAGGAGAACTTCCTGAATTTGTTCCGCGCTGCAGCCGTTCTTCAACGCGCCTTTGAGATGGACGCGCAACTCGTTGGGATGGCCGGACGCGGCCATCATCGCCACCATGGCAAGAGACTTGGTCGCGGGTGGCAAGGCCGAACGGCTCCAGACATCTCCATAGGCGTAGGCGTTGATGATATGCTGGAGCGGCTTGCCGAATTCTCCGAATGCGCTCATGCGCTTTTCCACCGCTTCGCGCCCGAACATTTCGGTGCGCAGCTTCAGCCCACGGTCATGAAGATCTTTCTCGTCCACGGTTCGTTTCCTCTCTTGAAGCATCACCCGATTGCCGATCGCGCGGCCGCCCGTCTAGAATATACGGACTATGACATGTTTTGCCCCGCCAACCTGACACAGCACCCATGATCAATGCCGCCGTTATCGGGCTCGGGCGATGGGGCAAGTCGATCGTCGAAGCGGTGCAAGGCAAGAGCAAGCGCCTGCGTCTCATCCGCGGAGTGAGCAAAGAGCCCGATCTGGTGCGGGACTTCGCCAGGTCGCACGGCTTCGAGTTGACCACGGAATTCGAAGCAGCGGTCGCCGACCCGCGCGTGCAGGCGGTTTTCCTCGCGACGCCGCATTCGCTCCACGTGCAGCAGATTGCGGCTGTCGCTAAGGCTGGTAAGCCGGTGTGGTGCGAGAAGCCGCTGGCGCTCACGCACGTAGAGGCCGAGCGTGCTATTGCGGCGTGCCGCAAGGCAAACGTCGTGTTTGGCTTAGGGAATAACAAACGCTGCTTTTCGTCGATGAGCGCGCTCAAGCACATCGTTTCCGATGGCAAGCTGGGCGAAATTCTCCATATCGAGGGTCATTTCTGCAACGAGCACTCAACGCGCGTGACTGGCGGCTGGCGCGATGACCCGCTCGAGTCGCCGGGCGGGGGAATGACGGGCGCAGGGCTTCATCTCATTGACGCGTTCGTCAATCTTGCCGGGCCGATCAAAACGGTGGACGCTCGGCTTTTTGCGCCCAAGCCCTCCCCTGATCCGCGCGACGCGGCGGCGGTGCTGGTGGAATTCGCAAGCGGCGCAACCGGATTGCTGGCCACGGTGCGGGCCGCGCCGATGTACTGGCGTATCCATGCGTTCGGCACGAAAGGCTGGGCGGAGGCACGGGACGAAACGACGCTCACGATTGCGCGGGTCGGCGAAAAGGCTGAGACGAAAACATTTCCGCAAGTCGATTCGCTTGCGGTGCTGCTTGAAGCGTTCGCCGAGAGCATCGAGACCGGAATGCCATTCCTCGTGTCGCAAGCAGACATGCTCGATGTGGTCGGCGCGTTCGAGGCGATCATTCGCTCGATTGCGGAAGGCCGGCCGGTTGCGGTTGGGCGCATTTAAGCGCAGCCGCTAGCCCATTTTTGTCCAGTTTGCCTTGAACGGCCAGGCGAGCTGCTGGAGGAAGCCCGGCGGCATGGGCTCGGCAATGCCGATATCTTCGGGCGTGCGGCGGTCGCGCGTGTTGAAGAATGTGCCGAACACATGATCCCATAACATGATGTTCTCGCTGTAATTCTTATTGCCTTCGCGCAAATCTCGGCTGTGGTGCCAGCGGTGAAGCTCCGGCGTGTTGAACCACCATGACAGCGGTCCAAAGCGCATGTCGACATTGCAGTGAGTCAGCATGCCGATAAAGGCCGTCACCGCGGAAAGCCAGATCAGGACTTCCATCGGCGCGCCGAGCGCCAGCAGGATGACCATGCTGATGGCGATGCTCTTGAGGCTGTCGATGAAATGAAAACGTCCGGTATTGACGATCCATAGTCGGATGACGCTGTGATGGACGGCGTGGAAGCGCCACAGCGGCTTCCATTCGTGCGCGATGCGGTGCGCCCAATAAAGCCCGAACTCGGCGACGACGACGCCTAAGATCACCTGTACCCACAACGGCCAAGTGCGCGGCCAGATGCTGTAGCCCGGTTCCGCCGTCGGCGTGACCAAGGATGAGAGGCCGATCACCGTGCTGAAGATCAGGAGCGTCTGCACCGCTCCCTTGCTCACGAGCGTATGGGCGATATTGGCGAATGTCTGGCCATCATTCTGATTCCATGAAGGCTCGTGCGGCATGGTCCGCTCGAGCGCCAACAGGCACACGGCGAGAACAGCATAGGCAAGATTGAATAACAGCGCCGGCATGCCCAGCACAAAACCCCATCCGGTGATCAAAAGGCAGAGCGCAAGAAGTCCCGGCCATGCCAGCCAGGAAATCACCCAAGAAATCGTCCGAAAAATCGAAGTGCGCGCCGTCGCCCTCTCGCGTACCTGCAAACTAACTCTCCCTTCGGACCCTTTCCCTGGAATTGAATCGTAATCAGTGATGCCCGATTCGCGCCGTTACTGCTTAGGTATGCCGGCGGATTCGCGGACGGTGTTCCACCGCTTGTATTCGTCGGTCATGAATTTTCCAAACTCTTCCGGCGTCGAACCTTTGACGATCACGCCCGCCGCCACAAGGCGCTTGCGCACAGTCTCGTCGGCAAGGCCGTCATTGAGCGTCTTGTTCAACTTGGCGATGACCGCCGCCGGCGTACCGCGCGGCGCAAAAAAGCCGTACCAGGTCGTCACGTCGTAACCCGGAAGAACGCCGGATTCGATGGCGGGCGGCACGTTCGGCACGGCCGGAAACCGGTCCTTGCCGGTGACGGCGAGCGCTTTGAGCTGGCCGGACTGCACCTGCCCGAGCAATGCCGACACCGTATCGAACAAGACGTCCGCGTGCTTGCCGAGGATCGCGTTGATGGCTTCCGGCGAAGTGCGGAACGGCACATGGAGCAAATTCACGCCTGCAATCTGCTTGAACATTTCGCCGGCAAAATGCTGGGTGGCGGCAAAGCCCGGGCTCGCAAAAACGATCTTGCCCGGATCGGCTTTGGCGGCCGCGACCAATTCCTTCACGTTGTTGGCGGGAAAATCCGTGCGCGCCACGATCAGCAAGCTTGCGGTTGCGATCTGGGTCACAGGCGCAAACGCGGTGAGGGTGTCGTATCGCATGTCCTTCTTGGTAACGGCGGCGATGATCTGGCCGGCGGTCATGATCCCGAGCGTGTAGCCGTCAGGCTCAGCGTTGGCGACCACTTCGTTGCCCAAGATACCGCCTGCGCCGGCCCGGTTTTCGATCACCACCGGTTTGCCGAGTTTCTCCTGCATCCAATCCGCGAGAATGCGGCCGATGATGTCGGTACCGCCGCCCGGGCCAAACGCAACGACGATGCGGATCGTCTTCTGCGGCCAATCTTGCGCCGCAGCCGGCGTCGCCACTCCCGCAGCAAGCACGAAAGCCGCAGCGAACACGCGTGAGAATTTCTTCATGACGCCCCTCCCCGCCGCGCGACCGTAGTGCGGCGGCGAACTTCTTCTATGATAACACTGTTATCCATATCACCTTCGCCTGCCCGCACACACGCCTCCAGCACACCGGCATGCAACGCGAGCATTGGTAACTTCTGCCCGACCGTGGCCGCCTGATCGAGCATAAGATGGACATCTTTCAAGGTCTGCCGGGCGCGGCCTTCCGGAGAATAATCGCGGCGCACCATTTTCGGCCCCTTGGTCTCCATCACCTGCGAGTACGAGGCAGAACCGCGCGCCACATCAAGGAAAGCAACCGGATCGAGCCCCAGACGCTCCGCGAAGACAAGGCCCTCAGCCATCGCAAGACGATTAAGGCCGAGAATTAAATTGACCGCCAGCTTGGCGCGACCGCCGTCGCCGATCTTTCCAACATGGAAACGGCGCGCAAAAAGCGCGTCCAGCACGGATTTCAACTCGTGCGCCACCGCGATATCCCCGCCGATGAGGGCCACGCCGTCTCCGCGCCGCACCTGATCGCTGGTGCCGGAAACCGGCATGTCCAGAAAGCGAATGCCGCGCGCAGTGACGCGGCCGGCAAGGGCTGAAACGCGATCGGGATCGCACGTGCTCATGCACAGCACAATCTGGTTCGAGCGATCACCCAGCGCGGGCAACAAATGGTTCTCGATCACATCCTCGACTTGATCGGTGTTAAAGACGGCTACGAGAATGCAGCGTGCGCCACCAAGATCGCTGATCGCACCGACCGGACGGCCACCGATCTCAGCCAAGCGCGCGCGCCGGGCGGTGTCGATGTCGAAGCCGGTCACCGGAATACGAGCGTCAATCAGGCGTTGTGCATAGACCTCGCCCATCAATCCAAGTCCGATAATGGCAACAGGGCGATCCGTCATCGTAGGTCATATTGGCACGTCCAATTGTCGCAGGGAATGTCAGGATCGCACGTCGCTGCGGTCTTTCTGCATAGTCACCATGGCTCCTCGAAAACGCAAAATCGCTTGCGCTCGCCTGCGCAACTCCGCAAACTCGCAAACGAAAAATGGCGAGAAGGTTTGTTCGCGATGCGTGCAGCTATCTTTTTCCTTGGCCTGTTGATGGCAAGCAGCGCCGCTGTTCCGGTTCGCGCCGATTATCCGGATCGCGCCGTTCGCGTCATCGTTCCGGTCGCGGCGGGCGGCGGCGTCGATGTCATGGCCAGGATGCTCTCTCAAAAACTGAGCGAGCGCTGGGGTCAGCAATTTGTCGTCGAGAACCGCGCGGGTGCGGCCGGCATCATCGGCAGCAAAGCCGTGATCGCTTCTCCGGCGGACGGTTATACGCTGCTCTACACGCCGAGCAGCCTTTCGCTCTCGGTCGCGGTCAACAAGACGGCTCCCTACGACGTCGCAAAGAATTTTACGCCGGTCATTAACGTTGCGATCAGCCCCTATGCGCTGGTGGTGCATTCGTCGGTACCCGCGAACTCGCTGAAGGAGTTCATTGCCTACGCAAAGGCCAATCCCGGAAAGCTGAGCTACAGCTCCGCCGGCGTCGGCAGCGCCTCGCATCTCGCCGGTGAGCTGCTCAAGATCATGGCCGGCATCGACATGATTCACGTACCCAACAAGGGAATGAATCCGGCGCTCTTGGACCTGATGGGCGGACAAGTGCAGGTGATGTTTGCCAGCGTACCGGGATTGCTGTCGGAAAAATCGGATCGCGTGCGGCCGCTCGCCATGGCGGAAAAGAAGCGCTCGGCGCTGATGCCCGAGCTGCCGACCATCGATGAATCCGGCCTGCCCGGATTCGAAGTGGCGAACTGGGCTGGACTGCTCGGTCCGTCGGGTATGGACCCGAAAATCGTAAAAAAGCTGCACGACGAGATCGTGCTCATTCTTGGTACGCCCGACATGCAGGCGCGTATTAAGACGCTCGGATACGACATGATTGCAAGCACGCCGGAGCAACTCGGAACGCAGCTGGTCAAAGACGTTGAGCACTGGAGCGACGTCGTCAAGCGCTCCAAGATGCAGCAGAATTGACCCGCGGCTTGGCTTAAGCCACGTCCCACAGTGCCTTGATCTTGGGGAAGGCTTCCTTGCCGCGCGCGACTCGAGTGGCGTTGCTGGTGTCGCCCCATTTCTCGACCGCCTCAGCCCAGCTTGGGCGCGCCTTGATGCGCGCTTGCCACTCCTACAAGCGCGGCAATTCGTCGAGCAATCCCGCGAGCTGGAAAGATTCCATGCGGCTTGAATAGACAACGAGTGAAATATCCGCGAGGGAGAACGTATTGCCCGCGAGCCACGGCGAATCCGCGAGCGCGCGATCGATGTCGTAGAAGGTGCGCTTGAAACGCCGCACAGCTCCCGGAAGCAGCGGCGAATCCACACCCTTTTCGTTGTTGATGAGGTCGTTGTCGCGCCGCACTTCGTCCGGCATGGCGTCGTAGTGCTTTTTGATGGTCGCCGGATCGGCCTCCCGGATAACGAAACGCATGGCGACGCATTGGCCAATCGTGCGGCTATCTACGTGCAGACCTTCATCGACCAGCTTGGTCCATAGCCGCATGCGCGCGCGTTCAACCGGATCGGCAGGCCGCAACGGCGGGGCGGAAAGACGTCTTCGAGATATTCAAGAATAACTTGCGATTCGCGCACCACACGGCCTTCGTGCACGAGCGTCGGCACCAAGCCGCGCGGATTGAGCTTGAGATATTCAGGATCGTGCTGCTGGTGCTTGTCCAATGCCGGATCGACGCAGCGGCTTTCCCACGGTAAATTCTTTTCCGCCAGAGCGAGGCGGACTTTCTGTGCCGCGGTCGAACGATCAAAATGATAGAGCGCGAGCATCCTGTGGCGTTCCGTCAGTAGACGCGGCTGAGCGGCGGTTCGTTACGCACCAGCACACGTTCGACATTCTCCCACGCCGAGCGAAACAGCAGCGCCGACGCCTGGCGCGTGACGCCCGCGATGTGCGGCGTGAGGAGCAACCGGTGTGTGGCTTCGCCGGTGAGCGCGAGAAGAGGGTTGTCAGGCGCCGGCGGTTCGGCCGAATAGACATCGACGGCAGCGCCTTGAATGCGGCCGGCGGCGAGGCAGACCGCGAGCGCCGCTTCATCCACGATTCCGCCGCGCGAGCCCTGGATGAGCACAGCGGTGGGCTTCATCTTGGCAAGCTCGCGTTCGGCAATCAGGTTTTTCGTCTCAGGCAACAGGGGCACGTGTAACGTGACGACATCGGCCTGCGCCAGCAGTTCATCGAGCGGCATCGATCGTGCACCGATGGCGGCGGCGGCCGTCTTATCGCTGACCGCGGGATCGAAGTAGCCGATGCGGCAGCCCATGCGGTGAAAGGCCTGCGCGACCGCGCGGCCAATGGTCCCAAAGCCGACGACGCCAATCAGAAGCCCATCGAGGCCGGAAAGATTGTCGAACACCATCCGCGTGCGAAATTTTGCGTAGTTGCCGCTTTTGATCTCGGCATCGGCCCAGGCAAATCGCCGCAGGAGCATCGACGCGGTTGTGACCGCATACTCAGCCACGGCGCTGTTGCTGCCGCCTGCCACATTGGCCACGGGAATGCCGAACTTGGTCAGTGCGGCGCGATCGAGCCGATCGACGCCCGCGCCGGTGACTTGGACTAACCGCAATGACGTGTTGTCGAAGAGCGCAAGAGGAAGTTTCGCCCCGACCGCCGGGATCACCAGCGCGCCCACGGACTTGATCAAATCCGCTACCGCGGGATCATCGGGTACACGATAGACGACCTGCAGGCTCGGCGGCGCCAGCGCATCGACGCGGATAAAGTCTGCCTCCGGCCGCAAGCAAAGAACTGAAAAGGACATCGGATGATGGACTCAAAAACTCGAAAATTCTATGGTGCGTGCGCTCACGTTGGGTTCGGCGAAAAAGCACAACAGAACGAGCGGCTCAGTTCCGGTGTTGCGCGTCATGTGCTTTTCGTTCGGCGGGATGAGCACGATATCACCTGACTGGATCGGGATCTCGCCGCTCTCGGCCACGGTCGTTCCTGTCCCTTTGAGCACATAGATGCATTCCTCGAAGCCGTCGTGCAGATGCGGCCCGCGCGGCTTGTCGCCGGGCTTGGCAGGCTGAATTTCGGCGATGCGAAAACTCACGCGCGATCCGATCTCGCCTGACACCAGCTCAAGCGAAGTGCGCCCGGGCAGCCCCAGGCGCTTGGCTTGCGCTTGCTTGAGCAGCCGCGCCATCAGCGGACCTGCCGCAGGTGCTTAATCTCCGCCGTGCCGCCCTGAACCGTGTCGAGCTGGCGGAAGATCTCGCGTGCGTAGCGCGCGATGGCATCGGAAATATCGACCAGCATTTTCTGGCCTTTTTCTGCGCTCGCGTGCTGCGGGCTGCCGAACCAGCCGGTCGGCGCGATCGAGCGGATATCAGTCAGCACCGGCTGGAAGGTGCGGGTGCGGCGCAGCTTGTCCATCTTGTGGCCGTGGGTGTGATCGGACGAATTGTCGATGCGATCGAGATGAACGAGCTCAGGCCGAAACGCCAGCACGGCAAGCGCCTCGATCTCGCCGCCATGGGTAAGGCCGTTGCAGGAATGTCCGTACAACTCCTCTGCCACATAGCAGGCCTGCACGGTGAGCACCGTCATGCCGTGGTCGCGATGCAGCGATTCCGCAGCGATCGCGAGCGAGGGAATGTTGCCCTCGTGCCAATTGAGGATCAGCAGATACTTTGCGCCGTGCTTGGCGGTCGACATGCAGGTCTCGATCGCCACCCGCATATAAGTGTCGGGGCTCAGCGTGATTGTGCCTTCGAACGGCATGTGCATCGGCGTTACGCCGAACGGCGTCGCAGGAAGCACGAGCCCGTCCATGCGCACAGCGACGGCATGACCAATGACGTTGGCGGCGAAGGTATCCGTGCCGGTGGGCAGATGGGGCCCGTGCTGCTCGATACTGCCGCAGGGCAGGATCACCAGCGGATTTTTTTTGAATTGCGCGGCGATTTCCGGCTGCGTGAGATCGGCAAAATAGCGGCTAGGCAACATGGCGGCTTCTTTCTGCGAGCTTGCGATGGGATTCCGCAATCACGTCATCGATGCGCACCGCGCGGCCCTGTTGCTCGATCGAGCGCAGCGCCGCGTAGACGATGGCGATGGCGACGTTGCCGCTGCGCGCCGACAGCTCATTGGGTTTGCCGGTGCGGCAGCTCTCAGCAAACATCTCAAGCTCGGCGCGGAACATATCGCTTTGGGGAACCTTCAACTCTTCGCGTTTGCCGTAACCGTCCTTGCCGCGCTGGATATAGAGCGTCGAGGTCTCGTGTATTTTTTCCGGCGTGTCCCAGGTTCCGAAGTCAATTTCGTAGTGCATGAGCCCTTTCGAGCCGAACACGCGAACGGCGAATATGCCTGGCGACGTCCATGAGGCGCCGACATAGCCGATCTTGCCGTCGGCGAACCTGAGCATCGTCATCGATTGATCGTCGACCTCGGCGCCGACCGGGGACAACTTCGAGGCCATCGAGCTTGCCTCGACGATCTCGCCGCCGAGATAATGCAGCACGTCGAACTGGTGAATGGCGAGTTGTGACAGCGGCCCGCCGGGCGCCTTGTCCTTGTACCAGCGCCAGGCCATGGGCGTGAGCTCAAGCGCGCGCTCGTTGGAGAAATTCGCCTCGATGAATGCGACGCGGCCGAGTTCGCCCGAGTCGGCGGCCTCGCGAATCTTGCGAATGCCCGCCATGAGCCGGGCGCTGTGGCCGACGGTGACGGTTACGCCATAAGTTTTTTCAAGCGCTTCGATTTCGAGCCCTTCCTCGAGCGTGCTGGCGATCGGTTTTTCGGTGTAGACGTGCTTGCCCGCCTTGGCGACTTCGCGCGCAAGCGGCAGATGCTGCTCGTTCGGTACGGTGAGGATGACGCCTTTGATCTCGGGGTCGGCGAGCATATGCGCAAGATCAGATACGGCCGCAACGCCGAGTTCGCGCTGGAATGCGACCCGCTTTTCCTCGGTGCGGCTGAAACCTGCGACGATCTCCAGCACTTCCGATTGGCGGGACGCGCGGGTGAGCACTTTGGCCCAGCGGCCGAGGCCTACGATTCCGACTTTGACGCGATTGGAAGGCATGAATACTCCGGTTCCGGGATCATCCTAGCATAGGCTCAGAATGAGATGGCGGGCCGGCCAAAACAAGCGGCTCGACGGCATACCATCGCATCGCACTTGTGCATTGCATTCCGCGCCGACTACGATCAAGGCCCGCCAGGAGCCCTTAATGATGCATCCCGACTTCGCCAAGGCTGCCGCCCACATCACGGCCGAAAATGTGCGCGATGTCCTGATGGACCTCGTCAATATCCCCAGTGCAACTGGCAATGAGATCGGCGTCGCGCAGTATCTCGTCGCGCGCATGCGCAAATCCGGCATGGAGACCGACCTGCCGCTGGTCGATGCGGGGCGGCCAAATGCGGTGGGTCATCTGCGCGGTCGCGGAGATGGACTTAATCTCCTTTTCACCGGCCATATGGACACGTCGTATTCGGGCGACGAGGAACACCTTTCGGGCGACGGATTTAAGCCCAAAGCAGTATTCCGCGACGGTTGGATCTGGGGGCTTGGCGCCAACAACATGAAAAGCGGATTGGCCTCGGCGCTGATCGCCATCGAGGCTATCGTGAAGGCCGGCATCAAGCTTGAGGGCGACATCTCATTCGGCGCGGTCGTGGGCGAGATCGAGAAGACGGCCATCGAGGAATTCCAGGGCATTGAATATTCCGGCTACGGCATCGGCACTCGCCATCTCGTGACACACGGCGTCACCGCAGACTTTGCGGTGCTTGCCGAACCGACCGGCATGCGGATCGCCTCCGCGAACATGGGCGTGATCTGGCTGCGCATCACGGTGGGCGGGACGGTTGCGCATTCGGCCATGGCGAACAGACCGAACGTCGTCAACGCCATCGCGGTCATGCACGAGCTGCAAAGCGACATCGCGAAGTGGGCGCGCGATTACGAAGCCGCGCATGTTCATATGGGTGAGCATCCCAATGTGACGATTGCTGCAATCCGTGGCGGAGCGCCGTGGCGGCTGTCGCGCAATCCGCACGATTGCAGTCTCTATCTCGATGTCCGGACCGTGCCGAGTCAAAGCGTCGATACCGTCAAGCGCGACTTGCGCCGCGTGCTTCGCAGCTTTGCCGAGCGCACCGGCAAACCGGAGCCCGTCATGCATGTCTACGTCAGCGATCCGCCGACCGTGCTGGATGAATCGTTGCCCGTCATTCAGGCGATGGGCATGGCGCAAAAACACATCACGGGCGACCGACCGGCCTCGATCATCCGGCGGCCGGGCGCGGACGCCGTGCATCTGACCGCCTATGGCGTGCCCTGCATCGCGTTCGGGCCCGGCGGGCGCATGCATCCGGATACACGCGGGGCCTCCATGCACGCATTTGGCGAGCATGTGCTGGTCGACGATTGCGTCGCCGCCGCAAAGATCTATCTCGCCGCAGCATTAGACCTATGCAATCGCAAAGCGCCATGAAGCTAGATTGTTCTTCGGCACGCGGCGCGCGTGATGTTAAACTTCGCATTGGCACGCCGGCCGCGTAAAATTAGGAGCATTACATGACGATACGTCCGCTCTCTCGGATCATTTTCTGCGGTCTCCTCATCGGCGCGATATCGGCTGTCGGTGCGCAGGCGCAGCAATATCCTAACCGGGCGGTCACGTTCGTGGTGCCGTTCGCGCCGGGCGGACTTTCCGATGTTCCGGGGCGCATTCTCGCGGCCGAAATGCAAGAGCGGATCGGGCAGTCCGTTGTGGTCGAGAACAAGCCGGGCGCGTCGGGCGTCACCGGCGCAACCTATGTCTGGCGGGCAGAACCGGACGGATACACGCTGCTCGTGAGCGCACTCGCCGATGTGCAGAACCTGCATTACCTGCCGGTGCCCTACGATCCGGTGAAGGATTTTTCACTGATCGGCATGGTCACCGATGGGCCGCCGCTGGTGCTCATCGTCAACGGCAAGCTGCCGTATAAGACGGTCGCTGAACTCATTGCCGATGCCAAGGCGAATCCGAGCAAGATCAGCTTCGGGACTTCGGGTCCCGCGACTTCCCCGGCGATCGCGGTCACGCAGCTCAATGCGCTTGCCGGTACGAAGATCGTCGACGTGCCCTATCGCGGCAGTGCTCCCGCGGCAGCCGCAGTCGTCACCGGCGAAGTGCAGGCAGCCTTCGTGTTTTATTCCAACGCCAGACCGCTGCACGAGGACGGAAAGGTACGCGCGCTCGCGGTTGCGAGTGCAAAGCGCGTCGCCAACTGGACTGAGATTCCCACCATGGCCGAGCAAGGCTTCCCCGGCGTCGAGCACGCCGGATTCGTCGGCCTTGCGTCACCGCCAAAAACACCGGCGCCGATCATTGCGTTTCTCAACAAGCATCTCAACGACAGCATCAATTCTGCGTCGTTCCGCAAGCGGATCGAGCCGCTCGGAATGACCATCCCGAGTGACAATACGCCGGAAAAATTTGCCGAATTCATGCGCCGCGAACTCATCCGGCAGGCGGAACTCGCCAGGCTGACCGGCCATACGCCGCTGGAAAAGCGCTAAACGCGGGTATGAGGACATCGTGACAGCCTCGGCCGTGGAACGCCCGGTACTGGATTGGCTGGCCGGCCAGCATGGCGCTATGCTGGCGCTGCTGGAAACTCTGGTGAACACCGACAGCAATAGTTACGACAAGCCAGGCGTGGATGCGGTCGGCGGGCACATTCGCGATTTCCTTTCGCAGCATGGGATCGCCTGTGAGGCCACGTCTGACACGCGCTTTGGCGATGCCATAGGCGCGACCGTCGGGAATGGCGCGAATCGAAACATCCTGTTGATGGGTCACCGCGATACCGTTTTCCCGAAAGGCGAGGCGGCGCGGCGGCCGTTCCGCATTGATGGGCCGCGCGCCTTTGGGCCGGGCGTTGCCGACATGAAGGCCGGCTTGGTGATGAATTGCTTTGTGCTCGCGGCGATGAAGAAATTCGGCGGAGCGCCTGCGGCTGTCACCGCTTTGTTCACAGGCGACGAGGAGATCGGATCGCCATTTTCGCGCGCGGTCATCGAGCGCTATTCACGCGGGGCGCGGACGGTGTTCAACTCCGAGCCCGGCCGCGCGAGCGGCGCGGTCGTCACCGGCCGCAAGGGCGGCGTGTTCATGCGGTTTGAGATCACCGGCAAGGCGGCGCATTCCGGCGCGAACTTCGATCAAGGCATCAGCGCCATCGGAGAGCTCGCGCACAAGACGCTCGCGCTGCATGCGCTGACGGATGTGCCGACGGGAATCACGCTCAATGTCGGCGTGGTTTCCGGAGGTCAGACCGTCAACACGGTTGCACCCTCCGCGCGCGGCGAGGTTGATCTGCGTTTTATCACGCCGGCCGACCGCGCCGCGACCATGGCGAAAGTCGAAGCCATCATGGCGAATTCCTACGTGCCCGGCACGCGCACCAAGCTTGAGATTACCGGCGAGTTCTTGCCGCTGGTGGAAACCGGCGACGGCAAGGGTCTCTATCAACACTATGCCGCGTGCGCGCGTGAGCTTGGCCGCGAGGTGCCAGCGGAATTCACCGGCGGCTGCGCCGATTCCGGATTCGCAGCGGCGACCGGCGTACCGACCATCTGCGGCGTCGGTCCGGTCGGCGGGCGCGTCCATTCGCCCGACGAGTACATGGAGATCGAAACGTTGGTGCCGCGCGCACAGGCGCTTACGCTGGCGATCTTGCGGCTTGCGCGGGACGATTGAAGCCTTACTGTTCCAAGAATCGCCTCCCAACAGCGACACAGGAACGACATGCCTACCTATCCGCGCGACCGTTTCGATTATTCGTCGCCCTTCACGCGCCCGCGCCTGAAACTGCCAGGCAAAGGCCGCGTGATCGTCTGGTCGGTGGTCAACATCGAGGAATGGGAAATCACGCGGCCGATGGCGCGCCAGCTTTCGATCGCGCCGCAGGGCCAGAGCGTCATCCCCGACATGCCGAATTGGACTTGGTACGAATACGGCATGCGGGTCGGGTTCTGGCGGCTGATGCGCGCGCTCAAGAAAGCCGGCGTCCGGCCCACCATGTCGCTCAATGCCAAAGTCTGCGAGACCTATCCCGAAGTGACCAAGGCCGCGCTCGACGCCGGCTGGGAATTCATGGCGCACTCCTACGTGCAGATGCCAATCCAGCAGATCGCGGACACTCAGCGCGAGGTCATCAACAAGTCGATCGAGGTGCTGGAGAAATTCACCGGCAAGCGGCCGACCGGCTGGCTCGGACCGGGCCGCGGTCAGATGTACGACACGCTCGATCATGTCACGGCAGCGGGGCTAACGTGGTTCGGCGATTGGGTGCTCGACGATCAGCCGTTTTGGGTCAAAACCGCGAACGGACCAATTCTCTCCGTGCCCTACAGTGCGGAGATCAATGACATTACAATTATGGTGTCGCATCATCATGAGTCCGATGTGCTGCTCACTCGCACCAAGGACGCGTTCGACCGGCTCTATCAGGAGTCGAAAGAGTCCACCCGCATCCTGGCGATCGGTGTGCATCCGTACGTCACCGGCGCCGCGCACCGTATCAAATATTTCGAGCAGATCTACGCCTACATCAACAAGCATCCGGGCGTGGTGCACTGGAACGGCCAGAAAATCTACGACTGGTACGTGAAGCAGGTGCCGAAGCCGAAGTAGCATCGATCGCAAAGACGAACGGAGTCGACATGAAAATGCATTGGCATTGGATCACGATCACATCGCTCGTTCTGTCAATCGGCGCCGCAGGTGACGTTCGCGCGCAATCCGGTTACCCGAACAAGACCGTCCAGATTATCGTCGATTCAGCGGCAGGCAGCGCAAACGACGCCACAGCACGCATCCTTGCCGACAAGTTGAGCAAAATCTGGGGCCAGCAGGTCCTTACGCTGAACCAGCCGGGCGCAGGCGGCGGCATTTCGGCGCGTGCGGCATCACAGTCGCCAGCCGACGGCTACACGCTCTACATGCCGGCAACCTCGCCATTCCTTTCGCTGCCCGGTGCGCCGGGCGTCGCGCCGAATTTACCCATCGAGCTGCCGCGCGACTTCGTGTCGATCGGCTTTGTGCTACAGCAGCCGCTGTTCATTGGCGCATCGCACAACTCCGGCATCAACAATCTTGCGCAACTGATCGAGCTGGCGAAGCAAAAGCCTGGCGAACTGACTTATGCCGCAAGCGGGCGCGGACGGCTCACGCATCTGACGATGGAACTCTTCCAAGCGCGCACCGGCGTGAAGCTGCAGCTTGTGCCTTATGCCGGCGGCCCAGCGCAAGCGATGAACGACGTCATGAGCGGCCGCGTCCACCTCATCCTCGACGCCTATGCCGGGCTCGCAGCCGCGCTCAAGGGCAACTTGATCAAGGGGCTCGCCGACACTTCGCTGGAGCGTCTGCCGGGTTTCGAAAACCTGCCGACGGTCGCCGAGACTGTTCCCAACTTCTTTGTCGGTGCGTGGAATGTGATGCTGGCGCCGTACGGCACACCCGACGCGATCGTGCGAAAGGTGCACACCGACCTACGCGCGGCGCTCGACGACCCGGAGGTGCGGAGCAAGTTCCAGGCGAACGGCGCTTTTGTGAAGCATATGTCGCCGGAGGAGGTCACGGCCTTCGTGCAATCGGAGCAGAAGACGTGGCGCCCGATTCTCGAACAGTTGAATCGCGACACGCCGAAGTAACGCGATTAACTGAACACCTTTGCCTTCGCTTCAGCGGCGGCGGCTTCCATCGGCAGGAACACAGCGCCTTCTTTCGCAAGCCGCGCGATGAAACTCTCCAGCGCCAGCATGCGATAGCCGCGGCCGATGACATAGGGATGCATGGTGTAGGTAAGCACGCCCCAGTCGGTGCTCTTTTTCATGTAGAGAAATTCGTCGAGCCAGTTTTCCATCACCGCGCGGGCGGATTGCAGGCCGGGCAGCACGGTCTGCGGCGTGCGCACGAATTCAAAATGCGGATAGTCGTCGAGCGACCACGAAATCGGCATTTCGAGGAGTGTGGTCTCCTGGCCAAATTTGTACGGCTTGCCCAGCTCAGCGACATCGCCGCGCCGCGCGTGATAAGGGATGTAATCGGCACCCATCAGGCTCGAGTCGTAGATGAAGCCGTGCGCCACCAGCAGATCGATGGTGTGCTCGCTCAAGTCCCACGACGGCGAACGGTAACCGAGCGCCTTGCGGCCGGTGAGCTTCGCGATTGCATCGTTGGCGCGGACCAGATCGGCCTCCTCCTGCTCGCGCGTCTGCGTCGCGGGCGGTATGTGCGCCCAGGAGTGATGGGCGACCTCATGGCCGTCCGCGACCACCGCCGCACACTCTTTCGGCCAGCTCTCAATCGTGAAACCGGGGATGAACCAGGTCGTGCGAATGCCATGCGACTTGAGAAAGTCCAGGATTCGGCGAGATGCGAGCGCGCCAAACTCACCGCGCGAGAGCGGCGTCGGCGTGGTCATGCCGCGCGCGATGAAGCCGGACTGGGTGTCGAAGTCGAAGGTGAGGCAAACAAAATGGCGCGGCACGCGGTTTCTCATAAGGACTTGGATATGGCGGGCATGGATATCGGCAAATCGAGTATACCATTTCCATGGCCGTGACGACGATCGGTATCATTCTGCATGGCGCCACTGGGCGCATCTGCTCCACGCAGCATATCGCGAATGCGCTCGTGCCGATCCGGGAGGAAGGCGGGCTTGCGGCCGGCAATGACCGGATCGTACCGCGGCTAATGCTGGCGGGGCGTAATGCCGAGAAGCTTGCGGCGCTGGCCAAGACTTACGACGCCGAATGGACCGTCAATCTCGATGCGGCGCTCTCCGACCGTGAATTCAGCGTCTTTTTTGATGCCGCCGCCACACATCAGCGCCAAGCCGTGCTGGAAAAAGCCATTGCCGCCGGCAAGCACATCTATTCCGAGAAGCCGGTGGCAAGGTCAGCGGCCGACGGGCACAAACTGCTGCAAGCGATTCAGGGACGCGGGCTTAAGGCTGGCGCGGTCGAAGACAAGCTTTATCTGCCGGGCCTCGTGAAGCTGTCGCGGCTTGCGGCGAGCGATTTCTTCGGCCGCATCGCCGGATTTCGCATCGAATTCGGCTGGTGGGTGTTCGATGGCACCGAAGTGCCCGCGCAACGGCCGAGCTGGAACTACCGGCGGGCGGATGGCGGCGGGCTCGTGCTCGATATGTTTCCGCACTGGCGCTACATGATCGAGGGAATATTGGGCCGGATGCGCCGCGTGACAGCGCAATTGTCCACCGCCGCGCCCGAGCGGATTGATGAGCGAGGCGTGCAATACAAGGTCGATGTCGAGGATACGGCTTCCGTCTTGGTCGAACTGGAGAATGGCGCGACCGGAACCATTTTCAGCTCATGGGCAACCCGGCTGCGACGCGACGACCTGCTTACGTTTCAAATCGATGGCTCCAAGGGATCGGCGTTCGCAGGGCTGCACAGATGCTGGACGCAGACCAACGCGCAGACGCCGCAGACCGCGCATTTCAGCATCGCAAAGGATCTCGGCATCGATTACCGTTCGCAATGGAGCGAAGTGGCCGACGCGGGGCCTTTCAAGAACCCTTATCGCGTCGGCTGGGAAGATTTCTTGCGCCACATTGCCGCCGGCGCGCTGCTGAAAGCCGACTTCGCCGCGGGCATCCGCGACGTGCAATTCGCCGAAGCTGTCTACCGTAGCGCCAAAGAGGGAACGTGGACCAACCTCGCCGAGCTCTCGTAACCGGCACATCGACCGGGCTCGGTCGCGCCATCGCGCTTGCGCTCGCGCGTGAGGGCTACGATCTTGCACTGACTGAACTGGATATTGCGCCGCTTACCGAACTGCTGCGGGGTCCTGAGTTCGCGGGGCGCAAGGTCATTCCTGTGCAGCTCGATCTGCGCTCGCAGGAGAGCATCGGCGCGGCGTTCGATCGCGCGCTGACCGGCCTGGGCGAAATCGATCTGCTGGTCAACAACGCCGCCCGCGCGCTGGTAAAACCCACCATTGACGTCACGCTGGCTGAGTGGGACGACATCATCGATACTAATCTTAAGGGCAGCTTTTTCCTGACGCAGCGCTTCGGCCGCTATTGCATCGAGCGCGGGCGTGCGGGCGCAATCGTGTCGATGGTGTCGACGCATGGTGTCACCGGCATCGCGCAGCGCGCGGTGTACGGCATTTCCAAAGCCGGCCTCATCCAAATGACAAAAATGCTGGCGATCGAATGGGCAGACAAGAACATCCGCGTCAATGCGGTGGCGCCGGCAACCGTGCTCACGCCGTCACGCGCGCAAATGCTGAACGATCCCGAGCGGCGCAAGGAAATGCTGGCGCGCATCCCGACCGGCCGGTTTGTGACGACGGAGGAAGTCGCGGCCGCAGTGGTCTATCTTGCAAGTCCGGCAGCCGCGTCGGTCACCGGTCACACGCTCATGGTTGATGGCGGACTGACGGCATATTGAGAACGCGGATCAGGGATTGAACATCCCTACCCATTCCTGCCGTAATTTTTGCAAGTCGGCGGTCGAGGTTTTTTCCCAATCGATCGGGATGACTTTGAGGCTCTCGATCGGCGGTGCGTATTCGGGCAACGGGCTCTTGAAGCCGGCACGGCCGGAGATCAGCGCCTCGCCTTTCACGATTAAATTCTGCCCTTGTTCCGAAAGTATGAAATCGATCCAGAGTTTGGCGGCGTTCGGATGTAGCGCTTTCTTGAGGATGAACATGTTCTGCGGCAGCAATACTACGCCTTCCTCGGGGAAGATGAATTTAAGCTTCGCGCCTTTTTGGTTGTTCTGGTAGGCGCGCGTCGGCATGCCGGTGAACGTCATCAAGTCCTCGCCCGAGACGACACGACTGGCGATCTGCTCGGAGCGCACAAGGAATGAGCCTTTGGTCTCCGAGAGTTTTTTGAAGTAGTCGACGTCCAAGACCTTTCGCTGCCCGGCATAGGTCGCAAGATATGCGGCCGACTTCGACACATCGCCTAGGCTCATGCGTCCCGCCGGCACCGCCGCAATTACGTCTTTCCAGGACTTGCCCTTGAAATCGAGGCGCGTGCTATCCCACATCGGCACAAACAGATAAGCGCCATTGAAGGCGAAAAAGCCTTTCTTGCCGAGACCGCTTTCGATCGACTTGGCGTAGTGCTGATACTGCGGCGAATCGTATTCCAGCGCGTCGCCCTTGGCGGCGCGCTCGAACACCCAGGACGGCGAACCTATGGCGGCAATATCGACCGTCACCTTGTCCGCGCCGACTTCCTGCTCAACGCGAGTTTGCAGCGCGGCGGTCGCCAGGAGCTGATAGTTGACTTTGAAGCTATCGGGCAGGCCGTAATATTTGCGGAACGCGGCGGTGAGCGCGTCGTTGGTCTCGGGCTGAATGACAACATCCCAATAGGTGACGGCGCCTTCGCCCTTGGCGGCTTCAATGAGGGCGGTGATCCGCGCCTTCTCAGCAGGAGAAGTACCTTCCAGAGCCGGCACTTGCGCGAACGCACTCGTCGCAAGGATAGCCAGCGCACAGGCCGCAACAAACGTCAAGATTCTGGTCATCACCCTACCTCACCTTTTCTCGAAACTTTCCGTTTTACGCCCCATTTTCAGTCTAGGCGATTTTGACCGGCAAGAAAAACAATACAATCTTCAGGCCGAATGGACACTTCGACGCGGTCGCCGGCCCTCAACCCGCTTGCCGGTTGAACGGCACGCAATTCAACACCTTCCAGCGCCACGACATATTCCTCGTTTAATCCGAGGAACGAAGCGGCGCGGATTTCCCCCGAAAGCCCCTGCGGGATGGCTCCCGGCGCGAGTTTTCGGATACCGATGTGCTCCTTACGCACGCACACGAGCACCGGTGCACCGGCGGTCAATTTTTGCTCGTCGCCGGAGAGACCGCGCAGCCGCAAGCTCTCGCCGAATGCAACCTCGACTTGTCCGCCTGCTGTGGCGTTGGCCTGCACCAGCTTGCCCTCGCAGACGTTGAGACCAAGGAAGCGCGCAACGAACGGCGTGCGCGGGCGATGGAACACATCGCGCGGCGGTCCAGACGTTTCGATCCGTCCGAGATTCATCACCACGACGGTTTCGGCGAGCGAAAATGCCTCGGCCTGATCGTGCGTGACGTAGATCGCGGTGAATCCGAGCTTGGCCTGCAGGATGTTGAGTTCCATGCGCACCTGATCGCGCAACTGCGTGTCGAGGTTCGACATCGGCTCGTCGAACAATACAAGGCGCGGCTGATGCACCAGCGCACGCGCAAGCGCCACGCGCTGCTGCTGGCCGCCGCTGAGCTGGGTCGCACCCTTATCGCGCCAGGCTCCGAGGCCGACGATATTGAGGATGCGCGCAACACGATCGTCATATTCGGCTTTCGCGACGCCGCGCACTTTGAGCGGAAATCCGACATTTTCGGACACCGACATGTGCGGCCATACTGCGTAGGATTGAAAAACGATGCCGAGTTCGCGTTGCTCCGGCATGAGATTGACGCGCGCGTTGTGGTCGAAAACGACATTCCCAGCGAGCGAAATATGGCCGCTGTCCGGCGTCTCAAGGCCGGCGAGACAGCGCAAGATGGTGGTCTTACCGCAGCCGCTCGGCCCGAGCAGAGCAAGCGTATGCCCCTCCGCCACGTTGAGCGAAATGTCGTTGACGGCGACGTGCTCGCCGAAACGCTTGGTCAGGTTGCGAATGCTTACGAAGGCGTCCTGCTCCAACGCGCCCTCCCCTTAAGCCTGCAACAACGAGGCGCGCGTGAGCCGGAACAGCATGAACGCGCCAAGCAGCAGGATGAGTTGGACGACGGCGAGCGCCGTCATGGTGGCCGCGCTGTGCTCGGAGAGAATGACAAGCGCGACACTGATCGTTTCGGTGCCTTGACCGTAAAGCAATATTGTTGCGCCCAGCTCACGGATGAAGATCACGAACAACAGCAGCCAGGCCGCGATGATCGCCGGCATCAGCAAAGGCAGCAGGATGTAGCGCATGGTCTGCAGCCAGCTTGCGCCGCTCGCGCGCGCGCTTTGTTCAAGCTCGGGATTGATGGCGAGCAGCATCGAGGACACAGTCCGCGTGGCAAACGGAAAGAAGCGCGCGATGTAAGCAATCAGGATAATCGCCAGTGTGGAATAGAGCGGCGTGCGAATGGCAATGATGAGAAAACCGAGCCCCAATATGATGCCCGGAATGCCGAGCGGAAGAGAAAGCAGCGAGTCGACCAGCGCGCGGCGTCTGCGGCTACCGCGATTGAGGTAGTAGCCCTGCAGCACCGCCAACGCGACGCCGATCGTTGCGCCAACGATAGCTAAATACACGCTGTTGAGGATCGCCGTCTGGGTGAGCTTAAAGCCGAACAGAACGTATTCGAAATTGTGCGTGGTCAGCACAGATGGATCGAGCCGCCCGGTCCATAGCCGCGAGAACGACACCATGAAAAGGGCAATCAGCGGCAGCACGACGCCACTGCCAAGATAGACGAATTCCAGCATCCATGCGGCGAAGCGCCCGCCCCGGCGCAGTTGCACCAGCCGCGGCCGATAGCCCTTGCCGGTGACGGTCTCGAAGCGGCGGCGGTCGATGTAGCGGCGCTGCAGAATGGTGAACAAGACGGTGACGATCATCACCACCACGCCAAACGAGGCGGCGCGGCCGAGATCGGACGGGTATTGCACGAGCTGGAAGATTTCGGTTGGCATGGTGCGGATGCCCTTGGGAGCTGCGAGCGCGAGCGGCACGTCGAACAGGCCGGCGCTGGTGACAAACACAATCAGCGCGCTCGACAGCAGGGCCGGCGTGAGGAGCGGAATGGTAATGCGGCGGAGCGTGTACCAGAAAGACGCGCCGTGCACGCGCGCAGCATCTTCGAGCGCCGCATCCATCTGCCGCATCGGCGCGATGACGAAGAGATACACATAAGGCGTGTAGAACAGCGAGAGCACCCAGATCACGCCGCCGAGGCTGTAGATTCGGATGAAATCGTCGGGCAGGCCGAGATATTGATTAAGCAGGCGCGACAGGACGCCGCTGTGCGGTGCGGCAAGATAGATCCAGCTTACGGCACCGACATAGGGCGACAGAAAAAACGGTACGAGATTGAAAATCTCGAACCAACGCCGGCCGGGCAGATCAGTGCGCGAGACAATCCAGGCAAGACTGAAACCCAATAAGCATGAGCAAATCGTCGCGCCCGCGCCGCAGATGACGGTGTTGCCGACGGCTTGATAGAAACGCGGGTCGCCGAATAGACCTACGAAATTCTGCAGCGACAGGGAGACCTGATCGCGGTCCCAATAGAGCAGGCTGCGGATGACGGTCGCCAGGAACGGGCCGAGCACCAGAAGCACGCCGATCAGCACCCCGCTCGCAGGCAATCCGACTTCGGCAAAGCGGCCAACGCGAGATTGCGCACGCGCGGTGGCCGCCGTCATCGGGTCACGCCGCACAGCTGTCGATTCCTGCATTGTCGGTGCAATCCCGCGGATTCGGAGAAGGCTACTGGCTTTTGCCAATCATATTGTCAGCCGCCGGAACCTGCAGCAAGGCAATGCGTGGTTTTCCGCGACGAGGTGCGCGATCATCCCAAGACGGAAAAAACGACGCTCACAAGTGCGTGGCGGTGGACGCAGTCCACCGCGAACTCGTCTCCGCTATCGAAGTTCCTGATAATAGGGAAAAATACAGGGAATTTCCGGTCTTATGGCGCAAACGCCACGGGAAATTTCCTCAGGCGCTAACGACATAAGGTCGGGAGGGGAGCCCGGTGAGAAAGTTTGAATGGCTTTTGTTATCCGCGATCTTAATTTGCGGAATTATGCGGCCCGCACATGGGAAAGGATATTGCGGCGCTGATAGCTGCCTGATCGGCGTTGGCTATTTTGAAGCCGAGCACAGCAAGTTCATTGCAGAATTCGGTTCTATGTCGAAGCGTTCCGTCAAAAACGTCGTTATATTCAGTCCATCCCCAAACAAGAATTTGTCCCTGTTTATCTCGGACGTGCTCTATCAACACGATTGGAATATCCAGGGGAAAGGCAAAGGTCATAGATTTAGGCCCGACAAAAGCGGGCCGTTCTTCCGGCGATGTATCTGGTTGCCCCATGCCATCCAGATCAGGATAGGGGAAATCGGATGGCGGCGCGCCGGGGAAGAATTTCCAGCTAACCCGGCTGCGCATGTCTTTGGTGCGAGTTGGCCCGCTATTTTCCCATTTTGGCATCACGCGCACGATGTTACCGAGAAGATGCACCTCAAAAGAGTTAAGGAAAACGAACGCTCGTTCGGCTTCGAAATTTGTTTGTACCGGCGCTTTATCGGGTTCTGGAGCAGTGCTAATTTTGATGGCCCCTTGCCGCTCCAAGATAACGTTCTCGTGGAATTGAAGTGCAGCGAGGAGCAGGAAACAAACAACACCAAAAAATCCACACCATATGGCGATCAATTTGTCTCCAGCATACCAAGCGCCGACTGCGATTGCTCCCAAAAGGATTCCCCCAATGATGGGGAGCCAAATATTGAAAAGGTCCATCTTCCGACTCGGCATGACAGTGCGTGGCTAATGTTTTGCGGATTTCTGGCGGGGATCGCCAGCGGCTTATTCATCGGTTTTGCAGTTGGATTTAGGTCCGTAATTAGGCTTTAAAATATCTTCCAGTGTGACGGCTTCACACCCGATTGCAACTAGGTCGAGCTAGATTTCCTCTAGCGCCACACCGTCCAATTCCAGCGCCGCAAGGCAGGCGAGGAAGAACGTTGCTGCAAACGTGCCGCGCGCCAGCTTGTTTGTAATAGATGCCTCCGTTTCCTTATGGCAGTGTTTTTTGAGGCGCTTCGCCAGCTCGACATAGGTTACCTCAGACTCTCTAAGCTTGTGTTTTAAGAATGCGGACGCCCGTTCCGCCCATTCCTTTTCAGAGGTTATAGCCATGGAGCCGCCGGAGTACCGTGAGAACCCTCCCGGTGACAGATTCCATCAGCGCAGTATCGTCGGATTGAAAGCCCTTTACAGCGACAAGGTCAGCCACAATGGCAGACACTTTAATCGGTTGTCCCGCGGCTTTGCGGAGCGCGTCAAGTACGCTTCGTGATATCTCGCCCTTGGCGAAATAGCGCGACCGCTGATAGCGGCGTTTCGGTGCGATGCTGTCGGGGTTTAGACCTGGTGCGAACACGCGGATGGTCGCGTCAATATGGACAAGGTTCGCCCGCTGGCGTTTGATCTTGTTTTCTAGGTCTCGAATATCACCGCTGACCTCGGCGCGCTTGGCACGGAGGGCGGAAACAACATGCGGTTCGCTCATTTTAACCTCTAGAACGAACCGGCATTATGCGCCATGGTTAAAACCAGTGACGGCACATTCCCGGTTTGTCTGAAAGTTAAGATGGCTAACTTGGAATTGCTTGTGGCGTTTGCGCCATAATACCGGGAATTTCTCGAAATTTGGCATTCCGCTGCAATTTTGACGCTTCATCAGCCGGTGAATTCAATGGTTTGCAGCCAAATTCCCTGAGCAATGGAACAGGGAGTTTCTAGGCGCATATCAGGGATTTTTTGTACGTCGAATGGCAAGAAACAGGGAATTTCTCATTGGAAAAAATTATGCCGCAACTCTGATTATGAATCTCGGCCGCGAACTCATAAGCACGAACAGTTATCTGACTGCGCCGCTCCTTTGAAGCAGATCAAAAACAGTGTCTCTGTAAATAAGGGTTGACGCCATCAGTTCGTTTTCCGGTACAAACTCGTCCGGCTTGTGCGCAACATCGAGCGCCCCAGGACCCAACACGATCCCCTGCACGCCGATCGAGCGGAAATGGACGAGATCGCATGCGCCCTGCAATCCGTGCAAGGCATGATCGTGCACACCGTGTCGCTGCGCGGATCGCACCGCCGAAGACACGATGGGCTGGTCGGCCTTAGTTTCCGTCGCTCCGCCCGTTGTCGGACGATATTCAACTATCTCGGCCTCGACGCCGTGCGAAGCCTTGACTTCGGACAGGAGCTTTTCGAATTGCGCGCGCACGTCATCCTCGCTTTCTCCGGGGATCATGCGCCGGTCGAGAAGGATCTCGCAGGCTTCAGGCACTACGTTATCGGCGTGGCCGCCGTGGATGCGTGTGACCGTCAGTGTCGGCGAACCCAGCAAGGGATGTGACGACGCAGACAATGCGCGATGGCGTTTCTCTATCATCAATAATAGCTGCGCCGCCTTGTAGAGGGCGTTGTCGCCATTGTCGGGTGAAGCAGAATGCGCAGGAATGCCTTTCACCCGCACCAGCGGGCGCATGCTGCCCTTGTGCGCGACGACGACCGTATTCGAGGTCGGTTCGCCGACGATGCACAGATCGATCTTCGGCCGCTCGGCGACAAAGGCGCGCGCACCTCGACTTGCAACCTCTTCATCCACCACGAAGACCGCCAGTAAAGTGCCCGACCAGCGATCGCGCGCGGTGCACAGCATACGAATCGCTTCAACCATGCCCGCGATTGGGCCTTTCGCATCGCAAGCACCGCGGGCGAAGAGCCGACCACCCTGGCTGCGAAGCTTGAACGGATCGGACGTCCAGCCGGCGCCTGCCGGCACCACGTCCATGTGCGAATTGAACGCAAAGATTGGGCCTGGGCCATTGTCGAACCGCGCGACGACGTTCGGACGACCCTCGGCGATGTCCTGAAAATTCACATCGAGCCCGAGGCTCGTGAGCTCATGAGCGAGATATTGCGCGGCCTCAATTTCACGACCGGGCGGATTTTCTGTATTGGCCGCGACGAGTTTTGAGAGCGTATCGATTAGTCTGGCTCGATCCGGAGACGTTTCCATTGATCAGATTTCCGTTGCCTTCAATGTGCCGATCTCGGATCCGCTTGCTGCAACTGGCGTGGCAGCCAGAAACGCTCCAGCAGACCGAGAATGACATCACTTATCGCCACGACCATGACAAGCACAACCAGTGCGGCCATCGATACGGCCGTGTTGAGCTCATTCGATGCCGAATAGACCAGAAAGCCAAGCCCGCGGCTGGCGGAAATGAATTCGCCGATTACGGCGCCGATCATGGCTTCGGGGATAGCAAGCCGCAAACCGAGGAAGACAAACGGTATCGCGGTCGGCAGCACGATCTTGCGTAGGATCGTGAAGCGCCCTGCCCCCATCACGCGGACGATGTTGACGTGATTGCGGTTCACACTCTCGATGCCGGCGACGACGTTCATGAACACGATGAAAAAGACAAAGCCACCGGCAAGGATAATTTTCGGCGCGACGCCGAGGCCGAACCACATGACAATGAGCGGTGCGAGTGCGACCTTCGGAATTGAATAGACCGAAATAAGGATCGGACGCATGGCCAGTTCCATCGCCGGAAAGATCGCGAATGACGACGCGAGCAGAACCGCCGCCAGCGCGCCGAGCACATACCCGGCGAGCACCTCATAGACGGTCTGCCAGAGATCGGGCCACAGGCGGCCGGTCTCGATCAGGCGAATGAGTGCGATGAAAACGGCGAGCGGATCGCTGACCGTCTCGGTGTCGACCCAGCGGCCAGCGGCATAGGCCCATGCACCGAGAATTGACCCGATGAGAAGCGCGCGCCCCACCGCGACGGCCGCATTCCCGATCAAACCCTGGCGGCGTGTCTCGCGTGACACCTGATCGTGCAGCAAGCGTTCTACTTTGGCGTATTCGGCTGATGCCGACTGGCTCATGATCTGACCGCCTCATCGCCCTTACTCGACATATTCGCGCTCACTGGGTTTGGCGTGTGCCTTGCGCGCGGCCTCGCGCGCCGCAATCCAACCGGCTTCGGCCGGATCGATTTTCAGGTTGCGTTGTCCGATTCCGTTTTGATCGAACGTAACGGTTTTGACCGACGCCGAATCGGTCTGCGGAAAATCATCGCGATAATGCGCGGCCCTGCTTTCTTTGCGCGCCAGAGCGCTTCGCGCACAGGCCGTTCCGATCGCACACAAATCCTCAATCTCAAGCGCGACCGTCAGATCGCCCATGGTTTGGACAGGTAACCTATCAAGTTGTTCGCTGATTGCGCCGGCATCCGCTATGGCTCGCTCGAGCCCTTCCGAAGTGCGCACGATGCCGATGCCCAGCGTCATCGCCGCTTTCAATTTGTCGTGCAACATGCCGAGTTCGGGCGCCGACGTCACGGAGTCTGATTGTACCGCCTGCAGCCGCAAGCCAGTCCTGGCGATCGGATCAGCTCTAGGTTTTCGCGCGCCCACAGTCTGTTGCGCTTGTCGCGCCGCCGCGAGACCAGCGCGATGACCGAAAACTTGAGTATCCGGAACCGCATTGCTGTTGAGCCGGTTGCCGCCATGTATGCCGCCGGCATTTTCCCCGGCCGCATAGAGGCCGGACAGATCGGATTTGCCGTTTTCGTCAATCAGAACGCCTCCCATGAAAAAATGCGCTTCCGGCGCGACCACGAGTTCGATCGAGCGATAGTCGATTTTCTTGGGATCGAGCAACTCCACGACTTTGGAATTCTCATATCGGAACTGGTCGTCCGGGATCTGCGACACATCAAGAATGACGCCATCCTCGACGGAATGGCCTGCCCTGATCTGCTCGAAAATGCCGCGCGCGGACAGATCGCGCGTGGTCGATTCCTTGCGCACCGGATCAAAGGTCTCCATGAAACGCTCGCCCTTGCTGTTATAGAGGCGACCACCGATCGAGAACGTTGAGGGCTGGATTGGCACTCGCGTCGATTTGAAGGGACGAATGAGGCGCCAGGGATAAAACTGAATAAACTCCATGTCGCGCAGGCGCGCGCCCGCCCGCAGTGCGAGTGCGAATCCGCCGCCGCAGACATCGGCCGGGTTGCTGGTGATCTTGAACATACGCCCCGCGCCACCGGCGGCCAACACGGTCGTCCCGGCTTGGATCACGAAGCCTTCGATCTTGTTGCGCGCAATACCGACCGCGCCGACGATATGGTCGTCGTCGCGCAGCAAATCCGTGATGACGCAATTTTCTAGCACATCTATGCCGAGCGCCAAGGCGACCACGCGCATCGGCAGCGTCATGTCGCTGCCGCGCATGTGTTCCGGAATAAGTACGCGCGCTTCGGAATGGTCTCCGCTGGGCGAGAGGTGATACTGGCCGTCGCGTTTGCGAAACTGAGCGCCAAATTCCCATAATTCGGCAAGCCGCGCCGGCGCTTCATCGACCAGAGCGCTTACCAGTGCGCGTTCGTTGACATAACCGCCGCCGACAACGGTGTCGATGTAATGCAGGCGCGCGTCGTCCTGCTTGTTCAACTCAGGAGAAGCTGCCGCGTAGCCGCCAGTCGTCAGGGCCGATGAACCGCTACGTCCGAGAAGCCGCTTGACCGCAACCAGCACCCGCGCACCGGCCTGGCGGGCGGAAATTGCGGCGCGCAGCGCCGCCAACCCGCCGCCGATCACGAGGACATCGGTTTCGAGCGTTCGGAAATGATGGTTTACCGCGTCCATCAGTTTCGATTCCGCTGAACCTGATCAGGCCGCCATCGCGCAATGTATTTCTCCACACGAGAGACCAACGTGTTGAGAATCAGAACAAAGATCAGGAGACTCAAAATTCCAGCGAAAACCTGGGCTGTGTTGTAGCGCGAACTGGCATATGCGATCAAAAATCCAACGCCGCGATTGCTGCTGACGAATTCTCCGATGATCGCACCGATCAACGCGCCGGGCAGCGTGATGCGCATGGCGGCGAAAATATAAGGCGCGGCGCTCGGCAAGATCAGCTTGATAAACAGCGCCGAGCGCGAGGCCCCCATCACCCGGATGCTGGCGATGAGATCTCGACTGACGGCAGCAAAGCCAGCGAGCGTACTGAAATAGACGATGAACAGGACCAGCGAAGCCGCGAGAATGACCTTCGGCAGCAAATGGATGCCGAACCAGACAATAATCAGCGGCGCAAGCGCTACTTTTGGGATTGCAAAGACGCCAAGCATGAGAGGCCGAACGATCTGACCGCCCCACGGGATCAGCGTAACAATAATGGCGAGAGCGACACCGACCGTCACGCCGAGTATGTATCCAAGCGTCATTTCGAGGAGCGTGCTTTCAAGATGCCACCACAGCGTCCCGTCGAGCGACATCTGGACGAAGGACGTCACGACCGAAATGGGGTCGCTGACGAACAGCCTGTCGATTAGCGTGCCCGAGGCGGTCCACCACAGCCCAAGAATTCCGCCCATAACGACGGCCCGAAGCGAAAAGATCCGAAGGGTTTCGTATCGCCGCGTGACCGTGGCGTGACGCTCCTCGCGCACGAGTAGCGATTGCTCATGCGCCCAGCCCGCGTTCACCTGCATTGGCTGTTCACGCGCCGGCATCGTCTCGCCCTTTCAGGATTTCCTCGCGCAGATCGTTCCAGATCGCATCGTATATAGTCGAGAATCCAGGCGTCTCATGAATATGAAAAACATCACGCGGGCGCGGTAGCGTAACATCGCGAACCTGCTTGATCGAGCCCGGCACGCTAGTGAAGATCGCGATGCGATCGCTCAAGGCGATGGCTTCCACGATATCGTGGGTGACGAAGACGATGGTGCGTCCAGTTCCCTGCCAAAGCCGCAGCAATTCGTCCTGCAAGATCAGGCGCGTCTGTGCATCGAGCGGGCCGAATGGCTCGTCCATAAGAATGACATCGACACTGTCGTCGACGAGAGTGCGCACGATCGACACGCGCTTGCGCATGCCGCCGGACAATTCGTGCGGGTAGAGTTCTTCATTGCCTTTCAAGCCGACACGCGCGAGATAGTCGAAGGCTCGCTCACGTCGCTCCGCGCGGCCGACACTTTTGCATTCGAGCGCGAGTTCGACATTCCCCAGCGCCGTGCGCCAAGGCAGGAGATTATCATCCTGCGTCACATAACCGACGTGCGTGTTGACGTCGGTGATAGTGCGGCCGTCGTGTAGGATCGTGCCGTCGGACGGCGTGACCAGCCCAGCAAACATGTTGAGTACCGTTGATTTGCCGCAGCCCGATGGCCCAACGAGGCAGACAAACTCGCCGCGCCGGATTGTCAGCTCGACATTTCGCAGCGCCGTTCTCGCCTTGCCTCCGCGCGCCACGAACACTTTGTAGACATTGCGGGCTTCGAGCACACTGGTGGCGGGCGCCATCTCCCTCTCCACTTCCCTTTCGGGCTTGACGGTCGCGGTGACAGTCACGCGCGCTTCAATTCAGGCGTACGTTCGCGCACGATGCGCATCAGCACCTGCCATTCATCGGCGCCGGCTCGGCGTGGCGCGCGTCCGGCCTGACCTCGGGCCCAGATCACCTTACGCCCAAGCGCCTTGGCGGCTTCGAAGTCGATGCTGCCTGGCGGCGAGCACAAATCAATGATCACAACGTCCGGCCGTGTCAACGCGAGCAGGTCCTTGTCGAGGACGCGGCCCGAGGTCGAGCTTACGATCAGGCCGAATTTGCCGACATGCGCTTTGAGATCGCGCAATTCAATCGGGACCGTGTTCATCGCCCAGGCGCGGGCCAATTGCGCCGGATTGCGCGCGGCGAGCGAGACACGCGACTTCATCCCTTCGAACGCCTGCGCAACGCTGACGCCAACGCGGCCGAGTCCAACGCACAGCACATCCATCCCCAGCAGCGTGTCGTCGGTATTCTCGATCGCGATCCGGATTGCGCCTTCCGCGGTTGGGACTGCGTGCAGAATCGAAAGCGCATCGTCCTCGCCGTAGGGAATGATCGTTACGGAAGCGGTTTTCGCCCATTCATCCAGCTTTGGCGTTGAATAGCAGGTAAGCAGCATGGCGTTTGGCGCGGCGCATTTGAGCACGTCAGCGGTCAGGCGCAGCTTCTCGGTCGTGTATTTAGCGTAAAGCTCATCGTCGGCGCCAAGGCCGGGAATAGGGCACGAAATGATGCGCGCACCTTTGACCGCGGCGGCAAGATTTGCTGCTTGCGGCTGACCGGCGGCCTCATCAGCCCCTGAAATCGAGCCGTAGTGCTGAACCTTCGCGCCGGCGAGCCGAGCCAGCCGCATATGTTCGAGCATCCGGACATCACCGCCGAGCACAGCGACCGTCCAGCCTTTCAATTCGCCCTCACCCACCTCGGTTCATCCCATTCCACTGATTAACGCCCGCAGCGCAGGTGAGAGCTGCTATCGCTTGATGAATTCGTTCGTCCACAATTTCCCTTCGGTCAGATCAATATCGACGGTCTCGCCGACGGTCTTGTAGACGTCAAGGAACTTCGTGAAGGACGACGGTGTGAACTCGCCAGTCGCACTGAGCGAGGGCAGCAGGGCGTCGAGCGACAATTCAAGTGTCTCGGGTTTGGTGTCCTTGAACCACTTTTCGCCAAGCATTTTAAGTGCTTCGGCGCGATTTTCCCGAATCCATTTCAGCGAATCCTGGATTCCGCGCGCATAGGCTTTTACCACCGGCTTGTTCTTCTCGGCGAATTCCTTGCTGGTGAATAGAACGATGTAGCTCATGCCGGTCAATTCCGGGACCTCGCCGCCTGTGTTGTTGAAAATGATTTTGCCGACGCCATCCTTCTCGGCGACTTGCGGAAAAGGAGGTGAGAGCATGAACGCGTCGATGCGGCCGGCGCGAAAGGCGGCATTCAGAGCACCGCCGCCGCCGATCTGCACTAGCGTCGCGTCCCGCTTGGGATCGAGGCCTCCCATGATCATGAAATAGCGCGAGTAGGTGTCGGTCGGCGCGCCCGGCCGCGTGATGCCGATCGTCAAACCTTTCAGCACCTTGGCCTTGTCTTTCGCCGATGCGTTCGGATTAAAGCCCGCCTTCTGCAGCACGTCACTGCGCACGACGAGATTCATGGTCATCCGATCCATGAGATTGTAAATCATCATGAACTCTTTGCCCTGCTTAGCGAGCGGCGCGATACCGAGGATCTCGTCGCTCGTCACATGCGCTTGACCGGATAGGAGCGCAGCGGGCGAAAGCGCACCGCTTTCCAACTCCTGATAAGTGACATCAACACCGTCAGCTTTGAAGATGCCGCGATCAATGCCGATGAAGAGCGGCGCGAGATAGAGCGTGCGCAGGCCCGCATGGACCATGGTCGGCAGCTGTTGCTGTGCCGACGCCGCGCTCCCCAAGCACGAAACTGCCAACAAAACAGAAAGAAATCGGAGCGCCTTCATTTTCACTCTCCGTCTGCAGGCCGCTATACCGCCAGCAAAAATGCGCACCCGTTCTGTCGATGGACCCACATGCATGCTGGCTTTCGAAAGATTGTATTGAAATACACATTGCATACAAGATAAAAAACTGAGCGATATTGCAGGCTCATCCTAACACTCCAGGCTGCTGATGGCTGTACTTACTGAGATTTGTAAGCCGTTTTTGCCTCCTCCGCAGCGGTGCACAGCCTTGAGGCAATTCGCCACAGCAATGCTCAAACGCAGAGCCGCAATGAAGCTGGCGCTTCGCGGTTGCAAGTGCAGAAAATGACAACAGCAAGTGAATCCAAGGCTCGGCTCAAGGGCGTTTTCAATATTACGGTCACGCCATTCATTCCCGGCGACGGAATTGATTTTCGCGGTTTGGCGGAAAACATCGAACGGCTCTTAGGCTTAGGCTTCGATGGGTTGTTGATCGGAGGAACCTACGGCGAGTTTCCCGCAATGTCCGTAGAGGAGCGTGCGACATTATTTCGACGAGTCTTCGAGATCGTCCGCGATCGCGTGCCTGTCTTACTGTGCAGTGCCCATTCCGATCCGCGCGTTGCATTTGAGCTGACACAACTTGCGGCCGAACTCGGTGGCATCCCGATGATCACAGCTCCTTTCGTTTCCGAAGTCGACGATGAACATATCGTGGAATTTTTCAGAGCACTCGCGCCGGCCTCCTCGAGCGGACTAGTCATTTACAATGCCCCAGGCATCGGGATCACGTTATCAGCCAGGTTGATCGAGCGGTTGAGCGACATGAGTCATGTGATCGGCCTCAAGCAGGGTGATTTGAATCCGACAACTATCGACGAATTGTCCAACCGTCTCGGCGGAAAAATCAAACTGTTCTGTGCATCCGATCTCGCTTTTCTTGGTCCACTCAGCGCGGGATTCGATGGCCTTTCTTCGACCAACAGCTGCGCCTTATCCGAATTGATTCTGCAGTGTTTCAGGGCAATGATGGCGGGAGATGCGCATACTGCAACACGCCTGCACAGCAGCTGGTTCGAGTATCGGGAATTGGCCAGGCGATTTGGTCAGCCACAAACCGTTAAGGCAGCGATGGCTTATCGCGGCTGGGCAGGCGGGGTCGTGCGCCCACCACTGCTCGCAATTACTTCGGATCAGCGCGAAAAACTCGACGCGGTCTTGGATTTGATTCTTGCCCCCGAGGAGCGTGGCTAGGAAGGCATCGAGTCGCCTGCACAATTTTGTTTGGAAGGAATGATGAAATGTCGAATTTAGATCTGAGCGCTACCTTGAAGATGGTACCGCAAGGCGCCGAAACGGTTTTCCCGAAAGCCGAATACGACCGTAGACTTACGATGCTGCGTACTCAGATGACGGCAAAGGGCTTCGACCTTCTTCTCATGTCGGGTCCAGAGAACATATTCTTCCTGACCGGCCAGCAGACGCCTGGATACTACACATTCCAATGCCTATGCGTCCCGCAATCCGGCGAACCATTTCATATTCTGCGCGGACTCGAGACAATGAACGCGCGACTCAACACCTTCATGTCCGACATTGAGGGCTACGCCGATGATGCCCATCCCGGTGCGGCGGTGGCCGCGGCGCTGCATCGGCGAGGTTGGAAGGGCAAGCGCGTAGCAATCGACCGCGGCGCCTGGTTCCTGACGGTCAATCTCTATGAGCGCTTTGCTTCGGAATTCGGCGCGCTACTCGATGGTGCGGGTCTAGTGGAGCCACTGCGGAGCGTGAAGTCGAGCCTTGAACTCGAACAAATGGAAAAATCCGCAGCCGCCAATGATGCCGGCATGCAAGCTGGTCTCGACAAAGTGCGCGAAGGAGCAAACGAAAATGAAGTAGCTGCGGCAATCATGAACGCCGCAATATTGGCAGGCTCGGAATATCTCGGCATGGATCCGTTCGTCACGTCCGGTCCGCGCTCGGGCGTGCCGCACACCACCTGGCGCCGCCGCAAGATCGAGTCGGGCGACCTCGTCGCCTTGGAGACGGTCGCTTGTTACAACCGCTATCACGTCGCAATGTTCCGCACGGCGAGCGTTGGAAAAGTCCCGCAGCTCGCGCTCGACATGTACAAGACCTGCGACGAGGGACTAGCGGCGGCGATCGAAAATTTGCGCGTAGGCAAGACCTGCGCGGACGTGCACAACGCCGCTCAGAAAATCATCGATCGCGATGGCTTCACCGGTGGCTATCGCAAACGAACCGGCTACAGCATCGGGATTTCGTTTGCGCCGGATTGGGGTGAAGGCAATATCCTTAGTCTCTACCACGACGTTACCGTTCCACTGCAGCCCGGCATGGTGTTCCACGTTCCAGTGGCACTACGCGAATGGGGAAAGTTTACTGTTGCGGTCAGCGAGACCGTGCTGGTGACCGAAGGCGCGGCGCGTCCGCTCGGGAAACTCAAGCGGGAAATGTTGCGGGTTTGATATGGCAGCATCCGCCCTTCCGGAGCCGGACTTCAAGCTTGCCGCACAGCTGTTCGACATGCTCGCGCAAAAAACGCACGACACTGTCGGCATCACGCGCGCGTCCTACGGTGAAGGCGAACAATTCGCCCATGATCTGATCGCGCAGACCGGACGCGCGGCTGGACTTGCGACCACCACCGACGCCGGAGGCAATCTCTATGTCACTCTGAAGGGGCACGACCAGGAAAAAGGGATTTTCCTGATCGCATCGCATCTTGATTCAGTACCGCAAGGCGGCAATTTCGATGGAGCTGCCGGCGTCATTGCCGGCATTGCGATTCTGACGGCGTGGAAGCGCACAGGCTTCGTGCCGGCCGGCGATGTCGCCGTTCTGGCAATCCGAGCGGAAGAAAGTACCTGGTTTCCCTATTCGTATGTCGGCTCGAAGGCGGCATTGGGTCTTCTGCCGAAATTCGCACTGGAAATTCCACGTGCCGATACGGGCCGCACGCTGGCGCAGCACATGACCGAACTTGGCTTTGACCCGGCGGCCGTTAGGAGAGGCGAAGCGTTGTTCAGGCCGAACCAACTTCGCGGCTATGTCGAGCTGCATATCGAACAAGGGCCAGTCCTGACTGGCCGTGACATTCCGCTCGCATTGGTGACCGGCATTCGCGGAAGCTTCCGCTACCGGAACGCACGCGTACTCGGCGAATATGGCCATTCCGGCGCGGTGCCGCGCGAATACCGTCACGATGCCGTCGTCGCGGCTGCGGATTTTGTCACGCGGCTCAATAGCGAATGGGAGAGGCTTGAGCACGAGGGGCACGACCTGACGGTAACCATCGGCAAGTTATTTACCGACCCCACACAGCACGCCTTCAGCAAGATCGCCGGCGAAGTCAGCATCTGCATCGACGTACGCAGCCATTCCAAGCCTACGCTGGCGGTAGTGAAGACGCTCGTCAATGCTCTTGCGGCAGAGATCGCCAAGAAATACGGCGCGAAGTTCGAACTCGGCCCACTCACGGGCAGCGAACCTGCGGAGATGGATCGCGATTTGCTCGATCGATTCACCTCGTCAGCGGCAAATCTGAAAATTCCTCACATACAAATGGCGAGCGGCGCCGGGCACGATGCCGCCGTTTATGCCTCCGCCGGAGTCCCGGCGGCTATGATTTTCGTGCGTAATCAGAACGGCAGCCACAATCCGGACGAGGCCATGCGTCTGGAAGACTTTGAACTGGCCGTTCGTGTCCTCGCGCATGGCGTTGCGGGATTAAGCTAGGGCCAGCATGACGACACAAGATACGATCACGATACCGATGGATATCCTGCGCGGCTTCCTCTCGCGAATCTTCGAAGCGGCCGGATGCGATCCCGAAAACGCCCGCATGAATGCGATCGGCGTGATCGAAGCTGATCTGCACGGTCATCACATCCAGGGCACCGACCACATCTATTCGACGGTACGCGAGTTACGCGCTGGCCGGCTGAACGGCCGGGCAAAGCCAACGATCGTAAAGGAGACTTCAGCTACGGCACGCATCGAAGGTGACGGCGGAACCGGCCACGTCACGGGCGTGTTCGCCGCGGAAGTCGCCATACGCAAAGCGCGCGAGGCAGGCATCGGCGCAGTCGGCCTGGTCGGGGGCGGCGATATCTTCATGCTGGGGTATTACGTCGAGAAAATCGCGCGCGCCGGTC
The DNA here is from genome assembly GCA_003169835.1 of Hyphomicrobiales bacterium. Classification (GTDB taxonomy): domain Bacteria; phylum Pseudomonadota; class Alphaproteobacteria; order Rhizobiales; family Xanthobacteraceae; genus PNAI01. The sequence goes on along the minus strand of PNAI01000034.1, from coordinate 4,615 downwards.
TGGTCGGGATGACTTTCACCAACACCCATCCGGTCCGAGTTCATCCCGCGGGCGGGATTGATCCGCTGCTCGGCACAAACCCCCTCGCCTTCGGTTTTCCCGTTGCGGGCCAGGACCCGATCATCATCGATTTCGCCACTAGCACTTCTGCAATTGGACATGTGCGCATCGCGAGCTACAGCAATGCGCCCATTGCACCCGGCATAGCAATCGACCGGCAAGGCAAGCCGACAACAAACGCCAAGGAAGCGCTCGATGGCGCACTCACACCTCTCGGAGGATACAAAGGGTTCGCACTTGGGCTCGCAGTTGGATTGCTGTCGGGACCGGTTATTGGTGCGGTGATCGGAGCCGAGCTGTCACAGGCACTCACGGACGGCCGCGGCGAACGATGCCGCGGACACATGTTCATTGCACTCGATCCGGCAGCTTTCGGGGAAGCAAGCTTGAGCGAGCAGCGCATTGCTGCGTATTTGTCGGAGCTGAAATCCTCCCGTAAAGCGCCGGGTGTTGCGGAAATCCGTATCCCGGGTGAACGCGGCCAGCGTCTGAAGAAAGAGTCCGCACGGAAAGGCGTAACGCTTCTTGCTTCGATTTGGCGCAATACTCTAAAGATTGCTAGCGAACTTGGCGTCGAGCCGCCACATCTGTCTTAACTTGCTCAGGTGTAGCGAGCGCTAAGATGCGGCGACGGTTCGGAGGTTTTTATCCGGCCACTATTTGTGGATACCCGTGCGGTGGCCGGCCCCATTGCGTTACGCAAATGCACCGCCAGTCGGCGCGACGCCAGTTTGTTGTCCTTAACAATTATGGCGTCGATAACGGCGACATGTTCGCGTAACCAGGCGCGGACCCGGCCCGCATCAGGATAGCTTTCGTATTCGATTAGACGGCGCAACCGATTGTGCTGGCGTATGACCTCGAGGACAAACTCGTTCCCCGAAAACCGCGCCAGCATTTCGTGGAAGCTCGCATCCACAAAAAACACCTCCCGCCATGACGCGGCTTTACCGGCGGAATCCATCAGAGCAATCTGACGGTTACGCATCTCCGCAAGCTCGACCTCATCCGGCTTGAATCCAGCCATGAGAAGACCAGCCGGTTCGAGCATCAAACGCAGCTCATAGCTTTGCCGCCGAATCTGCGGAGAGTTGAGGATGTCGCGGAACCGCCATTCTCTACCGCGACCGCGGCGGATAAGACCTTCCTCTGACAGCATCGCCAAAGCCGCCAACACAAGATTACGTCCGCAATCGTAGCGCCTCATCAATTCAGTTTCGGTCGTGGCATGTGACAAACGATTGGCGACGCGATCGCGCGCAATACGCATGTAGAGCGCCTCGTCTGCGCTGGTGGGTAGCTCGGTCGATAAATGTATCTCGTCGGAGCCACGCGCCAGTACGTAGCCGCGGTTTTGACGTCCGACCACCACTCCCTGGTCGTGCAACATCTCCAATCCCGCCCGGATGGAAGTACGCGAGACGTTTAAGCGCCGCGCTAAGGCTTCTTCACGAAGATGGTGTCCTGACGCTAGGCTATCCTGGAGGATCAGCGCGATGATTTGTTTTGCAGTGTAAACTTGTAGACGGCTCGGATTCGGCCGCTTATGGCCTTTTCTTGCGGTAAAAACCCCGCAGAGAATTTTCTCGGCGCGCTTGCGCAATGCCTTCGCCACGGTACTGTTCAAACCCGTTTATATGGATATTACTTATTAGTACAATTTTTGAGATGGGTCCAGACCTGCACTTTCTTGGACAAAATAGTTTGGTAGAAAAAGCAACAGACAGTGCATCTACGGATTGCCGTTGCCCGGCGTCTCACGCGCGCTATACTAGCGCCAATCAAGAACCTCATTTCCAAGCGCACTGGAAAAAATGAAATGCATGCAGATTTTCTCTCCCCCGAAGATTGGCGTGGGAATAAACTTAGATTTTCACCCCGAACGACAGTCCTAATTTTCGCGGGGATGCTCGTGGCAATGGGAGCCATCGTGTATTTTGTGATATTATCGAAATGACTGGGAGCCCGTTTATCGAACAAATAGACGCAAAGTTGTGGAGATGAGTCTTTTTTGGGAATTCGCTCGCAGATAAGCGGCGACACGAAGTACCATATGCTCGCTTGCATCTATCTCGTTCGGCTGCAGCCCGGCATAGTGTTCCCGCTTACTTACAGATTAATTCTAATTGGCGACGACGATCGCCGGACGAACCCTTACGATGTCTGCTTCTGGTACTGAGACATCCCGTAACGTCCGCTAAATAGCCACCATCAGAAGCAGAGAAACATCGCATGAAGAGCACGTCAGCTCATGACGCGTCCAAACGCGTACTCAAATGATCAATCTCCGTCGCGTGAACTCGTATGTTCGCAACGCTGCCTACGAGAAGAAAACTCCGGCCAAGGCCAGAACCGAAGGTGAAACGGCGGACCGGAGCTGACAGTTGGGGACGGAAAACTCGGTTCTATCCCGCCCTTAGGATGAAATGCTCCAGCTGCCGCCCTCATGTCGAGCGCGTATATTGGGCAACGCTCCGAACGTTAATGTTTGTGGCATCTGGAGTGATCGTATCAGCGATTTCTTGTATATCGAACTGTGAGAAACAGGGAATTTTGCATTGAAAAATGATTTATCAAAGCTCTAAGCATGGATTGCGCCTTTCAGAGCGCTGAATCGTTTCATCAATGACAACAACCTCATCCTATTTTTTCGAGGCTCCCCGTCGGTTGCGGGCTTTTGTGCGAGCGCGAGAAACAAGTCTGGTTTTGCTCGCAGCTCTGATCGGCATCATCGCAGGCCTCGTAGTTGCTGCTATGAGCAGCGCCGTGACGCTCTTACATGAGCTATTCTTTGATCTCGGTCCCGGCGAGCGCCTGTCCAGCCAAATAAAAATCGATCCGCTACATGCGGTCGGTGTACCGACGCTTGGCGGATTGCTGCTCGGGATCGCCCTAATGCTCTTGCTCAGGCGCAGGCCGGAGCGCGAAATCGACCCGATCGAGGCAAACGCACTTCACGGCGGCCGCATGTCCTTTCGCGGCAGCGTGATTGTTGCCCTGCAGACAATCTGGTCGAGCGGTGTTGGTGCGTCAGTTGGATTGGAAGCAGGCTACACCCAGCTCTCAAGCGGCATCGCGGCATCGCTCGGCCGTGCTTTCCACCTGCGTCGTGCAGACCAGCGCATCATGGTCGGTTGTGGAGCGGCAGGCGCAATCGCCGGTGCTTTCGGTGCGCCACTCGCGGGCGCGTTCTATGCCTTTGAACTCATTATTGGTGGCTACACGCCGGCGAGCCTTACGGCGATCGGCGTCGCCGCCCTGATGGGATACCTTACTGCCAATACGTTTGCTCCTCTATCTCTAGGCGTTGTCGCCGATCAGATGGGAGAGGTTCTCACACTTGACTTGGCTATTGCGGGTCTGCTCGGGATTTTTGCTGCCCTGTTCGGCATTGGCATCATGCGTGGAGTTGCGCTGTGCGAAGCGCTGCTATCAAAGGCGCACGTCTGGCCGCCGCTGTATCCAGCTCTCGGCGGGCTGATCGTTGGCCTATTCGCGCTCGTAACGCCGCAAGTGATGTCGTCGGGTCATGGCGCGCTGTATCTGACAGGCATGATTAATATGCCGCTTGCCGCTATTGGCACAGTATTTCTTTTAAAAGCTGTCGCCTCAATCGTATCGCTAGGCTCCGGCTTCCGCGGAGGATTGTTCTTTGCCTCGCTGCTGCTTGGCGCGCTCGGCGGGCATCTGTTTGCCGCGGCTTTCAACGCGATATGGCCGGGTCACCATTTGGATCCGACCATCTATTCCATCATCGGGATGAGCGCGCTGTCAGCGACTGTTATTGGCGGACCGCTCACCATGACGTTCATCGCCCTCGAAACAACTGGCAATCTGTGGCTCACGACTGCCGTGCTAATTGCAGTGATAATCTCGACCCAGCTGACGCGCGAACTTTTCGGCTATTCTTTCGCAACCTGGCGCTTTCACCTACGGGGTGAAACAATTCGCAGCGCTGCCGATGTTGGCTGGATTTACGATTTGACGGTCGGGCGCATGATGCGGGGCGATGTCGTCACCGTAGACGAAAGAATGTCGATCGAGGACTTTCACGCTAAGTTTCCGCTCGGCTCAAAGACACAAGTGGTTGCCGTTAACTCGGACGGACGCTATGCTGGCATCATTGTCGTGGCTGAGACGTATGGCCCCGAAAACGCCAAAGCAACCACACTAAACAGTTTTCTTCATCATCGTGATGATACACTATTTCCATTTATGAATGTGCGGGAGGCGGTGGCTACGTTCGACCGTGCGGAGGCAGAATCACTCGCGGTTGTTGACTCTGTCGAGCGAGCCCGAGTCGTTGGGATCCTCACGGAAGCACACACCCTTCGACGTTATGCGGAAGAATCAGAGCGGCGACGGCGCGAGATATCCGGAGACCTGTAACTAGAATAGAATTTCTGCAATTGCTGAACTGCTTTTTGCATATATCCAACATGCGCGTCGTATGCAGTTTGTGCTCATGCGCAGATCGTGTGCGGCCGCGCGACAGGCGACCAGGCACTGTCACGTTAATCGGAATCTGCAGGCCAAATGACCATGGCCGTAACGG
>PNAI01000035.1 GCA_003169835.1 Hyphomicrobiales bacterium | reverse complement strand
TCGCCGGTCAGCATCAGGCTCTCTTCCGGAATGTCGCGCCTCGTGGTCCCGCCGCGGCGCGCGTCCTCATCCACGCGCATACCGATGACGATCGTATTGACCCGCAGCGCTTTCGGCGTGAGCACGGACTCGATCGGATACGGCACGTGATAATTGAGACCCGGATACACGTCGCGCACGTATTTGCCGAAGCGCAGCACCACGCCCTGCTCATCGGGCTCCACCCGGAAAAAGCCGGAGAAGCCCCACAACACGACCACGATAAGCGCAATCAGAGCAAACCCGCGGCTGCTGAGACTGCCGCCGGGCAGCACCGAACGAAGCTTGTCCTGGCTGCGGCGTAGCAACTCTTCCAGATCCGGCGGTGACGGCCCAGACGATTGCGGGCCGGAACCCCACGGCCCCTTTCCGCCCGATCCCCAGGGCCCGCCGCCCTGATTGCTCCACGGCATGAGTTATCTCCTCGCTTACCGGCCTTATTTTCCGCCGGCTGAATGGCTGCCAGGGTTATAGGGGAGCCTTTAGCTCCTTACAACGCGCGACATGGGAGTGCGGCCTTACGCCCGCTTATAGGTGATATGGGCAAAGCCCGCGTCGTCCTGCGGTCCGGCGGGTTGCTCGTTGCGCTCCACCTCGCGCCAGACATGGGGATCGATTTTCGGAAAGTAAGTATCGCCGGCCGGGCTCGCATACACCAAAGTGATATCCAGCCGATCGGCGAGCGCCATGGTCTGTGTGAAGATCTCAGTACCGCCGATGATCACGATAGCATCCGCGCCGCGCCGCAGCGCATCGCCACGCGCCACGACAAGCGCCGTATCGAGATTTACTGCGGTCACAATTCCAGGTGCGGTGAAATCCCCCGAACGGCTGACCACGATATTGCTGCGTCCCGAAAGCGGCTTGCCGATCGAGAGATAGGTTTTACGCCCCATCACCACCGGCTTGCCCATGGTCACCGCGCGAAACCGCTGCAAATCGGATCGCAGACGCCACGGCAGCGCATTGTCGCGCCCGATCACGCCGTTCTCGGCGACGGCGGCGAGCAAGACGATGGCGATCCGCGGCGTTGCCGCACTCACACCGCCACCTGCGCTTTGATATGCGGATGCGGCTCATAGCCCGCGAGCGTGAAATCCTCGTAGCGAAAACCGAAAATGTCCTTCACCGCCGGATTGAGCCGCATCGCCGGCAATGTTCGCGGCGCGCGCGAAAGCTGCAGGCGCGCCTGTTCGAGATGATTGAGATAAAGGTGCGCATCGCCAAATGTGTGGATGAATTCGCCTGGCTGCAGTCCCGTCACTTGCGCCACCATCATGGTGAGCAGCGCATAGGACGCGATGTTGAACGGCACGCCGATGAAAATATCCGCCGAGCGCTGATAGAGCTGGCAGGAAAGCCGGCCTTTGGCGACATAGAACTGAAACAGGCAATGGCACGGCGGCAGCGCCATTTTCGCGACATCCGCCGGATTCCACGCACTCACGATCAGCCGGCGCGAGTCCGGCGTTTTACGGATCGCGGCGATCACATCCGCGATCTGGTCTATCGCGCCGCCGTCGGGCGCGGGCCACGAGCGCCATTGCTGGCCATACACCGGCCCGAGCTCGCCCGCTTCATCCGCCCATTCGTCCCAGATCGAAACGCCGTGCTCGTGGAGATATTTGACATTGGTGTCGCCGCGCAGAAACCACAGCAGCTCGTAGGCGATCGATTTGAGATGCAGTTTCTTGGTGGTGACGAGCGGAAAACCCTCGTCGAGATCGAAGCGCATCTGATGGCCGAACACCGACAGCGTGCCGGTGCCTGTGCGGTCGTGTTTTTCCACGCCGTCGGCGAGCACGCGTTCCATCAGATCGAGATACTGGCGCATCTGTTGTCGTTTGGGCTCTCGGTACGAATATGGGGGCGACTCAAAAGGATGCCCAAGACTAAGCAGGTTGCCTAGAGACGCCAATATATGAAGCAATCAACATCGCCGCTATGCTCCAAAAGCGGAAGTGGCGCTACCGACGTGAAGGGCCAAAAGGCGACATCGCACGCTTGGTTTGTCCCTGATCGGTGCTACCCATCCATTTCCACGAGGGATACTACAATTGCGTGTTGTACGTTCATACGTGCGTGCCTAATCTGACAATTGTAGACTTCACTTGATGCTTTTAGGATTACATCATGGGCAAACTTCGCATATCGACATTAAAGTGCGATTTTATGTGCTGCGACATTTGCGTTTGCCCAAGCGCAAGAACGTTCAATCACGAGCAGCGGCACGGCCGCTGAACCGACATTGACAGTTTCCGCACCTGACAGCCAGACGACGCCTTTCTCGTTTCGTAGCGCGCCTGGGCGTTCAGTCCGTTCACTTATGGATTCTCTCAAGGCGCCCAAAATCGCTCAGAATTGTCAAACCTGCACAAACCGAAACCAGAGATTCTGTCCTGGCGCAGGGGGGTGCTGTGACCCAGGCTATTATGCCTGCCAGGGTCAATGCTGGGCCGACTCGAACCCAGGTGCGTGCAGACCAGCGTATACCTGTTGCCCAGGCCCCGGAGACTGTACAAAAGGTTGTTGAGCAGCAATTTTCCAATTTGCAGACTCCGTCTGGCACTGGGTTGAAGAAGCTGAATTTCCGTTCTCATTGTGCGCAGTTCTCGCTGCATCAAACGGCTTATGTTGAGACGTCATTGGCTTGTTTCTCTGTGCTTCCTCTTGTCGCCGCGCGCGGCTTTGTTCCCGCATCATCAATCTGCCGGCGGAAGCAGAGTACCGCAGCCTCATTGGCTTACCGCGCACTATGGGCTGGTCCGCATGTCCACTTCGGGTCATTTTCGACCCTGCCGCAACGTGCGATGTCCAGAATAGCCGGCACCCAAAAGAGGACACCGCGTATTCATCCATAGATGAAAACGAAAACATAGACGCAAACAAAAACGGCGGCCCCCGAGGACCGCTGTTCTGCCGCGAAAAGCTTCCAGCTCAGTTCGTCGCGCCGGCCGCCTTGATGACCGTCGACCACTTGCTCGTCTCGCTCTTGACCAATTCGGCGAGCGCCTGCGAACTGCGCGCCTGCCCTTCCGGCAGCTCGCTGCCGAGATCAAGCAGCCGCTTGCGGGTCGTGGGATCATCCAAAGCCTTGCTGAGCGCGGCGTTGAGCTTATCGACGATCGGCTTGGGCGTGCCCTTGGGCGCGAACATCGCATTCCAAGCCGAGGCCTGAAATTCCGGCAGGCCGGCTTCTTTCGATGTCGGTATGTCCGGGAGCGCCGGACTGCGCGCAGGAATGCCGACCGCATAAGCCTTGATCGTGCCCCCCTGCACCTGCGGCACGACGTTGACGATCTGATCGCACATGTAATCGACCTGCTTGCCGACCAGCGCGTTCATCGCCGGGCCGGTGCCGTTATAGGGCACCGCGGTCGGCTTGATGCCGAGGATCGAGTTGAGCAGCAGGCAGGTGACATGCGACACCGAACCGACGCCCGCGTGCGCCATGTTGACCTTGTCGGCATTCGCTTTCAGATAAGTCACGAACTCCTTGAGGTCATTTGCCGGGAAGTCCTTCCTGGCGAGGATGAGGACCGGCGTGCCGGCGATCATTCCGATCGGTTCGAAATCGGTCGACGGGTTGTATTTCAGGTTCGGGTACAGCGCGACCGAGGCCGCGTGCGTGCCCATATGGCCGGTGATCAACGTATAGCCGTCAGGCGTAGCGTCTCTCGCGCGCGCCCCAGCCATGGTGCCGCCAGCGCCGAGCGTATTTTCGATCACGATCGTCTGGCCGAGCGTGCGCGACATGTGGTCGCCGACGATGCGAGACACCACATCGGTCGGCCCGCCCGCCGCGAACGGCACGATCAGCGTGATGGAGCGGCTCGGATAGTCCGCCTGCGCAGCCGCGGGCAGCGTGCTCAGTCCGAGCGATATGACACTGGCAAAAACGCCGGCAAAAACTTTGAACGACGGCATCGTAAGTCCCCTTGAACTTGCGCGCAGTCATGCGAAGCCGCGCCATTTACAATTGCAGCTGAACAAATTCCGTCAAAAGCGCAAAACGCCGCTCATCGGAAATTGGATCCCCCGCTACTCGGTAAAGACCTCTTCGCGCCGCGCCCGGATCATGGGCAGCACGGCGAGGACGAGCAGAATTGTGGCCAAGGCCAGCAGCGTCGCCGAGATTGGCCGCGTCACAAACACGGTGGCATCGCCGCGCGCGATCAGCATCGCCCTGCGCAGGTTCTCTTCCATGAGCGGCCCAAGCACGAAGCCGAGCAGCATCGGCGCCGGTTCGAAGTCATGCTTGACCAGCCAATAACCAACGAGCCCGAAGATTGCCGTCATCGATGCATCGAACGCCGCATTGTTGAGCGAATAGACGCCGATGCAGCAGAAGATGATGATCATCGGGAACAGATGGCGATAGGGCACGCGCAGTAATCTCACCCACATGCCGACGAGCGGCAGATTGATGACGACAAGCATCAGATTGCCGAGCCACATAGAGGCGATCATGCCCCAGAACAGTTCCGGCTGTTTGGTCATGACTTGCGGCCCGGGCACGATGCCGTGGATGGTCATGGCGCCGACCATCAGCGCCATCACCGCATTCGGCGGGATGCCGAGCGTGAGCAGCGGAATGAACGACGTCTGTGCCGCCGCATTGTTGGCGCTCTCCGGCGCGGCCACGCCCTCAATCGCACCACGGCCGAACCTTTCCGGCGTCTTCGAAATCCGCTTCTCAAACGTGTAGGCGGCAAACGCCGCAATCACCGCGCCACCGCCCGGCAGAATTCCGAGAATCGAACCAAGGATGGTGCCGCGACCGATCGCGCCGGCCGCAGCCTTGAGATCCTTCAACGTCGGCATCAGGCCGGTGACCTTGGCCTGGACGATTTCGCGGGTCGATACCTGTTCAAGATTGCGCATGATCTCGCCGAATCCGAACACCCCCATGGCCACAACGACGAAGCCGATGCCGTCGGAAAGTTCCGGAATGCCGAAGCTCATGCGCTCCGCCCCGGTCTCCAGATCTGAGCCGACCATCGACATCATCAGGCCTGAGAGCACCATGGCGATCGCCTTAAGCACCGAGCCCTTTGCAAGCACGACGGCAAAAATCAGGCCGAGTACCATGAGCGAGAAATATTCCGCCGGGCCGAACAGCAGTGCGAGCTCGGTGAGCGGCTTTCCGAGTGCGGCCACCAATACGGTGGAAACGCAGCCGGCGAAGAACGAGCCGATCGCGGCGATGGAGAGCGCCGGCCCGGCACGGCCCTGCCGCGCCATCTGGTGACCGTCGAGACAGGTGACGACCGAGGACGATTCACCTGGAATGTTGATCAGAATCGACGTGGTCGAGCCGCCGTACTGCGCACCATAGTAGATGCCGGCGAGCATGATGAGCGCGCCCACGGGCGGCAGACCAAACGTGATCGGCAGCAGCATGGCGATAGTCGCGAGCGGCCCGATGCCCGGCAGCACACCAATCAGCGTGCCGACAAGCGCGCCGACGAGACAAAGAAACATGTTGTTCGGCGACAAGGCGATCGAGAAGCCCAACGCGAGATTTGCAAGCAGCTCGTACATGATGGACCTCGACGCTCAGAACCGCGGCCAGAGCTGAAACGGCAAGTTCAGCCCGTAGGGAAAGAGGAGTGAACAGAAGGCAGTCAAAATCACAGCCCACAACAAAGTTTCGCGCCATTTCAAGTCAGGTGTCGCCATCGCCGAGACCATGATTGTGGCGAAGCTCGAAAGGACCAGACCCAACGGCCTGATTGTCCCAGCGAAAATGAGGACCGACGCGGTCAGGAATATCGGGCCGCGGAAGGCATAGCGTTCGAGCGCTGGCCCCTCAAACAGCAGACCACCGATCGAGATCCCAATGCTGGCCCCAACAAGAAGCATTGCAAACAGCCGTGGCGCGGTGCCCGGTCCGAAGGCAAAGCCGCGCATCCCGGGAAGGTCAATCGAAGCCAACATAGCCACCATCGCGAGCCCGATCAGAGCCGCGCCGCCGTAGAAGTCTTTCGGACCGCGCACGCGCAGTTGCCCGCTCGCGACCGCGACCCCGGCCAAAATGATTAAAGCGGATAAAACGCGCGGCCACATGATCGGCCCGAACGGTCCAGCCAGTCCGGGGTGATAGAAAGAAATGCCCAGCATAACCAGGCCCACCACTATCAACGTCGTGCCGCCATAGAGATTCTGCGATTCACCTGAGATTACACTTCCGCCCCCCGCGGGCGGCGACGCTTCGGACATACTCAACCTCCCTGGTGGCGCGCTTTACGGCCAGTTTCCCCGGCCGATACCTAGCACACCACGCCAAACTGCCAACTGCAATCTTGCCGCGTATTGCAAAAGTCTCAAACCGCGCCCGCAAGCCCCAGAATACCCGCAACCGCGAACACAAAAAGCGGATTCCATCGCGTCCAATAGGCGGTTGCAGCACTTGCGGCGGTAATCGCTGCGGCGACCCAATTGTGGTCGGCCGCGCGTGCAAGCACGATGGCACTTGCGCCGACGAGCCCGACCGAAATCGGAACCAGCCCGGCCTGCACCACGACCCGCCAGCGGGCATCCTTGAAGCGATCCCAAACGCGCGCAAAGAAGAAGGCCAGCACCGCGGTCGGACCGCACATCGCGAGCGTTGCCACCAGCGCGCCTAAAAAACCGGCAACGTGATAACCGACCAGCGTCACGATCAACACATTCGGTCCGGGCGCCGCCTGCGAAATGGCGAAGAAATCGGAAAATTGCCGATCGGTCATCCATTGCCCGACCTCGACTGCCTGACGATGAATTTCCGGCACCACCGCATTGGCGCCGCCAAGCGCCAGCAACGACATGATCGTGAATTGAATCGCCAGCGTCGCGAGGATGTTGTCGTCCCTCATCGCCGCGTCCACCAGGCAATCGCGATGGAGGATGGCACCAGCACCGCCATCACCCACACCAACGGCCAGCGCATGATCCCGATCGCAGCGATCGTCGCGAGCACCACGAACGGCGCTGCGCCGATCCGGCCGCGGAACAGCGGCTCCGCCATCCTGGTGACGGTCGAGATCATCACGCCCGCGGCCGCAGCCGCGACGCCGCCGAGGATGCGCCGCAGCGCCTCGGCATCGCCGTACCGCGCATAGAGCATTCCCACCACGACCATGAGAACGAATGGCAATCCGAGAAATCCCGCCCACGCCGCCAGCGCCCCGGTCGCACCCCGCATGCGCGCGCCGAAGACCGAGGTGAGGTTGACGATGTTGGGGCCGGGCAAGAATTGGCAGACCGCGTAAGCGTCGTTGAACTCCTCCGCCGTCATCCAGCGCTTCTCCTCGACGAACATCCGCCGCGTCCACGGCAGCGTGCCGCCGAAGCCGGAGATCGAAACCTTGAAGAAGGCGAAGAAGAGCTCGGCGTGGGTGGGAACGTGCGGGAACGGCGCGGGAGAAGCTGCGGCAGATTCGGACATGACGGAGAGGTTTACAGCCCGACTCGCGGTTTGTCATTCCGGGGCGCGGGCGAGACCACTCGGTTTATTGCATAATGATTTTGACTCCCAACGGGCGCTGTCCGGGCCCGGAAGCACGGCCCCGAGGTGCAAAGTCGCCGCTGGTGGAGCGCCGAGAGGCGTGCGCCCTTCGCGGACATTTGCGCAAGTTCGCGCAAGCGTGTCTGCGGCGCAAAAGGGCGCGCGCCGGAAGGCGCGGCTATTCGGTTGCGCCTCTCGGCGCTCCGCTCCCTCGCATGTGGCGAGGGAAAAAGATCGCGGTTGGCGTACCCGGCGCCTCAAACAATACGGGCGATGAAGCTTGCGCTCAATTTTCAAACGTCATGCGCGGGCTCGACCCGCGCATCCATGATGAGGTGCAGCACATGAGAACCCTACGAAAGATCTTCCATTTCCGGACATCGTCATGGATTGCCGGGTCAAGCCCGGCAATGACAATGCAAAGAGGTCTAGATCGCGCCGAAACCCGCTCTTCTTTCATCAACCTTCCTCGCCTATATTCATCCTGCCGGCGCAAGCCGGATATGGCGATAAATGGCCGTTGTAATAAACCTTTCGGACCCGGGGGCAGTACCCGGCGCCTCCACCCAAGCCCGGCGAGCACGGGTTTCGGCGGGGGCGAACTAGGATCGACGAGGGCGTAAAGAGCGCGCTTTTGCCCGGGATGGTTCCGGCGTTATCGGGCCAAACCATAGTTGCAAATGACAACTATGCTCCGGTTGCTCAGGCTGCTTAACGCAGTCTGAAATACCGAACTGAAGCCCTGGCGGGTTAAGCTCCGTCAGGCGGGGTTCGGAGGCACCTGGCAACAGAAGCCTCCACTTTATCTAACAGGCGAAGTTATCCAGACGCCTTCGATGGCAGGTGCCAATCGGCCGCGCGCGCGCTAGCATCCGCCGGTTCAAACAATCGAAACGAACTGCTACAAAGTCTTTCTGCGAAGTCCCGGCCCCATTGGATCGTCATCATGCCCGTCGATCATATTCGTTACGACATTCTCGCCCAGGAGGCGTTGCGCGGCATGGTGCGCAATTTGTTGATCGAGGCCGCCAAGAAGGGCATGCCGGGCGAGCATCATTTCTTCATTTCCTTCGACACCCGCGCCGACGGCGTGCGCCTCTCCACGCGCCTGCGCGAACAATATCCCGAAGAAATGACCATCGTCCTGCAACATCAGTTCTGGGATCTCAAAGTCGGCGACGACACCTTCGAGGTCGGACTGTCGTTCAATGGCGTCGCGGAACGGCTCTCGATTCCGTTTGCGGCGATCAAAAACTTTGTCGATCCGTCCGTGCAATTCGCGCTGCAGTTCGAAGAGATCACCGAGCCCGCGGAAAATAATATGGCCGCGCCGCCCGCCAAAACCAAAACCAAAACCACCTACAAGAGCGAGAACAGGAACGAAAAATCCGGCGGCAAGCCGCGCCGTCTGGCGCGTCAAGAACCCGCGCGCACGACGGCGACACGAACGGTGCCGAGCATCCCGCAAGCCGCCGGCCCCGCGCCCGCCGATCCGGCGCCTGAATTGACCAACCCTCCACCCGACGGCAAACCCGACAAACCGAACAAGCCCTCGCGCGGCGCCGAAGTCGTGCGGCTCGACAGGTTTCGTAAAAAATAGCCGCACCGGCAAAAAAATCCGATGCCGGTATTCGTTCGCCTTTGAGGCCAAGACGGCGTTAAGTCGGCGACAAGATTGCGAACATCATGGCGAAGACGCGCATCGAGACTGACTCGTTCGGGCCGCTCAGCGTAGCGGCGGATCGCTATTGGGGTGCGCAAACCCAGCGCTCGCTGCAAAATTTTCACATCGGCACCGAGCGCATCCCGCAGCCGCTCATTCGCGCGCTCGGCGTGATCAAGCGCGCCGCGGCGGAAGTGAATGCCTCGCTCGGCTCGCTCGACAAGCGTCGCGCGCGCGCCATCGTCAAGGCTGCGCAGGAAGTGATCGACGGCAAGCTCGACGATCATTTCCCGCTGGTCGTATGGCAGACCGGCTCCGGCACGCAGACCAACATGAATGCCAACGAAGTTATTGCCAACCGCGCCAGTGAAATCGTGGGCGGCAAACTTGGCGCGAAATCGCCGGTACATCCCAACGATCACGTCAACATGAGCCAGTCGTCCAACGACTGCATCCCGACCGCCATGCATATCGCGGCCGCGACCGAAATCGCCTATCGGCTCGATCCGGCGCTCGCCCATCTCCAGGACGAGTTGCAAAAGAAGTCGAAAGCCTTCGCTTCGATCATCAAGATCGGCCGCACCCACCTGCAGGATGCGACCCCGCTCACGCTTGGCCAGGAATTTTCCGGCTACGCCTCGCAGGTCAAATCCGGCATTATCCGCATGCGTCTGGCGCTCAAGCAGCTCTACCCATTGGCGCAAGGCGGCACGGCGGTGGGCACCGGGCTCAATGCCAAACCCGAATTCGCCAAGCTTTTCGCCAAGCGCTCAGCCGCGATCACGCGCCTGCCGTTCAAGAGCGCGCCGAACAAATTCGAAGCGCTTGCTTCGCACGGCGCTTACGCGTTCGCCCACGGCGCGCTCAATGCGCTGGCCGCCGATCTGTTTAAGATCGCCAGTGACATCCGCCTGCTCGGCTCCGGACCGCGAGCGGGAATCGGCGAACTGATCCTGCCGGAGAACGAACCCGGCTCCTCCATCATGCCGGGCAAGGTCAATCCAACCCAATGCGAGGCGCTCACCATGGTGTGCTGCCAGGTATTCGGCAATCATACCGCGATCACGCACGCCGCCGCCCAAGGTCATCTCGAACTCAATGTGTTCAAGCCGCTGCTTGCGCATTGCATGCTACAATCGATCCGGCTCGTCACCGATGCCGCGCGCTCATTCACCGATCATTGCATTTCGGGCATTGATGCCAACGAGCCGCGCATCCGTGAATTGCTCGCGCGTTCGCTGATGCTCGTAACGGCGCTGGCGCCCAAGATCGGTTACGACAAAGCGGCAAAGATCGCCAAGGCCGCTCACGCAAACGGCACCACACTGCGCGAGGAAGCGATTCGACTCGGCTACGTGACCGGCAAGGATTTTGATCGCCTGGTTCGGCCCGAGCGTATGATTCGGCGCGATTGAGCACCCATCGTCAGGCATGGCCGCATTGCGATTATGCGATTCGATCGGTCGGCTGGAATTTACGTTGGCGCATCCAAGAGGAAACCCGGCCGGTGCGAGTTTACACATACGACGGACAAGCTATTGACGCGGATCATCTCAAAATTACCGCACGTGATATTCATGAATTGACTTGGATTGCATAAAAAAATGAACAAGACAGCCGATAAATGCCTTTGATTAATTTGTAACCGCTCCCGCCACGTCGCAACTAATCACGAGAAATTCATTTTAGGACCAACGGCCTACGCCTCTTCAACTAACCGTGTCTTGCCTTTGAACGTTGACCACTTGCATGCTGACGGTTGCGGGGTACAGGCAATACGCAATGAAACCAATGCCCTTGCGATACGTTATTTGACCATCAGCAAGTTTGTTTTCTGACCATCACCGAGTTTGAAGGTGAACAATCCGCGTCGAACGACCACGAGTTGCGACATGACTGAGGTTGTCAATCTTAGGATGGCGCGTAAACGCGCGGCGCGCGGCAAAGCCGAGCGCCGCGCGGCGGAAAATCGGCTTGCCAATGGCATCACCAAGACGGATAGCAAGCGCGCGACGGCCGATCGCGAAAGCCGAGAACAAAGTCTCAACCAGCACAAAATCGAAACCGGAGGTCCTCAATGAAATCGCCGGTTGTCAAGCGCTCAATCGTCATCGCAGGTCACAAGACGAGCGTCAGTCTCGAAGACGCCTTCTGGAAATGTCTCAAGGAGATCGCCGGCCACCGTGACGTGACCTTGTCCGATCTCGTCGCCTCGATCGATTCGGACCGGCAACACGGCAACCTGTCGTCGGCCATTCGCCTGTTCGTGCTCGATCATTACCGCACACAGCATCCCATGACCGCAACCGAATCTGTGAGCCCGCGCGACTCGCTCGAGTCGCGGCGATCGGCATCAGTCCTGCGCGCGGATTGAATTAATTCTGAAACGTTCCGAACGGACCGCAGCACGCCTTCAAGGTGAAGGCTTGGCGCGCGCAGGCGCGCGTGCGCGCTGCAGACTGCGAACCTGAGGCGGCGGCATGGGCAGTGGCAGAGTCGAGATTGGCGTCTGGACCTCAACCGCCGGCGGTAGCGGCGGTACCGGAATCGCACTCAAAACGCCGCCCGTGGTATCGGCGGATATCGGATTTAATTCAACGACAGTCGGTGTCTGCGTCAAATTCGTTTCGTCATCATCGGCCGCTCGGCCGGCCGGCGCGATTGTCACCACCGACGGTGATTGAGCCGTCGCCGCCCGCCGCGTAGCTTCGATGATCTCCAGACGCTTGGACTGCTGCTCGACCGAGCGCAACGCCAGCCACCCGGCAAGCGAGTCCGCATTGAACGTGTACTTGGGTGCCGCGAGCGGCCCCTTGAGCGTGACCGAAACAGCCGGACGGCCGGCGACACCGCTCGTCGTCGCGCCCGAGAGCGCGAGCGTCGCATCCAATGTCGCGTCGGCAAGATTTAAAGTTCCCGAAACGGTAAGATCGGCACCCTTGGCCTCAACGCTTGAGCCAACCAGACGCGCCTGCCCGCCGACAAATTCGATCGTACTTTGCGCCTTCGTCACTCCCAATTGCCCGTTGTAGAGCAGCGTGGCGACGAATTCCCTGATCTGCTTGGTATCCGCCTGGATCCCAAGATCGACCGCGCGCGTCAGAGCCTCGAACACCCGCGGATTGAGGCCGACGAATTCGGCATCTTCAAAAATAATCTTGCCGTTGCCGTGGAGCGAGCCAATGAACGCCGCCGGGCTCAAGCCCGCGCCTTCGATGGTTGCCTGCATCGAAACAATCCCGGTGATCGGAGGCCGCCCTTCGGCCGGAATGATTTCAGCCGCTTGCGCACCCACCAATTCGAGGAAGCTCAACGATGACAGGCCCTCAGAGCTGCTGAAGAATGACAGTTGGCCGGTCAACCGGCCGCTGGCAAGCTCGCTGTCGAGCACCTCAACCGTGACCCTCGATGCTTCGAACCGCAAAACGCCCTGCAACCTCTTGGCGAATTGTTTTTCGTTCAAGTTTGCCCGCGCCGCCTTGAGGTCAACGCGGCCAACGAGACCGGACGCGCTAAGTGTAAATGGCTCCGCCGACCAAGTGTCGCCGCCGCCCACGCTTGTCTTCATGTCCTGCAGCGACTTTCCGAATACCGACGCAATGACCGCCTGCACATCCACCCGGTCGGCCTCGATTGCACCGTCGATTCCTAACGGCGTACCGAGTGTCAGCGTGAGCTTGCCCGCGACCTTGCTGCTACCGACCGTACCGAGAAGCTGGCTAAATTTCAAAACGGCCGGCTGGCCGGCAGCCAACACCGCATTGCCTCTGCCGTTTACGTCGATGAGACCGGCATTCAGCCGGCCGTCAAACCGCACGTCGCCATTCAATGGCCCCGACCCGGCGAATTTCAATCGGCCCGAGCGCTTTTCGGCGGACGTCATACGCTCCATCCCCAGAAGCGCCAGCAGCGTCACACTATCTGCCGTATCGAGCTGCCCCTCGAATTTGACCTCGGCGCCGGCGAGTGCGCCAAGATCGGCAAGCATGAAAACGGCAGGATCGGCCGCAGCACTGCCCACGACATTGATGCGGAAGATGCCGATTTGGCCCTCGATACCGGCCTTGAGGGTCGATCGCTTTGTGAGAGCGCCCGGCGACAAGCTCTCCATGCCCAGATTGATCGTCACTTTTGCCGTTTGCTGACGCGCAGCCAAACGGCGGATCGGATCCGCCATCGGCGGCGCAATTTTCTCTGCCAGCGCAATCACACCAGCAAGATCGCGCGCGTCCAAATCGAGCTTGATGTTGCCGCGCGGCGAAGTTGACAAAGCGTCGATGCGACCGCTGGCCTCGAAAGACGCGCCACCGAACCCTTCCACGGCCAAGCGCTGCAAATCGAGTTCATTGTCATTCAATTTCAGATCGACCGCAGCTTTGCGCGTCTCGATACCAGCCATCCGCGCCTTGTCGATTACGAGTTTTAGGGCCACATCGCGCGGCCGCTCAAACTGCAGGCCTGCGAACATGGTTTCCGCAACCTGCAGCCAGGCGTCGATATCAAGTTCGGCCGCGCCGAGATCGGCCTCGAGATAGGAGGAGCGACCGGCGCTCGCTGTCGCGTAAGCAAGTCGACCTTCCAGTGTCGCGCGATCGAACTCGGTCTTGAGCTGTTCGATTGCAATTCGATCGCTGGTAAGCGTCACATCGCCATGGGCATGCAACGCCTTGAGCGGGCCGGGCGTCGGGTTGCTGCGGCCGGTAAGCCAGGACAGCAGCGTCATGGAATCGGTGGCATTCACATTCGCCAAGCCGGCAAAGCCAAGACCCTTGGCGGTCGGCGCCAGGCGGCCGCTAGCCTTGACCTGAGTGAAACCCGGAGCGCGGAACTCGAGCTTGTCGAGCTGCCATCCGTCGCCGCCCGTGCTGAGATCTGCGGCAACCGTCTGCAACGTGGCGCCGCCCAGCGTCACCGTATCGACACTGACCGCAAGCCGCGTCGGCAAAGTCGGCTGCAACGTGTCACCGAAAATCTCGGCGAAGGTTTTGATTGCCGCGAACGGCAGACGCCGCAATGTGTCGGGCGTAGCAACCAGCCGATCGAGATCGATATGCCGCGCCGAGAACAGGCCTTGCAGCCGCGGCTGATCTCCCAATTTGACCTCGGCCGTGCCGGTCAGGTTCATCACGCGCTCTTCCGGCCCGTATTGGAATTCGACTTGGTCGAACATCACACCGGTCGACGTGGCTTTGACCTTGCTGGTGGCCCGCCATGGCTCGTTGATCTCCGCCTTGCCGCTCGCCAGCGCCGAACCTACGGGCCGCGTCAGCGCAAAATTGCCTTCAAACCGCGGCGAGCCGAGTTCGAGCGCAAACATGCCATCGGCTTCGATCGTCAAAGGCCGCTCGGAGGTGTCGATGCCAAGCTTGAGTTTGATGCCGTCTGCGCCAGAGCGGCTGGTGGATATGCGATAAATGTACGGCGCATCACCGATGGAGAACATGCCGGCGCCACGCATCGGGCCAGCAAGCGAGCGCACTTCGCCCGCGAACGCCAGCTTGTCGAGCACCACGCGCAAACCGCTCGTCACATCGACGAGGATGGCGCGGCCCTGCTCGATGTTCAGATGATCGATCGACAGCGTCGCGCCGTCGAATCCCATCGCCATGCTCGGCCATTCAAGCTTGCCGTCCCGGTTCAGTTTGAGGCTCATTTCCGGTCCGACGAGACGCATCTCCGTGGCTCGTAGCTCGCCGCGCATGAGCGGTCCAAGCCCGAGCGAAAACGCCAGCGCGCCCGCGCGCATCCGGTTCTCATCGTTGTAGCGTCCGATCTCGATGGCGCGCAGCGTGACCGAAGGTATCGGCAGGATGGTGACGTCGATGGCGCCGGTGACGTACACCGGCAGCCCGACCAACTGGCTCGCCTGGCGTTGGAAGAACGGGCGGAAATAATTCCAATTGACAAAAGCTGGCCCGACCAGCGCCGTCACCAGCGCCAGGATCAAAGCGATTGCAATTCCCATAAGCGTGTTCTGCACGCTCGCTCCAACGTAAAATTCTCGGCCTTTACTCACACTTTTGGCGCAACCGGACTCGAAAAAACGCCTGAAAAGCATACCACGGCAACAACCGCCGGCAGAACAGCTTCGGCCGCTCGCTGTCCCCGGCGAAACGCCGTTACGTAAGTAAGGTTAAAGCCAACGCGCGCGCGAACCTTAATACGTCCAATATCGAGCTGAGATGCCGGATTTTGACGGCGATTCTATGTCAGAGCGTCACTGCCTAAGCCTTAGGCCACAATCTTCCCGGGGTTCATGATGCCCTGCGGATCGAGCGCCTGCTTGATCGCGCGCATGGCCAAAAGCGCTGGCTCCCCGAGTTCGGCCGCGAGGTATTTCATCTTGCCCTGGCCCACGCCATGCTCGCCGGTGCAGGTCCCATCCATGGCGATGGCGCGCTCGACCAATCGCTCGCACAGCGCCTGCGCGCGTTTGGTCTCATCGGCATCCGCCAGATCCACCAAAAGCGTGAGATGGAAATTGCCATCGCCTACATGGCCGATGATCGGCGCCACCAGATGGTTTTCGGCAATATCGGCTTGCGTCGCGGCGACGCATTCGGCCAGCCGCGAGATCGGCACGCACACGTCGGTGGGGATCGCCTGCGCGCCGGGCCGCAAAGACCGCCCCGCCCAATAGGCGTCATGCCGTGCCTGCCACAGACGCGAGCGGTCCTCCACCTTGATCGCCCAATCGAACGGGCCGCCGCCCAGTTCGCCAGCGATTTCGCCAAAGCGCTTCGACTGCTCGGCGACCGACGCGTCGCTGCCATGGAATTCGAGAAACAGCATTGGCACTTCCGGCAATGTGAGCTTGGAATAGGCGTTGGACGCCTTGATCTGCAGCGCGTCGAGCAATTCGATGCGCGCCACCGGGATGCCGGACTGAATGGTCAGGATCGCAGCGTTGCAGCACGCTTCGACCGACGGAAACGGACAAACGCCCGCCGCGATCGCCTCGGGGATTCCGGACAATTTCAGCGTCAGCGACGTGATGACGCCGAGCGTGCCTTCCGCCCCCACCATCAGCCGCGTGAGATCGTAGCCGGCGGCGGTTTTTTTGGCACGCCGCGACGTGGTCATCAGTTCGCCGTTCGCCAGCACCACTTCGAGAGCCAGCACATTGTCCTTCATCGTGCCGTAGCGCACGGCGTTGGTGCCCGACGCGCGCGTCGCCGCCATTCCGCCGAGCGTGGCATCCGCGCCCGGATCGATCGGAAAAAACAACCCGCTATCACGTAAATGTTCGTTGAGCGCCTTACGCGTGATGCCCGGCTCGACCACGCAGTCGAGATCTTCCGCGTGGACAGCTAGCACGCGATTCATGTCGCGAAAATCGATCGACACACCGCCGAGCGGCGCGTTCACGTGGCCTTCGAGCGAAGTCCCGACGCCGAACGGGATCACCGGCACCCGATGCGCCGCGCAGATGCGCACGATCTCCTGCACGTCATCGGTCGCTTGCGGAAACACCACCGCGTCCGGCGGCTGGTTCGCGATCCATGTGGTGGTGTTGGCATGCTGCTCGCGCACGGCGCGCGCGGTGACCAGCCGGTTGCCGAAACGCGCGGCCAGCGCATGCACGACCGCCACAACCCTCTCGGGATCGTGGCGGGCGGAGGCGGCTGGCGTTTGCATTACCATTCATTCCAACTGTTACGCGCTTAAGACGACCTGCGCCAGAACGGAACCACCATCGCAACGCGATTGCGGTAGCGCTTATATTCGTCCCCGAAGAGCTCGACCAGGTCGCGCTCCTCCAGAAAGATACCGACGAAAATATACGCCGTGGTCACCGCCGCGAACAGCAGGTGCCCGACGGTCATCACCGGCGCAACCCAGAACGCGATGATGAAGCCGAGATAGATCGGATGCCGCACCATTTTATAGAGCACAGGCGTCTTGAAGGTCGGCTGCACCATGTCGCGCCCGGCAAGGTTGTTGACCACCTGATGCAGACCGAACAGCTCAAAGTGGTTAATCAGGAACGTGCTGGTCAGCACCAGCAGCCAGCCGACAAATGACACACCGATGATCGCGCCCGCGATTTGCGGATTATCGACCTGCCAGACCACAGCCGGCATCGGCCGCCACTGCCAGAACAGCAGCACGAGCGCCAGGCTCGCGAACAGCACATAGGTACTGCGCTCGACCGACTTCGGCACGTACTGCGTCCACCATTGCTTGAACTGCTTGCGCGCCATCACGCTATGTTGCACGGCGAACAGCGACATCAGCAGCAAGTTGACAATGAGTGCTTCGGCCATCGAACCGGCCATTCCGGAATCGATGGTCTTTGGCACCACGAGGCCGCTGACAAAGCCGATGGCGTAGAGGAAGGTGACAAAGAACACGAGATAGGATGCCAGCCCGTAGAGAAATGCGATCAGTCGGCCCATGGTGATCTCCTCTTTTCGAGCGAAGGATGTTGTCCCGCCACTTCGTCGCAGGCCGAAGTCACGGATGTCGCAAGCGCCTATGCGCCGTTTATGTCCAATACTTCGGCGCAGAACCGGCAATCGTTACACAGACGACCAAGGTGAGCGTGATCAGCGCAAAGCCGAACGCGGCCTTAAGCTTGAAGGCGTTGCGCAGCATTTCACCGCGCGCGGCCATGGCTTGCGCGCGATAGAAGTCGAAATCGATCGATCCGTCGCTGCGGCGGCGCGTTTCGGAAAACTGCGTCATGGTAGCCTCCGATCGATGAATGCGTTGCCCGAACTTTGATGGCGCGTCATCGATAGACCAGCAGGCTGACTTTCGCGGGCGCGCAATTCTCGCAAACGGTGCGATGAGTAGAAGCCGACGCCGCAAACATGAGCGCTCCGACCGTGGTGACCACGATCAGCGCCGTCTTGAGCGAGGTGGCCTGCCGGCAGAACCGGTACATGTTGGGAGTCAGCAACGATATCGGCCGCGCGTAATAGGCGTTGTAGTCGATTGTGCCGTCGGAGAACTGGCGGATCTCGTAGGGCTGCATGGCTTTGCTTTCTCCATTCGGTTTCGTCACGTGGGTCGCATTGTTGATCGGAGGATGCCTGCGTTTGCGCAGTAAGAATTTGACGTGCGCTTGATTTGTCCTTGAGAAGAGCTTGATTATTGCTTGAGAACCGACTTGAACCATCGGCTCGGAAGAGCCGATGGTTCAGTTTCGCTTGTCAAATCATGTACTTGATATTTAACGCCGACAGCGTCGGCGCGCCGTGATGATCGAGTTTACGAATTGACCGGCACATCGACCGTCGCGCCGCGCGTGCTACTGTGGCTGGCGCGACGAAAACACGAACGTGTAATCGACAATCTCCGTCGGCGCTTCGACGACGGCGGTCGGCTCGTCGAGGTTTGGAATAAATTCAAAGGTGTAGTCGATGATCTTCGTTTCGGCGAGTTCTTGGGCCCGCAACACAAGGGCTGACTTCTTTTCGATCGGTTCCTGCTCCATCTGTTTGGCATTGAGCAAACCGATCGTGGCTGCGGCAATAAGCGCGGTGAAAATGAGTACTTTCTTGATCATGGCTTTCTCCATTCGATTCCGTTGCGCGAAGATCGCGGTTTGGGTGAATGGTTCATGCCTGCACCGGCGAGAAAAATCTTTGACCTGAGCTTGTTTTGTCCTTGAGATATCCTTGGTAATTCCTGAGGAAGTTATTGGATCCGTTGAGCGGGGCGGGCGGTGCAATTTCTCTTTTCAAATCATAAGCTTGATATTGAGCGGCGCGAGCTTCGGCGCGGCGCCGTCCTGATCGCGCTCGAACCGCAGGTCTTCGACCTGCTGGTTTATCTCGTCCAGAACCGCGATCGCGTGGTGAGCAAGGACGACGTCATCGCGGCCATCTGGGGCGGGAGGATCGTGTCGGAATCGACGCTTACCAGCCGCATCAACGCCGTCCGCAAAGCCGTCGGCGACAGCGGCGAGGAGCAGCGCCTCCTCCGCACCATCGCCCGCAAGGGATTTCGGTTTGTCGGCGAAGTAACCGGGTCGGCCAAGCCGGGCGAACCTGCCGCTCCGGCCAAACCGGCACCACCGGCAGCGTCGGCCAATCCGCAGCATGAGATTCACTTTTGCACCCCGTCCGACGGCGTTCGCATCGCTTACGCGCTCGCAGGCCGAGGTCCACCGCTGGTCAAGGCCGCCAACTGGCTCAATCATCTTGAATATGACTGGCAGAGCCCGATCTGGAGTCATCTGCTGCACGCGCTCGCCCGCGAGCGCCGGTTGATCCGCTATGACGCGCGCGGCAATGGCCTCTCCGATTGGAACGTTGACGATCTCTCCTTTGACGCGCTTATGCGGGACCTCGAGAGTGTAACCGATGCCGCCGGACTGGAAAAGTTTGCACTGCTTGGAATTTCGCAAGGCTGCGCCGTTTCGATCGCTTATGCCGCAAGGCATCCCGAGCGCGTAACCAAGCTCGTGCTTTACGGCGGCTTCGCGCGCGGGCGGCGCAAGCGCGGCTCGCAGCAGGAGATCGAAGGCGCCGATGCCGTCGCCACCCTCATGCGCCAGGGCTGGGGCCAGGAGAACCCGGCGTTCCGCCAAATGTTCACGTCGCTTTTTATTCCTGGCGGCACCGCCGAGCAGATGCAATGGTTCAACGACCTTCAGCGCATCACCACGTCGCCGGACAACGCGATACGCCTTCGCCGCACGGTAGATGAAATCGACGTCTCCGGACTGCTGCCGCTGGTGAAAACACCGACGCTCGTGCTCCATTGCCGCAACGACGCCGTGCAGCCGTTCGATGAGGGACGCAGGCTCGCGGCCGGCATTCCAGGGGCGCGCTTCGTGGCGCTCGAAGGACGCAATCACCTTGTCCTGGAAGGCGATCCGGATTGGAGCCGCCTGCTCGATGAAATCAGCAATTTCCTGCGTGAGTGAACACCGCACGGCCCATGCGGATTGCTCGAAATATTTAACCCGATTTTCATTTTCCGCTCACCAACTCGTGAAGAATTTATCAGCCATTGCGGCTTAAGCTGCCAACCCAAAGTGAGGCCACTTGCATGCTCGACCGCGTCGACCTCGAGCCGGTGTTTTTTGCGCCCTTCGTCTCCTCGGTGATGCGGGTCGAACCGGCATGGAACGATTACAACGGCCACCTCAACATGGCCTATTACAATGTGCTGTTCGATCGCGCCGTTGATGAAGTGTTCGAGCTGCTCGGCTGCGGCGCCGATTACGTCAAGAAACGCCAGCTCTCGTTCTTCACCGCCGAGGTGCACATCCGCTACTTGCGCGAGCTGCGCGCCGGCGATCCCGTGCGCGTCACCTTCCAGCTTCTGGATTTCGACAACAAGCGCCTGCACTGCTTCGAACAATTGTTTCATGCCGAGGAAGGCTGGGTCTCCGCCACCTCGGAAAATATGTCGCTGCATGTTGACTTGGCCGCAAAGAAGACGGCCCCCTTCCCGCCCGAGGTCGCCAGGCGCCTCACACAAATGAAAAAGGCGCACGCCATGCTGCCGCGCCCGGAAGCGGCGGGCCGCAGCATCGCCATGCCTTCGAAATCTTGAGAGCGGCGCGGAATCGTAAAACGCGCAATTGACAGTTTTCAACGCCCGCCGATAGCATCCGATATGTCTGAAATTGCCCAAGAGCCCGCGGCTCGCCCGCTGCAACGCGCGATTGTGCCGCCCGCTATCCGCGAGCATCGGATTCCGGCTAAGGACTCTAAGCCCTATATCGCCGTGCAAGGCCCGGATGGATGCCTGTGGTTTTGCGAGAGCGGCGCTTCAAAAATCGGCCGGCTCGATACGAAAAGTTACACGTTCACCGAATTTGATCTCCCGACCGGCAACGCAATGCCGATTGGCTGCACCTTCGGCGCCGATGGAAACCTGTGGTTCGCGGAAAAGGGCGCCCATCAGATCGGCCGCCTCACACCACGCGGCGCCATCACCGAATTCAAGCTGCCAACCCCGAATGCCGGCCCCGACGGCATGATCCTCGGCCCCGACGGCAACGTGTGGTTCTCCGAAACCGAAGTGAGCCAGATCGGCCGCATCACACCGGACGGCAAGATTACGGAATTCAAGACCGGCATCACGCCCGGCTCTAAACCGCTCTCCATTGCCGTGCGCGACGGCGCGCTGTGGTTCTCCGAAGCCGCCGGAAATCGCGTGGGCCGCATCACGCTCGAAGGCAATGTGACGGAATTTCAAATTCCCAGTCACGACAGCCAGCCGCGCGCCATGGTCACGCATCCCGATGGCAGCATCTGGTTTGTCGAAACCAGCACCAACGCCCTTGCGCGCATCGACCGCAACGGAAATATCCGCGAATTTATTATCCCGACGCCGAATGCATCGCTGCGCGGCGTCACCGTTGGCACCGACGGCGATCTGTGGTTCACCGAAAATTTCGCCAACAAGATCGGCCGCATGGCGCCGGACGGCACATTGATCGGCGAATACGACATCACGACGCCGGCGAGCGGCGCGCGCTGCATCACCGCGACGTCTGACGGCCGGCTGTTCTTCACGCAATATGATGCCGGTCTGATCGGCGAAGTGATTCCAAGTTAGAGCATGATCCCGAAAAGTGGGAACCGGTTTTCAGATAAGATCATGCTCGGACAAGAATTTTGGTTTGAAACAAAATCGGAGGCAAAAGTGGCAGTCGAGCGAATTCAATATCAGGCCGGCAATGTGAGGGGTCACGGCGCGCTGGTCTACAACGAGAAGATCAAAGGACCCCGCCCGCTCCTTCTGGTAGCGCCTAATTGGCTCGGCGTGACCGAGCCCGCGATCAAGCGTGCCGCCAAAATGGCCGGCGACAAATACGTTGCCTTCGTCGCCTGCATGTATGGCGAAGGGAAAACGTGCGAGGGCCCGCCGACCTCGCAGGAATGGATGATGGCCGTGCGCTCCGACCGCGTCGAGGGTCGAAAGCGCATCGTCGCCGCGCTCAACACTCTAGTTTCCGAGGCTGACAAGCGCGGCATCGGCGATTCAAAGCGCAAGGCCGCGGTCGGCTTCTGCTTCGGCGGCGGCAACGTGCTCGAACTCGCGCGCACCGGCGCCGACATCAACGCGGTGATCTGCCTGCATGGCGATCTCGCCACCACCATGCCAGCCAAGAAGGGCGACATCAAAGCCGCGGTGTTTGTGCTGCACGGCTCCAAGGACCCGGTGGCGCCAAAGGCGCAACGCGATGTGCTCGAAGCCGAATTGGACGCCTCCGGCGCCAACTGGCAGATGCTCGACTTCGGCGGCCGGCTGCATTCCTTCGCCGAGGAGGAAACCATGATGGCCGGCGTCGCCGAATATCATGCCGGCGCCGCGCAGCAGACTTTTCGCATGCTCGACGACTTCATCCAGGACTCGTTCAACAAGAAACTGTGATTGAGATCATTCGTAGGGAGACAGGACGCCATGCGCACGCTCGCAAAGATTTTTATCGGCCTTACTGCCAGCCTCGCCGCATTCGTCGCAACAGCGAACGCGCA
Organism: Hyphomicrobiales bacterium; assembly: GCA_003169835.1. Taxonomy (GTDB): domain Bacteria; phylum Pseudomonadota; class Alphaproteobacteria; order Rhizobiales; family Xanthobacteraceae; genus PNAI01. The sequence continues at coordinate 140,727 of PNAI01000035.1, read as the reverse complement.
AACCTATCCGAACAAGCCGATCCGCATGATCGTCTCGATCGCCGCTGGCAGCGTGACCGACGTGATCATGCGCGCGGCGGCGAGCGAACTTCAGGCGACGCTCGGTCAGCCGCTGGTGATCGAGAATCGCGGCGGCGCCGCCGGAATTCTCGGCGGACAATCGTGCGCACAGGCCGCACCAGACGGCTACACGGTCTGCATCATTTATCACTCTACACTGTCGTTCAACCCGATCATCTTCAGCAAGCTGCCCTATGACGCGGACACCGACTTCGTTCCGGTCGCACGGCTGTTCTTCCTCATCGAAGGCGTATTCGTCTCCAACGCGCTCAACGTGAAATCGGTGCCTGAACTCAAGGCCAAGGCGCTGGCCGATCCTACCGCCCTCAACTACGCGACGCTGGGCGAAGGCTCCTATCCGGATCTCTTTCTGAAATGGCTCAACAACCAGTGGGGCACGAAAATCGTCGGCATCCCCTACAAGGGCGGCGGGCCGGCGGCGCAGGCGCTCGCGGCCAACGAAGTGCAATTGACGCGTTTCGGTGTCGGAAATTTCCTGGGGTTGGTCGAAGGCGGCCGGGTCAAGGCCGTCGCGGTCTCGGCGGCGAAACGTTCCGCGCTGCTGCCCGATGTGCCGACTTTCGCAGAAGTCGGCTGGGGCAATTTCCCCGGCCAGGGCTGGTGGGGCCTGGCCGCACCCAAAGGCACGCCCAAGGACATCGTCGCCAAGCTCAACGGCACGTTCGTGAAACTGTTCACCGATCCGAAATTCATGGCTTTCTTGGAGAAGCAGGCCGTCGTGCCGGCCGCCACCACGCCTGAGGATTTCGTCGCGTTCCTGAAGGAAGACCGCAAATCGGCGCAGGCCCTGATCGACATCGCCAAGCTGCCGCGCGCCGAATACAAAGCTGAGTAGTCGCTGCAACCAGAGTAAGCCTCGCAGAGCATGATCCCGAAAGGTGGGAACCGGTTTTCGGATAAGATCATGCTCTCGCAATAATGGTCTGCCGGTGCCATTTTAGCTCCATGATTCTCATGGACTTAGGCGCTCGTGGCTGATCCAGCAAAACGCGAACCTCTTGAATCTGCTAATCTTTCGGCGCCAGCGCCGACGGGCATTGCCGCGCGCGCGTTGTCCGGCCGCGCCACCTATCTGACCGATCTCAACGCCGAGCAGCGTCGCGCGGTGGAAACGCTCGACGGTCCGGTCCTCGTGCTGGCCGGCGCCGGCACTGGTAAGACGCGCGTGCTGACCACCCGCATCGCGCACATCCTCGCGACCGGCCGCGCCCGCCCGGGCGAAATCCTCGCCGTCACCTTCACCAACAAGGCCGCGCGCGAGATGAAGGAGCGCGTTGGCGACATGGTCGGCCAGGTGGTGGAAGGCATGCCGTGGCTCGGTACTTTCCACGCCATCGGCGTGAAGATTTTGCGCCGCCACGCCGAGCTGGTAGGCCTGAAATCCGATTTCACCATTCTCGATGTCGACGACCAGATCCGCCTGCTCAAGCAGATTTTGGCGGCCGAGAACATCGACGACAAGCGCTGGCCCGCGCGCATGCTCGCCGGCATGATCGATCATTGGAAAAATCGCGGGCTCACACCCAAGGACGTTCCGGCGGGCGAAGGCGCGGCCTTCGCCGAAGGCCGCGGCAAGAAACTCTATCAGGCCCTTCAGGATCGGCTGAAAACTCTCAACGCCGCCGACTTCGGCGATTTGCTGCTGGAATGCATCCGGCTGTTTCGCGAGAACCCGGAAGTCGCGCGTCAGTACCAGGACCGTTTCAAATTCATCCTGGTGGACGAATATCAGGACACCAACGTCGCGCAATATCTCTGGCTGCGTTTGCTGGCGCAAAGAAGTGTGGCCGCGCAGCCCGGCTCTCAACCCTCTCCCCTTGTGGGAGAGGGTGGCGAGCGAAGCGAGCCCCCCCCCACAAGGGGAGAGGGTAAGAGCGCGATTGGAACTTCCGCGCCTACCCCCAAAAATATCTGCTGCGTCGGCGACGACGATCAGTCGATCTATGGCTGGCGCGGCGCGGAGGTCGACAACATCCTGCGCTTCGAGCACGACTTCCCCGGCGCGAAGATCATCCGGCTCGAACGCAATTACCGCTCGACCGGGCACATCCTCGCCGCCGCCGCGCACCTGATCGCACACAACGAAGGCCGGCTCGGCAAGACGCTGCACACCGAAGATGTTGCCGGCGAAAAAGTCACAGTCACCGCCTGCTGGGATTCCGAGGAAGAAGCCCGCGCCATCGGCGAGGAGATCGAGGCGTTGCATCGTGCTGGCCACAAGCTTGATGAGATCGCGATCTTAGTGCGCGCTTCGTTCCAAATGCGCGCGTTCGAAGATCGATTTCTCAAAATAGTCTTACCTTATCGCGTCATTGGCGGACCAAGCTTTTATAAGCGCGCCGAAGTTAAAGATGCCATAGCTTACTTGCGCGTTATTCATTCGATATCGGATGACATCGCATTCGACCGCATCATTAACGTACCCAAGCGCGGTCTCGGCGATACCACGCTACAGCGCCTTAACGACTATGCTCGCAAGCGCCAAATTCCACTCATTTTCGCCGCGCGTGCAGTAGTTGAGACTGATGAACTAAGTTCTAAAACGAGAAACACATTGCGCGATTTGTTAGATCGCTTTGAGCGCTGGCGTGTGCAAAACGTGTCCCTCCCACCTACCGAACTCGCCGAGATAGTACTGGATGAATCTGGCTACACCGAGATGTGGCAAAATGATCGCGCTGCCAACGCCGGCAGCAAACTAGAAAATTTGAAAGAACTCGTACGCTCCATGGAAGAGTTTGATAATCTTGCAGGCTTTCTTGAACATGTAGCTCTGGTCTCGGATATCGAAGCCAACGCCTCTGCCGACGCAGTCAGCATCATGACACTACACGCCGCCAAAGGCCTTGAGTTTGACACGGTTTTCCTCCCAGGCTGGGAGGAAAACCTTTTCCCGCATCAGCGCGCTCTCGACGAGCAAGGTCGCTCCGGCCTGGAGGAAGAACGACGCCTCGCCCATGTAGGTGTCACACGCGCGCGAAAGCGCGCAAAAATCTTCTTCTCCTCCAACCGTCGCACCCATAACCTTTGGCAATCGAACGTCCCTTCGCGATTCCTCAACGAACTTCCAGAAGCGAGCATCGAAATAGTGGAGAGCAAGGGCAACATGGGCGGCTTTGGCGACTACGGCAGCCGCGGCGCTTCGCGCTTCGACCAGGCCGCGTCGTTTGGCTCGAACTACAGCACGCCCGGCTGGCAGCGCGCGCAGGCCAACAAGCAGCGCGGCGGATTTTCCGATGCTGCAAAAACCGAATTCGAGGACGATGCGGAGAATGCCTCTCCTCCTCACCTCTCCCCAGCGGGGAGAGGTCGCGCCGAAGGCGCGGGAGAGGGTGAATCTGTTCGTAAAAAATCTGCGCGCCGCCACCCGCTCACCATCGAAGGCGAGCTGGTGGCGAAATCCAGCCGCGCGTCTTCCGCCTTCACCACCGGCGACCGCGTGTTCCACCAGAAATTCGGCAACGGCGGCGTGGTCGCGGTCGACGGCAACAAGCTCACCATCGCCTTCGACAAGGCCGGCGAAAAGCGCGTTGTGGATTCATTCGTGGAGCGGATATAAGAGTCAACCCGCCGCCGATGACCGCCTCGCCTCCCCCATTCGCCGCATTTACGAAAGCCGAACGGCGCTTGGTCAAGCGCCTTCGCACGCCCGACGACGTGCAGCATTTCCTCAATCGCACCCCCTACAACCGCGAAACGCGCGGCGGAACCTTGCGCAGCTTTCGCCAGGTCGCGCGCCGCCGCATCGCGCACTGCGCCGAAGCTACGTTGTTTGCAGCCACCGTGCTCGAGCAGCACGGCTATCCGCCGCTCGTCCTGAGCATCGAATCGACGGACTACCTCGACCATGTCATCTTCCTGTACCGCCATCGTGGCCGCTGGGGCACCATCGCGCGCTCGCGCGATCCCGGCCTGCACGGGCGAAGGCCGGTGTTCCGCTCGATCCGCGCACTCGCCATGAGCTACTTCGACGAATATGTCGACGCCACCGCCTGCGTCGAGGCCTATGGCTGCTTCGATCTGCGAAATCTCGGCGCCATAGACTGGCGATTTTCAAAGAGAAACCTTTGGGCGATCGAGCGCGCGCTGATCAAGCTGCCTCACCGGCGCATCAAAGTGCCGCGCCAACGCCTGCTGGGCATGCGCGCGCGTTATGCCGCGTACCTCGCCAAGCACAGCGGCAAGAAGCCGCTGTTCTATGCCGGCCGCAAAGCGTGGTCGGAAGTACCGCCCGAGTTTTTGTAAAGTTTGACAGGCGAAGGCCTATCTCGCCGCGCTCAATCGTCGCTCGCCCGGCGCAGCATATAGCCGCGCCCCCGCACCGTCTCGATGAAATCCTTACCGTTCGACGCGTTCGCAAGCTTTTTGCGCAGATTGCAAATGAACACGTCGATGATTTTCAGCACCGGCTTGTCACCCCCGCCGTAGATGTGGTCGAGGAACATGTCCTTGGTCAACACGGTGCCTTTGCGCAAGCAAAGCAGCTCCAGCACCTGGTATTCTTTTCTGGTGAGATGCACACGCGCGCCGGCCACCTCGACGGTCCTGTTGTCGAGATTGACGACGAGATCGCCCGTGTCGATGAGCGATTGCCTAAAGGCGCGATCATCCTCGATCCGCAAAGCACGCATGCGCTGTCCCTCCGCTTTGCTGCGACACCAACCTCGCTGTACCGCAGACGCCGCATAGGAAAACGCTTTGGGAGGGCTAGGGTTTCTCGATGTTTTGAATTGGTTAATGTTAACAATGCTTAACGCAGGCACCCGGATGTCATGGACGATCGCCGGCTGCGAAAAAATTGCACGCGCGATCGATTACGCAAGTCAGCCATGCGCCATCAAGCGGGTCGAGGCACGAACGCGAAATGGATCGAGACATTGGACCAAGCGCAGACACGTCCTGTTTCGATCTAGCTCATCCGAAAATCACCAGTTATGCTTCGAAAAACGCGGGGCCCTCACCGATGAAAACCACGCCGCAACGGGAACCCATCCTGGTAAAAAGATACGCGCGCAGTCGCCTCTATGACACGACGACCGCACAATATCTGAACGCCGACGATCTCCAGCAATGGAAGGAGACGGGCGTTGCATTCGTCGTGATCGACACCGAAACCGGCGACGACATCACGCGCGTCCTGCTCGCCTGAGAAATATTCTAGTCCCGAACTTCCCGCACAACTCCCGCCAACACCAATCCGAACAGAGCCCCATGCCCATCAGCCAGAAAATCCGCGCCCTCATCGACAATGCCTGGACCGACGGCGCGCCGTGCCTGCTCGCCACCCAAGGCGAGGACGGGCCGAACATTTCGCCCAAAGGCAGCATGCTGGTCTACGACGACGAGCACCTCGCCTATTGGGAGCGCTCCAAGCGCCAGGCGCTGGAGAATCTCGGCCACGACAAACGCGTGGTGGTGATCTACGCCAACTTCAAGGCGCAGCGCGACGGCGTGCTCGAATCCGGCTTCCTGCGTTTCTACGGCACCGCCGAGCTGCACGAGTCCGGCCCCATGCGCGAGGCGATCTTCAAGCGGCTCCTCAAGCGCGAGCAGGAACACGTCGGCGCCGACAAGGGCATCGGCGTGCTGATCAAGATCGCGCGCGCCGCCGACGTGCGCGGCAAACCGCTGCCTTCACAATTTTAAGAACGAAAAGCCTTCGTGCCCGCTACCACTTCCCGCCGCCTTTGACGAGCCGGATGATCACGAGCAGCAGCACCGCACCTATGGTCGCGGAAATAATCGCGCCGATGATTTCGCCGCCAAGGCTGAAGCCGAGCCTGGGAAACAGAAAGCCTGCGATCACCGCGCCGACAATTCCAATGACGATGTCGCCGATCAGCCCGAAACCCGTTCCTTGCACGATTTTTCCAGCGAGCCAGCCGGCCACCAGGCCGACCAGAATCATGACGAGAATGCCCATTGAACTCCCCCTCTCATTGCGCCGGCCGCCGCCGGTCGTGCGCGCGATTCTATCCCGTCGTGAACATGGCGGCGATGCCCTTCGCAAGGTTATGCAGTCCTTGCAACAAGCTGGGCAAAAGCATCCGCGCCAATACCTCTGCGTTTTATTCCCTCGCATCGAGCGATTTTGAATTCCGCCCCGGCCGGATGGTGCGAGACAAACCCTGCCCTCACCGGGTATTCTCTCTCCCCATGCCGCCACCGAACCATGGTGGCTTGCGACCATTGGGAGGATTAAAAAAATGTCCGCGTCTTACCGCTTCGCCTGTCTGGGGCTTGCCAGCGCCTGCGCCTTCGCCACCCCCGCCAGCGCCGATCTGCTGGTCCAGAAATCACTGTCCGCCGCCATGGCGGTCACTCTCGCCACGACCGCAATCGAGAACTGCAAAACGAGTGGTTATGCGGTGTCGGCGACCATCGTCGGCCGCACTGGCGAGGTGATTGTCCAAATCCGCGGCGACGGCACGGGCCCGCACACCATGGAAAACAGCTTCAAGAAAGCCTTCACCGCCCGCACGTTCCGCATCCCGTCGGGTGAAATGGAAAAGCGCCTGAAGGACAATCCGCAGATGGGCGCACAGTATCTCACCGGCTTCACCACCGGACGCGGCGCACTGCCGATCAAGGTGGGTGAGGACGTGATCGGCGCAGCCGGCGTCTCCGGCGCGCCCGGCGGCGAAAAGGACGAAGCCTGCGTCAAGGCCGGCATCGACAAGATCGCGGGTCAGTTGAAATAGGCACTTCCCGCTTGCCCAATAACGATGACGTCACCCCCGGGCTTGACCTGGGGGTCCATCTTTATTCGTAAGATTCTTTCAAGAAAGCTGGATTGCCGGGTCAAGCCTGGCAATGACAATAAAATCGGCGAATGAACGACATTACTTCGCCTCCATCGCCTTGCGCACGCGCTCGACCAGCTCCGGCGGCGTGCGCGTGACCTGCTCGACCAGCGCCGCAACCTGCTCGCCAGTGAGCGCATCGACTTCGATCTTGAGCCGGTCGGCTTCCGCAAGATAGGCCGGGTCCTTCATCGTGGCGTCGAACGCGCGCCGCAACGCAGCCACGCGATCCGCGGGCACATTCGGCGGCAGGAAGAACGGCCGGCCGTATTCCAGCCGTGCAACCGCGAACCGCAACGTCTGCAGGTCGGCCTCGTTCTTGGCAAACTCGAGGATCAACGGAACATCGGCGAGTTCCGGATTTTTCTTCAGCGCCCATTGCGTGAGAATCTTGATCTTCTTTTCCGCGATCCAATTGGAATTGATCGCCTTGAGCGTCGACCAGTTGGCCAGCGTACCATTCACCTCGCCGCGCTCCATGGCCAGATGAATCTTCGGCGTACTCTCGTAGCCGTTGATCACCTTGAACTTGTATCCAAACATCGCGTTGGCGAGCATCGGAAAGTCGTATTGCGTCGACCCCGGCGCCTGCGAACCCATCACGATTTCGGTGTTGGCGATATCGGTGAATTTTTGCACCGGCGCGGTGTGCCAAACGTAGGTCGCCTGCGTTTCCCGGTTGGTGCTGCCGAGCCAGATGAGCTTATTGGGATCGAAGCGCGCCGCGGCGGGCTGCAGCTGTGGCGTGGTTGGCATGCCGTTGAACGAAGCGCCAATCACCGTGCCGTCGAACGGACCCGAAGCGTAAAGCTGATTGGTCATGGTCAAGCTGCCGGCGCCGGGTTGATTCTGCACGATGACCGTCGGCTGACCGGGGATATGCGCCGCCATGTATTTGGCGAGCAGGCGCGCATTGATGTCGTAGCCCGAGCCCACACCGATGCCGACCACGATGCGGACGACCTTGCCCTTGTAAAAGGCCGCGACATCTTCCTGGGCGGCGGCGGATGTAAACACCGTCGCGCCGAATGCAGCGACGGCAAAGGCAAACAGCATCGCGCGTGACGATTGTGGCTTCACTTGTTTACTCCCGCTTTTTTTGTTGCATAGAGACTTAAGCTCATTCTGGCGAATTTGCCCGCGATGGAAAGGGGCGATCAGCTCCCGCCGAGCCAAGCGTCGTAACGCGCCTTGAGAGCCTCGGTCTCGGGCAGCCCATCATAATGCACCGGATTTGCGAGCGTGCGGCCTGCCGCGTGCACGCGATAGGCCATATAGCGGTACGGCTCGGGATATTGCGCGGCATTCGCGGTCTGCATCAGCTTGACGAACACGACGGACGGCTCGACCGGATCGAACCGGTCCTGCTCGTAGATGGCCGCCCGTTCGAGCATGCGCCAGCGTCCCTCGCGCCGCTCGATCCGATCGAGAAATCGCGCGCGCGAGGTCAGATCGACCCACACGCCATCGATTTGCTGGCGCACCAGGATTGTCACATTGGTCTCTGCCAATGCCTGCGAACCGGCACCCCGCACCAACGCCGGCCAGAGCAGATGCTTGGCGCGCGTACCGGTGCCTGAATTTTTCTTGCAGCGTTCGACGAAATCCGGAAACGAACCCTTGAACCACGACACCGCAATCTGGCCATCCGGATGAAAGGTCGCCAGCAAGTCCGCCCAGCGCGCTTGATCGCGGCAAAGCCCCCAGGATTGGATCAGATCGGCGCATGCCTGTCGGTCGGCAATTTCCATCGGACAACTCAGGGAAAATCGCAGCGCGGACACCGGCCGCATCGGAGAAACAGCGCAACCATAGCGCACCGGAACGATATCCGTCCTACTGGCAAGCTGTGGAATGTCATGTATAGGGCTGAGGAACAGGGGTAGAGAAGCTGTGAAATATCATCCAATGTTCCTGTGGACCGGTCCAGGGATATCGCCCAAATAACACCGGCATGACTTTGTCGATATCTTCTGGATAACCTGTGTCCGCAAACGGGTGTCCGCCACTGAGCTAGCGATTTGCATTCCCCCTCCCCGACCTATGTCGCCCGCCTGCCCGCCACCGAACCTGACGCGCGGCGCATTTCCGATCTGCTGACCGAGTGCCTTGATCCCGCGAGCGCAGTCTGCGCCGCCTTCGAGACTTCGGGCGGCGTCTGGCAGGTCGAGGTGCATTTCGTCGCTCCGCTGGATGTGAAGGCGCTGCGCGCAATGATTGCGGCCGCCGCCGGCAAAAAGCATGCGGACGCGACGGTGTACGCGACCGTCGCGCAACGCGATTGGGTCGCAACGAGTCTGGCCGCACTGGCCCCGGTCCACGCCGGGCGCTTCATCGTGCATGGCGCGCACGACCGCGCGAGCATACCCATCAATCGCATCGGCATTGAAATCGAGGCGGCACTCGCTTTCGGCACCGGCCATCACGGCACCACGCGCGGCTGCCTGTTGGCGATCGATGAGCTGGTAAAGCGAAAAAAACCGCAGCGTATCCTCGATCTCGGCACCGGCAGCGGGGTCCTCGCCATCGCGGCGGCAAAAATATTGCGCAAGCGCGTGCGCGCGACCGACATCGATAGCCGTGCCGTGCAGATTGCGCGTGCCAACGCGCACATCAATCACGTCGGCGCTCTGATCGAAACCGTGCGCGCCGCAGGTCTCAACGCGCCGCGTCTTGCCAACGCCCCCTTCGATCTCGTTCTGGCCAATATCCTGCTCGCACCGCTCCAGCGCTTGGCCGCACCGCTTGCACGCCGCCTCGCACCCAACGGACGCGTCGTGCTGTCAGGACTCCTGCTCGCTCATGCCAACGCGGCACTCGCCGCATATCGCACGCAAGGCTTAGCGCTGGAACGCCGCATCAGGCTCGATGGCTGGGTGACTTTGGTGATGAAACGAAAAAAGGCGCGGCGCTAAAACACCGGCTTAGTGCACCGGATCCTTCGTGCACGACTTGCGCTTTTTCGCTGCCGGCTTGCCGCGCTTGGGTTCGACCTTGCGACCTCGGCTGATTTCCTTGTGCGCGTGGCGCATCCCCGTTTCCGCAAGCGCGTCCATCATGCGCAGCAACTTGCGCCTTACGCTGGCGACGGAATGGGACAGGTTTTGTGCGAGCACCGGCATGTTGTATCTCCTGGAGCAGTCGAATCGGCCGAGTGCCTCCCTCATTGTTGCATCGCAGCATACATGATTCGGCCAAATTTTACACCCTTTTCCGCCGCATAGGTCCCTTGCTGGCATCGCAACCCATGAGGAATGACTGAAAAATATGCGGATAGGCGGCGCTTCCCCCGTCCGGACCCGCACAAACACCCCGCATTGCCGCTTGGCGAACCGCCTCTTAGATTGCCGCCATGTTCGAGGCCCGTTTCCAGTCGTTCGAGGACCCGGCGAGCTCGGCGACCGGCCCGCATGTTGCGGCCCTGCGCGCGGAACTCGCGCGGCGCGGACTGAGCGGCTTCATCCTGCCGCGCGCCGACCGCCATCAAAACGAATACCTGCCGCCGTCCGAGGAGCGCGTCGCCTGGCTCACCGGCTTCACCGGATCGGCCGGCTGCGTCGTGGTGCTGGCTGACCGCGCGGTGCTGTTCACCGACGGACGCTATACGTTGCAAGCGCGCGATCAGGTGGACGGCGCAATTTTCACATTCGCGCATATGGTCGAGACGCCGGTCGCAATGTGGCTGGAAGCCAATCTCCCGGCAGGCAGCAAGCTCGGCTACGATCCTTGGCTGCACACCGCCGATGGCGCCGAGCGGCTTGCGCAGGCCTGCGCCGCCGCCGGCGCAACTCTCATCCCGGCCGAACCCAATCCGGTCGACACGATCTGGCCCGACCGGCCGCCACCGCCGCGCGGCGCGATCACACTGCATGATTTGCGGTTCGCCGGAGAGTCCGCCTCAGCCAAGCTTGCGCGCATCGCAGCCGAGATCGGCAAAAGCAAAGCCGACGTGCTTGTCGTGTCCGACCCGCAGGCGATCGCTTGGACGTTCAACATTCGCGGCGCCGATGTTCCCCATACGCCGCTGCCGCTCGGCTTTGCCGTCATTCCGCAAACCGGCCGGCCGACGCTCTATGTCGATAGCATCAAGCTCAGCAACGCGGTGCGTCATGCCCTCGCGGAGATTGTCGAAATTCGCGAGTCGAACGAACTCATCGCCGATCTCGCGGTGCTCGGCAGCGCACACCGCACCGTGCGGTTCGACCAGGCAACGGGCGCCGAAGCGCTCTCAAAGCTCGTGAGCACCGCCGGCGGCAAGGTGCGCCGCAGCGCCGACCCGATCACGGCGATGAAGGCGGTCAAGAACAAGGTCGAGATCGAGGGCGCGCGCGCGGCGCATGTTCGCGATGGCGCGGCGCTGTCGCGCTTCCTCGCCTGGTTCGAGCGCGAAGCACCGGGCGGAAATTTGACCGAAATCGACGCCGTCGCGGCGTTGGAAAGTTTCCGGCGCGACACCGGCCAACTCAAGGATATTTCGTTTCCAACCATCGCGGGCGCTGGCCCCGACGGCGCCATCGTGCATTACCGCGTCACCAGCGCGACCAACCGCAAGATCGCGCCCAGCGAGTTGTTCCTCATCGATTCCGGCGCGCAATACGAAGATGGCACCACCGACGTCACCCGCACCATCGTGGTCGGCCAGCCGACCGCCGAGATGCGAGAGCGCTACACATTGGTGCTCAAGGGCCATATTGCGATCGCGCTCGCGGTTTTTCCCGACGGCACCACCGGCGCGCAGCTCGACTCATTTGCGCGCGCCCCGCTGTGGGCCGCCGGCCTCGACTACGATCACGGCACCGGACACGGCGTCGGCAGCTACTTGTCGGTGCACGAAGGTCCCGCGCGTATTTCAAAACTCGGCACTGTGGCGCTCAAGCACGGCATGATCCTCTCCAACGAGCCCGGCTACTACAAGACCGGCGCCTACGGCATCCGTATCGAAAATCTCTTGCTTGTTGTGGAAGCGCCGGCAGCACCTGGCGGCGAGAAACCGCTCAATACATTTGAGACGCTCACACTCGCACCGATCGACCAGCGCGTGATCGACGTAACGCTGCTCAACGCCGAAGAAATTCTCTGGCTCGACAATTATCACGCCAGAGTGGAGCGCGCGCTGTCCCCGCTGGTCGACGCCGCGACCAAACCCTGGCTCGAAAAAGCAACTCGGCCGCTGAGCCGCTGAACGCTCGCCTATTTGCCTTTGCCGACCAGCTTGAACCACTCGTCTTCGCTCAGCACCGCAACGCCGTGTTTCTTGGCCTCAGCGAGCTTCGAGCCCGCGCCCGGCCCCGCCACCACATAGTCGGTCTTCTTCGATACCGCGCCTGCAACTTTCGCGCCCAGACGCTCGGCCATGGCCTTGGCCTCGTCGCGCGTCATCTGCTCCAGCGATCCGGTGAACACCACCGTTTTCCCCGCGACCGGAGATTCCGCCGGCTTCTCGGCATCGAGCACGCGCACTCGCTTGGTGAGTCGCTCGACGATACCGAGATTGTGCTTCTCGCGGAAATATGCGGCGAGACTGTCGATCACCGTGTCGCCGATCTGATCGAGCGCGTCCATTTCCTGTCGCGTCTCCGCGTCGTTTGCAGCGAGCTTCAGGCACGCATCGTGAAATGCCTTCCACGTTCCGTAGCCGCGCGCGAGCGCAAGCGCCGTCGTCTCGCCGATATGGCGTATTCCAAGCGAATAAATGAATCGATCGAGCCCGATGTCCCGTCTCGCACGGATGGACGAGAATAGATTGTGCACGGAGGTGTCGCCAAAGCCGCCCTGCTCCTCCAGTTTGATTTTCTTATTGCGCTCCTCCAGCGTGAAGATTTCCGCCGGCTCCACAATCCACTCATTTTCAAAGAACAGCTCGATTTGCTTCTCGCCCAGCCCGTCGATGTCGAAGGCGCGCCGCGAAACGAAATGTTTCAGATGCTCGATTTTCTGGTAGGGGCAGGCGAACTCGCCACTACAACGCGCTCGCGCACCCTCCTCGCCGCCCGCGATTTCCTCGCGCACCACGTCGGTCTTCAGATGGCACGGGCATTTCTTCGGAAAATGATAGGGCATCGCGTCCTTCGGCCGTTTATCGAGCACCACATCGACCACCTGCGGGATCACGTCGCCGGCGCGCTGGATGATGACTGTGTCGCCGATGCGGATATCCACGCCATTGCGGATGAGCGCACCGTCTTTCCCGACGCCCTTGATATAGTCCTCGTTGTGCAGCGTCGCGTTCTGCACCACAACGCCGCCCACCGTCACCGGTTCGAGCTTGGCGACCGGCGTGAGCGCGCCGGTACGGCCGACCTGGATTTCGATGTCGCGCAGAACCGTGATCGCTTTCTCGGCCGCAAACTTATGCGCAATCGCCCAGCGTGGGCTGCGCGAGACAAATCCTAGCCGCCCCTGCCAGTCGAGCCGATCCACTTTGTAGACCACACCGTCGATATCGTAGTCGAGCTTCGCACGCCGCAATTCAATTCCGCGATGGAACTCGACCAAGTCTTCCACCGACCTGCAAATCTTTGTCAGCGGGTTGGTGATAAATCCCGCACTCGCAAACCACTTAAGCATGCCCGACTGCGTCTCGGCCGGCATTTTGCTCATCTGGCCCCAGCCATAGGCGAAAAAATGCAATGGGCGCGAAGCCGTGACCGATGAATCTTTTTGCCGCAGCGAGCCCGCGGCGGAATTGCGCGGATTGGCGAACACCGGCTCTTCCGCCGCCTTCTGCCGTTCGTTGAGCGCGATGAAATCCGGCTTGGTCATGTAGACCTCGCCGCGCACCTCGCAAATCTCCGGCAGCCCACTGCCCTTGAGCTGATGCGGAATGTCCTTGAGCGTCCGCACGTTGGCGGTGACATCCTCGCCTTCGGACCCATCGCCGCGCGTCACACCCTTGACCAACTGCCCGCCCTCGTAGCGCAGCGACATCGAGAGTCCGTCGATCTTCGGCTCGGCGGTGAACACGATCGGCTCGGCTTCCTTGAGATTGAGAAAGCGGCGAATGCGCCCGACGAAATCAGCTACGTCCTCGTCGCTGAAGGCATTGTCCAACGAAAGCATCGCGACCGCGTGCCGCACTTTCGCAAAGCCGCGCGCGGGCGCAGCCCCCACGCGCACCGAAAGGCTCTCCAACGTGCACAGATCGGGAAACCGTTCTTCGATCGCCACATAGCGCCGTCGCAGCGCGTCGTAGTCGGCATCCGAAACTGTCGGCGCATCCTTTTGGTAATAGCGCTCGTCGTGCTGTTTGATCTCGACTTCCAGCCGCGCGTGCTCGGCCTTGGCCTGCTTCTCGGTCAGGCCGTCAACTTCGATCTTGTCCGCGCCGGTCTTGGCCGATTTTCGGGATTTCATGGGCTAAATATATGGCCTCCACAGACCAGCGATACCCGATTTCAATCAAAGCCGCGCCTGTATAGGATTATCTCCACAGCCCATCGTCGCACAAAATAAATACCAAGAATGGGCACCAATTTCGTAGTGGGAGGAAAGCGCTATGCCGTCATTCGATCAAGCTGCCAATCGCCGCAAATTTCTGCAATTCCTCGCCGCCAGTCCGCTATTCGCATCGAGCGGCGCAGCCTTGGCCGAAACCCTGCTGCCCAAACCCAAGCTGCCCGATCCCCTGATGTGGGCGCCGCAAGAGACTGCTCAACTGATCAAGACCCCGAAGGAAGCGATCAACGTCTTCGACCTTGAGCCGGTCTGCCGCCAGAACGTTCCACCCGCGCACTTCGGCTACATGGCCTCAGGCATCGATGACGAGGTGACGCTGCGCGCCAACCGCGAGGGCTTCCTCAAATTTCAGCTTCGCCCGCGCCGGCTGGTCGACGTCAGCAAGGTCGACATGAGCACCAACATTCTTGGCGTGAAATACGACTCGCCGATCGTGATCGCACCTGTCGGCGGCCAGCGCTCGTTCCATACCGACGGCGAAGTCGCCACCGCCAAGGCGGCCAAGGCCGGCAATCATCTGCAAATCCTCTCCACCGCCACCAGCATGAGCTTCGAGGAGGTCTCCGCCGCACGCGGTGCGCCGATCTGGTATCAGCTCTACGCCTCCAACAAATGGGAGGTGGCCGAGGCCATGGTCAAGCGCGTGGAAAGGGCCGGCTGCCTCGCCGTCGCCGTGACGGTCGATCGCAGCGGCGGCCGCAATCAGGAAACGTTGTTCCGCCTGCGGCCCTCGGACACGCGCAATTGCTCTGACTGCCACGACCGCTCAAGCCTCGCGGCCAACCTGAAAACCCGCGCAATGTACAAAGACATCGATCTTTCCGGCCTCACCAACACCCAGTCGTCCGCCATGACCTGGGACTTTTTCAAGCGGCTGCGCAAACTCACCAAAATGAAAATCCTCGCCAAGGGCATCCTGGCCTGGGAGGACGCGGTGCTCGCCGAAAAGAACGGCCTCGACGGCATCATCGTTTCCAATCACGGCGCGCGCAGCGAGGACTCCGGGCGCGCGACCATCGACGCACTGCCGGAAATCGTCGCGGCGGTGAAAGGCAAAATGCCGATCCTGGTCGACTCCGGCTTCCGCCGCGGCACCGACATCGTCAAGGCACTCTGCATGGGTGCGACCGCGGTCTGCGTCGGCCGGCCCTACATCTGGGGTCTTGGCGCATTCGGCCAGCCCGGCGTCGAGCGCGCGTTAGAGCTGATGCGCATCGAACTTTACGGCGCCATGCAGCAGGTCGGCGCGGCCGACATCAAGCATCTGGTACCCGCGATGGTCCGGCGGGCTTAGGCAGCTCTTACTCCGCTCGTCCCCGCGAAGGCGGGGACCCAGAGCTGCGCTTCGGAAGTCTTCGTCATCTGGATTCCCGCTTTCGCGGGAATGAACGGATCGTTATGCCCCCCACTTCGCCATCCATGCCGGAAGTACCGCTGAATTGATCGCATAACGCGGCGGCTGTCCCGCCAGGATGCGGTCAAGATTCTCACGGGTTGCCACCTCCAGCGAATGATGCGCTTCGTAGGTGTGGCCGATCATGTGCGGCGTCAAAATGACGTTGGGCAGCGCGCGCAGCGGACTCTCGAGTGACAGCGGCTCCGCTTGGAAGCAATCTATAGCGGCGCCCGCAATCGTTTTGTTTCTGAGCACGTCGATCAGCGCCGCCTCGTCAACGATCGCGCCGCGCGCAACGTTAACGAGGATCGCGGTGCTTTTCATCAGGCGCAATTTTTCGGCGCTTAAGAGTCCGCGCGTCTCATTGTTGAGGCTGGCCAGCACTACGACGACATCGCTTGTCTTCAAAAGCGTATCAAGATCGACCCGCGGCATCGTCGGCAAGCCGGCGAGATCAGCGTCGCGACGCACATTGTATTGCAGGACCGCGCCCCATGGCGCCAACAGCCGCGCGGTCTCCCGGCCGATCTTCCCGAGCCCCAAAAATCCTATCGTCTTGCCGCGAACTTGACGCGCCCTGAGCGGATCCGGCCGTGGCAGGCTCTTGCGAAGCAACTCCTGCGTTCCGTTGAAATCGTACAGCGCACCGAGAATGAGCAGAACGGTTGCCTCTGCCATGCCGGTGATGTTTTCCTCAGTCTGCGCATTGGCGACGACGACTGTGCATTCGGTTGCCGCCGGCATATCGACGCCTTCGACGCCGGTGATGGCCGAAACGATGGCGCGCAACCGCGAAGCGCTCGTCAGCATGGCCCGCGTCACCGGAAACAGCGCCGCACATAACATGAGATCGACGGCCATCAATGGGTCGCGCGCTGCGGCGAATGCCGCGCGGTCGGCATGGCGGATAATGCGATGGCCCACGTTCTGCAGATCCGCGCTGATTTCGTCGAACATCTTGTTGTGGGTGTGCCAACCGACAACGGCGATATCCAGTGGGGTTCCGATCTTGGCCATGAGGGTCAACGTGTTGCGAGCGCGATGCGCCTAGCCCGTAGCGGTCCGGATCAGCTTCTCCGCCGCCGCGCGCGCTTCCTCGGTGATCTTGGCGCCCGCCAGCATGCGCGCGATTTCCTCGCGCCGGCGCGCGGCCGCAAGCTCCGTGACGCGCGTCGCAACCCGCTTGCCCTTCTCCAGCGCATCCTTGGTGATGAGATAGTGGCGCCCCGCCCGTGCGGCGACTTGCGGGGCATGCGTCACCGCTAAGACCTGCACGCGCTCGCCCAGCCGCGCCAGCCGCAGACCGATGGCATCGGCCACCGCGCCGCCAACCCCGGTGTCGACTTCGTCGAAGATCAATGTCGGCGCGGAGCCGCGATCCGCGAGCACAACCTTCAGCGCTAGCAGAAAGCGCGCGAGCTCTCCGCCTGAGGCCACTTTCATCAGCGGCCCCGGCCGCGTGCCCGGATTGGTCCGCACCCAGAATTCGACTCGGTCGATGCCATTGGGACCGGCAGCGTCCGTGTCGCTGGCGATCTCGGTGATGAATTCCGCCCGTTCGAGCTTGAGCGGTTTGAGCTCCGCACTGACCGCCTTGTCGAGTTTTGCAGCCGTCCGCTTGCGCGCGGCCGAAAGCGCGGCCGCGGCCTCGCTGAATTTTTTCCCGCACGCGCGCGCGGCAGACTCGAGCCCCGCAAGCTGTTCCGCGCCCGCGTCGATGGACGTAAGATCGGCGGCGTATCGCGCAGCGAGCGCGGCCAGCGCATCCACCGGCGAATTATATTTTCGGCCCGCCGCGCGCAGCGCGAACAACCGCTCTTCAATGCGATCAAGCTCCAGCGGATCATGATCGGCCATCGCCATCGCCTGTTCCAATCTCACGCGCGCGTCATCGATTGCGGTCAGCGCCGCATCGAGGGCTTTCACCGCCGGATCGATCAGGCCGGGCGCCTGCGCCGCACGCCGCTCCAGCCGCCGGACCGCTGCGCCAAGCGCCGGCACCGGCGAGGCGCTGCCGGCAACCGCTTCGTGCGCATCGCGCAAATCGGTCGCGACCTTGTCCGCCTGCATCATACCGGCGCGCCGATCCGCCAGCGCGGTTTCCTCGCCGGTTTGCGGGGCAAGCTTGTTCAATTCCTCGACCGCATGGCGCAGCCAATCGGCTTCGCGCGCCGCGCGCTCGATCTGTGCACGGTGCGCCTCCACCGCCGTTTCCGCCGCGCGTCGTTCGTTCCACAGACGCTCGATCGCCGCGGCATCGCGCTCATGTCCGCCAAACGCATCGAGAAGCCGCCGGTGCGTCGTCGCATCGACCAGTGCGCGCGCGTCGTGCTGGCCGTGGATCTCTACCAGCGCCACACCCAGCGCCTGCAGCGCCTGCACGCTCACCGGCTGATCGTTGACAAAGGCGCGCGTACGGCCGTCGGCGAGTTGCACCCGGCGCAGAATCAGGGCGTCGTCGGCTGCAAGGCCGCTTTCGCTGAGCAGCGCGCGCGCCGGATGATCGGCGGCAACCTCGAACACCGCGGTGACCTGCCCTTGTTCGATGCCATGGCGCACCAGCGTCGCGTCACCGCGCGCGCCGAGCGCAAGCGCAAACGCATCGAGCAGAATTGACTTACCGGCGCCGGTCTCACCCGTGAGCACCGAAAGGCCCGAGACGAAATCCATCTCGAGCCGTTCAATGAGCACGATGTCGCGAATCGAGAGCCGCACCAGCATGACGGTCGTTTAAACCCTTTATCGCCATGCCCGGCCGCACGCCGGGCGTCCGCATCTTACAGATTCGCCATCATCAAAGACGCCAATGGCCGGGACAAGCCCAGCCAAGCGCGATCATGACAGGATGTGAATAGAATTTCGGACGATATTTTCAGCCGACGCCGATCTTCTTGAATGCGCGGCTGATCCAGGAGCCCTTATTCTCGGCCGGCTCCACCCCGCCGGTCTTCACGAGCGTATAGGCGTCCTTGTACCAGGAGCTGTCCGGAAAATTGTGACCGAGAACCGCGGCGGCCGTCTGCGCCTCCGGCACGATGCCGAGCGCCATGTAGGCTTCGGTCAGCCGCATCAAGGCCTCCTCGACATGCCGCGTGGTCTGGTACTGGGTCACGACGATCTTGAAGCGGTTGATCGCCCCGGTGAAATCCTTCTTCTCCATGTAGTAGCGCCCGGTCGTCATCTCCTTGCCGGCGAGTTGGTCGCGGGCAATATCCATTTTGCGCTTTGCACTCACCGCATATTCGGTGTTGGGAAACTTGCGCGCCACTTCATCGAGCGCGGCAACTGCCTTTTCGGTTCGTTGTTGATCGCGGGAGATGTCGGGGATCTGATCGAAATAGGCCGATCCGACGATGAACTGAGCGTAGGCGGCATCGGGACTACCGGGATGCAGTGTCACATAGCGCTTGGCGGCAACAATCGCTTCTTCATATTCATTCGCCTGGTAATGGCTGTAGGCTGACATGATGAGCGCCTTGCGCGCCCATTCCGAATAAGGGTGCTGGCGCTCGACCTCCTCGAACTTTTTCACCGCGCCCTTGTAGTCCTGACGCTGGTTCAGAAGGAAAACGCCCTCATTGTAGAGCTTGTCTGCAGGCTCATCCGGCGGCAGATCGTTCTTGTCGCCGAACAGACTGCTGCACGCGCCGAGCGGAATGACGATAAGTACGACGGCAAGCAGATGCCTTATCGACGAAGGCCGCCAAACCGCGCAGGCCGATCTCAGGGAACGCAATAACATCAGTGCGAAAATCCCGTTCTTAGAGCGGGTCTCGGCCGCCCCTCAATAGCCGTTTCTAAATGAAAAACTGTGCCTGGCCAAACGTTTAAGCACACATTCAGCCGGGATTAAGGCAGTGCGTTAGCCGCTGAATTTACGAGACATCTGGCCCATAGGCCGGCGCCAACATGCCGGCCGTCACATCGGCATAACCGCGGATGCGGCGTGGCGTCTCCGCCACCTCGACCGTCGTCCAGGCGGACGCGTCGGACATCAGCGCGTGGAGCACTGCATGATTGAGCTTGTGCCCGCCCCGCACCGAGCGGAAGACGCCGAGCAGCGGAGCGCCCGCGAGCGCAAGATCGCCCAGGGCATCAAGCGCCTTGTGGCGAACAAACTCGTCGGAGTAGCGCAATCCCTCCGGATTGAGCACGCGGTTCTCGCTGATCACGAGCGTATTCTCAAACGAAGCGCCAAGCGCAAAGCCCGAGCTCCAAAGCTTGGCCACGTCGCGCATGAACCCGAAGGTACGCGCCCGCGAAAGCTCACGGCGGAATGTCGCCGGATCCATATCGAGCGCAAGCGCTTGCCGGCCGATCAGCGGATGATCGAAATTAATCTCAACCTCAAGCCGGAACCCATCGGTATGCGGTCGCAGCTCACCGAAGGCGTCGCCCATCGCGACCTGCACCGGCTTTAAGACCTGGATAAAGCGCCGCGGCGCACCCAGCGTGACCACGCCGGCCTGCTCGATCGCCCGTACGAATGGCTCCGCGCTGCCGTCCATGATCGGAACTTCCGGCCCGTCGATCTCGATGATGGCATTGTCGATGCCGAGCCCCGACATCGCCGCGAGCACATGCTCGGCGGTCGAGCACAGCGGCCCATTGGCATCGCCCAGCACAGTGGCAAATTCGGTTGCGGTGACCGCCCTCACGTCGGCGCGAATTTCGCGCTCGGTCCGATCATCCTTGCTCGTACGAACAAAAACGATGCCGGAATCGGCATCGGAGGGATAAATCGTCAGGGTCGCAGGTAATCCAGAATGGACCCCAATACCGCTCACGGCGGCCTGGTCTTTGAGTGTCGTCTGTTTTCCGGCTCTCATAGTCGCTCCGCGGGCTCACTCACGAGGACACACAAACCACAACGCAACATTGTGTGTCGCCCGATACGCTCGGGGTCTCGTTTTCGCCGCAAACGTCGGAGGATGATGCCCCACGGACTACCCGTCTCCCCCCGCCGTTCCCCCAGCGGAAACCCCATAACTGTCAACATCCTACTCTCTACATGTAGACCTCGCCAACTCACGCTTTCTTACTGAATGTTACCTCCAAAAGGCCGCAAAGCGGCCGAAAATACCATCAACGCCAGGATACGGAAACGCGTAAAACACGCGGAAAATGGCTGACTTTGCAGCCCTCGGGACAACAAACTCAAGCAACATTACCCATTTCACAGAGATTCGAACGGAAATACCAAATGATTTTTAAAGTTAACGAATTTAAACGCTGAAACGGCATTCCGGTATGGATTTTACGCAAAACAAAATGGGCCCCGGCCAGTCCGGCCGAGACCCATTGGGCGATTAAAAGTTAGTCACTGCTCCCGACATTGTCAGTTCGCTTGCCGGCGCAGGAAGGCTGGTATGTCGAGCTGATCGTCATCGACAGGTTTGAGCGCCGGCGCTTGCCGCCCGTGCACGTCAAGACCCTGTGGCGCCGGCCGCTTGGCATAGTCGGAGACCGGAGCCACCGCACGATCTTGGAACTGCGGCTGCGGTTGCATCTGCGGTTGCATCGGCTGCTGCTGACGTGGCGGCAGCGGATTCATGTATTGCGGAATCTGCCGAGCCGGTTGGAGCGGCACTTGCGGTGCCTTGTCGTCACCCTCGCGGCGGCCAAGCCCGACCGCAGCAAGTCTTTGCAGCAAAGTCATGTGCCGCTTTTCCGGAAGCTCTTCAGTTAGCTCGCCGCGCTGCGCGCGGATCTCATTCTGCGCTGGCATCGGCAATTCGTCGATGCGCGGCATTCGCGGACCGCGGTTCTCAACCCGCTCCGGCTGCGGCGGAATGAAAACCGCAGGCGTCTCCAGCGCTGTCGGCGCAGGTGTAGCCGGCTCCATGAAC
This sequence comes from Hyphomicrobiales bacterium, assembly GCA_003169835.1. Lineage (GTDB taxonomy): Bacteria > Pseudomonadota > Alphaproteobacteria > Rhizobiales > Xanthobacteraceae > PNAI01. Next base: position 119,143 of record PNAI01000035.1, on the reverse strand, counting down.
AGCGAAGGTTTCGGCGGGATCGGCCGGAACGTCACCTCTTCCATCGCACTTGGCGACAACACGGCCGCCGCAACGGCTGCGGTCGCGGCCTGATCGATCGCCGCTTGCGACGGCCTTTGTTGAGCGGTCGCAGGCGTGCGCGCGGGCGCATCGGAACGTTCGATGCGCTCGGTCAGCCGCTGGCTGTCGGCCTTGAGCCGATTGGTCAGCTCGGCCAACCGCGACTCCGTCGCCACGGGACGAACCGATGTCGCGATATGATCGATGCCGGTGGCCACGACCGAAACGCGGATGACACCATCGAGGCCTTCGTCGAAGGTCGCTCCGACGATGATATTGGCCTCCTGGTCCACCTCTTCGCGAATGCGGGTGGCGGCTTCGTCGACCTCGTAGAGCGTGAGGTCCTTGCCGCCGCTGATCGAAATCAGCAGGCCACGCGCGCCCTTCATCGACACGTCGTCGATTAGCGGGTTCGAGATCGCGGCTTCGGCGGCGCGCAATGCGCGCTTCTCGCCATCAGCTTCGCCCGTCCCCATCATCGCCTTGCCCATTTCGCGCATGACCGCACGCACGTCGGCGAAGTCGAGGTTGATGAGCCCCTCCTTCACCATCAGGTCGGTGATGCAGGCCACACCCGAATAGAGCACCTGGTCGGCCATGGCGAAGGCATCGGCGAAGGTCGTCTTCTCGTTCGCCACCCGGAACAGATTCTGGTTCGGGATGATGATCTGGGTATCGACGCATTTTTGCAGCTCGGCAATGCCCGCTTCGGCAAAGCGCATGCGGCGCTGGCCCTCGAAATGGAACGGCTTGGTGACCACGCCGACCGTGAGGATGCCGAGCTCGCGCGCGACCTTGGCGATGACCGGTGCGGCTCCCGTGCCGGTGCCGCCGCCCATGCCCGCCGTGACGAACACCATATGCGCGCCGGTCAGATGATCGCGGATTTCATCGATCACCTCCTCGGCGGCCGCGCGCCCGACTTCGGGCTGCGATCCCGCGCCAAGTCCTTCGGTGACCTGCACGCCCATTTGGACGATGCGTTCCGCCTTGGACATGGTGAGCGCCTGGGCATCGGTATTGGCGACGACAAAATCGACCCCCAATAGCCCGGCGGAGATCATGTTGTTGACGGCATTGCCGCCAGCACCTCCGACGCCGAATACCGTGATCCGCGGCTTGAGTTCCCGGATGTCGGGGATCTTCAGATTGATGCTCATGTGGTCCTCTTGCTTGGGCGGACGTTGCCTACGCCGCCGAGTAGCGCCGGTCCGCTACCGGCTATGGGGTGAAAGGTGTGAATTTGTTTCGTAATCATCCGAAGCCCTCACGAAGCCATCGCCCGACCCGAGCGACATAACCCGTCCCTGTCATAAGATGCCGCGTTCGCCGCGGTTCGAAATGTTCGAGATGTGCGGTCTGCGGATAAACCAGGAGTCCCGTTGAAACCGCGAAGGCCGGACCCTTGGCAGCGTCCGGCAGACCCGACACGCCCAGCGGCCGCCCGATCCGCACCGGCCTACCCAGAATGCGCCCGGCGAGTTCGGCCAATCCGGTGAGCTGGCTCGCGCCGCCCGTCAGAACGATCTGCGCACGCGGCTCGGCCTGGAACGGCGAGGCCGCAAGCCGATCTCGCAACAGTTCGAGAATCTCCTCGACCCGCGGCTTGATGATGCGCACTAGCCGCGCGCGCGAAACAAACTGCGGCGGCTCGCGTTCATCGTCGCTCACCGGCGGCACTGCGATCATGTCGCGTTCGTCCGATCCGCCCGAGAGCACGCTGCCGTAGAGCGTCTTGATCCGCTCGGCATGAGCGATGCGCGTGTTCAGGCCGCGCGCGAGATCCATCGTGACGTGCATTCCGCCGACCGCGAAGCTGTCCGCATGAATGAAGCGGCCGCCCGAGAACACCGCGGTCGTGGTCGTGCCCGCGCCCATGTCGATAAGCGCCGCGCCAAGATCGGCCTCGTCGTCGGCGAGCACCGCAAGACCTGCGACGTAGGGCGCTGCCACCATGGTCTCGACCGTGAGATGACAGCGCTCGACCACCAGCATGAGATTGCGCATCGCCGCCGCATCGGCGGTGACCGCGTGCATATCGACGGCAAACTGGCGCGCCAGCATGCCACGCGGCTCGCCGATCCCGCGCACGCCATCGATGGCATACCCAATCGGCAATGAATGCAGCGCGATGCGACCCTCGCGCACCGAATGCCGGCTGCCGGCCGCGAGCACGCGCGAAATATCGCCCTCTGTAATGGTCGATCCGGCGATATTGACGCTCGCCGCATAAAGTTCGCTGGCAAGCCGTCCGGCCGAAACCGCCAGCACGACCGACTCAAGCTGAACCGATGCCGAACGTTCCGCGAGATCGACAGCGTGGCGCACCACCTCCTCGGCCTCGCCGAGATTGACCACCGTTCCACTTTTGATGCCGGCGGCACCCGTATGCCCGATGCCGAGAATCTCGATGCCGTGGCTACGCCGGCGCAGCACGTTTTGCGGCGGAGCCGGACGCAGTCGTGCAATCAGGCAGACGACTTTGCTCGTGCCGATGTCGAGGACAGCAACGATCGCGGCCCGGCGCGGCGACACCGGTTTCATCTTCGGCGTGAGACCGTAATGCAGGCTCATGCGTCGCCCTTGCGCTTAGACTTCTTGCTGTTGCTCAATTTTTCCTGCTCGCGCAGCGCGTCCTCGCGCATTTGCGCCGCCTCTTCCGAAAGCTTCACGGTCACCCGGTCGGGCAGCCGCAGATCGATCGCGACGATGTCGCGCGAGAGCAGCTTCTTGTCGCGGTCGAGCTCGACGAGCGTGTCGAGTGCGCGCTCGATCCCTGACTCCGGCAGCTTCACTTCGATGCCGTTCTTGAGACTGAGGCTCCAGCGCCGCTCCGCGATCAGTACGGACGCATAAAGCTGCGAGCGCACAGTTGGATATTTGTCGATCAGCGCCAGCAGTTCGCGCGCTTTTCGTTCGGCGCCAATTCCAACCACCAGCGGCAGCGACGAGAATTCCGCCGTGCGATAGGATTCAAGCACGATGCCGTCCTCGGCGATCACCGAAATCTTGCGGTCCTTCTGCCAAAGCGCAAAGGCTTTGCGCTCGGTGATCGCGATGTGCAATCGCCCCGGATAAAACTTGGACACGTCGGCTTCCGCGATCCAAGGATTTGCCTTGAGACTAGCGCGTGCGGCAGCGGCATTGAGGAACAGCAGCGAGCTGCGCGCGCTGACGCCCACAGCGGTAAAAATTTCATCGCGCGTGACCTGATGCTGGCCAGCGAGCGAGATCGACGTGAGGCGGAATCCCGATGCATTGGCGGTGGCGTCGCGCAAATCTCTGAACTCTTCCGCGATGACCGGACCAAGGTCCCCGCAGACGACGCCGTAGCCCGCGCTCGCGAACAGAAATAGCGTCGTCCCCGCGACGCCCAATCCGCGCGGCAGCCGCAGGTCGACCACCGGCTTCATCCAACGCCGCAATGTTCGCTGCCAGCCGATCGTAAGATCGGCTGCGCGACGACGTGCGCGTGCGCGCATGTCGTTCAGCGGTTTAGCGAGGCGTCCTCGACCATCCATTGCACCAGCTCTTCAAAAGACATGCCCGCATGCGCTGCGAGTTCGGGCACAAGCGAAGTTTCGGTCATACCGGGCTGCGTGTTGACCTCGAGACAGGCCAGCCCCTCCGTCCCCGCGCTGCGATCGTCGTAGCGGAAGTCAGCACGGCTCACGCCTCGGCAGCCGAGCGCACGATGCGCCGCCAGCGCCAGTCTGCGGACCTCTTGGTAAACAATTGGTAAAATTGGCGCCGGTAGGAGATGTTTTGACCCCCCGGGAGCGTACTTGGCCTCGTAGTCGTAGAACTGCGTGGTCGGGACGATTTCGATCACATCCAAAGCGCGATCGCCCATCACCGCGCAGGTCAGCTCCTTGCCGGGGATGAAGCGCTCGACAAGCACCTGTTCGCCGAAAGTCCAATCAGGACGGGTCAATTCCTGCGGGGGATGGGCGTGCTTCTCGGTGACGATGAAGACCCCGACGCTCGATCCCTCGGCGATCGGCTTGATCACATAGGGGCGCTGCAAAACGTGAGTCTTTGCGGCCTCAAAGCGCGAGACGACCTTGCCTTCCGGCACCGGCACCCCCGCGGCATGCATCACCACCTTGGCGAGGTCCTTTTGCATGGCGAGCGATGAGGACAGCACGCCTGAGTGGGTGTAGGGGATCGCGGCGATCTCCAGAATACCCTGCAAGGTGCCGTCTTCGCCCGGCCGGCCATGCAGCACATTGAGCGCCGCGTCCGGCTTGAGCGTGCCCAGCACGACTGCGATATCACGCCCGACATCGACCCGGCTGACCCGATAACCCTTTCGTTCGAGCGCGTCCGCGCAGGCCTTGCCTGAGCGCAACGACACATCGCGTTCCGCCGACCACCCGCCCATGAGAACCGCGACATGCTTGCTCATGCCGCCTCCGAGAGCCGGTCAGGCAGCGGAAAACCGTCGTACAGCCACGCCAGGCACTCGAATATTTGCGCCTCGCCACATTCCGCCCAGGCCGCCCGCGCGACTTCGCGCTCGATGCCGCCAAGGTGATAAAAATTGTCCCACAGATAGCGCGACTCCAATTGCACGCGCGCGGTGCGCAAGTAGCGTGCGCTCTCGTACTGACGGAACGCGCGTGCGAAATCGCCATTTGCAAGGCCGATCAATTCGGCCAGGCACACGGCGTCTTCAATCGCCATGCAGGCTCCCTGAGCAAGTGTCTGCAACGTCGGATGCGCGGCATCGCCCAGCAGCGTGACGCGTCCCTTGCTCCAGTGCCGGACCGGATCGCGGTCGGAAATCACCCAGCGCCGCTCGAGATCCAGCATCGCGAGTAAGGATTTCATGGCGGGGTGCGAGTCGCGATAGGTATGGTCGAGTTCCGCGCGATAGGCCGCGGCATCGCCCTTCTCGCTGTAGGTCGAGGTACGAAAAACCGCGACGATGTTGAACAACTCGCCGCCCCGCAACGGATAGTGCACGATGTGGAAACCCGGCCCCGACCACAGCACAACTTCGCTGCGAGGCACGTCGGCCCGCACATCTTTCATGGCAACAATCGTGCGATGCGCCACGTATCCGATTGTGCGCGGCTCGCCTTCGCTCAGCATCTGCGCACGCACCGTCGAGCGCAGTCCATCAGCGCCGATCACCGCCACGCCTTTGATTGAGTGATTGTCGTTGGTGCGAACGCTGACGTGATCGTCATGGTTTTCGTAATATTCGGCGGAGGTCGAGGGTACCAGTTCGACATTGGAAAGCGCCTTGCAGGCATCGAGCAGAATGCGATGCAGATCGACGCGATGGATCACGATGTAGGGGCGCTTGAAACGCGAGCGAAACGACGCCCCCGTCGGAATGCGCACAATCTCTCCGGCATCGATGGAGTCGATCATCAGAATCGCTTTCGGCGTGATCGCCTTCGCCAGCACGGCGTCGGCGACACCGAGCCGGTCGAACATCGAGAACACATTGGGCCCGAGCTGGATGCCGTAGCCGATGACGCCGAATTCCCGCGCCTGTTCCAGCACGCGTACGGAAAATCCCTTACGCCCGAGCGCAAGTGCGACCGCGGCTCCTCCGAGTCCGCCGCCAATCACCAGGATTGGGTCATTCTTCGCAGCCAATCACCCCTCCGCGAATCAGCGTTCAACCTAACGCCGTTGCGGGCGAAGGTGAATCCACCTCGGAGTCATGGAGTAGTACGTGATTCAAAAGGCCGCGGGGCGTGACAAAAAAGACTCAGATTGCGGCAGGGGATTTGAAAAAATCAGCCGGCGGGAGTCCCGATCCGCTTGATTTCCCATTCCAGAGTCGTTCCGGACGCGGCTTTGACTCGCTCGCGCACGGTTTCGCCCAGGTTCTCGATATCGGCCGCCGTGGAGCCGCCGAGATTGATCAGGAAATTGCAGTGCATCTCAGACACCTGCGCCTGCCCCACCTTGAGGCCGCGGCAACCGGCAGCGTCGATCAATTGCCAGGCTTTTTGGCCCGGCGGATTCTTGAAAGTGGAACCGCCGGTTCGGCTCTTGATCGGCTGCGTCGCTTCGCGCGCTTCCGTGATCTTGTCCATCTCGGCCGCGATCACAGTGCGATCTCCCGTCGTACCCACGAACGTCGCTTGTGTGAAAATTAAATCCTCCGGGGCGTCCGTGTGACGGTAATGGAATCCCATCTCGGCGTTCGATAGCACGCGGATATTGCCGCGCCGGTCGACCGCACGCGCGGACTCCAATGCATCCTTGGTCTCGCGCCCGTAGGCGCCGCCGTTCATGCGCAGCGCCCCGCCGATCGCGCCAGGAATCCCGCGCAGGAACGATAATCCCGCGATGCCGGCCTCCTGCGCCGCGCGCGCGACCTTCACGTCGGGCACCCCGCATCCCGCACGCACGCGCGTACCCTCGACCTTGATCTCGTTGAAGCCCCGGCCGAGCCGCACCACCACGCCCGGCACGCCACCATCGCGCACGATCAGATTGGAACCGAGCCCCACCGCCGTGACCGCAACGTCGGTCGGCAACACACCGAGGAAATAGGCCAGATCCGCGTCATCCTCGGGCATAAACAACACCTGTGCCGGCCCGCCGACGCGAAACCAGGTGAGTTCTGCGAGCGGCTGGTTCGGTAGCAGCCGCCCGCGCAGTTTAGACATTTGCGCCCGCAGAGCGGGAACCATATCGGGAAAAGCCATCAACCAAGCGCCTTAAGCTCGCCCGCAAGCGCATAGGCCCATTGCGTGATGTTGCCCGCACCAAGGCACACGACGTAGTCGCCCGGCTTCGCGAGCCCCTTCACAATGCCGGCAAGATCCTTCGGCCCCGGCAGCGGAATGACCTGCCGATGCCCGCGCGCCCGCACCGCGGCCACCAGTGAATCGCGATCGACGCCCGGGATCGGCGCTTCACCTGCAGGATAAACATCCGCCACGATCACCGCATTGGCGTCGTTGAAGCAGGTCGAGAACGGCTCGAATAGAGATTGCAGCCGCGTATAGCGATGCGGCTGCACCACCGCGATGACATGGCCCTTAGTGGATTCACGTGCGGCGCGCAGCACCGCAGCGATCTCGACCGGGTGATGGCCGTAGTCGTCGATGATGGCAACGCCGTTCCACTCGCCCGCGCGCGTAAAACGCCGCCGCACCCCGCCGAAGGCGGCCAGCGCCTTGCGGATCAATTCATCACTCACGCCCAGTTCGCGCGCCACCGCGATTGCAGCCGTGGCATTGAGCGCGTTATGTCGGCCAGGCATCGGCAGCGCGAGCTTGTCGACCACATGCGCTGCTCCACCCGCCCGATCGCGGAATACAACGGAAAATTGCGATCCGCCGTTGGCGTGATCGAGATCGGCCAGACGCACGTCGGCCTGCGGATTTTCGCCGTAGGTGATGACGCGGCGGTCCTCGATGCGGCCGACCATGCGCTGCACAATCGGATGATCGGTGCACATCACCGCAAAGCCATAGAATGGAACATTCTCGACAAAGGCGCGGAACGCTACCTGCACCGCCGCGAAAGTCTTGAAATGATCGAGATGCTCGGCGTCGATGTTGGTGACGATCGCGATGTCGGCCGGCAGCTTTAGGAACGTGCCGTCGGATTCATCGGCCTCCACCACCATCCAATCGCCGCCGCCCAGCCGCGCGTTGGTGCCGTAGGCGTTGATGATGCCGCCATTGATAACGGTCGGATCGAAGTGGCCCGCGTCGAGCAATGCCGCGACCAGCGATGTCGTGGTGGTCTTGCCGTGGGTGCCGGCGACCGCAACGCAGCTCTTGAGCCGCATGAGTTCGGCGAGCATTTCCGCGCGCCGCACCACCGGCAGGCGTTTGCTACGCGCGGCGACCAGTTCAGGATTGTCGCGCTTGATGGCGGAGGAGACGACCACGACTTCCGCGCCATCGACCAGCTTGGCGTCGTGCCCGACCGTGACCTTGGCCCCCTTGTCGCGCAGCCGCTTGACGTTGGCGTTGTCGGACGTGTCGGAGCCCTGCACGGTATAGCCGAGATTGATCAGCACCTCGGCGATACCGCTCATGCCGATGCCGCCGATGCCGACGAAATGGATCGGGCCTATTTCCGGCGGCAGTTTCATGCCGATGAACTCCAAGAGCTACTAAGAACTACTGCGGTCGAGTTATCACACCCGCAACCTTCAATACCAGATCGGCAAGGCGATCTGCGGCATCAAGCGCCCCCGCGGACTTGGCCGCCGCCGCCATGGCAGCCAGCTTAGCGGAATTGGCGGCGAGCGCGTTAACCTCTGCGGCAACGCGATCGGGGGTGAATTCGGCCTGCTCGATGCGCATCGCCCCGCCCGCCCGCTCCAGCACGCCGGCGTTCGCGCGCTGGTCCTGATCGAGCGCATGCGGCAACGGCACCAGGATGGAGGGCCGCCCGATGGCAGCAAGTTCCGCAACGGTAGATGCGCCCGAGCGCGAGATGATCAGATGCGCGGCCGAAATGCGCGCCGGCAGATCGGGAAAGAACCGCGCCACCTCCGCCGTGATCTGCGCTTGCGCGTAGGCTGCGCGCACGCGCTCGAAATCTTCCTCGCGCGCCTGTTGCACGATTTTCAAACGCGCGCGCAGCCGCGCATCGAGCTTCGAAAGCGCCGCCGGCACGATGTCGGCCATGACGCTAGCGCCCTGACTACCGCCGAACACGATGAGATTGATCGGCCCGCCAGCATCGGGCGGCGCATAAGGCATTTTTGCTGCCGCCACGACCGCCGGCCGCACCGGATTTCCGGTCGCTGTCGCCTTGGCGGCGAGCGCGGGACTTGCATTGAGCACACCGGGAAAACTTGTCGCGATGGCACTCACGCGCGAACTTAAAAACTTATTGGCACGGCCCATGACGCCGTTTTGTTCGTGGATCAATGTCGGAATGCCGCGCAAGCTCGCGGCCATGACCGGCGGAATGCTCGGATAGCCGCCAAATCCGATAACGACCGCAGGCCGCAAGCGGCCAAGCAGCATCCACGCCTTGATCGTGCCAAGGCCAAGCATCGACACGGTGCGCGCAAGCGAAATGGGATCGCGCCCGCGAAACGTCGCGCTTGGAATCACATGGGTTGCGCGCGCGGGAAATGTCGTACCGTAGCGCGTGGCGCGCTCGTCGGTAGCAAGATCGATCACCGCACCGCGTTTTGCGAGCGCAACGCTCAGCGCTTCCGCGGGAAACAAGTGCCCGCCCGTGCCACCAGCGGCGACCACCACCAGCGGCGGGGCGCCTTGCGCCATCAGGCCGGACTCCCGGCATAGGCATTGCGGCTGTCCAACATTTCCGCCCGCGGGTGCTCGCGTGTCAGCGCGAGCAGCATGCCCATGCCATAAGCGAGCGAGAGCATCGACGAGCCGCCATAGGAGATGAACGGCAGCGTCATGCCCTTGGCCGGCAGCAGATGCAGATTGACCGCCATATTGATCGCCGCTTGCAGGCCGAACAAGATTGCAAGACCTGACGCCGCGAAACGCGCGAACGGATCCTCGGTCGAGAGCGCATGGCGCAACGCACGAATGACGATGAAGGCGAACAGCGCGAGCAGCACAAGACAAAGCACGATGCCGAATTCCTCAGCCGCGACCGCAAACACAAAGTCGGTATGGCTTTCGGGCAGGATGCGTTTGATCGTGCCTTCGCCCGGCCCCCTCCCAAACCATCCGCCGCGCGCAAAAGATTCAAGCGCGATGCCGATGTTGAAACTGTCGCCCGAACTCGGATCGATGAAACCTTTGATCCGGCGCGTCACATAGGGAACGGTGAAATAAGCTCCCGCGAGCCCGGCCGCGGCCGTCGCCGCAAGCCCCGCGACCCACACCAGCCGCATCCCCGCCATGAAGAACAGCGCGCCCCAGACCAGCAGGATCAGCATGGTCTGGCCGAAATCCGGCTGCAATACCATCAAGCTCACGACCAGAAGCAGCAGCGCGAGCGCAACCAAATTCGCCGGCATTTCCGGCCGCCGTGTGGATTCGCCGAACAGCCACGCGATCACGATCACAAAAGCCGGTTTGAGAAACTCGGACGGCTGAATGCTGAGTCCGAACAACACGATCCAGCGGCGCGCGCCCTTCACCTCGGCTCCATACAGCAGCGTCGCTGCAACCAGAACCAGACTCACCACGAACACCAGCATAGACAGTCGGCGGATCTGGCGGAGCGACAACAGCGAAGTTCCCAGCAGGATCGCGACGGCCGGGATCAGATACATCACCTGCCGATTGACGAAAAAAAACGGATCCCGCTCCATACGGAGCGCGACCGGCGGGCTGGCCGCGAGAGAAAGCACGAGGCCCGCGAGCATCAGCACCGCGATCGCCGCCAGGATCAGCCGGTCGACCGTCCACCACCAGTCGCCGAGCGGCGAATATTCGGTACGCGAGGCCATCAGGAACCCTCCTTCATCGGCGCAACGCCCCCGAGCTTGCCCACAAGCTCGCGAAACGCCGTCCCGCGCACCTCAAAGTTGGGATACTGGTCGAACGACGCGCAGGCCGGCGACAAGAGAACCACCGGTTCCTTAACATTTGATTCTTGCGCATCACGGGCAGCGAGCGCGACCGCACGATCGAGCGTGCCGGCGATCTCATAGCCGACCTTGCCCTCAAGCGTGGCCGCGAATTCCTTCGCAGCTTCCCCGATCAAATAAGCCTTGCGGATGCGTGGAAAGAAGCCCGCGAGCGCGCTGATCCCCCCGGTTTTGGGTTTGCCGCCGGCAATCCAGAAAATATCTCCGAAGCAGGCCAGCGCTTGCGCTGCGGAATCCACGTTGGTCGCCTTCGAGTCATTAACGAATAAGACGGCGCCTTTACGCCCCACCTGCTCCATGCGGTGCGCGAGCCCCGGAAACGAACAAAACCCCTTTTGGATCGCGGCTTCCGAAAGCCCGAGCGCGAGCACTGCACCGGCCGCACACGCCGCATTCTGCGCGTTGTGCAATCCGCGCAACGATCCGATCCCGCCAAGCTCTGCAATCGCGCGTGTCGTGCCGCCGGCCGCGCGCATGATCTGGCCCGCCTCGACATAGATTCCGTCAGGCAGCTGCCGGCGCACCGACACGCGCACCACCGGCCCGCCGCAATGCTCGATGCGATCGGCCGCGGCCGCACACCAATTGTCATCGACACCGATGATGGCGGCACCATCTGGCTGCACGCCCGCGACCAGCCGCTCCTTGACCGCGGCATAATTGGCAAATGATCCATGACGATCGAGATGGTCTTCACTCAGGTTGAGCAGCACCCCGATCCGAGGATCCAGCGAGGGCGCGAGATCGATCTGATAGGACGAACACTCGATGACATGCGCGTGCCCCGGCCGCAGCGGCGCGAGCGAAAGGATCGCCGTGCCGATGTTGCCGCCATACTCCGCCGAATGCCCGGCGGAGTTCAACAGATGCGCAATCAGCGCGGTGGTGGTCGATTTGCCGTTGGTGCCGGTGATGGCAACGAACGGAGAATCGGGCGCGACTTTGCGCCGCTCGCGGCAATAAAGCTCGATGTCGCCGATCACTTCGACGGCTGCACTGCGTGCGAGCCCCACCGACCAGTGCGGCACCGGATGCGTGAGCGGCACGCCGGGCGCGAGCACCAGCGCCGCGATCTTCGACCAGTCAGTTTGGCGCAGATCCGCAATCGCTATGCCTTCGGCAGCAGCTTTAGTGACCGACTGCGCACTGTCATCGAACGCGATCACATTGGCGCCGCCTGCCATGAGAGCGCGCACACTCGCCAGCCCCGAGCCGCCCAAACCAAACACCGCGACCCTTTTGCCGGCGAAGGTGGTGACCGGGATCATCGCAATTTCAGCGTGGAGAGTCCGATGAGCGCAAGCACGATCGCGATGATCCAGAAGCGGATCACGATCTGCGGCTCGGTCCAGCCGAGCTGCTCGAAATGGTGATGGATCGGCGCCATCTTGAACACGCGCTTACCGGTGAGCTTGAACGAGATCACCTGCACGATCACCGACACCGCCTCGAGCACGAACAGGCCGCCGACCACCGCCAGCACGACCTCATGCTTGGTCACAACGGCCACCGTCCCGAGCAACCCGCCAAGCGCAAGCGAACCCGTGTCGCCCATGAAGATCGACGCCGGCGGCGCGTTGAACCACAAAAAACCGAGCCCCGCCCCAATCACCGCCGCGCACAGCACCGCCAGTTCGCCGGTGCCGGCCACGTAATTGATCTGCAAGTAAGTCGTGAACGTCGTGTTGCCGACGACGTAAGCGAAAATCCCGAAGCACCCCGCCGCGATCATCACCGGACCAATCGCAAGTCCATCGAGTCCATCGGTGAGATTAACCGCATTGCCCGCACCGACGATGATGAACGCGCCGAATATGATGAAGAACCATCCGAGTTCAAAAACCATTTCCTTAAAAAACGGGAATGCCAGTGACGTGGCGGACGCGGCAGTCGGCAGCCGCCCGATGCTCGCAATGGCGACACAGGCAATCGCGGCAATCAGCACCTCGGCGGCAAAGCGTTTCTTGCCCGAATAGCCATCGTGCGATTGCTTGGTCACTTTGAGATAATCGTCGTAGAAGCCGATCATCCCGAATGCCAGCGTCACGCCCAGCACGATCCAGACATAAGGATTGAACAGTTGCGCCCACAGCAATGTGGAAACCACAATCCCCGAAAGGATCATCAGCCCACCCATCGTCGGAGTGCCTTTCTTCGTGACGAGATGCGATTGCGGACCATCGGTACGGATCGGCTGGCCCTTGCCCTGCCGCAACCGCAGCAGATCGATGATCGTCGGTCCGAGCCAGAACACGAACACCAGCGACGTCATCATCGAAGCGCCGGTGCGCACGGTGAGATAGCGGAACACGTTAAAGAAACCGATTTGTCCGGAAAGATCAGCCAGCCAATAGAGCATCGAATCAACCTTGCGCGGGCGCCGCAGCTTGGGCGCGGGAATATTGGCGCGCGAGCGCCTTGACTATGGGTGCCATCTTCGAGCCGAGCGAACCCTTGACCATAACGGCGTCTCCCGCGCGGATGGCCGAAACCACCTCCGCTTCGAGCGCCGCCGACGTCTCCGCATAGCCGCCCCGGCGCTCGGAGGGAAGGGCTTGCCACAACGCCTGCATCAGTGGGCCCGAACAGAACACAAGATCGATATCGTTGGCGTCGATCGGTTTGGCCAAGGCACGATGCAGCGCGGCCCCGCTATCCCCCAGTTCCAGCATGTCGCCGAGCACCGCAATACGCCGCCCCTGCGGACCGATCGGCGCCTGGCCGAGCAGTGCCAGTGCAGCCCGCATGGACGCCGGATTGGCATTGTAGCTTTCGTCGATCAGCAGCGCCGGTCCGCCCGGCAGATCAAGCGCGATCCGCACCCCGCGGCCGGTCGCGGGCACTTGCTGCGCGAGCGCAATGGCGGCACGCGCGAGATCGGTGCCCGCAAGTACCGCAGCCGCCAGCACGGAAAGCGAATTCATCACCAGATGGTGGCCGGGCGCGCCGATCTTGTAGGTAATATCGGCGCCGAGGATGCGCGCCTGCACCGTCGAATTGTCGGCCTGCAACGCGCACTTGATCAGCCGCGCATCGGCTTTTGAATGCTCGCCGAACGACACCACGCGTTGCACGCCAGCGCTCTTGGCCGCGCGCTCAAGACGCGCGAACTGCGGATTGTCGCGGTTGAGCACCGCGGCCCCACCCGGCTCAAGCCCGAGGAAAATCTCGGCCTTGGCATCGGCGATTCCCTCAATCGAGAGGAAAAATTCAAGATGCACCGGCTCGATTGTGGTGATGATCGCCACATGCGGCCGCACAATTTTTGTCAGCGGCTCGATTTCGCCCGCGTGGTTCATGCCCATTTCGAAGACGGCGAATTTTGCATCCGCCGGGCAGCGTGCAAGCGAGAGTGGCACGCCCCAATGATTGTTGTAAGACGCAGCCGAGACATGGGTGGCACCTTGCGACGAGAGCGCGAGGCGCAAGGCCTCCTTCGTGCTGGTCTTGCCGACCGAACCGGTGACGCCGATCACTTTCGCATGTGTCCGCGCGCGCGCGGCGCGCGCGAGATCGCGCAATCCTTCAAGCACATCCGCAACGACCAGCAGCGGCGCCGATTTCGGCATCTTCGCGCGCTTGTCGGCAGAAATCACCGCAACGCCAGCACCGTTCTTGAGCGCACCCTCGACGAATTCGTGGCCGTCGCGCGCATCTCCGGTGATCGCGAAGAAAGCATCGCCCAAAACCAGCGTGCGGCTGTCGATGGAAATTCCCGGCACCGTTGCAGGCAAGGCGCCCTCGCCCCGCGCACGCATGGCAGCGCTCATCGCTGCGACAGTCCAAAGCGGAGGCGCACTCACGCGACTTTCTCCTTGAGCGCCACCGCCACGGTTTCGTGGTCGCTGAATGGCAATACTCGATTGCCGATAATTTGGCCGGTTTCATGGCCCTTGCCGGCGATCAATAGCACGTCGCCCGCGCGCAAACCCGCAATCGCGCTGCGGATTGCCTCATCGCGATCGCCGATCTCGATGGCGCCGGGTGCAGCCTTGAGGATTGCGGCACGAATGACCGCAGGATTTTCGCTGCGTGGATTGTCGTCGGTGACGATGACGCTATCGGCGTTCTCGGCCGCGATCGCGCCCATCAGCGGCCGCTTGCCTTGATCGCGATCCCCGCCCGCGCCGAACACCACGATCAATTTGCGCTTCACATAGGGCCGCAAAGCTTCCAGCGCTTTCGCAAGCGCGTCGGGCTTGTGCGCATAATCGACGAAAATCGACGCACCGTTCTTCTCTCCTGCAAGATCGAGCCGGCCCTTCGCGCCCTGCAAATTTTCCAGCGCCGCGAACACGGGCGTGGCCGCGCTCCCCGTTGCAATCGCAAGCCCGGCCGCAACCAGTGCGTTCTCCACCTGAAACCCGCCGACCAACGGAAGCGCCAGCGTGAATTGCTTGCCGCCATGCGCGATCTTTAACCTTTGCGCAAATCCGCCGATCTCAGTCGAGAGCAAAGCAATCCCCTCGCCTTTGCGCCCAACCGTAATGAGTTTCAGCCCGCGCGCCTTGGCCGTGGCCACCACTTTGTCGGAATGCTCATGGTCCACGTCGATCACCGCCGTGCCGCCCGCGACAACCAGCGCCTCGAATAGCCGCAGCTTGGCGGCAAGATACGCTTCGATCGTCGGATGATAATCCATATGATCGCGCGAGAGATTGGTGAAACCCGCAGCCGCCACCCGCACGCCATCGAGCCGATGCTGGTCGAGCCCGTGTGAGGAGGCCTCCATCGCAAGATGCGTCACGCCCTCGCCCGCAAGCTCATCGAGCGTACGCATGAGAGCGATCGGATCGGGCGTGGTAAGCGAGCCGTAGACCTCGCGCTTGGGCGTGACCACGCCGATGGTGCCGATGCTCGCGGCCTCCTTCCCAAGCGCCGCCCAGATCTGGCGCGTGAAGGCCGCGACCGAAGTTTTCCCACTTGTTCCGGTGACGGCGGCAATCGTCGCCGGCTGCCGCGGATAGAACCTGGCAGCCGCAAGCGCAAGCGCGCGCCGCGCATTCTTGACTGGCACAAACACGGCGCCCGCAGGCAATCCCTCGGGTGCGCGCTCGCCCACGATGGCGACGGCGCCAGCGGCCGCTGCGGCCGCAGCGTATGCAAGCCCATCGGATTTGTTGCCGGGCACAGCCACGAACACATACCCGCGTTTGACCGCACGGCTGTCGGCCGTGAGGCCCGCGACCTCGATCACGGCAGCGCGCGTGTCCAGCTTGGCGGAGTCGGTCAGAAGTTCGGAAAGCTTCATAGCTCCCCTATCGTACTCTGTCCTCTAAGGAAAAGTCATTGGCAGGTTAACGCCCGCCGTTAACGCCATTTGGCCAAAATCAGCCGCTCGGCCAGCGGCAGATCGTAGCGCGGCTCAAGCCCTAGCATAGACGCGACGCGCGAGATGACCTTGGCCGCCGTCGGCGCGGCGTTCAAGCCGGCGGTGGCGCCGCCGTTGCTGTCCGCAGTCGGCTGCGGCTCGTCAAGCATGATGAGCAAAAGATAGCGCGGATTGTCGGCCGGCAGCACTGCCGTAAAAGTGTTGAGGATCTTGTGCTTCGAATAATGGCCATCGACCACCTTCTCGGAAGTGCCGGTCTTTCCACCGACGTAATAGCCTTTCACCTCGGCGCGGCTTGCCGTGCCCTTCTCGACATTGAGCCGCATCAGGTAGCGCATCGCTTCGCTGGTCTCAGGCTTGATCACGCGCACGGCAAGCTCGCGCGCCTCCGCCGGGCTGCGTTTGAGGAACGTGGGCGGAACGAGGTAACCGCCGTTGACCAACGCGCTGATCGCCATCACCGCCTGCAGCGGCGTGACCGAAAGGCCGTGGCCGAATGCAATGGTCGCGCTGTTAATCTCGGCCCAATATTTCGGATACATCGGCTCGCGGCTTTCCGGAAGTTCCGTATTGAGACGGGTGAGCTGACCAAGTTTCCGCAAGAACGCTTTGTGATGCTCGATACCAAGCGACAGCGCCATTTTCGCCGTACCGATATTCGACGAATAAGTGAATATCTCCGGCACAGTGAGAATGCGTTTCTGCGCATGAAAGTCGTCGATCGTGAATTTGCCGAATACCAGCGGCTGGCGCGCATCGAACGTCGAGTTCAGCGTGACTTTTCCACTGTCGATCGCCATCGCGAGCGTGAGTGCTTTGTAGGTTGAGCCGAGCTCGAACAGCCCGTTCGTGATCCGGTTGAAGCGCTGTGGATCGACGGCCTGGCGTGGATTATTCGGATCGTAGTCCGGCAGCGACTCCATCGCCAAAACTTCGCCGGTCAGCACGTCGACGATGACGCCGGCGGCTGCCAGAGCGCGGTATTTTTCCGCAGCCGCGATGAGCTCTTCGCGCAGCGCGTGCTGCACGCGCAGATCGAGCGAAAGCTCAATCGGTGTTTGCAGCCGGTCGGTCGCAAGGCCGGCAAGATGTAGCGCCGCAAGCCCGCGTGCGTCGAGCCACTTCTCGATCCCCGCCTGCCCCTGATTGTCGACATTGACATAGCCAAGGACGTGGGAGACTTCCGCGTTGTTGGGATAGACGCGCCGGTTCTCCGGCATGAAACCGACGCCTGGAATTCCAAGCCGACGGATTTCCTGCGCCTGCTTGGCGGAAATCTCGCGCTTAAGCCAAACGAACCCTTTGCGAGAGGCAAGCCGATCGCGCAATTCGGTGGCGTCGAATTCGGGCAGAACGGCGGTGAGCAGCTCGACCGCCTCGTCCACGTCTTGAATTTTTCGCGGCTCGGCAAACAGCGACGGCGCAATGACGTCGGTGGCGAGGATTTGGTTGTTGCGATCGACAATTTCAGGCCGCGTGGCGGACATCCGTTCCGCCGGCGCGGAGCGGTGCCAATTACGGCCATCCGGCGCCACCGCAAACATGACGAGACGTGTGGCGATGACGCTAAAGACAATCACAAAAGCCGCAATGGCCAATCCGATGCGCGCCTTGACCTTGCGTCCGCGGTCGGCATCGCGGCCGTAGAGCAGCCCTTGCCCAAAAAAGCGGCGCCAAGTTTTTGCCGGCGAAGCCTGATCCGGCGCAGGCCCAACCGGTGCAGGATTTTCCGGCGGTTGCAGGTCGAGTTGCGGCGCGCTGTCCATCGAACTCATCTCAGCTCCGAACCGGCGGGAATGCTTCCAGTCGGCATTTCCATATCTGGATTGTCATTCACCGACGCAGATGGCGAGGCGGCCGGCGGCGCGATAATTTCCATCGGTCGTTCCGGCAACGCGTCAAACGTGTCGAATTGCCACAACTCAGGCGGCCTGATGTCGAGGTGCCGCCGGCGCAGTATTTCCAGACGCCCCGGGTTTTCGAGACGGGCCCATTCCGCGCGGTACGAAGCGACAGCGTCGCGCTCGCGCCGCACTTCGCTACGCATTTCGATCACCCGCGTCGTGCGCAGCGTTGCCTCGAACTTGATCTCATAGACGTAAGCGGTCGCAACGATAAGAAGGATCACGACGCAGAAATTAAGCAGGCGCATGCGTCACCTCGCCTTCATCGCTTCGGCCAGCGAAGGCAATCGCGGCAGCAAGGATGCAGCGTCATGACCGCGCGGCGCAGCATCTCCACGCTCGGCCGCGCGTAGCTTGGCCGAGCGCGCGCGCGGATTGGCAGCGACCTCCGGCATCTCCGCCACCAGCGGGCGCTTGGTGAGCACCCGGAACGTCGGCACGTGTTCGATTTCGGGATGATGGCGCGAGCCGCCGCCGGTGCGGCTGCGCTCTGCCAGAAATGTTTTCACGATCCGGTCTTCCAGCGAATGAAAGGCCACCGCCACAAGCCGCCCCGAGGGTTTCAAGATTCGCTCCGCCGCCATCAAGCCCGCGGCGAGCTCGGTCAATTCTTCATTGACGAAAATCCGCAGGGCCTGGAACGTGCGCGTCGCCGGATGAATTGTGTTCGGCCGCACATGCACGACGCGCGTGACGATGTCTGAGAGTTCACGCGTGGTGGTGATCGACGCCTGCTTGCGCGCTGCAGCGATCGCGCGCGCAACCGCACGCGCGTGCCGCTCCTCGCCGAGCGTTGCAATGATGAAAGCAAGATCGCGCTCCGATGCCCGCGCAACCAAATCGGCCGCGCTCGGCCCGTCGCCACCCATACGCATATCGAGCGGCCCGTCGAGCCGGAACGAAAAACCGCGCGCGGCCTCGTCAAGCTGCATAGAGGACACGCCGAGATCGAGCACAACTCCATCGACCGTCTCGTGGCCGAGCTTGTGCGCGACGTCTTCCAGCTCGGAGAAACACGCCTGCACCAGCGTCAGCCGACCGCCCGACGCCTGCACCAGGTCCGCACCATGCGCGATCGCGTCGCGGTCACGATCGATACCGATCACGCGCGCGTTGCCTACCGCGAGAATGGCCCGCGAATAGCCGCCCGCGCCAAATGTGGCATCGATATAGACGCCGCCGTCGCGAACATTGAGATATTCCATCGCCGAGTGGAGAAGCACGGGAACATGACGGGCCAGTCCGACATCGACAGCGGTAGCGCCGTCGCGGCCCATCATCATTCCCGTGCTCCAAGAATGATTGCGGCAAGACTGCTTGCGATAAGGTTGCTGACGAAAAGCCTGCCCGCGAACCCACCGGGCCATGCGCGAAATGATGCCGATATCGGCGCGCGGCATTTGCCTTCGAGCGGCGCTGCGAGTTTCCGGTCCAAACAGTCCATACCCCTGATAATTCAATAGCTTAAGCTCATGGCTTTTGAGGTATTTTGTTACCATTACTGTCATGGGCGCTAACGGAATGTGGCCGGCCGGATCACCAGAACAGCGGCCTTCCGCAAGAATCCATTAATGCCGCTCAACCTTAAGGAATCGTTTGCAAAGCCAACCGGGGAGCCACAACGCGCCGGATTTTGCAGCTATTGTCTCCGGCACCTGGTATCCGCCGCACGTTATGGTCCCGCATGTCCTTCAAGCCGAATTCCAGCCTTGTTGACCGCGTCGTCCGCTCGCCCAATTGCGAGGCGCGCCGCGACGGCCCGCGGGCGGATATTCTGCTGCTGCACTACACCGGAATGCAGAGCAGCCAGGCCGCACTTGAACGCCTGTGCGACCCGATCGCGAAAGTATCGGCGCATTACATGGTGTTCGAGGACGGCGAGGTCATTCAGATGGTGCCGGAAGCGCTGCGCGCACACCATGCCGGAGTTTCGTTCTGGGCCGGTGACACCGACATCAATTCGCGCTCGATCGGCATCGAGATCGCCAATCCCGGCCACGACTGGGGCTATCCCGACTATCCCGATCACCAGATGTCGGCCGTGATCGAATTGTGTCGCGACATCCTCGCGCGCAACGTCATTCCGCCCGAACTCGTGCTTGCCCATTCCGACATCGCCCCGACCCGCAAGCAGGACCCGGGCGAGAAATTTCCTTGGGCGAAGTTGTACGAGTCCGGCATCGGCCTTTGGGTCAAGCCCGCCCCGCTCGCGTTTGAGGGCGCGCCGTCCAAATGGCTTAGGCAAGGCGACAATGGCGAAGCCGTCGCCACATTGCAGAAACAATTCGCGGCCTACGGCTACGGCCTACCGACGAACGGCGACTACGACGCACTCACCAAGGTGGTGGTCACCGCGTTCCAGCTGCATTTCCGCCCCGAACGAGTCGACGGCGTCGCCGATGGCTCGACGCAAACGACATTGCGCGCATTGCTCGCTGCCCGCGCCATGCTGCCCAAATCATAAACCTTGAACGTCGCGCACCCTTGACCTGCGCACGGCTTCGCCCCATCCCTATCCCGTCAGTCGGCCGGGCGGCCGCTCCGGCAACAGCCGAAAGGCCGCCGGGGAGGAAAGTCCGGGCTCCATGGACATACGGTGCCGGATAACATCCGGCGGGGGCAACCCTAGGGAAAGTGCCACAGAAAACAGACCGCCGCGCGCGTAGCATATCAGCGCGGTAAGGGTGAAACGGTGCGGTAAGAGCGCACCGCGTTCCCGGCGACGGGAACGGCACGGTAAACCCCACCGGGAGCAAGACCGAATAGGGACGGCGCGGGGAGAAATCTTCGAGACCCATGTCCGGGTCGCCGTTCGGGTAGGTTGCATCAGGCGCCGGGCAACCGGCGTCGCAGAGGAATGGCCGTCACGTACGGAGTTTTGGCTCCGTGCCTTACAGAACCCGGCTTACAGGCCGTCTGATAAATTAAGGGGGCTCGGCGGCAACACCGCCGGGCCCCCGCCAATTTTTCGGGCACGCCATCGCCGCGAATTTGGTGTTAGGGTCGGCGTCGGAGCGTGGCCCCGATGTCGAAATTTCGCAACCCCATATTGCGCCTGACGATCGCAGCCTGCGCCACGCTCTTAATCGCTGCATCCGCCAACGCGCAGACGCTTTCGAGGGGCACGCTCTTCCTGGTCGTGCCGTTCGCGCCCAGCGGTCCGAGCGATGTCGCCGGACGCATCCTCGCCGCGGGCATGACGGAAACACTCGGCCAGCAGGTCGTCGTGGACAACCCGGTCGGCGCGGGCGGCACGGTCGGCTCGCTGCGCGTGTCGAAATCGACGCCGGACGGCGCGCAATTCGTGCTCGGCAACAACGGCACGCACAGCTGGAGCCAATCGCTCTACAAGAACCCGCCCTATGACGCGGTGAAGGATTTCACGCCGCTCGGGTTAGCGGTAGAATCGCCGCGCGTGATCATCGTGCCGAAGGATTTCCCCGCCAACACGCTGCCCGAATTCATCGCCTACGTGAAAGCGAACCAGGCCAAGATTCAGTTTGCATCCGCCGGTCCGGGCTCCGCCTCGCACGTGAGCTGCATCCTGCTCAACGCCATGCTGGGCGTGAACGTCACGCACGTGCCCTATCGCGGCCTTGGGCCGGCGATGCAGGATTTGATCGCCGGCCGCGTGCAATACATCTGCGACTCGGTCTCGACCTCGAAGCCGCAGGTCGAGGGTGGCAACGTCAAGGCGATCGCCACCACCGGGCTCAAGCGCGCACCCGCGCTCGCGCAGGTGCCGACCGCCAAGGAGCAAGGGCTCGATTTCGACGTGCTCACCTGGCAGGGCCTGTTCCTGGCCAAGGACACACCCGCGCCGATAGTCCGCCAGTTGAGCGAAGCGATGAGCAAGGCGCTTGACCTGCCTTCGGTGCGCCAGCGTTTCGAAACGCTGGGCGAAGAAGTGCCCGCGCCCGACCGCCGCGGCCCGGAGTATTTTTCGAAATTTGTCGCGGGTGAAATCGCGCGCTGGAGCGGCCCGATCAAGGCGAGCGGCGTCACCATCGAATGACGCTTAGCGCAGAAAAAACGCGCGCAGTGCTTCGCGCGCCGCTTTACCCGGCCTCAAATCCCAGGCATTGACGATGGCGAGGCGAAAGCCGCCCGGCGGCATCGCATGCGCTTCAAGTTCTTTGTCTTCGTGAAACGTGATCTGCACGCTCGAAATCCCCGGCATGCGCCGGATCTCCTCCACGAGCAATCGCGGCGGATGGCGATAGCTGCGATCCTTCGGCCCGAACAGCACCACGCTGAAACCGTCGCACCGGTCGCGATCGGCGTAATCCCACTTGCCGGTTTGATAGAACCGTACCAGCGCCGCGACCCAGCCATCGCCATAGAGATCGGGCCATTGGTCGCTCATGCGCAGGTGCGCCTCGATAATCGTTCCATCGATGGTTTCGAGATTGAGAATGCCGGTGTAGCCGGTGAGATTTTTTCGAATCCATTCGCCGCAGCGCGTTTCAATTGCAGGATCGGCCGCCGCATGAACGGTCCACAGATCGAACGTGCCTTCGCCGGCCGGAACTCCGGTGACGTGCCGCCACCAATGTGGCGCGCCATTCGCCACCGCGACATCGGAACTGACGTGCTTTCCCTCCAGCAGCGGCATCCACATATGGCCCGGCGTGACATGCCGCCGATATTCGGCGTCGTCGCGCAAAATCTGACTGCCAATGCCCATGCCGCGCAGATTTACGATCGGCTTGGAGAACACCGGAAAAAACGGCGGCGTCACGCCATGCGGTCCCGCTTGCAATCCCTGGCTCTGCGCAATGGCGATCTTGTCGTACACCCAACGATGCTTGGGATTCCACATCCAGGCGTCGCTATCCTCGGTCGGGATATCGACGTCGGCCGGGCAAGCGACGCCCTCGAAATACTGCAGCCGCCAGGGGTCCGCCTCACGGATCGGCATGCTGCACCAGCGCTTGCGCTGCCTTTACGTAAGCGCGCGGCGAGCCGCCTCGCCCGCGAGCTTGAGGACATGCACCGAGAAATATTTTTTCGCATCCGTCCACACGGTCACCGGCGACCAGCCCGTCCCGCGCGCAAGACACTGAAATGAATCAGCGGTGTACTTGTAGCTGTTCTCGGTATGGATGGTTTCTCCCGCACGAAACTCGACGCTCGTGCCGCACACCGAAATGCGCTGCCGCTTCAGGCTTGCCAGATGCATCTCAATGCGATGGAGCTCGCGATTGAAGAACGCATGGTGCTCGAAGCTGGCAACATCGAAATTGGCGCCGAGCTCGCGATTCATCCGCACCAGCAGATTGCGATTGAACGCCGCGGTGATGCCTGCGGAGTCGTTGTAAGCCTTGTGCAGAACCTTTTCGTCCTTGATCAGATCGACGCCCACCACGAACACCGCACCCGGCCCAAGAATACGCCCGGCCTGGCGCAGGAACGCAGCAGCTTCCGGCGGTTCGAGATTACCGATGGTCGATCCCGGAAAAAATCCCGCCCGCGGCATGTTTTCGGCAGCTTCCGGCAGATCGAACGGCCCGCCGAAGTCCGCAGCCTTCGGCAGCATCGCGATCGAGGGATATTCCCGCCGCAGACTATCCGCCTGCGCATCGAGAAACTCAGCCGAGATGTCGACAGGAACATAGGCCGCAAGCGTGCGCGCGGCGTCGAGCAGCGTGCGCGTCTTCATGCTCGAGCCGCTGCCGAATTCGATTAAGGCTGCGCCCGGCGGAATGAGCGCCGCGATTTCGCCAGCGCGCTCGCGCAAAATGCTGAGCTCGCATCGCGTCGGGTAATATTCCGGCAGCTCGGTGATGCGCTCGAACAGATCGGAGCCTGTGCTGTCGTAGAAAAATTTCGGCGACAGCCGCTTCGGTGTCGCGCTCAAGCCCGCCACCACTTCGGCAGCGAACGATCCTTCCTCCAGCCGTTCAGGCTCGACTGAATAGCGTAACTGCGCCAGCGCCGTCGGTCTCATGTTGATGGCCTCATCCTTCCGTAGAAATTCACACGCAATCTGCGAGCCGCAAGCCCGAGAATTGCCAGCGCGCCGGTGGATAGAAGAAATTGCGATAGCTCGGGCGCGTATGACCAATGGGCGTCGCAAGCGAAGAGCCGCGCAGCACCATCTGATTGATCATGAACTTGCCGTTGTACTCGCCGAGCGCGCCTTCCGCCGCGCGATAGCCAGGATAGGGCGAATAGGCGCTGCGCGTCCATTGCCACACCGCGCCGTAGGAGTCGTCGAGCAGACCAAGTCGCGCGGCGACTTCCCATTCGGCCTCGCTCGGCAGATGTTTTCCCGCCCAGCGCGCGAACGCATCGGCTTCGTAATAACTGACATGACAAACCGGCGACGCCGGATCGACGGCTTTCAGCCCCGCAAGCGTCAGCGCGAACCATTCGCCGTCGCGCGCGCGCCAATAGCCCGGTGCCGTCCAATTTTCGTTTTCCACCGCAGCCCAGCCGTCGGACAGCCACAGCGATGGCGTCGCATAACCGCCATCCGTCATGAACGCGAGCCACTGCGCATTCGTGACGAGGTGCCGCGCGATGCGCGCGCCCTCAATCAGGACGCGGTGCATCGGCTGCTCGTTGTCGAAGCAAAATCCATCGCCCTCGTGACCGATCGTGTGAATGCCCGACGGCAGCTCGGCGAATTCGCCGCCGCCCTCGTACACACGCGGCAGCGGCCATTTGGAATCATAGGCCGGGCTCACCGGATTTTGCGCAAATGCGTGCAGAATGTCGGTAAGCATCAATTCCTGGTGCTGCTGCTCGTGATTGAGACCGATCTCGATCGTCGGAATGATTTTCTCGAGCGTCGCGCCGTCCGCGCTCGCGATCAGCCCCGCCACCGTCGCATCCACGTGCGCGCGATAGGCGCCGACCTCCCCAACATCCGGCCGCGTGACCAAACCGCGCCGCGGCCGCGCATGGCGCGGACCTGCGGCAACGTAATAGGAATTGAACAGATAGGAAAAACGCTCGTCGAACACCCGATAGCCGGGAACATTCGGAACCAGCAGGAACTGTTCGAAGAACCACGTGGTATGCGCGCGATGCCATTTGGTCGGACTGGCGTCCGGCATCGACTGCACGACTTGATCTTCGGGCGAAAGCGGCTCAGCCCGCCGCTCGGTTTCCGCCCGCACCGCGCGAAAAGTTTCCGCCCACTCCGTCCGCAAACTTGCCGGGCTCAAAACAGACTTGGCGGCATCCCGCGGCTTGAGGGACGCTGCAACGTTCGACATCGAAATCTCCGGCAATGCGGGCAAAAAGCGAGCGAAGATGGCGCCGAGTAAATCCCGGCGGGGTTGGATTGTTCCATCCCGCCGCCCCCGAACGCAACCGATATAGCGCTGTTATCAAGAATGTGAAGAACGCCGCGGGGTGGAATTTTGGGCAACCTTTGCCGCCAACCCGCCCCGCGCGGCCCACCCCGCCGCCCGCCGAATTGGACGCCTACATGACTAAAGTGTAATGCACCCGTATGAACAAAGCCGAAATCAAGCTGCTCAGCACCACCGCGCTGAAAACTTCCATCGACGAACTCACCGCACAGTTCGAAAGCACGAGCGGCAAGAAGCTCGTCGCGTCCTACGCACCATCCACGCAGATCGCAAAACGCGTGGCCGAAGGTGAATTCGCCGATATCGCGATAGTAACCGGCGCGGGCATCGACAATCTGATCAAGCAGAGCCGCGTCGTCCCCAGCACGCGCGTCGATATTGCGCGCTCGGCCATCGGCGTCGCGGTGCGCCCCGGCACGCCACGGCCCGACATTTCGTCGGTCGCGGCGTTCAAGCAGGCGCTGCTTGCAGCAAAATCCATCGGCATGAGCAATCCGCAAGGCGGCGGCGCGAGCGGCATTTATTTGTGGAGCGTGTTCGAGCGGCTCGGCATCGCCGACGCACTCAAACCGAAGACCATTTTCGGCCCTGGCGGTCCGGCCGGATTGATTGGATTGTATCTGATGCGCGGCGAAGTCGAGATCGGCCTGCAGCAGATGCCCGAGTTGATGGCCGTGCCGGGCGTCAACGTGGTCGGCCCGGTGCCTGGCGAAATGCAGAGTATCACCCTTTTCTCAGCCGGCATTCCAACCGTTGCGAGCGACGCCGCAACCGGCAAGGCGCTGGCGAAATTTCTCACAACTCCCGCCGCCAGCGCGGTGATCAAGGGGAAGGGAATGGATCCCGCTTGAGTCTGCACAAAGTAAGGCCACGAAAGAGGAAAACCAAAGAGGAAACGCCATGCGCAAACTACTGCTCGTATTTTCGATTGGCCTGTCGATCGCAACTTTCGTCGACGCCCGCGCCGCAGAAGTCAAAGCGTTATTCACCACGGCGATGAAAGCGGCAATCGATGAACTCGTACCGCAATTCGAACGCGCAAATGGACATACCGTGCGCA
Organism: Hyphomicrobiales bacterium; assembly: GCA_003169835.1. Lineage (GTDB taxonomy): Bacteria > Pseudomonadota > Alphaproteobacteria > Rhizobiales > Xanthobacteraceae > PNAI01. The sequence continues at coordinate 92,943 of PNAI01000035.1, read as the reverse complement.
TCACCTACGGGCCATCCGGCGGGCTTGCGCGACTACTCAACGGCGGCGAGGCAGCCGACCTCATCATGCTCGCCAGCACCGAGCTCGATGAACTGATCAAGCAGAGCAAGGTCTCACCTGGACGGACCGACGTCGCCGGCACTGCGATCGGCATTTGTGTCAAAAAAGGCGCGCCAAGACCCGATGTCTCATCAGCCGCAGCGCTCAAGCGCGCGCTGCTTGCGGCCAAGACCGTCGCCCACACTGCACCTGCGGGCGGCGGCATCACCGCGGCGCATATCATGCGAGTGTTCGAAAAGCTCGGCATCGCCGCAGAGATGGCGCCCAAGGTCAGGCTCGCGGCCGGCGGACCCAATGGCCGTGTCAGTGTTCTTGTCTCCAGCGGCGAAGCTGAGATCGGTCTGCAGCAGGTTTCCGAACTAATGTCCAATCCAGGCGTCGATGTGATCGGCATGCTGCCTTCAGAGTTGCAGCAGATCACGATCTACTCGGCCGGTATCACCACCAACGCGAAGCAGGCGGATGCGGCGAACGCCCTGATCAAGTTCCTTGCAGCACCCGCCGCAACGAAGGTCTACCAGGCAAAGGGGCTTGGCCTGCGCTGAACGCCCCGCCTGCCTTTAAGAACAGCCCGATGGACGAACCTGCTTACTGCGCCACAACGACGCCGTCGGCGTTTCGGCCCATCCGTGCGATTGCCTTCTTCGCAAAGCCCGATGACTTCATATCCGCTACAAATTTCTTGCAATATTCTTCGACCGCTGCCGAGCGACCCTTCGGGTATCCGATCGCGATCGGCACATCGTAATAGCTTCCCGACAAGATGCGCGAACCGGGCAGACCCGCCTGCGCAACAACTAGCATTGGCACCACATGACTGAACGCATCCGCCTTCCCCTCCGCGATCAAATCGGTGGCAGGCTTGGTTGTCTCGACCGGCACGCGCAGCATCGTGGCGTTCTTTATGATTTTCTCCAGATGCTCACCCTGTGCGCTGCGCGCTGGCACCACGATACGCACGCCGGTTTGATCGACATCAGGGATGGTCCGTATCGACGACTTGGCGGGAACCAGGAATGAGGTTCGCAGCCCGATGATAACGGGACCGTAGTCGAAGGCCGCGGCGCGATCCTTGGTGATGCCGATGAACGTCACATCGGCGTTGCCGTTGCTCAACGCATCGATCATGTCCGCCGGATTTCTGATCGGAACAAGTTCATACGGCACACGCAGACGGCGCGCGAGCTCGATTCCGAGATCCGGGCTCCAGCCCTTGAGCTTGCCGTCTTCTTCGACGGCGAAATACGTCAGCATCAAAACGGCGACGCGCAGCTTGCCGGTCGGCGCGAACTGCTTGGCGAGATCGGAGACCGGCTGCGCGTGCGCGCCTGTCCCCAACATCATGGCAATCGCAACGAGAGTAGGAAAAATAGAACGCCGCATAATACCCTCCTATGACAAACGATGCGCCGAAGCGAGCCTTGGCATCGAGCATGGCCGGGATGCCGCGTGAAATCAACGCGATTGGCCGATATCGCAATGCACCCAATGCGTCCGAACATTGTTGCAGCCAAGCCCGGCGTCCGATATTTTCATCTACGATCAATCACTGGAGCATGACATGGCCGAATGGTTCGTTGCCAAGGCCTCCGAATTCGCCGACGGCGACCGCCGCATCGTCAACGCGGGGCGCCGCGAAATCGGCGTGTTCCACAACAGCGGCGCGTACTACGCCTACAGCAACACTTGCCTGCACCAGGGCGGGCCGGCCTGCGAAGGCATGATGATCAACAACGTGGTCGACGTATTTGCCGCCGACCGCACCTATCAAGGCCAGACCTACGGCGACGAGATGCACTTCGTCTGCCCGTGGCACGGCTACGAATACGACATCAAGACCGGCGAATGCGTCGGCGACCGCAAACTCAAGCTGCGCAAATTCGAAGTCGTCAAACGCGGCGAAGATATCTTCGTTGTAGCCTAGAAGCATGATCCCGAAAAGTGGGAACCGTTATTCGGAATAGATCATGCTCTTGTTTTAAGCGACTGGGAGAACATTCATGGACATGCCGCGCAACGACGTTCGCCCCGTCGACCTCGACGTCTACTCGACGCCGAAACACCTCGAACACGCCAGCGAACAGGCGCGCGCACGCAGCTATCAGGACTTTCTGATCGTCGACGTGGACTCCCACCACTACGAGAACGAACATTATTCCGAGGTGTTTCAATACATCGAGAGCCCAGTCATCCGCCGCGAGGCCATGGAAGGCGCTTCGCGCCGCACCGGCATACTCAACACGCAAGTCGGCTATCAAAACACCGGCGGCCGCATCCACCGCCAGAAATTCCGCGGCAAGGAAAAACCGAAAGCCGGCAAACACGCCGACATCATGCTCACGCTCGATTGGATGGACGCGATGGGCGTGGACTACACTTGTCTGTTTCCCACGCCGATGCTGTTTCTGGGCCTCCACCCGCAGGTCGAAATCGAGACCGCGATGTGCCGCGCCTACAACGCGTGGCTGTGCGAGCGCATCCTCGCTAACGAGCCACGCATCGTCTCGATGCTCTATCTGCCGTTCAACGATCCGGAAGCCGCCTATCGCACCGTAAAAGATTTCGGCGAAAAGAAAGGCGTGGTCGGCTTCATGGTGACATCGCCGCGCTACAAACCCGTGCACGACAACGCCTATATCAAGACTTATGCGCTGCTTGAGGAAATGGGCAAGCCGATCTCGTTCCACGCCGCTTATAGCTGGGACGATCGCGCGCTGCAGATGACCAACCGCTTCATCTCGGTGCACGCGCTCGGCTTCATGTGGTTCAACATGATCCACATGACCAACTGGGTCATCAACGGCCTGCCGGTGCGCTTCCCGAAACTCAAAGTGATGTGGATCGAGAGCGGGCTGACCTGGGCCTCCGGATTAATGCAGCGGCTCGACCATTCCTACATGATGCGCACATCCGACGCGCCAGCCCTCAAAGAGAAGCCCAGCCACTACATGCAGCAGATGTATTTTTCCTCGCAGCCGATGGAGATGCCGGACGACAAGTCGGTGCTGGAAGCAACCTTCAAGATGATCAAAGCCGAAACCCAGCTCGTCTGGTCGTCCGACTACCCGCACTGGGACTTCGATCTGCCGAGTACGATCTACGACCTGCCGTTCTTGAAGGAGCAGGCCAAGCGTAACATCCTCGGCGCCAACGCCGCGCGATTGTTCGGGCTCAACACCAAACCGGTGAAAAAGATTCCGTGAGCTGACCGTTTTCCGCCCTCATCCTGAGGAGCGCCCGCAGGGCGCGTCTCGAAGGATGGGGCGGCCACATGCTTCGAGACGCATCGCTTCGCGATGCTCCTCAGCATGAGGCCGAGAGAGTCAGCAATAACTCCGTGTCCTACTCGCTGCCCGCAATCCCGGCTTTCTTGACAACGTCGCCCCAGCGCACGATTTCGGAATCGACAAAGCGCCGCAGCTCTGCCGGTGGCGGCGAGACTTGCGGGATCGTGCCGTCGTTGCTCAGCAATTGCTGCACGTCCGCCTCGCTCATGATGGTTCGGATTTCCGCCGCCAGCTTGTCGACGATGCCCATCGGCACGCCCGCCGTCGTCGTGACCGTGTGCCAGGACGACGTGTCGTAGTTCGGCATGCCCACTTCAGCCAGCGGCGGAATGTCGGGCACAGCCTTCACGCGCTGCATCGTGGTGACACCGAGCGCTTTGATTTTGCCTGCCTCGATCAGCGCCTTCGCCGGCGGCACGTCGCAGAACATCATTTGGATATGCCCGGCAACCAGATCGGTGAGCGCCGGTGCCGAGCCCTTGTAGGGCACATGCACAAGTTGTACGCCGAATAGGCTCTTGAACATCTCGGCGTTGAGGTGATGGAACGTGCCGGGGCCCGGCGTGCCGAACGAGATCTGTCCGGGCTTGTCTTTTGCGAGCTTGACCAGATCGGCAACCGAATTCACCGGCAGCGCCGGATTGACCACCAGCACGAACGGCACGCGCGCGAGCAGCGCGATCGGCGTGAGTTCCTTGCGCGGATCGTAAGGCAGGCTCTTGCGCACGGTGACGTTGATCGCCATCACCGTCGAGGACGCCATCATGAGGGTGTAGCCGTCGGGCGTCCCGCGCGCGACCGCAACCGCCGCCGTAACGCCCCCGCCGCCCGGCCGGTGCTCCACCACAAACGGTTTTCCGAGACGCTGCTCAAGTTTTTGCCCAAGCAGCCGTGCGAACAGCCCGGTCACCCCACCCGGCGCGAACGGCACGATGAAAGTAACCGCCCGGCTGGGATATTGCTCGGGACTTTCTTGCGCCCAGGCCCGCCCGGCCGAGCCGAAAGTCAGCGCACCCGCAACAAGCGCGACGAAGACGGCCAGTGCCAAACGAGCTGTTTTCATGTTCAAGTTCCAGCCAAATCAAACGGCGAAAGCTGGTAGCGGGGAGTGGATTTGAACCACCGACCTCCGGATTATGATTCCGCTGCTCTAACCAACTGAGCTACCCCGCCATTCCAACTGCGCAATCCAACGACGATTGTGCCGGAACGGGGCCGATATAGGAAGGCGCGTGAAACACTGTCAAGGCGCATCGTTTCGATGTTTCCTAAAGTCCCTTGATCAGGCCGGCATCGATGAGCATCCGATTGAAATTCCGCGCTTCGACGCCTTGCCGGCAGGAATAGAACACGCCCTGGCAGCGCTGCAAAATCCTCTTTTGCTCGACGAAGGATGCATCGAGCGGAAGGCCCGCCGCCTCCTGCACGACCAGCGGCAGATAGGGCGCATCCAATTTGTCCAGCGCGGACGATAGATTGACCGGCCGGAAATTGACGGCGTCGATCGCATAATAAGTGGTGAAATATTTCGGATCGTACGCCTGGATGCCGCGCGCAACGGCCGCATTGTCCAGCAGAGGATTGAGCAACCGCGCCGAGATCGCCGGCTGGTGATCGCCAAAACGAACGATCAGAAATGATTCATCCGGAAATTTTCGCTTCAAGTCTGCGATAAAGGCGGCGTAGTCCCGTGCACTTAAAGTTTGCCGCCGGATATATTCATCGACCTCGGGCTCGTTGCCGGTTGCTTGCCAATTCGGCGTCAGATCGGGACGGAAGGTCGTGTCCCAGGGAAAGTGATTGGCCGTCGTATACACAAAGACGAAAAGCGGCGCGCCTTTGCGCTCGCGTTCGACGAGCGCCAGCGCCTTGTCGTAATAAAAACTGTCGGTCTCCACGTAGCCCGCGCCCATCTCCTGCGAGTCAATGAACCGCTCAACACCAGTCGTGGATTGAAAACGTTTCGCGCCGAGGAACGCGCCGTAGGCCGGATAGAGCGTAAAGGTCTTGTATCCGCAGCGGCGTAGCGCCTGCGGCAGTCCGCGCTTGACCCGATCGGCCGCAATACGCGTGAGGAAAAATTTAAATCGGCCATAGGAGCGCGACGAAAGACCGGTGAGCACGTTGTATTCGGTGTACCAAGTCGGACCGCCGGAACCCTCGGTGACGAATTGTCGAGCCTTGCCATCGAACGAACGAAAGTGACGGGAATAGTCGGCGGGCACTTTGATCCCGGGCGCCGCCGTGATGTCGAAGCTCGCTTCATCCAGCACCATGAGGATATGCGGCGGCTTGCCCGACGGCTGGCAAGTCTCATTCGCCGCAAATGGCAACCGGCCGCTCGCCTTGGCGCCGGAATCGAGCCAACTGTGCGTCATCAGCTCGGAGACAGACACGACGCCGGATCGCGCGAAATTCGATACGTGATTGACACCCTGGAACGGCTCCCACGGCTGTTCCGGTATGGCGTTCGAGAGTCCGGCAAGCCCCGCAAAACACACGGCACCCGCCACCGCAGCCCACAGCCGCGAAACGCGGAACGGATCGCGCCGCCACAGCAAAATCAGCAGCGGGATCATGATGACGGCGCCGATGATGAGTGCAGTGCGCACCTTCGGGAATATCATCAGCAGGAAAGCGACCGTGTCGGTATCGACGATCAGCACATCGAAGAAGTTCAACGTCATCCAAAGCATGTCGAACTTGAACTTCGAAAGCACGATGACGAGAATGAGCGGCAGCAGCGTCAAGGCCGCCGCCATCCCGGGACGTCGCAGAATGACAAGCCAGACGCCGTTGAGCAGACCGAAGGTGAGCACGAACAGCGCCTGCCCGGTCCAGTCGACCTCGGTCAGATACATGCCGACAAGCGCCACCAGATAAATGCAGGTAATGACGATGATTGCGAGTTGATGGCTCAGCGCGCCCGGTATCGCAAGCCGGCGGCTGACGCGAAAAAAATCGGTGATAGACATGGCCGACTTACGCACCCCACCCGGCAACGCCTCTCGTTATCGCCGGGCCACTATCATAATTACTTAATTAAAATGTCACGAAAAGGGCAATGGGCTTATACAGCAAACATGCCACATCGCGGCCGAACCGTTCTGGCCGTGGCAATTTTGCCGCCCGCCCGACCCGTAGAACCCTTGATCAGTTCGTCTTATTCAGTTGGATTTGCCGCTCATTCGCGCGGCGGCTGCAACCTGCTCAGCCGTCGCCGCCTTGGCGAAACGCACCAGCGAGAACTGCCGCAATAGCGGCATCGGCCGGCGTTCGACCAGATACACGCCGTCTCGCGCAGCCCAGCGAACCAACCGCGCCCACGGAAATTCCGGCCGCCAGCCAAGCTTGCGCGCCATCGGCGAAAACCAAGTCTCGAAGGCACGCCACAGGCCAGCTTCCGCGCCGATGTGATTGACCAGCACGATCTCGCCGCCGGGTTTTAGCACGCGCGCGAATTCATCGAGCGTCGCCTCCGGGTCCGGCACCGCCGTAATGACATACTGCGCCACCACCACGTCGAACGACTCATCGGGAAAGCCAAGGTGCGCTGCGTCCATCACCGCAAGCGCCTCGACATTGTTCAAGCCGTGCTCGGCCACCCGTTCCTGCGCCTTGCGCAGCATCGGTTCGGAAATGTCCACGCCGACCAGCCGGTTCGTCCGCGCATAATCCGGCAAAGAGGCGCCGGTGCCGACGCCGACCTCAAGGATCCGCCCGCCGATCCGTTCAGCCGCTGCAATCGCAATCTTGCGGCCGCGCTCGAACACCGGGCCGAACACGACATCGTACACCGGCGCCCAGCGTGCATACGCTTTGACGACGGTTTCCTTGTCGAGCTTGTCGAGTTGTTCGTTGTTCATCGCCCCCTCAACGCTTGACTGCACGTTTCGTCCCATAGGCTGCGTCATACATAGCGCCGCAGCCTCATTATTCGTTCGCCGCAACCTTTAGCGCACTTTCCGTCCGGCGCGGAACAATCTCCGCGGCGCTCGCATTGACGATAAACCCGCCGCCCAGCACGCGCGCCTGCCCCACAGCCGCATCATACAATACGCAAGCCTGCCCCGGCGAAACGCCATCCTCGCCTTCGTACAGCTCGGCCTCAAAGCCATGCACCGTATGCTCAAACCAGGCCGGCTGCGGCGGACGTGTCGAGCGCACCTTGACGAAAACCTCAAGCCGCCCACAGGACAAGGTTTCCTCGATCGTGTGCGCGCCGATCCAATTGACGTCGCGCAGCTTGATGCGGCGTGTGCGCAGCGCCTCGCGCGGACCGACGACAACGCGCCGGCTTGCTGCCTCAAGCCGCACCACATAGAGCGGCGCGCCGGTCGCGATTTTCAGACCCTTCCGCTGCCCGACGGTGAAATGGATGATGCCGTCGTGCTGACCGAGCACGCGGCCATTGAGATCGACGATGTCGCCGCCGACCGCGGCTCCCGGCTTGAGCCGCTCGATCATTGCGCTGTAGTGGCCCGACGGCACGAAGCAGATGTCCTGGCTGTCGTGCTTGTCGGCGATCGTCAAACCAAAGCCGCGCGCCAGTTCGCGCGTGCGCGCCTTGCTCATGTCGCCAAGCGGAAAGCGCAGAAAATCAAGTTGCTCGCGCGTGGTGCCGAACAAAAAATAACTCTGGTCGCGTTCCTCCTCGTGCGCGCGGTAGAGCGCGCGCGAACCATCGGGCAAAGCGCGCGACGCCACGTAATGGCCGGTCGCCAGCGCGGCCGCACCGAGCTCACGCGCGGTCGTCAGCAGATCGCGGAATTTTATCGACTGGTTGCAATCGACGCACGGCACCGGCGTCTCGCCGGCGACATAGCTCTCGACAAAGCGGTCGATCACCGTGTCCTTGAAGCGGTGCTCGTAGTCGAGCACGTAGTGCGGAATGCCGATGCGGTCGGCGACCGCGCGCGCATCGTGGATATCCTGGCCGGCGCAGCACGCGCCCTTGCGATGCGTCGCTGCGCCATGGTCGTAAAGCTGCAGCGTGACGCCGACCACGTCATAGCCTTCGGCCTTGAGCAACGCCGCCGTCACCGACGAATCGACACCGCCCGACATGGCCACCACCACACGTGTGGCGTCCGGCCGGCCTTCGAGGTCGAGGCTGTTGAGCATACCTGTCTCGGTTTCCGCCACGCTCCGATTTCGGCGCTGGCCTTGAGCTTATTACTATAAGAGCCGTCCGCACCCGCGCAATGCAGGCCCCGCCTGTCCGCAAGCGGCCCTCAAAATGGTGGAATTTCGCGCGAACCGGCAATTTTTGCCGCCGCTTTGCAGAGCCTGCCGGGAGGCTGCCCGCCGGCACTCCCCGATCTCACATAAAGCATTGAAAAGGCTTGGTATTTTTTGGCGGCACAGTGGCCCGGAGATTGCAATCCTTTAAAGTGTCCCAGTACGGTTTGTAGAGGTTGCCCGTGTCCAGCGTTGCGTCCGGTTCGAGTGTCGTTGCCTCTTTGCGTTCGTTCCAAACAACGCGTGGTCCGTCGGCCCAAGCCGACAATACCGCAGAGCAACCGACCCCTTTTTCCATGCTGCTGGACGCCAACACCCCATCCCCTGACAAGAATTCCGCCCCCGGCGCGGACCGCCCGGCACGGCCCGATTCGCCGCCGCATCCTGCCGCAACGGACGATCGCCGCGCGGATGCCGCACCGCAATCATCGCAAGAGACGACAAAAGGCAGCGACACGCAGGGCGCGCAATACGGCAAAGCCGTAGCCGGCAGCAGCAAGGATGGCGATGCTGCCGATGGCGCAAAGGATAGCGGTGCGAAGGATACCATCGACGGCAAAGACGGCAGCAATGCAACGGCCGGCGATGCCGGCGCAACCGACCAGAACGTTGCCGATTCCACCGGCGCCAGTGCGCAGATCGCGTCGGCGCAAATTGTGGCTGGGCCTGCAATCGCACCCCTATTGCCTGCGGCCGACGCAACACCAACCCAACCGAATTCATCGAATGACGCGTGCGTTGCGCCGCTTGCAACACCGCCCGCACCTCCAATGCTGTTCGGCGCAGGGCTTGACGGTGCGGCACCGGCTGATCCTGCAACAACGGCAGAAGGCACGCCTAACGGCCAATCGGCCGTCACGGGCAATCAAACAGCCCAGACGGCTGCCCAGGGCACGTCCGCAAAAATTCTCGCAACGCCAACCGCGCAAACCGGGACGATGACACCGGCCGATGGCAGCGCGCCTGCCGAACCCGTAACACCACCCGGCGTGACAGCTACGGCAACACCGGCCGAACCGGCCAAAAAGACAGCACCGGTTGCAAACACAGCATCAAATCCTCCGGCTGACGCGTCAGCACCAGCAAACGAAATCACTCCCTCTGCGCCCGCCACAGCAGGCGCGAACGCAAAACCGGATTTCAAAGCCACAGCAATCGAAGTTGCAGCTCCAGCCGCCGTCAACGTCAAAGCGCAAGCCAAATCGCAAGACGATGCCGGTTCCGCGCACGCTGATTCGGCCAACACCAATGCGAACCCGCTCGCAGCCGCTGCAAACGGCCAGCCTACAAAGACCGACGGCACGAAATCCGAGGGCGAGAGCGCAAACAACCCCGCCCATCACACCGCCACCGAAAAAACCTCCGGCATCGAGCCCAAGCCCGAATCATCCGGCCAGGTCGCCGATTCGGCACTCGCGCGCGTGCAGACCGACAGCACACCCGCGTCGAACCCTGTCGTGCCGGCGCCACAAGTCATTTCCGCAACGCCAATCATTACAGCCCCAGCTATCGTTGCCGCGATCCCATTGGCCAACCTCCCCGTCGAAATCGCGGCAAAGGCCAAGGATGGCATCAACCGCTTCGATATCAGGCTCGACCCGCCCGAACTCGGGCGCATCGACGTCCGGCTCGACATCGATCGCAATGGCCACGTCACGTCGCGGCTCATGGTCGAGCGCCCCGAGACCCTCGATCTGCTCCGCCGCGACGCGCCCCAGATCGAACGCACGCTGCAAGACGCCGGCCTGAAAACCAGCGACCAGGGCATGCAGTTTTCACTGCGCGATCAATCTTTCGCCGATCAGACTGACTCACTCCCGCCCGCGGCAAGCCTCGTGCTGCCGCAGGACGACATCGTTCCGCTCGAGGCGATGCGGCAGGGTTACGGATCGCTCATTGGCCTCGGCGGCGGCATAGACATTCGAGTTTGAGGACATCCCATGGCAACCACCAGCTTCATCCCAGCCATTAACGCCCAGGCAAGCGTCACACCGGCAACCTCGTCTGGCGGCGCCAGCCCTGGCAACGCGCTCGGCGTCGATCAACAGACCATCGCCGGCAACTTCAACTCGTTCCTGCAGCTACTCACCACTCAGCTCAAGAATCAGAACCCGCTCGATCCGCTCGACACCAACCAGTTCACCTCGCAACTCGTCCAATTCGCTCAAGTCGAGCAGCAGCTACGGTCGAACGATCAACTCGCGACGCTGGTATCCCTGCAGAAGACGACGCAATCCACCGCGGCGCTTAGCTTCGTCGGCCAGAATGTGGTCGTCGACGGCTCTACCGCGCAGCTCACCAACGGCCAGGCGAGCTGGAGCTTCACCAGCCCGAAGCCAGCAACCGCGACCATCACCCTCAAGGATTCGTCGGGCCAGACGGCCTACTCCGGCAGCTATACGCTGCAAGCCGGCCCGCAAAATTTCCAGTGGGACGGCAAAGGCAACGACGGCACCGTGTGGCCGAACGGCGCCTATACGATCTCGATCACGTCAAAGGACGCGAGCGGACAATCCGTCGCGATCGCGACCGAAGCCCAAGGCGTGGTTGATTCGGTCGATCTGACGCAGGATCCGCCGCTGCTCTCGATCGCCGGACAAACTTTCACGCTCGACAAGATCAAGCGCATCGTGCGCGGCACGCCATAAGGCCGCACGCAAGCAGCCGCACTAACCTTTCGTTCATTTCTGGCCACGCATTCGAATAAATACGTCAAAATGCGCAGGCACTGCGCAAAGCCTTAAAATCAGGCCATTTCGAAATTTTGCGGGTCCGGCAAAATTTACTCAATCGTATGGATCGCTTAGCCAAATTTTAAGTCGCACCCGATACGGTCGCTCTTGAGTTCGTCAGTAATTTCAGTAGTGCGAGAGAGTTGCAATGACCGAAACCCATCGCCCGAGGGTCAAGTATGTCATCGGGCCTGACGGCAGTCCGCTGACGATTGCGGATTTGCCCCCGCCGAGCACAAAGCGCTGGGTCATCCGCCGCAAGGCTGAGGTGGTTGCGGCCGTGCGCGGTGGCTTGCTGTCCCTCGAAGAAGCTTGCGCCCGTTACACACTGACGGTCGAGGAATTCCTCTCCTGGCAAGCCTCCATCGACCAGCATGGCCTTGCCGGCTTGCGCACCACGCGCATCCAGCAATACCGGCAGTAAACCGAAAAACGTATTGTTGCTTACCGAAGTGCTGACGAATCGCCGCCCCCTCGGGCGGCGTTTTTTTTCGCTCAAACGGCACTCTGCCCAATCGCAAGCCGAACGCCGCCTGCCGATACAATTACATGCCGGCATTGCAGATCGTTCCGCATTAACGGGATGGAAACCATATACCAGGCAATTCTTGCCGGGCGGCGCGTTGATCGCAGAGGAGTCCCGTGCAAGCTTTTGGCGAGTTCCTGAAATCGTTAGGTCCGGGACGCATTATCGCGATGGGCGCGGTCACGATCGCGCTCGTGGCGTTTTTCGCCTTCCTGATCCTGCGCGTCACGGCACCTGCCATGACGCCCCTGTTCACCGACCTCTCGGCCGAAGACACGGCCGCGATCATCAAGGACCTTGAGCGCCAGGGCATCGTCTATGACATCCGCAATGAAGGCGCGATCGTGCTGGTGCCGAAGGATCGCGTCACCCGATTGCGCATGAAGCTCGCCGAGGGCGGGCTGCCCAAAGGCGGCGGCGTCGGCTACGAGATCTTCGACAAGACCGACGTGCTCGGCGCCACCAACTTCGTCCAGAACATCAATCACCTGCGCGCCCTTGAGGGCGAGCTCTCGCGCACCATCCGCGCCATCGACCGCGTGCAAGCCGCGCGCGTGCACCTGGTGCTGCCCGAACGCGCGCTGTTCTCGCGCGACAAACCCGAGCCCTCCGCATCGATCGTGCTCAAAGTGCGTGGCCAGCTCGAAGCCCAGCAGGTACGCGCGATCCGTCACCTCATCGCTTCCGCGGTCAACGGCCTCAAGCCGCAGCGCGTATCGATCGTCGACGAAGCCGGCCGCCTGCTCGCCGACGGCGCTTCCGACGACGGTGCCGGCTCCAGCGCGCAGGTCGACGAACGCAAGATTGCGTACGAACGGCGTCTGCGCGAGCAGGTCGAGTCCATCGTGACGTCGGTGGTCGGCCCGGGGCGCTCGCACGTGCAGCTAAGCGCCGACTTCGACTTCAATCGCATCACGCAAACCTCCGACAAATTCGATCCCGAAGGCCGCGTCGTGCGATCGAGCCAAAACCGCGAGGAAATCACCGGCTCGGACAATAAGGAAGGTTCGGTAAGCGTCGGCAACGAGCTGCCGGGCGCCAATGCGAACCGCAACGAGCCCGCGGCCGCCCGCGAACAGAACCGCAAGACCGAGGAAGTGGTCAATTACGAGATTTCCCGCACCACCAAGACCGAGGTGATCGAAGGCGGCCGGGTCAATCGCATCTCGGTCGCCGTCGTCGTGGACGGCAACTATGTCAAGAACGACAAGGGCGAGCTCAACTACGAGCCGCGCGCCAAGGAAGAGATCGACCGCATCGCAGCCCTCGTGCGCTCGGCCATCGGTTTCGACTCAAAGCGCGGCGACCAGGTCGAGGTCGCAAACCTGCGGCTCGCTGAGCTTCCCATCAATCCGATCGTCGAGCCCACGGGCTTTATGAGCATGCTACGCTTCACCAAGGACGACATCATGCGCGGCATCGAGCTCTTCATCATGTCGCTGCTTGGCCTCATCGTCATGCTCATGGTGGTGCGGCCGATGATTCGACGCATTCTCGGTCCGGTTGCGCCCGCAAGAGCTCCCGCAATTGCCGAAGACGGCACGCCGATCATGACGACGGCAGAGTCGGCGCCGGTGCCGATCGCGCCCAGCAAGACCGCCAAGATGATCGACATCGCCCAGGTCCAGGGCCAGGTGCACGCCCAGTCGGTGCAGAAGGTGGGCGAGCTTGCCGACAAGAATCCGAATGAAACGGTCTCGATCATCCGCACCTGGCTGCACGAGGATGCCGCCTGAATGGCCAAGTTCGAAGGCTGATTTGAAATGAACGTTCCGGTCGACCAGAAAAAGCAGGCGGAAGTCGCCAATCTCGTGGCGGCGCTGGCGCATCGTCCGCCCGAGCCTTCCCATGCGCGCATGCTGACCGGTCCCGAGCGCGCGGCCGTGCTGATGCTTTCGCTCGGCGAGCAATACGGCTCCAAGATATGGGGCCTGCTCGACGACGACGAACTGCGGCAACTTTCAATCACCATGTCTTCGCTCGGCATGATCGAGGCCGACGCAGTCGAAAAGCTGATGGTCGAGTTCGTCAGCCGGCTCTCGGCCTCCGGCGCGCTGATGGGCGATTACGACAACACCGAACGGCTGCTACAGCAATACCTGCCGCCGGAGCGCGTGGGCGGCATCATGGACGAAATCCGCGGGCCCGCCGGCCGCAACATGTGGGAGAAGCTCTCCAACGTGCCGGAAGAAGTGCTCGCGAATTATCTGAAAAACGAATATCCGCAGACCGTCGCCGTGGTGATCTCGAAACTGCGGCCCGAACACGCCGCGCGCGTGCTGGCCATTCTACCCGAGGACCTCGCCCTCGACGTCGTCGGCCGCATGCTGAAAATGGAAGCCGTTCAAAAGGAAGTCATCGAGCGCCTCGAACAGACACTGCGCACCGAATTCATGTCGAACATCGCGCAAACGCGCCGTCGCGACGCCCATGAGGTCATGGCGGAAATCTTCAACAATTTCGATCGCCAGACCGAAACGCGTTTCATCACGGCGCTCGAAGAGGACAACCGCGAGGCCGCCGAACGTATCAAGACGCTGATGTTCACCTTCGACGACTTGGTGCGGCTCGACACCGCCTCCGCGCAGACCCTCATGCGCCACATCGACAAGGACAAGCTCGGAGTCGCGCTCAAAGGCGCGACCGAGCCCGTGCGTCAGTTCTTCCTCAGCAACATGTCGAGCCGCGCAGCCAAGATGCTGGTCGACGACATGCAGGCGATGGGTCCCGTGCGGCTGCGCGACGTCGATGAGGCACAGGTCCTGCTGGTCAATCTCGCCAAGGATCTCGCCGCCAAAGGCGAAATCATCCTGTCCAAGCAGCGCGACGACGAACTGGTCTATTGAGAACGAACATGGGCGCGCCCGCAAAATTCATGTTCAATGCCGACTTCGCCGCCAATCCGGCGGATCGCCCAATCGCATCCGCCGAACACGCGGCCAAGCTCGCGGAAGCCGAGGCAAACGGCTTCCGCAAGGGATTTGCCGCAGCCGAAGCGGAGCAAAGCGCGGACGCCCGGCGCCGCAGCACTGCAGCCCTCGAGCGCATCGCCACCACCACCGAAGCGCTCGCGAAATCCCTCGATGCGGTCGAAGCGCGGCTGGAAGCCGAGGCGGTCGAGGTCGCGGTGGCGGTCGGCCGAAAGCTCGCATCCGAACTGATCGCGCGAGAACCCATGACCGAAATCGTGAGCCTTGCGGCGGAATGCTTCAAACAGCTCGTCTCCACGCCGCATGTGGTCGTGCGCGTCAATGACTCGCTGCACGAGTTCGCGCGCGATCGCATCAACGAGATTGTCCAACACCGCGGTTTCGAAGGCCGCCTGGTCGTGCTGGCCGAGCCCGACATCGCGCCGGGCGACTGCCGCATCGAATGGGCCGACGGCGGCATAAACCGCGATAAATCCGCAATCGACAACTTGATCGCAGAGCTGGTGAGCCGCTACCTCGCAGCGCGCCAACCGCCAACAAACTGAGCTTCGGGAGAACGAATATGAGTGACAATGACAGCAAGGTGCCGCTCCCCAATCTCGAAATGGAGACTGGCGCCCCGCCGCCGTCTGCCGACGTCGTTCAAGTTTCTCCCGGCAGCGAAGGCCATATCGATCGCTCTGCCGCCGACCTCGAAGCCGTCTTCGACGTTCCGGTGCAGGTCTCGGCCATTCTCGGCCGCGCGCGCATGGAGGTCGGCGACCTGCTCAAGATCGGACCCGGCACCGTGCTCGAACTCGACCGTAAGGTCGGTGAGGCGATCGACATCTACGTCAACAACCGCCTGGTGGCCCGCGGCGAAGTCGTTCTCGTCGAAGACAAGCTCGGCGTGACGATGACCGAAATCATCAAAGCGGAAAAAAATTAGCGTACGATCCCGAAAAGCGGAAACCGGTTTTTGGACCAGATCATGCGCAAACTGAAAAAGGAGTAATACCATGCGTCTCCTGATCGTCGGCACGCTCAACGGCCAGCTCACCACCGCGACCAAGATCGCGATGGACAAGGGTGCAACCGTCACCCACGCCGAGCACATCACCCAGGCGCTCGCGGTACTGCGCTCCGGCCGCGGCGCCGACTTGCTCATGGTGGACGTCGCAATCGACATTCGCGAGCTGGTGCAAAAGCTCGAGGCCGAGCACATCCATGTGCCGATCGTCGCCTGCGGCATCGACAACAACCCGCGCGCGGCGGTCGCCGCCATCCACGCCGGCGCCAAGGAATACATCCCGCTCCCGCCCGATCCCGAGCTGATCGCGGCCGTGCTGGCGGTGGTGGCCGACGACGCGCGCGAACTGGTCTATCGCGACGAAGCGATGGCTTCCGTGGTCAAGCTCGCGCTGCAAATCGCCACGTCCGAAGCCTCCGTGCTGATCACCGGCGAGTCGGGCACCGGCAAGGAAGTCCTGGCCCGCTACGTGCACACCCACTCCAACCGCTCCCGCAAACCGTTCATCTCGATCAACTGCGCGGCGATCCCGGAGAGCCTGCTCGAATCCGAACTCTTCGGCCACGAGAAGGGCGCCTTCACCGGCGCCGTCGGCCGCCGCATCGGTAAATTCGAGGAAGCGACCGGCGGCACGCTGCTGCTCGACGAAATTTCCGAAATGGACGTCCGCCTGCAGGCGAAACTGCTGCGCGCCATCCAGGAGCGCGTAATCGATCGCGTCGGCGGCACCAAGCCCGTGCCGATCGATATCCGCATCATCGCCACTTCCAACCGCAATCTGATCGAGGCCGCGCGCGAAGGAAAATTCCGCGAGGACCTGCTGTTCCGCCTCAATGTCGTGAACTTGAAAATCCCGCCGCTGCGCGAGCGGCCGGCGGATATCGCCGAGCTGTCGCGATTCTTCATCAAGAAATACGCCGAAGTGAACGGCGTTCCGGTGCGCCCGCTCTCGGTCGAAGCGCGTCATGCGCTGGCCGTCCACCGCTGGCCGGGCAACGTGCGCGAACTGGAAAACACCATCCACCGCGCGGTGCTGCTCGCCACCGGTCCCGAGATCGGCGTGGACGGCATTCTCACGCCCGATGGCGCACGCCTCGATCAGTCGCGCGGCTTGAGCACGGTGGCGCATGCGGCGCTTGCCGCCGAGCAGGTGACGCGCGCGCTCGTCGGCCGCACCGTCGCCGACGTCGAGCGCGATCTGATCCTTGAGACGCTCAAGAGCTGTTTTGGCAACCGCACGCATGCCGCCAATATTCTCGGCATCTCGATCCGCACGCTGCGCAACAAGCTCAACGAATATTCCGCCGACGGCACGCGGGTGCCGCCGCCCCATGGCGGCGATCTCCGCGGCGCGGCCTGAAATTTCGAAATACGGAATTCCGCAACAGGCGCTGCATCAATTTGCCGCTGCCGGCGTTTTGCCGGCTCGCTCGATCGCGGCGTCATCGTGGACCTCAGGCCAAAACGGGGGTTGCGGGGACCGATTGTGGCAAACCCACGACACCCCGAAGGAAAAGTCTTCCTTTCCCGTGGGGCATCCACAATCCGCATTGTCAAAGCGGTCAGGACACCTTTTGATGTCCAAAAGAAACATCTTCCAGGGGTTCCCGAACGAATACGTATCGTCGCTCGGGGAAAGGCATCATGCGAATTCCGTGTGTCGTTATCCTGCTGTTCGCCGGCACTTTCAGCGCCGGTGCGCAATCGCTGAATCCTAGTCGCGTCGAGGCAAGCGCGGCGGACGCGGCAACCCGCGCTGCGAATTTCAAGCTCATCGAAGCCGCGGCAACGGTGCCCGAGCGCGCCGGCAGCGAGCCCGTTGTGCAAATGCTGCCGTATCCATTCAGCATTGCAAATACGCAGCTCGAAACACTCGACTGGACCGAGATCAGCGGCTGGACCGACGACGATCACACCGCCGCCTTCGCGTCCTTTCTCAAGAGTTGCAAGACAATCGTTCGCGGCACGCCGCCAAATCACGCGGGTCAGCCATTCTATGCCGCGCTGCAGTCCGTTTGCCGCCGTGCGGTCAACGCGCCGCCGCGCGACCTTGCTGCCGCACGAATTTTTTTCGAGAAAAATTTTCGCCCGATGCGGATCGCCCCGCTCGGCGAGGACAATGGATTTCTCACCGGCTATTACGAGCCGATCATCGAAGGCTCGCGAGTCCGCAACGAGCAATTCAACGTGCCGCTCTATCGCACGCCGCCCGGCCTCACCAAACCATATCACGAGCGCGCCACGATCGAGGACGGCGCGCTTGCCGGCCGCAGGCTTGAAATCTGCTGGCTCAAGGATCCGACCGATTTATTCTTTGCGCAGATCCAGGGTTCGGCGAAGGTCAAACTTGTCGAAGACGGCAAGGTGTTGCGGCTCAATTATAGCAGCCACAACGGCCACCCGTACACGCCGGTCGGCCGCGTCCTGATCGCGCGCGAAATCGTGCCAAAGGAAGAAATGTCGATGGACCGTATCCGCGAATGGATCGAGGACAATCCGAAGGAAGGCAAGGAGCTGCGCCGCCGCAACAAATCTTACGTCTTCTTCCGCGAGACCGGTCTTGCGGAACACGAGGAGCCAATCGGCGCGCAGGGCATTTCGCTTACGCCCGGACGCTCGATCGCGGTCGACAAATCCATTCACATCTACGGCACGCCGTTTTTCATCCAAGCCGAGCTCCCGATTGATAACGTGAGGTCGGAGAACAAGTTTCAACGCTTGATGGTGGCGCAGGACACCGGCAGCGCCATCCGCGGGCCGGCGCGCGCCGACCTCTATTTCGAGACCCGTGACATCCACATTGCCGGGCGAATCCGCCATCCTGGGCAGTTCACCATATTGATTCCGCGCGAGATCGATCCGGTCATCGCCGGCAGGAGCACGCCTTTGCCGCGGCCGCGGCCTTCATTCGGCAAGGTCGAAGAAGTAGCGGAGGTGGCGGCCGAGAAGACGGCGCGCGATCTCAATAAAGAAGCCAACACCGGGCTCAATCCTGAACAGGCGCAGTGAACGGCGAGTCCGGCCGGCAGCCGCAGCAAAGCCCATAACGCAAATTCATACGACAGACCCGCGCACGGACCACCATGTTATGGTCCCACGATTCGCGTTCTTAGTTCCTCCGGAAACTTGCACTTCATGCCGCAATTTACGTCTCATCAAGATGCCGCGCTCAAGGCCGTCGCCGATTGGTTGAAGGAAAAGCCGGGCAAGCGCGGCGCACGCAAGGTGTTTCGCCTGTTCGGTTACGCCGGAACCGGCAAGACCACGCTCGCGCGCCACATCGCGGACACTGCAGACGGTAAAGTGCATTTCGCTGCCTTCACCGGCAAGGCCGCGTTGGTGATGCGCAGCAAGGGCTGCACCGGCGCAACGACCATCCATAGCCTGATCTACCGCGCGCGAGAGAGCGGCGAGGAAGTTCCGGACTTCGTTTTGTGGGACGACGCACCCGCCTCCAAGGCAAAGCTGATCGTGATCGACGAATGCTCGATGGTCGATTCTGAGTTGGGCCGTGATCTCATGTCGTTCGACGTGCCGGTGCTGGTGCTGGGCGATCCGGCGCAGCTTCCACCGATTCAAGGCGGCGGATTTTTCACCGAGGCCGAGCCCGATGCCATGCTGACCGAAGTGCACCGGCAGGCCCAGGACAACCCAATCATTCAGCTGTCGATGGACATTCGTGCCGGCCGCAATCTCACGCCCGGCGATTATGGCGAAACGCAAGTGGTGCGGCGCGACGACCTCGATCCGCAGCGCGTGCTGGACGCCGATCAAATCCTGGTGGGCCGCAACACCACCCGCCGGGCCTACAATATCCGCATTCGCGAGCGCCGCGGCTTCGACGACATCCTGCCGATCGCCGGCGACAAACTGGTCTGCCTGCGCAATAACCGCAAGAAGGGATTGTTCAACGGCGGCCTATGGTCGGTGAAAGAGCGCGGCGCGCGCAAGACCGGCGTCATGACGATGCGACTGTTGCCGGACGAAGAGATGGGCGGCCGCACCATCAAAGTTTCGGTGCGGCCGGAATGCTTCACCGGCGGCATCGAGCAATACGACTGGCCGCGGCGCAAGCCGTACGACGAGTTCGACTATGGCTATGTGCTCACCGTTCACAAGGCGCAAGGCTCGCAGTGGGACGACGTAGTGCTGTTCGACGAGTCGTTCGCCTTTCAAGAGGGTCGCGAGCGCTGGCTCTACACCGGCGTCACACGCGCAGCAAAGAAACTGACCATTGTGATGTGAACGGGCGCTAGCCCTTCTTCCGCTTCTTGTTGTTCTGGTGTTGCTGCGGAGGCGCTTTTTGCGCGGGCCGCTGCGAGGGCGTGCGCGTAATCCCCCGCGCGCGATCGAGAACGAAGCGGGCATATTCGTCCATGTCGCCTTGGAACGGTTTGATGTGACCATCGGCCGTGAGCCACAGCCGGTCGGCCACGAGATCGATCAGCGATCGATCGTGCGTGATGAGGATGACCGCCCCGGCGTAGTCGTTGAGCGCGTCAAGCAGTGCGCGCCGGCTGTCGATGTCAAGGTGATTGGTCGGCTCGTCGAGAATAAGCAAATGCGGTCCCGACATCGCGACGAGATTGAGCAGCAGTCGCGCGCGTTCCCCGCCGGAAAGATCGGCCACCGTGGTATCCTGCTTGTCGAAACTCAACCCGAATTGCGCAAGCCGCGACCGCCGCGTGGATTCGGCTTCGTTCGGCAGTTCGCGGCGGATGATATCGAGCGGCGTATCGATCGGGTCGAGCGCCTCGATCTGATGCTGATGAAACCAGCCGACCTTGATCCGCCCGTCTTTTTTGATGTGCCCGGACATCGCCGGCAACGCGCCTGCAACCAATTTGGCAAAGGTTGATTTACCCGCGCCGTTCACGCCCAGAAGCCCGATCCGATCATCGACATCCAGACGCAGATTGAGGTCGCGCAAAATCGGCGTGCCGTCATAACCGACACTCACGTGATCCAGTTGTATCAACGGCGGCGCGAGTTTCTTCTCCGGCGACGGCAGCGTGAACGGCATGACGCGTTCATCCACCACCGCCGCGATCGGCGCCAGTTTCGCCAACCGTTTGATGCGCGATTGCGCCTGCGCAGCCTTACTGGCCTTGGCTCGGAACCGGTCGATGAAAGATTGGATATGCGCGCGCTCGGCCTCCTGCTTGGTGCGCGCGGCGGTCTGCAATCGGGCCTTTTCCGCGCGCTGCCTTTCGAACTCGTCATAGCCGCCGGTATAGAGATCGAGCTTTCCGTCGTGCAGATACAGGATGGAATCGACGGAATTACTCAGCAGCTCGCGATCATGGCTGATGATCAGCACCGTGTGCGGATATTTCTTAAGCCGCGCCTCGAGCCACAGCGCGCCTTCCAGATCGAGGTAGTTGGTCGGCTCGTCGAGCAGCAGGTAATCGGGCTCGGCAAACAACGCTGCGACCAGCGCAACCCGCATGCGCCAGCCGCCGGAAAACTCCGACATCGGACGGACAAGATCGGCGTTGGAAAACCCAAGTCCGCTGAGGATTTCCGACGCCCGCGCGGGCGCGCTATCGGCATCGATCTCGATTAGCCGGTCGTAGATTTCCCCCAGCCGTTCCGGCGGCGCCGTTTCAAGTTCGGCGTTGAGCGCTTCGCGCTCCACATCGGCCGCCAAGACCGTGTCGAGCAGGCTGACTGGAGATGCCGGATGCTCCTGATCGACCGACGCGATCTTGGCGTTCTTCGGCAGGCTGATTTCGCCGCTGTCGTGGCTGAGCTCGCCGAGGATCAACTTGAAAAGCGTCGTTTTGCCGACGCCGTTGCGTCCGACCACGCCGACTTTCGCCCCGGTCGGAACCGTAACGGTCGCGGAATCGAAAAATCGCCGGCCCCAGCCGTTGAACACAAGATCTTCGATTTGCAGCATGTCAAACGGCGCCGATACGTTGGGAAATGGCCGCGGTTGCGGAAGGGGCTGTTCCTTACCGCAGGAAGCTTAATATAGCGAGAACTGGATTTTCAGCGTGCGCGACGATGGCGATGGCCCGGCGGTGAAAATCTGGCGTCAGACGGAGATAATCGGATGCAGCCCAGCACGCTAAACGCAAACGAGGCCGCGCATCGGCTAGGCGACAATTCTAATTTTAGTATTGAGCCTCTCAAGAACGGTCGGGATTTCATTCGCCGGCACTGCTTGCCCGAATAGAAAACCCTGCCCCTCCTGACAACCACTTTCTTTCAGGGCGGCGAGCTGATCGGCGTCCTCGATACCCTCCGCCGTTGTCGCCAGTCCAAACCCATTGGCAAGTCCCAGGATGGCGCGGACAATTGTGGTGCTTCCCTTGTCCGTGCCGAGGCGGTCGACAAAGCTGCGATCGATCTTGATCCGATCCAGCGGGAAGGAAAGCAGCTGACTCAACGTCGCATAGCCGGTGCCGAAATCGTCCAACGCAATGCGCACACCGACATGACGCAGTTGATTGATAACATTTTGGACGATCGTGATGTTATCGACCAATGCGGTCTCGGTAATCTCGAGCTCAAGCCGACGCGGGCTGAACCCGGTCTCCGCCAAGATCGCAAGAATACGCAGCCCGAGCGTGGGGTCGCGCAACTGAACCGCTGAAATGTTGAAGGCAAGTGTCATTTCTGCAGACCATGTACGAGCGTCAAGGCATGCATGACGCAAAAGCTGATCGCCCAACTCGCTGATGAGTCCGATTTCTTCAGCAATGGTAATAAACAAATCCGGTGCCACCCACCCAGACTTGTCGCTTTTCCAGCGCGCGAGCGCCTCAAAACCGATCACGCGGTTGTCGTCGAACGCAATCAGAGGCTGATAATACGGGACAATAATTTTAGCTGCGACCGCGGCGCGCAATTCGCGTTCGATAGCGATGCGATGTTCCACATGCGCATTCATTCCCGGTTCGAAAAAGCGTACACAGGAACGGCCCTCGGCCTTGGCGCGATAGAGTGCCCGGTCGGCATGCTGTACAAGCACCTCTGGGTCCATCCCGTCCGATGGCGCAATCGCGATTCCGATCCCGACACCCAGCGTTGCCGGAATTTGGTCCATCATGAATGGTTCGGCAACGGCTGCCACGACGCGGCGCGCGAGCGCTGTTGGATCATCGAGAGAGCTGATATCTGGCACGATGATGGCGAATTCGTCGCCTCCAACACGCGTGAGCATCGCACCCGAACGCATGATTGCGGAGATTCGCTTTGCGAACAGCGTCAGCGCCTGATCCCCGACCGCGTGGACGTAGGCGTCGTTGATAGATTTGAATCCGTCGAGGTCAAGCATAAGTATCGCCGACCGAGAGGCATTGGTGGTCGTCAACAGAACCTCACGAAGCCTTTCGACGAAAAAGCGGCGGTTGGGAAGTCCAGTCAACGGATCGTGTCGCGCGAGCTTGCGTGCCTCTAGTTCGGCTCTCCGGCGAGCCTTCATCTCACGGGACAAATCTTTCACGCGACGATAGCTGAAGACGGCGAATCCAATACTCATGACGAAAATCACGAAGATTATATCGTCAACTTCCCAATCTGCATTGTCCATTCCGAACTGAAACAATTGGGGAGGAAGATCATAAAAATGCGCACATGCATAAATAGCGGCAACGGCGCCGAAAATAAGCGCCCCATCCCTGATCTCGGGGCGACGCCAATCGATGCTGTTCCACATAATAGTGCGTGCCAGCTGGCCGCAATCGCGCATCAGCATGACTGCGCGTCGCGTGCTGTAATTCCAACGCATGGCTCGATGCCTCTATGTCGCGACGATATTTAGACAACGCAATATCCTTTCGGTCGTTCGTTGCTAAACTGGCGTTCTATCGACGTGGTTAGGATCACATGAATACGATGGTCTGCGTTTCTGCATGGCGCATTGCAGATAATCTCGCTTTGATGCCACTGCGCAAAAATACCGCTGAGCAAAACACTTAAATCTTCGCGCAAGCGGGGACCCAGAAATCACGGCATCTGGATTCCCGCATATGCGGGAATGAACGGAGTAAAATTCGCGCGATGAGGGAAACGTTGGCAAGTGAAGAACGCAAGTCGGTGACCCAATGACCACCATCTACAAAATCTGCACGGCTTCCGAATGGCGCGAGGCCGAACGCGCCGGCGCCTACACCGGCTCGGCCGTCGACCGTCGTGACGGCTTCATTCATTTCTCGACCGCCGAGCAAGCGGCCGCGACCGCGGCAAAGCATTTTGTCGGCCAGCATGACCTCGTTCTGGTGAGCGTCGATGCCGCGAATTTAGGCAAGCGCCTAAAATGGGAGCCGTCGCGTGGCGGCGCGCTTTTCCCGCATCTCTACGGCACCTTGGCTCTCGCCTATGTGCTGCGTATCGAGCCGCTGCCACTCGATACGGCCGGACGCCATGCGTTTCCACCCCTGTGCTAGCACCATCGCGCATGCCCATACACAGCACCCGGATCGCAGGCTTGCATTTGCGCGAGTTCCGAATTTAGAATTGCCTCGCCTCAAGGGACGGAGAAGGACATTGCGCAAACTAGTGTTGGGTGCATTGGCGATCGCGTTCGCGACCGCTGCGTGGGTTGGAACCGCCGACGCGAAAAGCAAAGCGGCGTGCATGAAGATCGTCTCAAGCAAGCCGGACCTCATGACCGCCGGCGGGCGATGTGGCGAGATGTGCCGCGAGGCGGTCAGCCGCTGCACCAAGGGCAAGCCGGTCTGACATCCAAGCTGTCGGCCTGATTCACGGCTGATGCCGGGCGCCGGACCGCCCCGGCAGGCGTCATGATTTTGCACGTCTTTTTGATCCCTTAGATTTACAGGCAACCCCACCCCCGTTAACCACCCGCTAACCATAAACTGGGCAAATTCTGCCCAAGGGAAAGTCTCGCGTCAGTTCTGAGTTTTTCCGATCGGCAACGTTACGACGCCGGCCCAAAAACGAAGTAACAAGAACGACGTGACATGACCGACGTGACTGCTGCCGGTGCCGCCTCAAGCCCCGCGACCGGTTCCCGCATCGGTGGCTTAACGCTAGCCAAACTTGTCGACCTCGGCGCACTGCTGCGGCGCGGCGACCTCGGGCTCGCCATCTGCGTGCTCGCCATTCTTGTCGTCCTGATCCTGCCGCTGCCGCCATTGCTGCTCGATCTTTCGCTCGCAATCTCGATCACGCTCTCCGTGCTGATCCTGATGACGGCCCTGTTCATCCACACGCCGCTCGAATTCTCGGCCTTTCCGACCGTGCTGCTTATCTCAACCATCCTGCGCCTTGCACTCAACCTCGCCTCGACCCGGCTGATCCTGGCGCACGGTCACGAGGGCACCGACGCTGCCGGCAATGTCATCGAAGCGTTCGGCAACTTCGTGATGAGCGGCAATTTCGTCATCGGCATCATCGTTTTCACCATCCTGGTGATCGTAAATTTCGTCGTCATTACCAAGGGCTCCGGCCGCATCGCTGAAGTGGCGGCGCGCTTCCACCTCGACGCTATGCCCGGCAAGCAGATGGCGATCGACGCCGATCTCTCCGCCGGAATGATCAACGAAGTCGAAGCCAAGCGGCGCCGGAAGATGCTCGAGGACGAAAGCGGCTTCTTCGGCGCCATGGACGGCGCCTCGAAATTCGTTCGCGGCGACGCCATCGCCGGATTGCTGGTGGTGTTCATCAACGTCATCGGCGGCATGGTCATCGGCATCGCCCAACAGGGCATGGCGTTTGCCGATGCCGCACGCACCTACACGCTGCTCACCGTCGGCGACGGCCTGGTCACGCAAATTCCTGCGCTGATCGTCTCGACCGCAGCCGGCCTGCTCGTCTCCAAGGCCGGCGTCACCGGCGCAGCCGACAAGGCGCTGCTCGCCCAGCTCTCCGGCTATCCCAAGGCGCTCGGCATGTCCGGCGCGGTCATGGTGGTGATGGCGCTCCTGCCCGGCATCCCAATGCTGCCGTTTCTCTTACTCGGCGGCGGCGCAGGCGCCCTCGCCTACCTATTCGACAAGCGCCAGAAGCTCGTGATCACCAATGCAGCAACAAAAGTCGAGGCCGAGAAAACAGCGCCTGTAGAGGAGCCGATCAGCGCCGCGCTCAAGATCGACGAACTCAAGATCGAGCTGGGCTACGCGCTCCTGCCGCTGGTCAATTCCAGCAACGGCACCGATCGCCTCACCGAACAGATCAAGGCGCTGCGCCGTTCGCTCGCGATCGAGATGGGTTTCGTCATGCCGTCAGTGCGCATTCTCGATAACGTCCAGCTTGAGGCCAACTCCTACGTCATCAAGATCAAGGAGGTCGACGCCGGCATCGGCCGCGTCTGGCCCGCACAGTACATGGTGATGGACCCGGCCGGCGCGCAGGTAAACCTGCCCGGCCTGCATGTCACCGAGCCGACCTTCGGCCTGCCCGCAACCTGGATCGACTCAGCGCAAAAGGAGACGGCCGCGCTCAAAGGCTACACCGTGGTCGATGCGGCGACCGTGCTCTCGACTCATCTGACCGAGCTGCTCAAGGGCAACATGGCGGAGATCATCTCTTACGCCGAGGTGCACAAGCTGCTCAAGGACCTGCCCAAGGAACAGGGCGAATTGCTCAAGGACATTTCGCCAGCGCTGATCACGACGTCCGGCATCCAGCGCGTGCTTCAGACGCTGCTTGCCGAACGCGTCTCCATCCGCGATCTGGCCACGATACTTGAAGGCATCGCCGACGCGCTCGCCTTCACCCGCAATCCCGTCATGCTGGCCGAACATGTCCGCGTGCGGCTAGCGCGGCAGATCTGCGCCCAGCACACCACAGCCGCCGGCTATCTGCCTCTGATCGCGCTGTCCGCCAAATGGGAACAGAATTTCGCCGAATCCATCGTAGGCACTGGCGACGACAAAAACCTCGCCATGCAGCCCTCGCGGCTGACCGAGTTCATCACCCTCATCCGCGAACGCTTTGAAGAAGCCGCGCGCGAAGGCGAAGCGCCGGTGCTGGTCACTTCGCCGGGGATCCGGCCATTTGTACGCGGCATCGTGGAGCGTTTCCGTGCGCAGACCAGCGTGCTCTCGCAGTCGGAAATCCATCCGCGGGCGCGGCTAAAGACCGTGGGAAGTATTTAGAAACGCTGCAAGCAATTCCCGCGGCAGCGCTGGATCGGCCCCCGCATCAAGAAAATCCGAAGGATCATCGTTAAGAGTTGTAAACCTTTTAGCGTTCATACTCAGCGCCGTAGAGTCGGTAAGAGTTCCGAGTATCGAGTGCGGCGAGTATCCCATGAGTAATTCCACGTTACTGCGCGCGGATCGCGCCACCCATATCAAAATTGTAGTGGTCTCCCTGGTCGCAGCCATGCTCGTGGTCAGCGTCGGCATTGCCGCTCGCTCGCCCGGCACTGCTGGATTGTCGCGGATCGACGACAACGGGATCGCGCGCAAGAGCGTCTCGCCCAAGGGTTTGGCCACCAACTGGTCAAGCCGCGAAACTTCGACGATCCGTTAAGTCCGCATTTACCGTATTGCCATCTGGACTAGCCGATCGGCCCTTATGCCGGCGCGCTGTTGCGCGCGCGCATCAGTCCGATGCTATCGAGTTCGGACTGCTCGACGGCATTTTCGGCCGCGCGCTCGCGCGCGTGATCGCGCTCATCGAGCAGCTCGACCTTCTTGAGCTCCTCAAAGGCTTCTCCAAGCGCGGCCTTGGCTTCGTCGAGCTGAACTTTGAGCTCATCCGCCGAACGTTTTAGGTTCTCGCGCCGCGCGATTGCAGCCTTGGCATAGGTTGGATAGGCGAAATGTGCCGGATCGTGGATCCCGGCGCGGTCCTGTTCGGTCTTGATCTCGCGCTCGAGGTCGCCCGCCATGCGCTCGAATTCGGCGATCATGGCTTCGATCTGCACCACCTTGCGGCGTTTTTCGTCGACCTGAAACTTCTTGAGACGAATGAGCGTTTCGCGTGACTTCATTGACTGTTACTCCCCCGAAGCCGCAAGACTGTTGCCTGTTCTTCCGGCCATTGCCTGACCTGCCACATCCGAAATTCAGCAGCATCGACCGGGTATTGTCGCGCGATACCGTTAGTTTTCGGTTTCCGAGCGCGATTCTTTTGCCAATATTTGCTCAAGCAGGCGGTAGCCGTCGGCCAAACTGGTTGATTCTTCCTTACTTTGCGCGAGGAACGCTTCCAGCGGACCGTGCAGCCGGATCGCCTGGTCCACGTCCGGACTGGCTCCGGGCCGATACGCACCGAGACGGATCAATTCTTCCATATCGGCATAGGTCGCCATGACCTGCCGGGCGCGGGCAAGCACAGGCAGATAGGCCGGATCGGCGGCCCGCGGCATTGCCCGCGACACCGACTTGAGCACATTTATTGCGGGATACCTTCCGCGCTCGGCGATCGCGCGCTCCATCACGATATGGCCATCGAGAATGGCGCGCACCGCGTCGGCGATCGGTTCATTGTGATCGTCGCCCTCGACCAGCACGCTGAATATACCCGTGATGGTGCCCTGCCGAATCCCGGTTCCGGCGCGCTCGAGCAGTCGTGGCAATTCGGAAAAGACAGTCGGTGTATAGCCTTTTGCGGTCGGCGGCTCACCAGCGGAAAGCCCGATTTCGCGCTGCGCCACGGCAAACCGCGTAATCGAGTCCATCAGGAGCAGTACGTCCTTGTCCTCGTCGCGAAAGTATTCGGCGATGGCGAGCGTCAAATATGCGGCCTGGCGGCGCATCAAGGCAGGTTCATTGGACGTGGCGACCACCACCACCGAACGGGCAAGGCCGGCCGCTCCCAGATCGTCCTGCAGGAACTCCATCACCTCACGGCCGCGTTCGCCGATCAGCCCGACCACCGCGACATCGGCCGCCACGTTGCGGGCAAGCATGCCCAGCAGCACCGATTTGCCGACACCGGAACCGGAGAATATGCCCATGCGCTGGCCGCGACAGCAGGTAATGAATGTGTTGAGCGCGCGCACGCCGAGATCGAGCGGCTTGCCGATCCGCGCCCGCGCATGCGCCGCCGGCGGGGCATTGCGGAATGGATATGATGCAGCACCTGACGGCAGCGGGCCCTTGCCATCGATCGGCTGGCCCATCGCATCCACCACCCGGCCGAGCCAGCCTGCCGACGGCCGCACCGCGGCCACCAACGAGACGACGGCGCGGCACCCCCGCCTTACGCCGTCCAGCGCCGCAAACGGCATCAGCAGCGCATTGCTTCCGGTAAATCCGACCACCTCACAAGCGATAGGCACCGTGGGCGTTTCAATCATCACCCGCGCCCCCACCGACATGGCGTCGATTGGACCGGCAATTTCCACCATGAGCCCGCGCACGCCCACGACACGGCCGTAGACCTCGACCCCGTCCAGTTCATTGATTTGTTCCGCCAGCGCCTTCATCGGCCATGTTCCTAACGATCAGAGCGGGCTCTTAACGGTGTATTTACCCGCATCGTTAATCATTGCGTCACCGTCCTCGGGATTAAGGCAAGCATCGCCCGGTCAAGACGAGGGGCGAGTCTCGCGAGTCGGTTGTGGAAAATACTTAAAGTGGAACATGAGCATTGCCGTGGCCAAAAAATCACCCTCCGGCAATATCTTAAGCCGATTCGGGCAAAACTGCCTACGGGATACTTGCATCCTGGAATCATGTTTTGTTAACCATCCCGAGTTAACGTTTCGAATCAGTTTGTCTCATGGCGTTTTAACCCGCCGCCTCTGCGGCATCGCAACATTAAGCCCGCAGCGGCGAAAACGAGGCCTGGCATGCGCGTCTTGCTGATCGAGGACGATGGCGCTACCGCCCAGTCAATCGAACTCATGCTCAAATCCGAGAGCTTCAACGTCTACACGACGGATCTCGGTGAAGAGGGAGTCGATCTGGGCAAGCTCTACGACTACGACATTATCCTGTTGGACCTGAACCTCCCGGACATGTCCGGCTTCGAGGTGCTCCGCTCCCTCCGCGTCTCCAAGGTCAAGACGCCGATCCTGATCCTCTCCGGCCTCGCCGGCATCGAGGACAAGGTCAAAGGCCTCGGTTTCGGCGCCGACGACTACATGACCAAACCATTCCACAAGGACGAGCTGGTCGCGCGCATCCACGCGATTGTGCGCCGCTCCAAGGGCCATGCGCAGTCGGTGATCAATACCGGCGATCTCACCGTCAATCTCGACCAGAAGACCGTCGAAGTGGCTGGCGCGCGCGTGCACCTGACCGGCAAAGAATACCAGATGCTCGAACTGCTTTCGCTCCGCAAAGGCACCACACTGACCAAGGAGATGTTTCTCAATCATCTCTACGGCGGCATGGACGAACCGGAGCTGAAAATCATCGACGTGTTCATCTGCAAACTGCGCAAGAAACTGGCAAACGCCTCCAACGGCAAAAACTACATCGAAACGGTGTGGGGCCGCGGCTACGTGCTGCGCGAGCCGGCCAATGACGAAGAGCGCATTCCCGCTTAACGCCCAACCCGCAGCGACGAATTAAAAAAACCCCGCCGAAAGGCGGGGTTTTTGTTATCTGTAGCCGTGTCTCCGCGGGGCGAAGCTGCGCAGATCAGCGCCCGCTGGCCGCCATGACCGCGCGTGTCGTGGCAAGATTGATCACATTGCCGCTGGTCTTGCCCCCCTTCGGATTCGGCACATAGATCCCGCGCTTGTCCGTGAATGGCTTGAACGACTCGGTCAGTCCCACCACGGTTTCCGCCGCGCCGAGCGCGAGGAACCCATCCGGCGCGATCACCCGCGCCATGCGATCGAGAACGTCCGTCTTGGTTTGCTGATCGAAATAGATCAGCACATTGCGGCAGAACACCACGTCGAATGTCCCCAGCCGCGCAAGGTCGCTCAACAGATTGAACGGCTTGAACTGCACCATGCCCCGCAGTTCCGGCGTGAGTTGCCACAATTCACCGACCTGGGTGAAATATTTGACCAACATCATGATCGGCAGGCCGCGCTGCACCTCGAACTGGCTGTAGATGCCGCTCTTCGCTTTCTCCAAAGCCTCCATCGAGATATCGGTGGCAACGATCTCGACGTGCCAGCCCGCAAGCATCCTGCCCATCTCCTTGAGGCAAATGGCAAGCGTATAGGGCTCCTGGCCTGTGGAAGCTGCCGCGCACCAGATTCGGATGCGCCGCTCGCGCTCGCGCGCGCGCGCGGCAATCAGCGCAGGCATGATTGTTTCGCGGAAATGATCGAACGGAATCCTGTCGCGAAAGAAAAACGTCTCATTGGTCGTCATCGCCTCGACGACTTCGACGATAAGAGACTCGGCATTCGTGCTCTTGAGTTTCAGCACCAGCCCCGCGAGGTCGTTGAGGCCGGCCTTGCGCACGACTGGCAACAGCCGGCTTTCGACCAGGTAATGCTTGTCGGCGCCCAGCATGAGACCGGAGCGCGTCTTGAGAAGATTGCGCAGATAGTCGTAGTCGGTCATGGCTGGCCCCCTTGAAACAGCCGCACTGTCGCTAGTGCAAGCTGGTCGAGCGGCAAAACCGCCGAGCACAAACCGGCTTCGAAGACCGAACCGGGCATACCCCAGATCACGCTCGTCGCCTCGTCCTGCGCAATCACGTTGCCGCCGGCAGCCACGACGTCGGCCGCACCGCGAGTGCCGTCGCTGCCCATGCCGGTCATCACCAGCGCCAGGCTCCAAGCGCCCCAGACCTCGGCAGCCGACGAGAACATCGGATCGACCGCCGGTTTGCAGAAATTGATTGGCGGCCCGTCGTCGAGCACGATCACCGCTGCACCGGCCCGGCGCGCAACCCGCATGTGCCGTCCGCCAGGCGCAAGATAGATCGCGCCGGTCAGAACCGGTTCGCCGTTGACCGCCTCATGCACCGGCCGCCCGCACGCCCGCGCAAGATGCTCTGCGAGTATGATGGTGAACGTCGGCGGCATGTGTTGCGTGATCAACACCGGTGCGCTTTCGGTAACCGGCCGCAGCTTGGGCAAAACTTCCAGCAGCGCCTGCGGCCCGCCGGTCGAAGCACCTATCAGCAGCACACGCGGGGTCGCGTGCGAGAATGGACGGAGCGTTGCGGCGGCATGCTCGCTGCCGTTGACCGCGTTTCGCATCTTGCCGAGCTTAGGCGCTCCGTCGGCAGCATTGACAGGGGATGTTGGCGCGAGATCCGGCGCATGCGCCTGCGGTAGCACGTCGCGCGACTGCCGACCGCCCAATCCGCGGATCTTCTCAAGCAACTCGCGCTGGAAGCTCGCTGTCGTCATGATTCCGCCTTCGGTTTCAGGCTTGGGGATATAATCGGCGGCACCGAGCGAGAGCGCCCTTAGGGTGATTTCCGCGTTGTGACGGGTGAGAGTCGAGGCCATGATGACGACAAGATTGCGCTTCTTCTCAAGCAGCAGAGGCAAGGTTGAAATGCCGTCGAGTTCAGGCATATCGATGTCGAGCACGACGACATCAGGATTGAACTTCTCCATTGCATTGACGGCCTCGCGGCCATTGCGCACAGCAGCAACAATTTCAAGATCAGGCGCTTCCGCCACCCAACGCGTGATCAAACTGCGCACGATGACGGCATCGTCCACCACCATGACGCGGATTGGTGCCAGCGCCGCAACGGAAGCTTCAGATATAACAGGTGCGGTTACACTCATCGTCACGCGCTACTCGGGTTGGTTCTACGAATGCATACGAAAGACCGGTCGTTTCGGTCAGATCAGCCCGACCTCTTGAAACTTTGCCTCGACGATTTCTTTGTCGAACGGCTTCATGATGTACTCGTTGGCTCCTGCATGCAGCGCGCGCGCGATATGGGCGACATCATTTTCAGTGGTGCAGAAAACTACCTTCGGACGATCACCACCCGGCATACGGCGCAGCGCCTTGAGAAATTCATAGCCGTCCATTTTTGGCATGTTCCAATCGAGCAGCACACCATCAGGCAGCGCCTGTTGGCACACACCGAGCGCCTGTTCGCCGTCCTCGGCCTCGACGATCTGGAAATTCAGCCCTTCGAGAATACGACGGGCGACCTTGCGGATGACGCTCGAGTCATCAACGACCAAACATGTTTTCATCACAGCCTCACTTCCTTCACCCGCGGAGCAATCCTGCCCGCATAAATCTTTTCTTCGTCGTGCGTCTTAAGCGGCAATGGCACCAGAAGACATGTCAAACACGCGATCGATGTCGAGCACGACCAGCAACTGCCCGTCGAGGCGATAGACGCCGGCCGCCACTGCGGCAAGACGAGCATCAAGATTGGCCGGTTTGGCCTCGCAGCCATCTTTCGCGAGCTTCATCACCTCGCCGACCGCATCCACCAAAAGGCCATAGGATTCGCCCTTTAGCTCTATGCCGACCGCGATGACCGGATTCTTGCCCTCGCGCGCCGGCAACCCGAGCCGGCAACGCATATCGATGGCGGTGACAATCCGCCCGCGCAGATTGAGCACGCCGGCGATCTCGGGCTGCGAGAGCGGCACACACGTCAAACGATCCGGTACGAACACATCCTGCACGCGCGAAATCGGCAGGCCGAAAAGCTGCTCGTCCAGCGTCACGGTGACGTATTCGATAAGCTTCGAATCGGCGTTGTCTTTTATCGTGGCCATGACTCTCTCACGCTGCCTGGTTGAGGTCGGCGACTTGCTCTTTGAGCGCCGCGATCAGGCTCTGGCGGTCAAACTTTGCGACAAAATCATGGAAGCCGACTTTGCGGCCGCGCTCGATCGACTCCGGCGAACCGTACGCGGACAGCGCAATGATTGGCATGTCGGCCAGGCGCGCCTCCTTGCGCACCTCTTCGGCGAGTGCGAACCCATCCATCCCAGGCATGTCGAGATCGGTGACGAGCACATCGAAACGCCTGCCGCTCTTGAGCAGCGACATCGCCTCACGCGCGCCCGCCACGGGAGTGACTTCGTATCCAGCCGCCTTAAGCACCGGCGTGAGCATGTTGCGGAAAAACGCCGAGTCATCGACGAACAGCAGCGTGCGCGTCGAGCGCTCAAGCTGGTGCTCTTTGCGACGGAACCAATCTTCAAAGGCAAGCGGCAGAAAATACCCAATATCGATGATTTCGGTCGCCTGGCCTTTGATCACCGCCGAGCCGATCACGCCGGGGCGCTCGCTCGAAACTTCGATGTTGAGCCGATCTTCCACAATATCGACGATCTCATCGACGACCAGTCCCATGGAATGAATCGAATCGGAGAACACGAGCAGCGGCTGCGTCGCGTCTTTGCTCTTGATGCGGACCTCATCGCTAATGCTGACCAGCGGCATGAGCTGACCGCGGTACTGCACCATCTGGCGTCCATTTGAGAGCTCGATCCTGCGACAATCGATCTCTTCGAGTCTGGTGACGAGCGACAACGGCACGGCCTTGAGCTCCGGCGAGCCCGCACGGAACAAGAGCAACGAAGTCATGTTGCTCGACTCTTCTTGGTCCTCGCCAGTCGATTCATCGCCCCAGCGCGCAATCTCGCTCGCTATCACCGCGGCGCCGATCGCCTGCGCGGCGCCGTTGGGATCGATGATCATGATCACGGAGCCGTCGCCCAGGATGGTATTGCCGGAAAACATCCCGATATGGCGGAGCTTGGTGGCCATCGGCTTGACTACAATTTCCTCGGTGTGGAACACGCTGTCGACGATAATTCCGAATGTCTGCGCACCGACCCGGGCAACGACGATAAAGCCCTTCTCGGGCACGGGCTGCCCATCTTCCATTTTAAGTAAGGTCTTAAGATTGACGAGCGGGAGAAGTTTGTTGCGCAGCCGCAGCACAGCGGCGTCCTTGATTCGTTCGATGCGGTATTCGGATTTGGCATGCACGCGCACAAGCTCCTCGACCGCGAGCTGTGGGATAGCGAAGCGCTGATTGCCGACTTGCACGATGAGCGCCGAGATGATGGCAAGCGTGAGCGGAATTTTTATAGTGAAGTTAGAGCCCTCGCCAATAACCGACTTGACGTCGATGCTGCCGCCGATCTGGTCGATATTGGTCCGCACCACGTCCATACCGACACCGCGGCCCGACACGCTCGTAATCTTGTCAGCGGTAGAAAAGCCCGGTGCAAAGATGAATTCATGGATTCTCGCCTCCGACATTTTTTCAATCTCGGCTTCAGAGGCCAATCCCGCAGCGATCGCCTTCGCCTTGATCCGCTCGGTATTGAGCCCACGGCCATCGTCGGCAATCCCAATGACGATGTGCCCACCCTCGTGATAGGCGGTGAGCCGGATCGTTCCCTTCGTTTGCTTGCCGGCGGAGATTCGGTCGGCCGGTGATTCCAAACCGTGATCGGCGGAATTACGCACCATGTGGGCCAGCGGATCTTTGATCCGCTCCAACACCTGACGATCGAGCTCGGTATCGGCGCCGTGCATTTCGAGCTCGATATCCTTGCCGAGTTCAGTGGCCAGATCGCGCACGATGCGGGGAAGCTTTTGCCACGCGTTGCCGATCGGCTGCATACGCGTCTTCATCACGCCTTCCTGCAGTTCGGCGGTGACGCTGGAGAGCCGCTGCAGCGGCACCTTGAAATCGGACTCCTCCTGTCGGCGCACAATGTCGAGCAGCTGGTTGCGAGTGAGCACCAGCTCCGACACCATGGTCATCAGATTTTCAAGCGTATCGATGTTGACGCGAATTGAATGGCTCGCGACCTTGCTATCAGCCTTGTCATCATCCTTTTCGATGACGGTCTTCTCGCGCGCAACTTTCGTGACGGCGGCGGGATTTATCGGGGCCGGTCCGGGCGTTGAGCGGAAGGCGCGCTCAAGTTCGTCGAGCGACACTTCGCCGGGGCGCAGCGGCCGCTCCAACACCTGATCGACCAGCGTGCCCGTAGATTTGGTTGCGGGCGTTGCGACGGAACGAGCCTTCGCGCTGTCAACCGACATGCGTTCTAGCGAAGCAATCAAATCGTTATCGTTACCTTCCGGCTCGCGCTCGTGCCATTCTAGCTCGCGGAGAATTTCCTTCACCCGGTCGATCGTGGACAGCACCATGGTGACCGCTTCCTCGGTCACGGGCATGCCATCGCGGAACTTGCCCATCAGGGTTTCAGCGGCATGCGCCAACGCCGCCAGTCGCGGCAGCCCAAGGAAACCGCAGGTCCCCTTGATCGTGTGCACGAGGCGAAAAATGTTATCGAGGATTTTCGCGTTGTTCGGTTCCTGCTCGAACCGCACCAGCTCGACATCGACGACGTCGAGACTTTCATTTGTTTCAGTGAGAAATTCTTGCAGCAGATCGTCCATGGCTAACGGCCTTCGCCGATAGCCGCGGGCCACATGGCCGGCGGCTATTGGGCACCGCTAGTGTGTTGGGGAAGCGTTTAATTTTAGTTGCACTTCCAATAAGAAGCGCGCGCCGTTAACCGCTTGTTAGGAACTTCGCGACCCGTTTGCCACTTATTGTGCGGTCACCACGACGGCTTCGCCCTCAATCGCGAAACCAACGGCAAGCCCGCAATTCCGGGCAAGCATTCCCGCATAGAACGGTTGGATCGCGTGGGCATCCACCGCATGGCCATTGGCGGGCTCGCCTGTGAGCAGGCCCGGAACGGCCTGTGGCACGCGCGCATTGAGGCCACTGCACGTCATCCGGAAGCTCATGCTCTCGCCCTCGCCCACCGGATCGATGGTCACCAGCCCGCCACGCGGAATCGCATGGCCTGCCATCAGAAGCATGTTGAGGAGGAGTTTGACACGGTTCTTCGGCAGCAAGACGCGCGGCAGGTTCCATGCGATCTTGGTCTTGTCGTCCTCGAGCATGCCGCGCGCGACCTTTTCGGCATCTCCGGTATCGATTTGCGCGCCGGCCGAGCCCGCAGCACCGAAAGCGATTCGGCAGAATTGCAGCTTTGCCGAGGCCGTCCGCGCGCTTTTCTTGATGAGATCGAGCGCGAAAGTCTTAGTCTCCTCGTCGTTATCGTCCTCCATGACCTCAAGACCATTCATGATCGCGCCGACCGGGCTGATGAGATCATGACAAACCCGCGAGCAAAGCAGCGCGGCAAGATCGAGGGGCTCGAGAACGATTGGACCGGACATGGATTAGTCTCCCCAGGCTTGCGGTGAACGGCACATTGACAGCACTTGGACGGCTCAGGCGATTCGGGCGTCGAGCGTGAGACAGCGGTGTGATACACCGCAGCCGCTGGAGGTCAAGGCACAGAATGCGAGGATCGGGTGACTGAGGTCTCTAAAGTGGCAGCCGACGCCGGGCTGCTCGATGAGCTGACCGCAATTGCCTCGCGCGCAGCTGCGGCCATAGTCGCCATTGCAGCGTCCGCACTGGAGCAACGCAGCAAACCCGACCACTCCCCTGTCACCATCGCCGACGAGGCCTCGCAAGACGTGATCTTCGAGGGGTTAGCCCATCTGCTGCCCGGCGTGCCGGTGGTGTCGGAGGAGGCAACTGCGGCGGTCGTGCCCGCCAGCCTCGGGCGCCAATTCATCTTGGTAGATCCCCTTGATGGGACACGCGAACTGCTCGCCGGCCGCGATGAATTCACGGTCAATATTGCGCTCGTGAGCGATGGCCAGCCGATTGTCGGTGTGGTGGCAGCGCCAGCCCGCGGGATCGTCTGGCGGGGGATGCTCGGTGTCGGCGCCGAACGATTCGTGCTCGCCCCTGGTTCAGAACCGAAAGCCGCACGGGAACGGGCGCCCATCCATACCCGCGCGCGGCCCGAACACGCCCTCGTCGCCCTGGTGAGTCGCTCGCATCTCGATCCGGCGACCGAGGCCTATATCGAGCGACTAAAACCTTCGGAACGGATCAGTTGTGGATCGTCGCTGAAATTCTGCCAGCTTGCCGAAGGTGCAGCTGACATCTATCCGCGCCTAACGCCAACATCCGAATGGGACATAGCAGCCGGCCACGCCGTACTTGCCTGCGCCGGCGGCGCGGTGACCATGCCAGACGGCGGAGCACTTGTTTACGGACGGCCCGGATTTCTCATTCCCGCCTTTATCGCCTGGGGCAATCGCACCGCAGCGATTGCGCGCTGATTACTGAACCAGTGTGCTTTCCACCACAGGCCATGTCTTCTTGGCCAATTCCAAGAACCTCTCCGGTTCGGCCAGGAATGCTTCCCGGGTCTGTGCATTGTGAAACAAATAGAGCCGCTCGCCCGCAATCAGCCACACTTCGGGATGACCGGCGACCGCGACGCCGCGCGCCACTCCCGTCGGATCGTAACCGCCGAAGACCGGAAGATAGACCTCAGGATGGTCGATGAACGCCGCGCGATTGCCCTCGTTGATAAAGCGCCAGGTTGCCCCTGCATAACGCGTCTCAATATCGGCCCGGCCCACCATCGCCTTGGAATTCGTGAAATATCCCACCGGATCAAAACCGCTGATGGCCAATCCCGTGTGGTAGTCGGTGACGACACGTTCGGTCGTGGCGGCATGAAGTTGGAATATCCCTGCCCAGCAGCCTGCCAGCACGAGAACCATCGACAGCATGGCCGGTCGGATGCATGTCTTCCGTTTCTCCGGCGCTGCCATCATATTGCCTGCCTGCGCGGATATGATTCGAAAATTCATCTGCAACGTTAAGCTGGTCGCGTGAGCAACGGGTTAAATGGGCTGTTGCCCTAGCGATGGAGCACATCATGCGCGCTGCAATTCGTTTGGTTGCCATTCTCACTCTGCTCGCAGGCCTCGGCGCACTTCCAGTGGCAGCGCAATCAAACCCCGACGCCCCCCCGCCCTCGTCCCAAAACAGCTATTCGTCGAACGAGCTGGTTGACTCCGGCCACCGCTTTTTCGGCACGGTGTCAAAGGGGCTCGCCCAGATCATCGAACGAGCAGTGAGCCAGTGGGGCGTGCCGAACGGTTACATTCTGGGCGAGGAAGGCGGCGGCGCTTTCTTCGCCGGCCTGCGTTACGGCGAAGGCATGCTCTATACGAAAAACGCCGGCGATCGGAAGGTGTACTGGCAGGGCCCCTCGATCGGATTTGACTTCGGTGGCGAAGGCGCTCGCACCATGATGCTGGTCTATAATTTGCCGGGGACCGACGCGATCTATGACCGTTTTGGCGGAATTGACGGTTCGGCTTACTTTATCGGCGGCTTCGGAATGACCGCTCTCACCTCCAATAACATTGTCCTGGTGCCCATTCGTTCGGGCGTGGGCTTTCGGCTTGGCGCCAACATCGGCTATCTCAAGTTCACGCAAGGTTCGACCTGGAACCCCCTCTGAACCGCTACGGGTCCAATAATTATGCTCTCCACCAGATGTCGCCCATTAACAAAAACGGCACTGGATCGCCGCAATCTTGGTTAATAATCGGTTAATCTAGCAGCCGGCGCTGCGCCATGGCATGGTGCCGCCGGTCCAGTCGCGTTTTGAGTTTGGAGACATCCCGCCATGATCGAACCGATCATGATTTTCGGCATCGGATTTCTGGCCGCGAGCCTTTGCGGTCTTGTGGTCATTCCGCTGTTCCACAACCGGGCCGTCCGCCTCACCAAGAAGCGGCTGGAGGCCGCGGCGCCCCTTTCGATGGCGGAGTTGCAGGCCGACAAGGACCAATTGCGCGCGGAATTCGCCATGTCTACGCGCCGACTTGAACTGATGATTGAGCAGCTCAAGGCCGACAGCGCGGGCCAACTCGCCGAACTCGGCAAGAAGGCCGACGCCGTCAATCTCCTCAAGATCGAGATGCACGACAAAGCAGCGCAGATTGAAACGCTGCAGGCGAGCGAAGCGGCTCTGCAGGATCGCTTGAACGAGACCTCGTCCGCGCTCTCTTCCAAGACCGTCTTGCTGAACGATACCGAACGCGTGGTTGCCGATAGGGAAGCCGGTTTGGTCAAACTCAGCGGCGATCTCAACGAACACGCGCTCGCTGCCGATAGCCAACGCTTCGAGATCATCACGTTGCGCACGCAGCTCGAGACCCACAAGGATCAAATCGGCGAGCTGCGCACTCAGATAGACTCGGCGCAAAAGACCGCAGCCGACCTGCGCGCACAGCTCGCCGCCGCGAAACGCGAAATCGCCGCGGCTTCGGAGCAAGAGCGCGCGGAGAACTCGATGCTGCGCGACCGCATCAACGAAATCGCAGCCCAGATCGCGCAGCTGACCATGACGCTCGAAGGCCCGTTCTCGCCGATAGAATCTCTGCTGGCCGCCACCGCGGAAAATCCCGGAGCCCTGGCGGCTGCACGCCCGAGCAACGGCGGCACAACCGCCGGCACGGTGGCTCAGCACACGCGCACGCTCGGCGAACGTATCCGCGAATTGCAATTGCGCGCGACGCGCAAGCCGTCCGCGAGCGCACCCACCGGATCTTCGCAGAGCATCAGCTCACGCGCGCGCTGAGCGCTTTAACCTTCAGATTTGCCGCCATCTCGTCGAGCTGCTTGATCAGCTGAGCTGCCAGCAACACGCCATTTGCGCTGCGGTCTTCCTTGCGCCGCCGGCGCTCCTCGCCGGGATGCCGGATAACATCGAAATCGGGCAAACGTGCGGACGACCGCAAATCCTGCAGGTGCCGGTCCATTTCGGCGGCGAATATTTCCGGCGGCAGGAATCGCGCAACATCGAGCACGATCATGAACTGCCCGGTGTTGCATTCCTCCGTTCCCGGTGCGGTGAAATCAATCACCTCGCGGCCAAATGCGGCGCCGTTCAGCACTCCTGCGAGCAGCCCGATCATCAGCGCCAGTCCGCTTCCCTTGTAGCCGCCGATCGGCAGCAGCACGCCTTCGGCGACGCGTTTTGCGTCCGTGATCGGCTCGCCGGTTTTTCGATCGACCACCCAGCCTTCCGGCATCGGCTTTCCGCCGAGCGCATAGGTGCGGATGGCACCGAACGAAGCAACCGACGTGGCGATGTCGAGCACGACCGGGGCTTCCTTGCCAGCCGGAATGGCCACCGCGATTGGATTGGTTCCCATCAGCGGCTCGGAGCCACCCCAAGGCGCCATGTGATTGGCGCTCGACACCGCGGCATAAATTCCGACCATGCCTTGCGCGAGCGGGATCGTGGCATAGACACCGGCGGCCCCCGCATGATTCGAGCGCCGCGCACCCACCCAGCCGACGCCGGATTCCCGCGCGAGTTCGACCGCCAAATTGGCCGCACGCGTCATCACCAGATG
This sequence comes from Hyphomicrobiales bacterium, assembly GCA_003169835.1. Lineage (GTDB taxonomy): Bacteria > Pseudomonadota > Alphaproteobacteria > Rhizobiales > Xanthobacteraceae > PNAI01. The sequence continues at coordinate 52,091 of PNAI01000035.1, read as the reverse complement.
GCCCAAGCCGTTGTCGCCGTCGATGAGCGCGGTTGCCGGGCTACGATTGACGATCTTAATCTTTGCCTTCGGATTGACGCGGCCAGTCTGCAGATTGCGCACATACTGCGAGAGTCGAAAGATGCCGTGCGCATCGGCACCCACGAGATCGGCCTCGATCATCGCACCCGCGACCGTCGCCGCGTCGGCACCCGGAAGCCCGCAAGCAGAAAAAACCTCGCGCGTGAACGTGAGCATCGCGGCTGCCGGGATACGGCGTGAATCGGACATTCGCCTTACGCCGCCTGCGCCCTCCCCTTGGCCGGAAAATATTTTTCCAGCCAATCGTAAATGACGCTGCGCACGCGCGTATTGCTTTCCGCAAACATGAAATGGTCGGTATCGGCAAACAAATGCAGATCGGTGGGCGTGCCCGCGCGCTTGAACATCTCGATCGATTGTTCGGTCGGCGTCACCGAATCGGTTGAGCTATGGAGCAGCAGCAGCGGCCGCGGTGCGATCTTGCCGACCACATCGTCGGCGCGGAAATCGTACATGCTTTGCGCGGTCTCGGCCGGAAAAATCTCGATCGAACCGGCGGCAAGATCGCCGCGCAGATGCGGCGGGATCGGCACAATGTCATACCTCGGCACCATCAACGACTTGCCGGTCCTTTCACGATGACGCTTGCCCTCTTCCAGCATGGTGGTGAACTTGGCCCACGCCTCTGGCGTCGAATGTTGGCCGCGAAACTTGCGCACCCCATCGCCCCAGCCGCCCGACGAAATCACCGCGGCAACGCGCTTGTCCACGCCTCCGGCATAGACCGCAACCGCCGCACCGAAGCTCGACCCGATCAGACCGATTCGATCCGCATCGACATTTTTTTGCTGCGCGAGAAACGTGAGCGCATTGCGCGCATCGGCGACTTGATCGAGGCACAATATGCGCCCGCGCTCGCCTTCACTGGCGCCGCAGCCGCGCATGTCGAAACGCAATGTGATGTAGCCAAGCTTTTCAAACATCGTGCAGGGTTCGAGCACGTTGTTCGAATTCGTGTTGCTGCCGAAGCCATGCATCACGATGAACGCCGGCCGCCGTTCACTGGGACCAACGCTATCCGGCACGCGCACAACGCCCGCGAGCTTAAAACCGTCGGAAGCAAAAGCGACTTTGCTCTCGGTCATTCCCAATCCCCCCACCTTTCGCCGTGGCCCCTTCGCGCCCAACGATTAATCGCGGCTTGAACATATGCCACAATCAAAAGCGTTAATCGATCAATTTAGGGGATTCAACGGCTTGCCGCGGTCAATTGTGAACATTCCGCCGCCGGACGTTGGCGTTTCTCCACGCGACAACCTGCTGCGAATATCAATTGCGGCAATCGCAAAATTTTGCCCCGGCCACGCGCTGCCCTGTTGCAATGCCCCCCCGAGAAAGCGCATTCTAGCTGGCGTGGAGGCCATCCCGGGACTGTAAATAACATGGGAGATGGGACGTGTTGAACTTGAACATGTCATTGCTGCAAAGCCATGAGTTCGTGGTGGGCGTTGCAGTCGCCGCAATCATGTTGAGTGCATTGCTTGCTTCGTCGTTGTTCCGCAACATCGCACTCGCACTCGCAGCAGGAGCCATCGTCATACTCTACTTGCAGGGAGGCATCGCCAACCTGCTCACGCTGGGGCAGACGCTGGAAACCGAAGTCCTTTCAATTCCGAATTTCGCAAGCGGAATGCTCGTCGGCGTTGCAATCGTGGTCGTACTGTACTTGGGCTTTCGGCCGCGCCGCACAGCATCCTGAAGTTCCCAACGCCGGCGCAAGATACAGCTAGCCACAGCCCGGAGAATTTCCGGGCCGTCGATGCAACGCACGCAATCTAGAATTATTTGAAGGTCGACGTGCCGCGACCAAAGCGCACGATGTTGATGCTTTGGCGATTGGCCACCGAATTGTCCGAGTTATTGGCGCTGGGCTGGTTGATATCGCGAAGCCCACGCAGGGCAAGCGAAAGCGATCCCATGCGGCGCGCAAGCGCGAGCGTTTCGGTTTGTCGCGGACTGAGTGCAAGCGTCGCGATCTTGCCGACGATAACGCGCTGGCCATTCTTCTCTTCGACCGTCTGATCGATCGCAAGCACCTGCACGTCCGCAAGAATGGTCTCAGCCGTGAAGAACTCCTCCTGACTGAGTTTCTCGATACGCGTCAGAATGACGTCCACATGGTCGTTCGGAAGGATGAATCCTCCCGCGCCGGCCTCAGGTGAGATTTCCATGGCAATCGCCCGCATGCCGGACGGAAGCAGCGCCGCGATGTAGCCGGAGGAGCCAGCCTTGATGACCTTTGCCTCCCGGATCGGCTCCCCGCTGGCAAATCCAATGCGAACGATGGAACCGGCCATCTCACTGACGGCATCCGGTTTATTTTTCTTCTGGATGAATTGCGCGCCGGCATTCGCCGCAGGCCAAGTCTGCCACGACATGTTTTGCGCCGTCAGCGTTTGACCAACCCCGACGTCGTCTTTCGCAATAAGCACCTCGGTCGTTTCGAGCTGAACCACAGGCGGCGGCGCGACCACCTGCGGCGGGGGCGGATCGGAGCGGCTCGCCAACATGGCGGCAAGCCCACCAGCGGCCAACGCGATCACAAGAACAATTATGCGTGCGGGATTCATCGCAATCTACCTAGTATTTCAAAAACGATTTTCCAGCCGTTGACGTGGAATCTGAGCACCAAAACGTCAACGCATCGTAAACAAAGTATTACTGAGGCGAATTATTGGGGGGCGGCAGGCGCGATCTTGGCGCGTGCAACAAGACCAGACGACGGCAAACGTGCCTACCCGGCGGGACGTTCGTCCGCGATCACCTTGCCGTCGTTCGGCAGCGAACCTGGCGCGACCAGTTTGATCGCACCGCGCAGTTTGGTCACCGCCTGAAGCGTCACGCCGACGGCCTCGGCCAGCCCAGCCGCCGGCGCAGAGCATTCCGCCGACAGCGTCATGACATCCTGCTCGTCCGCGCGCGTCACCGTGAGCCGCACGCGGCCGAGCGCCGGATGACGACGCGTCACTTCCGCAATCTCGCCCGGATGCACGAACATGCCTTTCACTTTGGTGGTCTGATCGGCGCGCCCCATCCACCCTTTGATACGCATATTCGTGCGCCCGCACGGCGAAACGCCCGTCAGCACCGAAGAAAGATCTCCTGTCGCAAGCCGGATCATCGGATAGTCGCGATTGAACGAAGTCACCACGACCTCGCCGACCTCGCCCTCCGCCACCGGATCGCCGGTACCCGGGCGTACGATCTCAACAAGCAGATGCTCGTTGATGATCATCCCTTCGCGCGCCACGCTCTCGTAGGCGATGACGCCGACGTCTGCGGTGGCGTAGCATTGCAGTACTGCCACGCCACGGCCGCCCAGTTCCTGACGCAATGACGCCGGCAGCGCCGCGCCTGACACCAGCCCGCGCTCGAGCGACGAAACGTCTCTGCCGGCTTTGGTGGCCGCATCAAGAAGAATTTTCAGAAAATCCGGCGTGCCGAGATAGCAAGTCGGCTTGAGATGCGCGATCGCATCGAGCTGCTGCTCGGTATTGCCAGGACCGGCGGGAATGACCGCGCAGCCGATCGCATTCGCCCCCGACTCCATGATGAATCCGCCGGGCGTCAGGTGATAGGCGAATGTGTTGAGCACAATGTCGCCCGCGCGAAAACCGGCAGCGTACAGCGCACGCGCCGCACCCCACCAATCCGCGCCCGCGCCCTCCGGCTCGAAGATCGGCCCCGGCGACAGCAAAAGCCGCTTCACGCCGCCAGCACCGGTGACATTGAATCCGCCGAATGGCGGATTTGCTTTCTGCAGCGTCGAAAGTTCGGATTTGCGCAACACCGGCAGTTTCGCCAACGCCGCACGGCTGGTGACTATTTTAGGATCAATTCCGGCGAGCTGCTTCGCCCAGCCCGGCGCTGTCATTGCGCGCGCGATTGTTGCGGGCAGGCGTGCGAATTGTTCGCGTTTGCGCGCGCCTGGATCGCGAGTCTCGATGGCGTCATAATGTTCAATCATCAATCGGACCGACGAAAACCGTCACGCCAGCCAGCGCTTGCGCCGCTTGTAGTGTTTGACGTTGCGGAAAGACTTGCGTTTGCCCTCGGCGATGCCGAGGTAGAATTCCTTCACATCCTCATTCTCGGCCAGCGCGGAGGCCTTGCCGTCCATCACCACCCGGCCGTTCTCCAGAATGTAGCCGTAGCCGGCATATTTAAGCGCCATGTGGGTGTTCTGCTCGGCGAGCAGGAACGACACGCCTTCCTTCTCATTGAGATTCTTCACGATGTCGAAAATCTCTTCGACGATCTGCGGAGCAAGCCCCATCGACGGTTCATCGAGCAGGATCATCTTGGGTCGCGACATCAGCGCGCGGCCAACCGCGCACATTTGCTGTTCGCCGCCCGATGTATAACCCGCCGTCGCGCTGCGCCGCTCTTTGAGCCGCGGAAAATAGCCATAGACGAGATCGAGATCGCGCCGGATGGCTGCCGCACCGTCGCGCCGTGTGAATGCACCTGTCAGTAGATTTTCCTCGATCGTCAGATGGGCGAAGCAGCGCCGACCTTCCATGACTTGAATGCAACCACGCCGCACCAGTTCGTTGGGAGAGAGCGAATGCACTTCGGCGCCATCGAACATGATCGCGCCCTTTGTCACCTCGCCACGCTCCGATTGCAGAAGATTTGAAATCGCCTTGAGCGTCGTGGTCTTGCCGGCGCCGTTGGCCCCGAGCAACGCCACGATGCGCCCGCGTGGCACATCGAGCGAGACGCCCTTGAGCACCAGAATGACGTGATTGTAGACGACCTCGATGTTGTTGACCGAGAGAATATTCGCGGCATCAAGCGAATGGCTTGCGCGCACGCCGCCATCCGCGGCCGAAATATCAGAAGGAGGCGGCGTTGCCGCCGCCTCCTTTGCTTTGCCATCCGTATTGGCCGGATTAGACATCAATTGGTCAGACACCCGGGTGCGATCTTCTTGTCGGCCGCGTATTTGGCCGCGGTCTCCTTGACCATTGGCGCCACCACCGCCTCATCGGCCGTGTACCAGTCCGAGGAGACCTTCCAGTTCTTGCCGTCCCATGTCTGAATACGGCCCGTGCGCGCTCCCTCATGGTCGGCACAGCTCACTTTGATCGGCTTGAGAACGCCTTCGAAGCCAAGTTGCTTGAGACGGTCAGCCGAAAGATCGAGGTTCTCGATGCCCCAGCGTACTTGCTCGCCGGTCATCGGCTTGTTGCCGAAACGCTTCTGCGCGGTGCGGATCGCCTCGATGCCGAGCATGCCGTTGATGGCACCGCGGACGTAGAGGATTTCCCCGGTCTCATCCCATTTGGCTGTGCCGTTGTTCTTGTCGTAAACGAACTTCTTAAGATCCTCGTGCAATTTGAACTGGCCGGCTCCGTGCTGCAGCATCACGGCGTTGTAACCCTTGGCGCCGTCTTCGGCCGGTCGCACATCGGGCTCCGCGCCAGACCACCACACGCCGTACATTTTTTCGCGCGGGTAACCTACCGCCACCGCTTCCTTGATCGCGGTTGAGTTCATCACGCCCCAGCCCCAGAGCAGCACATAGTCGGGCTTGTTCTGCCGGATTTGCAGCCACGTGGCTTTCTGTTCCACGCCCGGATGCGTCACCGGCAGGAACATGGTCTCAAAACCGTTTAACTGAGCGCGTTTCGTCAACAGCGCGATCGGCTCCTTGCCGTAAGGCGAGTCGTGATAGACCAGCGCGATCTTCTTGCCCTTGAGTTTGTCCATCCCGCCTTCAATTTTGGCAATGTGCTGGATAAGGATATCCGCCGCCGTCCAATAGGTCCCAAGCAGCGGGAAGTTCCATTGGAACACGGATCCGTCACGCGATTCAGAGCGGCCGTATCCCATCGAGATGATCGGAATTTTGTCCACCGGCGCTTTCTCGGTGAGTGCGAACGTGATGCCGGTCGAGAGCGGAATGAAATAAGCAGCTCCCGTCGGGCCTTTGCCCTTCAGCCGCTCGTAGCATTCGACGCCGCGGTCGGTGGCGTAACCGGTGTCACATTCTTCATAGACGATCTTTACGCCGTTGATGCCCCCGTCGCGTTCGTTGACGAGCCTGTAGTAATCCGCAACGCCGTTGGCGAACGGAATACCGTTCGGCGCATAGGCACCGGTCCGATATACAAGATGCGGAATGAATTGCTCGTTCTGCGCCGCGGCAGGTGCCGCGAATGCTATCCCGCCGAGCAACGCTACGAGCACCGCTCCGAAATTTGTCCTCGTCATTGCAATCTCCCTAGACGCGCCAGCGTTGTGAAGCCTCACCGGCGGTTCTTTTGTTCTGGGTCGCAGGTCCCGCGCCCAGTCCTTGCACGCATTGTGCTCCCGTTTTGATTCACCCTCAATACGGGAACGGCCACAATCGGAGCTTTTCCTTGGCAATTGCCCATAGGCGGGCCAGGCCGCGCGGCTCGACAATCAGGAAGAATACGATCATGGCCCCGAAAATCATGAACTCCAGGTGGGAAATCGTTGCGGTAGAAAGACCCACCCCAAGCCAGCCCGGGAGCTGGTTGAGAAAGATCGGCACCAACACGATAAATGCCGCGCCGAGAAATGACCCGAGAATCGAACTCAAGCCGCCGATGATGACCATGAATAGAATCTGGAACGATCGGTTGACGTCGAACGCCAACGGCTCCCAGGAGCCAAGCCGAAAAAAGCCCCACAACGCGCCAGCCACGCCGACGTAGAATGACGACACCGCGAAGGCCGAGAGCTTGGCGTGCAGAGGCCGGATGCCGATGATCTCAGCAGCGATGTCCATATCTCGCATCGCCATCCACATGCGCCCGACGCGGCTGCGCACCAGGTTCTTGGCCGTGAGCGCCAGCACAGCAACGAGAATGAACACGAAAAGATATTTCCGTTCCGGCGAGTTGATGGGAATTCCGAATAGCTCGATCGGCCCAACCGCAACCGAACCGGAAGGAGCATAATTGGTGAACCATTTGATGCGCGCAAACGCCCATTCGAGAAAAAACTGCGAAGCGAGCGTCGCAACGGCAAGATAAAATCCTTTGATCCGCAACGACGGTACGCCAAACAAGATGCCGACCAGCATCGACATCAGTCCGCCGAACAGAAATACCAGGATCAGATTTACCTCCGGCACGCGCAGCGCGAGATTGTAGGCGGCATACGCACCGACCGCCATGAAGCCGCCAGTGCCCAGCGAAAGCTGTCCGCAATAACCAGTGAGGATGTTCAGCCCGATCGCGGCGAGCGAGAGAATGAGAACCGGAATCAAGACCTCGGTATAAAGATACTGACCAGCGAACAGCGGTACGACCAGGACTGCAAATGCAATGGCGGCAATAACAAACCAGCGATCCTGGACGATCGGAAAAATCGCCTCGTCGGACCCGTAGGTGGTCTTGAACTGGCCGGCTTCCCGGTAAAACACTTCTAGCTCTCCTCAAATCCGCTCGATGATGCGTTCGCCAAACAGCCCTTGCGGCCGCACCAGCAAAAACAAGAGCGCCAGCACATAAGCAAACCAGTTCTCGATTCCGCCGCCGGCAAGATCAAACCAGCGGATCAGCAGAGGTCCAAGGAGGATCTCGGCCAGCTTTTCGCCCGCGCCAATGATCAATCCGCCAACGATCGCGCCCGGTATCGAAGTAAGGCCACCGAGGATCAGCACCGGCAGCGCCTTGAGCGCCACCAGCGAGATCGAAAACTGCACGCCGAGCTTGGAGCCCCAGATCATGCCGGCGGCAATCGCGACAATGCCAGAAGTCGCCCACACGACCAGCCAGATGTAATTGAGCGGAATACCGACCGACTGCGCAGCCTGGTGATCGTCGGCGACCGCGCGCAACGCGCGGCCGACACGCGTCACCTGAAAGAACACGGCAAGCACGGTAACGAGAATGGCGCAGATGACGGCGGCCGCAACTTCCTCAGGATCAATCAGAATCCCGCCCGGAAACACCGATTCAAAAAGAAATATCGGGTTCTTCGAAATACCGAGATCGATTTTATAAATATCGCTGCCCCAGAGCGTCTGCCCAAATCCTTCGAGAAAATAAGCCACCCCCAGCGTCGACATGAACAGGACGATGCCTTCCTGGTTTACCAGCCGGCGCAGCACCAGGAATTCGATGGCATAGGCGAGCACGATCATGACGCCGATTGCCAGCACGATGGCGATCGGCAGCGGAAATTTTTCCGAAAGCCGCGCAACTGAAAGTGCGGCGAAAAGCACCATCGCGCCTTGTGCAAAATTGAATACGCCCGACGCCTTGAAGATCAGCACGAAACCGAGCGCGACGAGCGCATAGAGCACGCCCGTCAACAGACCGCCGATCAACGTCTCAAGAATTGGACCGAGCATGTTTCCTCAATGTGCCACGCCGAGATAAGCATCGATCACGTTCTGGTCGCGCTTGACGTCGTCAGGCGTGGCGTCGGCGATTTTGGCGCCATGATCGAGCACCACGACACGATCGGACAAATCCATCACCACGCCCATGTCGTGCTCGATCAGCGCGATGGTCGTACCGTATTGTTCGTTCACATCGACAATGAAACGCGACATGTCCTCCTTCTCTTCGAGATTCATGCCGGCCATCGGCTCATCTAGCAGCAGCAGATCCGGCTCCATGGCGAGCGCCCGGCCAAGTTCAACCCGTTTCTGCAGGCCATAAGGCAAACGCCCGACCGGAACCTTGCGGATCGCCTGAATTTCGAGGAAGTCGATGATTTCCTCGACCCGATGACGGTGTTCATCCTCTTCCGCAAGCGCCGGTCCAATGCGTAGAATTTGCCAAAAGAAATTTCGGTGCATCTTCAGCGTGCGGCCGGCCATGATGTTGTCGAGCGCACTCATGCCGCGGAACAACGCGACATTCTGGAAGGTGCGGGCGATCCCGCCATGGGCTGCATCGTAGGGACGCATATTGGTGCGTGTCGTGCCCTTGAACGTGATGCGGCCATGCTGCGGCTGATAAAAGCCGTTGACGACGTTGAGCATCGAGGTCTTGCCAGCGCCATTGGGGCCGATGATGGCGCGCACTTCGCTCTTGCGGATATCGAAGGATACGTCCTGGATCGCTTTGACGCCGCCGAACGAGAGCGACACATTTTCCACCGACAACAACACCTCGCCAGCGGCAACGGTGCTCCCCGCCGGCGCCCTCATGCTACCTTCTCCAGGGCCGTTGCGACGGGAACGGTCTTCACATCTCTGATCTCGACGCGCGCGGACATGATGCCCTTGCGCCCATCCTCGAATGTCACTTCCGTCGAAATATCGGCCTCGCGCGAGCCATCGTACAGCGCCTTGACCAGCGGCGCGTAGCGTTCGGCGACAAATCCACGGCGAACCTTCTGCGTGCGCGTAAGTTCTCCGTCGTCCGCGTCGAGCTCCTTATGCAGAATGAGGAAGCGCTTGATTTGCGCACCCGCCGTTACTTTATCTTCGCTCAGCGCACGATTCATCTCTTCGACGTGCCGCGCAATCATATCGTAGACCAGCGCATGTCCGGCGAGCTCCTGATAGGAGCCATAGACCACGTTCTTTCGCTCCGCCCAGCTGCCGACCGCCGTGAGATCGATGTTGATCAACACCGTCACGAAATCGCGTTTGTCGCCGTAAGCCACCGCCTCGCGGATGTTGGGATAGAATTTCAATTTGTTCTCGATGTATTTCGGTGGAAAAAGCGTGCCGTCATTGAGACGGCCGACATCCTTTGCGCGGTCGATGATCTTCAGGTGCCCGGTCTTGTCATCGAAAAACCCGGCGTCGCCGGTCTTCACGTAGCCGTCGGCAGTCATCGCCTCCTTGGTTTTGGCCTCGTCCTTGAAATAGCCGACGAACATCCCGGGCGATTTGAACTGCACTTCGCCGCTTTCGGCAATGCGGATATCGACGTTGGGAGCCGCAGGACCGACAGTGTCGGCATAAATCTGCCCGTCCGGCTGCGCAGTGACATAAAGGAAAGCTTCAGTCTGACCGTAGAGCTGCTTCAAGTTCATCCCGAGCGAACGGTAGAACGCGAACAGATCGGGCCCGATCGCCTCACCCGCGGTATAGGCCACGCGCACCCGCGAGAGGCCGAGCACATTCATGAGCGGACCATAGATCAGCACCTTGCCGACAGCATAGAGAAGGCGGCCCACAAGCGGCGTCGGCTGATGGTTGAGAATGGTTTCGCCATAGCGGCGCGCAACTCCAATGAAATAATGAAACAGCTGCCGCTTGGGAAAACCGGCATCCCCCATCCGGATCATCACGCGGGTCAGCATCTGCTCGAACACGCGTGGCGGCGCGAAATAGAACGTCGGCCCGATTTCCTTGAGATCTTGCATCGCCGTCTCGGCATTTTCCGGACACGCCATGCAAAATCCCGCGGCCAGACCTTGCGCATAATTGAGATAGTGATCGCCGACCCACGCCAGCGGCAGATACGCGAGCGCTTCGTCGTGCGAATCGAGATGATCGAAGGCGACCGTGTCGGTCGCAGCGTCGATGCAGCCCTTGGCCGTCAGCACGACGCCCTTCGAAGGGCCGGTGGTACCGGAGGTGTAGAGAATGATGGACGTGTCCAAGCCCTTGCCGGCCGCAATCTCGCCATCGAGCCACTTGCTCACGGAAGCATCCTGCGCCAGCACAGCGCGGCCCTGCGCAATCAACTCGTCGATCGGATGCAGCTTGCCGTGATCGTAATCGCGCAGGCCCTTTTTTTCGTCGTAGAACATCTGCTCAAGTTTCGGCAGGCGCTCCGCGACCGAGAGGATTTTGTCGACCTGCTCCTGGTCTTCGACCGCGGCAAACCGCACCTCGGCATGCACCAGTACATGGGCAAGCTCGTCGGCCACCGCGTCGGCATAGACCGGCACCGGCACGGCGCCGAGCACCTGCGCCGCCATCACCGACATATAAAGTTTTGGCCGATTGGCTCCGACAATAGCGATCGTGTCGCCGCGTTTGACGCCCAGCCGGTTGAGCCCCACCGCGTAGGCCCGCACGTCCTCGAACACCTGCGCCCAGGTCAACGTCTGCCAGATGCCAAGGTCCTTGTGCCGAATCGCCGGCCGATCGGCAAACTGCCGTGCGTTGCGGACCAGGAGCCTGGGAAACGTATCCGCAGGCGCGGTGACTTCATTCGCCACGGCACTTCCTCCCGTATTCAACGCGCGTTTTCTTAGGCGCTTTCTTAGGCGTCTGCTTGGACGCGGCACCCCCCGCGCCCCCTGCAGCTACGACCGCAGGTCTAAATTCGATAAGAAATCACCCGCCCAGTCCGGTCAAGGCTCGATTAAAGTCTTCAATACAAGCTTATCTCAATTGGTTGCCACCTTGAGCGAGGAAACGATCATGACCGCCCTTCCCTTACCTGGCATCAAGGCGTGCGTATTCGACGCCTACGGCACATTGTTTGACTTTGCGTCGGCCGCCAGAGGCTGCCGGGACGTCCTGGGAGACAACATCGACAAGCTCGCCGCGCTCTGGCGCGACAAGCAGCTGCAATACACTTGGCTGCGCGCGACCCAAGGCAAGCATGCGGACTTTTGGCAAGTCACCGGGGATGCGCTCGATTTCACGTTGGAGACTCTCGGCATCACAAACGAAAAACTCCGCGACCGTCTCATGCAATTGTACCTGACTTTGGACACCTTCCCTGAAGTAGCTGGCGTGCTCGATCGGCTCAAGAAGACCGGATTGAAGCTCGCAATTCTGTCCAACGGCTCGCCGAAGATGCTCGATGCCGTGGTCAAGGGTGCAAAGCTTCAAGGGATGTTCGATGCCGTTCTCTCGGTCGAGGATGCCGGTGTCTACAAACCGCACCCGCGGGTTTATCAATTGGCGCTCGACCGACTTAAACTCCCCGCTTCCGCCATATCCTTCCAGTCGTCGAATGCTTGGGATGCATACGCCGCGTCAGCCTTCGGCATGCAGGTGGTTTGGTGCAATCGCTACGGCCAGCGCAGAGAACGGCTGCCCGGAAAGCCCAATCGCGAAATAAAATCTCTGGATGAATTGCCTACACTCGTCGGCATGTCCTGAATGGTCGGTGCTCTGGTCATGTGGAATCGATATGATGTGACTTGAGGAGCGGTCATTGAGAGGCCCAATGATGCGGCGCATATTGATCACGTTGTTTGGCGGCGCGGCATCGCTTTGGCCGCAGATCGCGCGGGCGGCGGACGACGTGCAAAAACTCGCCGAACAGACAGTCCGTCGGCTCGATCTGCAGACCGATTTTCCGCGCGTGCCGGAACCGTTTCAATTTCGCCTGCAATTGCCGGCGGAAGTCCTCTGGGCGATCATCATCATCGCCATTGGGATTCTGCTTTATGCATTTCGCGACATGATACCGGGCTTTGGCTTGGGGCGCGGCGCGGCCTGGAGCAAGGACGATGCAAATCCAGACGAGACAAAGCTCCGCACACCGGAGGCGACGTTGGAGGCCGCGGACGAACTCGCCGCCAGCGGGCACTTCGTCGACGCCATGCACGCGCTGTTGCTGCAGGGCTTGGCGAATATGCGCGAGCGGCTCAACGAACAATTCGCCGATTCACTGACCAGCCGTGAAATTCTCTACAGCACAAAGCTCCCGCAGGATGGCCGGACTTCGCTGCACGACATCGTCACGCGCGTCGAGTGGACCTATTTTGGCGAGCGTCCCGCGACCCAAACCGACTACGACGCGTGCCGCGCGAGCTTTATCGCGCTTGCGCATTCGCTGCATAAGGGAAAAGCGGCATGACCAGCCAGCCGGTCTTTTCCCAGCGCGTGCTTGTCGGATGGGTCGCGGCTGCCGTAATCATTTTCGCCGCTTCGCTTTATTTTATGGGCGGCGGCCAGCTCGGCGATCCCGAGAGCGTCGGCCCCAGCACGTATTCCCGCTCCGCCATCGGACACGCCGGCATTGCCGCAGTGCTCCAGCGGCAAAACATTCCGGTCGTTAAAAGCCAATCCAATTCTCTCGGCCAGTTGACGCGCGGCAGCGTGCTGGTGATCGCCGAGCCGCGCACCGGAAATGAAGAGATCATTCGCACGCTCTTGAAGGCCGATACGATTCTGATCGTATTGCCGAAATGGTCTGGCGTGCGAAACGAAAAAAAATCCGAATGGCTGCGCGAGGTGAAAGAACGAGGCGTCACCGATGCGCTATGGACCCTCAGGCTCGTCGCGCCGCTCGGCGAAGTGGCACGGCAAAACACGCCGGTCACATGGACCACAAATCAACTCGGACTTGCGCCCAACGTCGTCGAGCCGACCCAACTTATCCGCGGTGACCGGCTGGTGCCGATCATCAGCAGCGCGGACGGCATGCTGCTAGGCGAGATCAGCGATCGCAACCGCAAAGTTTGGATCCTCTCCGATCCAGACGTCATTGCCAATCACGGACTTGCGCGCGCCGGCAATGCGGCGCTCGCAACGGCGTTGATCAACCGCCTGCGTGGAACCAATGGCGTCGTCGTGTTCGACGAAACCATCCATGGCTACGCTGTAAAGACGTCGAATCCCTTCATGCTGATGTTCCGTTTCCCGTTCGTCATCGCGACCGCACAAGCAGCAATCGCCATCGCGCTGCTGCTTTGGGCGTCACTGATTCGGTTTGGTGCGCCGCAATCGGCGCCCGCATCATTGAAAGTCGGACGGCAAGGATTATTGGAGAATGTGGCAAGACTCATCGAATTCACCGGCCATCAGCAAGTGATGATTCGACGCTATGTCCAGGAAACCATTCGTGACGTCGCCCGCCAATTGCATGCGCCGAGCGCTCTTGCAGGCGAGCAACTGGTAGCTTGGCTTCAGCGGGTGGGCGCGGCGCGCAGCGTCAGCGTAGATTGCGGCGTCATTGTACAACGAGTTTCGGAATTGGCGGAAGCGCGGCGGGGAGATCTCACACAGCTCGTCCGCTATGCGCGCGACATACACCGGTGGAAGCAGGAGATCATCGATGGAATTTCAAGAAATCCGCGAGCTCACTGAGGCGGTGCGCGGCGAAGTATGCAAGGCCGTGGTCGGCCAGGATCAGATCATCGATCTGATTCTGACCGGCCTTTTGGTCGGAGGTCACATTCTGGTCGAAGGCGTGCCAGGAACGGCAAAGACCATGATCGCGCGCACATTCGCGGCAAGCCTTTCCCTCCAATTCGGGCGCATCCAATTCACGCCCGACCTGATGCCCGGCGACGTGCTCGGCACCAACCTGTTCAATTTCCAGACCAATACCTTCATGCTGACCAAAGGCCCAATCTTCGCGCAATTACTTCTGGCCGACGAGATCAACCGCACGCCGCCCAAAACCCAATCGGCGCTGTTGCAGGCCATGAACGAGCGCGCCGTAACCATCGACGGCAAGGACTACGAACTCGGCGATGAATTCATGGTGGTCGCAACGCAAAATCCCATCGAGCAGCAGGGCACCTATCCGCTGCCCGAGGCACAGCTCGACCGCTTCCTGTTCAAAGTCATCATCGAGTACCCGAGCCGCGACGAAGAGCGCGAGATCGTTCGCCGCCACGGTCACCGCTCCGCCATGCCGCGTATCGAAGATTTCGGCATCAAAGCGGTAGCCAATGTGGAAACGCTCGCGCAGGTGCGCCAGTTGGTCACCGAGATAAAACTTTCCGACGCACTGATCGATTACATCGTCGACGTGATCCGCGCGACTCGCGAGCACTCGTCGCTGGAATTCGGCGGCTCGACGCGTGCAGCCAATATGCTGGCGGCAGCGGTGCGCGCCTTTGCGGCGCTCCAAGGCCGCGATTTCGTGATCCCGGACGACATCAAGACACTCGCGTTACCGGTGCTTCGCCATCGCCTGACCATGTCGCCAAGCGCGGAAATTGAAGGACTCACCACGGATCGCATCCTGCGCGAGATCCTCGACCAGACACCGGCGCCGCGATGATCCGGCCGACTGCGAGAGCCGTTCTGATATTTGTCTGCGGGATTCCGCTTTCGCTGCTCGTAGTGATCTACGATTCAAGCCTTTGGATGCTCTCGCTCGACTACGCCGCGTTGGTGCTCGTCACCATCGGAATGGACACCCTGCTCGCCTTCTCGCCGCGCCTGCTCGAGATGTGGGCCGCCACCCCGGATCGGCTTTACATCGGCGAACGCGGCTCGATCTCGGTCACCATCGGTGCCAAGCGTTATCGTCGGCCAATTCGCTTCGAGCTGATTGCGGACGTGCGCGGCGACATCGAACCGCCCGAGATTGTCTCAGGCGAAGTTCCGGCCGGACAACATGCCCAAATCGCGCTGCCTATCGCACCGCGGCGCCGCGGCCGTATAACAGTCGAGCAGATTTGGATCCGCTGGCGCAGCCCTTTGTCGCTGGTCGAGTTCACCAAACGCGTCAGCGTCGATCGCACGATAGACGTGCTGCCAAACGTGCATGGCGTGCATGGCGCGGCCCTACAATTTTTCGCGCAAGAATCGATTTTTGGTATCAAGTCTCAGCGTCAAAAGGGCGAAGGCACTGAATTCGATGCGCTCCGCGAATACGTGCCTGGGCTCGACAGCCGGCACATCGATTGGAAACATTCGGCACGCCATCACAAACTTGTATGCAAGGAATTCCGCACCGAACGCAATCACCACGTGGTGATGGCATTCGATACCGGCTACCTTATGCTCGAGCCGGTTGACGGATTAACGCGGCTCGATCACGCGATCAATTCCGCTTTGGTGCTGGCTTGGGTCTCGCTGCAAGGCGGCGATCTGGTCGGCACCTATGGCTTCGACGCGGTGGTGCGGCAATTTCTCGGCCCCTTGCGTGGAATGTCGAGTTTCGGGCGCATCCAGCGCGCCACCGCCGAACTCGACTACCATCACCAGGAGACCAATTTCACACTTGGATTGGCCGAACTCAATGTGCGCCTCAAACGTCGCACCCTCGTCATCCTGTTCACCGATTTCGTCGACACCGTCACGGCAGAGCTTCTCATCGAGAGCATGCAACGGATCGTCGGCAAGCATGTCGTCGTTTTTGTCACCCAGCGCGGCTCTGTGCTCCGGCATGCGGTCGATGCACCGCCCACGCAATTCGCCGACGTGGCGCAGGCCGTCATCGCTCACGATTTCTTGCGCGAACGCAGTATCGTATTCGAGCGGCTTGAGCGGCTCGGCGTGCATTGCCTTGACGTGCCCAGCAGCGGTTTGCCGGTCGCACTCATCAATCGCTACCTTCTGATCAAACAACGCGGCCTGATATGACGCCGAGCGTGCCCCAAATCGATCTTCCAATTCCGCACACGTCGATCGCAGGAAAACCGGAGCTTGTCCTCAAGAGCAGCCAATTCCGCAAAGGCCGCGAAGAAGGCTGGCTTGAGCTTGAACGCCTGGTTGCCGTAGTGGAACGCCAAGGCGTGCGCTCGCTCACTCTCGACGAACTGCAGCGCCTGCCCATCCTTTATCGCGCCGCGCTATCGTCGCTCTCGGTGGCGCGCACCATCGCGCTTGATCGAAACCTGTTGCTCTATCTTGAAAATCTCGCGTTGCGCGCGTTTCTGGCGGTATACGGGCCGCGCGTCAGCGCGCTGACCGGCTTGCGCGAATTCTTCCGTCGCGACTTACCACACGCGGTGCGCACCGCACGCTGGCATATTCTCATTGCAGCACTGGCCTTGTTGGTCGGCACGCTGGCCGGACTGATGCTCACATTGCAGGATGAAGCCTGGTTCTCGGCGTTCGTGCCATCGGGACTCAGCGGGGCGCGCGGGCCGGCAAGCACGCGGGCGGATCTCTTGAACAAGGAAATCTTCGCGCCCTGGCCGGGTGCGGTCGAAGCTTTCGGCGTATTCGCCAACGTGCTGTTCAGCCACAACTCGCTGATCGGTATTATGACCTTCGGCCTGGGCCTCGCAGTCGGCATTCCCACCATCATGCTGACGATCTATCAAGGATTGACCCTCGGTGCCTTCATCGCCTTGCATTACAATCGCGACCTGACGATCGAATTTCTCGGCTGGCTGTCCATCCACGGCGCCACCGAATTGAGCGCCCTGATCATGTTCGCCGCCGGCGGCCTGGTCATTGCGGAAAAAATATTGTTTCCGGGACTCTATTCACGGGTCGAGAATCTCGCCATGCACGGGCGTCTCGCCGCCCAGATGGCAGTCGGCGGCATTCTCATGCTGTTCGTCGCCGCGATTCTGGAAGGCGGCTTCCGCCAGCTCGTGCAATCTACACCGTTGCGGTTCGCAATTGGTTTCGGCATTGGCGCTCTGTGGCTCGCTTATTTCTGCCTGAGCGGAAGGACCGAGCGGCGATGACCCTCGTACATGAGCGTACCTCGCAATTTCTCGAAGGCGGGCGCCAAGAGCGGCGCCAGATCGTCACGCCGGAAGGCGTACCGATAACGGTCAGCCTTGCGGATCACGGGGCGCGGGTCACGGCGTTCGTGATCGATTTGTTCATCTGGTTGCTCTTGACGCTCGCGATCTACATCCCGATCTTTTCCGTCGTCGGTTACACCGGCGGTAATCGCATCGCTGTTTCGATCGCACTCTTCATCGGCTTCATCGTGCGCAACATGTATTTCGTTTATTTCGAGTTGGCATGGCGCGGCGCGACTCCTGGCAAACGCCTGGTCGGCCTACGTGTGATCGATCGCAGCGGCGGACCGCTGCAACCATCCGCCGTCATCGCGCGCAATCTCACACGCGAGGTCGAGGCCTTCATCCCGTTCGGCATCCTCATGACCTGGGGTAAGACCGCGCAAGGCTTCGTTGACTGGGAGCAACTCTCGATCGCCCTGTGGCTGCTGTTCTTCTCCGCCTTACCGCTGATCAATCGCGACCGCATGCGCGGCGGCGATCTGATCGCCGGGACAATGTTGATCTCTCTGCCCAAGCGCGCGCTGTTGAGCGACCTCGTGGAAAAAACTGCGAAGTTCATTTTCACCGAACAGCAACTGCGCGCTTACGGTGCATTTGAGCTCCAGGTTCTAGAAGAGCTTTTACGCCGGCCCGATTCAGCCGATTCAACGCGCGTGCTCAACGAAGTCTGCGAAAAAATTTGTCGCAAGATCGAGTGGGCGACGCCGGTACCGCCAAACGACACCGCAATGTTTCTGCGTGAGTTCTACACAGCTGAGCGCGCATTTCTCGAGCGCGAACAGCTTTACGGCAAGGCGCGCGAAGACAAATTTTCCAAGCCGAAGCCGCTCGTTGACCCCAACTCCGATTGACGAAGGCAATTAATCGAACACGCCCGCGATTTGCTCGATGTCCGCGCCATCCTTCGCCGACCGCAGCTCGTAATACGTAACGACCACCAGAATTGCGAAGAACGCACTCCAGACTGTGCTCCACAGCAGCGACGCGATGAGTTCCACCGTCTTGCCTCCGACCGCGACCGTCGTAATCGCGATCACCTTGGCGATAATCCCGTAACAAACAAACAGCACGAGTATGATGCCCGAGATTTTCCAGCGACGACCCTGTGTCAATCCCGCGCTTCGCTTTAAGCTCCGCCATGGCCCAAATCGTTCAACCATGCAGACCGGAATGACGACGAACCATCTTGCGATCAGCATTAAGGTCGCGATGAGCAGCAGCAAGAACCCGACCAGGATGATCACAGTTGGGGGGATGAAAAGAAGCGCTCCCGGAGAAAGTCGGCTGAGTCCGGCACCCGCATATCCAGCAGCGAGCATCATGCCGGTAAACAACATGAAAAACGCGAGTGCGACGAATATAATCAGACCAAGAATTGGGAAGAACCGGCGTAAGCCGGCCTTCATGGATTCGAGCAGATTGACCGGTCTGCCCCGCAGAACTTGAAATGCACCGTAGACAAGAATCGACTGGCTGAGCAATCCGAGCACCACCGACGTGATCGTCGTCAGTATCGTGACGACCGTACCTCGATCCTGCACTGGCAAACTCGACCAACTGCCGGCGTAATACGGCACCAACAGTGGCGCGGCGGAAGTGACCAGAGTAACCACGGAAAATGTCAGAAAATTTCGCGTATATACCGACACTGCGCGGTCGAAAATTCGACCGACGCGGAAATCGCCTCCCATCCAACGGCTGTCGGAAGCGCTGTGGCTAGTCACGGCTCCCCCACCGCCCAAACCACACGCAGCTTCGAACTCCTATCGGCACGAAAGTTCAGTCGAACACGCTTGCAATTTGTTCGATGTCGATGCCTTCTTTTGCGACCCGAAGTTCGTAATAAGTGACGACGACAAAAATCGCGAAAAATGCCCCCCAAACGCCATTCCATAACAGCGTCGCAATCATTGTGAGGACTGTGCCGCCAATCGCGGTCAGGACGCTCGTAAGGAGATAGCCCACGATTGCGGAAACGAGATACAGCACAAGAACGATGCCGAAGATCTTCCAGCGATGCCCCTTCGTCAGCTCTCCGCTTCGCACCAGACTCTGCCACGGTCCGCGCCGCTCGACGATGCATATCGGCACGGCCACAAACCACATGGTGATCAATATCAGGCCCGGAACGAACAGCAGTATGAACCCGACCATGATGCACAGGCCTTCCAAAATCGTAAGACCGAGAATCGGGACGAGCCGGCCTATGCCGACATTGAAAGATTCGCCGATATCGACTTGCTTCCCCCGCATATCTTGAAACGAGCCGTAGACCAAAATGGCTTGGCTGAGCAGACCGAGCATAACCGTCAGGATGATGGCCACCAGCGCGATCATCCATCCGCCATTCTGGTAGGCCATGCCATCTGCACGCGCCGGCAACAGCAGGGACGGCAGGTACGCAACCAGCGGGACCAGGGTGAAAATCAAAAAATTTTGCGTGTACACTGACGATGTGCGGTCGAAGACCCGGCCGACACGAAAGTCGCCCGCAGCCCCACGATTTGCGGAAACGGAAGTGTTCGCCATGGCTCGCCTCCTTGATGCAGCGGATATCACATCATGTTTTGAACACGCCTGACCGCGACACGGGTCCTTCCGCTTACAAAATCGGCCGACAAATGTGCGCAGTTGAGTCGCGCGCCAAGCGTTAGCCTGCTCTTTTCAAGTTGTACCGGCAAGATATCGGCCGACCCGCATGCCGCATTCAAAGGCGTCCTCAACAGGCGCGCAGGCCCTACCGGACGGCTCTTGCTTCCCATCCGACTTGGTCATAAATTAACGACTACAGACGGTGGTTAGGATTTTAGTCTACAGCGACCGCCATTCTGCGCTGCTTATAACGAGGAAACGAACCATGGCCTGGACGACACCGACACTTGTCGAGATCTGCATCGGCCTCGAAATCAACGGCTATCTGCCGGCCGAGTTCTGATTTTTCTGGCATTTGCTTTTGGCCCCGCTGAATGGGGCGGCTAACCGCTATCATTCTTGGTGCAGCAGCGGGCGGCGGTTTTCCGCAGTGGAATTGCTTTTGTCCGGTATGCCGCCTCGCCTGGGCGGGTGATCCTCGCGTCAAGCCGCGCACGCAGGCGAGCCTCGCCGTAAGTGCCGATGGCCGCCATTGGGTACTCCTCAACGCCTCACCGGACTTGCGTGCACAGTTACAGGCAACGCCCGATCTGCACCCGCGCGAACTGCGCGAGAGCCCAATCGCTTCCATCGTGCTATCGGGAGCGGAGGTCGATCAAACGGCCGGACTTCTGACGCTGCGCGAGCGGCAACCCTTCACACTCTGCGCGACTGCCGAGACCCTCTCCGCGATCGCGGCCAATCCCATGTTCAACGTGCTGGCTCCCGATGTGGTCATCCGTCAGACCATTGCCACGGGCAAGCCCTTCACACTGCCCGGCGGCATCAGCGCCGAGCTGTTCACAGTACCCGGCAAGGTGCCGCTCTATCTCGAAGATGAAAAACCGGACCTTGCCCGCGAAGACGGCGCCAATGTCGGCATCGAGCTTTCCGCCGGAGGCGGCCGACTGCTCTACGTGCCAGGCGCGACCGCAGTGACACCGGCCCTGGCAGAACGGCTCAAGCGCGCGGATATTGTTTTTTTTGACGGCACCCTGTTCACCGACGACGAAATGATCGTGACCGGAACCGGCACAAAGTCCGGCCGCCGCATGGGTCACATGCCGATCGACGGCGAAGACGGCTCGCTTACGGCGCTGGCGGACGTGAAAGCGCGCCGCATCTATATCCACATCAACAATACCAACCCCATCCTTATCGACGGCTCGCCGCAACGTCGTAAAGTAGAGACGGCCGGCTGGGGGATCGCCGAGGATGGCATGAGGATCGAGCTGTGAAGCTGCTGAGCCCTACAGAACTCGAATCCGCGCTGCGCGATATCGGCGCGCGCCGTTATCACCGGCTGCACCCGTTCCATCATCTCCTGCACAGCGGAAAATGCACCAAGAACCAAGTCCAAGCCTGGGCACTCAACCGTTACTATTATCAGGCGATGATTCCAATCAAGGACGCGAGTCTGATCGCGCGCTGCGACGATTCTGCGATCCGGCGCGAATGGCGTTCGCGTCTGGTCGATCACGACGGTGAACAGGGGGACGACGGCGGCATCGCGCGCTGGCTGCGGCTGACCGATGGGCTCGGGCTCGACCGAGACTATGTCAGCTCGTTGCACGGCCTCTTGCCTGCGACGCGTTTTGCGGTGGATGCCTATGTGCGTTTCGTGCGCGAGAAAACCTTGCTCGAAGCGATTGCTTCGTCGCTGACCGAAATGTTTTCGCCTCAGATCATCAGCGAGCGGGTCGAGGGCATGCTCGCGAGCTATCCCTTCGTGACCCGCGATACGCTTGCCTATTTCGACAAGCGCCCGCCGCAGGCCGCGCGCGACGCCGATTTTGCGCTAAATTATTGCAAGACTATTGCCCGCACACCCGAGCAGCAGCAGCAGGTGCTGGCCGCACTCGAATTCAAATGCAGCGTACTATGGGCCATGTGTGACGCGCTCTACCACGCCTACGTGGCGCCGAACGAAATACCGCCCGGCGCGTTCGTGCCGGCCGGTTGATCGAGCGCGCAGCGCTTATTGCTTGTTGATCTGCCGCACGATCGGCCACCACAGTTGCTCTTCGCTCCGCATGAATTCGCCAGTTTGCGCGGGCGTCAGGTCGCGCGAGTAAGTACCGAGCACTTGGAGCTTCTCGATAACGTCTGGCATCGCCACGACCTTGCGCAGGTCCTCGTTGACCTTCCGGATGATGTTTTCAGGCGCTCCCGCCGGCGCCATCAGCACGATCCAGCCGCTCGACACCACGCCTGGGATGGTTTCATTGATGGCTGGAAGCTTCGGTAAATTGGGCAGGCGCTTCTGCGCCGCAATGCCGAGAAGCCTGATCCCGCCACCCTCGGTTCCGGGCGCAAGTCCAGCGAGGCCCTCGAACACAATTGGAATACGCCCGGCAATAACGTCATTGAGCGATGCCGCAGCGCCCGCCGCGTGCACGAACGACAGGTTCACTTTGGCGCGCTCGCGAAACAATTCGCCCGTCAAATGCGACTGGCCGCCGCGATTGGTCGCGCCGAACAGCATCCCGCCCTGCGTCTTGTTGATGAGCGCGATCAACTCCGCAACGGAGTTCGCGGGCACGTCTTTGTTAACCGCCATTCCAATCGGCTGCTCGCCGACCATACCGATCGGCACGAAGGCCTTTTGCAGATCGACTGGCATTTTGCCTTCCTGCGTAACTGGCAGAACGGTAAAGGTGGACGCCTGAGTCATGTAGAGGGTGTAGCCGTCCTTCTCGACACCGGCCGCCGCCTGCGCAGCGATGAGCCCGCCGGCGCCCGGACGATTGAGCACCACGATCTGCTGCTTCCACAACTGTGTAAGGCGATCGGCCACCACGCGCGTAACCACATCCGGGCTGTTGCCGGCGGCAGCGGGGGTGATGAAGGTGACAGGCTTGGTGGGGTAGTCCTGCGCTTGCGCGGAACAATTCACGGACACTGTGATCGCCGCCGCGCACCAAAATCTCAAACATGTCTGCTGCAGACTCATTGCACTCTCCGCTCTTTCAACCCAGGATTTCTTGCCTTCAAGTGTCGTATAACACGCTCCGCGATTGCGTGAAACGCGGCATAGAGGTGCACGTTCCGTGGCTGAAAACGATATTATATCAAGCGAGACGCGCCCGCTATTGGGACGCGGCGTGCGGCTTGTGCACAATGAGGCGCAAGGCGGCTGGGTGCTACTCGCGCCTGAGCGCGTGTTCAAAACCGACCCGATCGCGGTCGAAATCGTCAAACGCTGCACCGGCGAGGCGACGATCGCGGCTATCGTCGACGACCTCGCGAGTACTTACTCCGCACCGCGCGAGCGTATTCTTGCCGATGTAACGGCGCTGTTGCGCACACTCGCGGACAAGAAGCTCCTGGAGATTTGACGTGACGCAAAACGGCGCAGGCAA
The DNA here is from genome assembly GCA_003169835.1 of Hyphomicrobiales bacterium. Taxonomy (GTDB): domain Bacteria; phylum Pseudomonadota; class Alphaproteobacteria; order Rhizobiales; family Xanthobacteraceae; genus PNAI01. The sequence goes on along the minus strand of PNAI01000035.1, from coordinate 28,716 downwards.
TCTCCATAAGCCACTCGGACTTCTTGCCGAACTCACGCACCGCTGCCCGCTCGGTTGTCCCTATTGCTCAAATCCCCTCGCGCTCGAACCGCGCGCGCACGAACTCGACACCGCCACATGGGCGCGCGTGTTTCGCGAAGCCGCTTCACTTGGCGTGCTGCAAGTGCATCTCTCCGGCGGAGAGCCCGGGGCGCGGCGCGATCTCGTCGAGATCACGACGGCAGCGCGCGATGCGGGGCTCTACACCAATTTGATTACGTCCGCCGTAGGAATAACCAACAAGACGCTTGCCGCGCTCGCCGACGCCGGACTTGATCACGTGCAGATCTCCATTCAGGACAGCGAAGAGAAATCGGCAGATCATATTGCGGGCTACGAGGGGGCATACGCCAAAAAACGTTCGCTCGCTGCAGAAGTGGTGCGATTGAAGATGCCGCTTACCGTGAACGCGGTCATTCACCGCGCCAACATCGAACGCATTTCCGAATTGGTCGATCTTGCGCTCGCGCTTGGCGCAAGCCGCGTCGAAATCGCGCACGCGCAATATTATGGCTGGGCGCTGAAGAACCGCGCGACACTCATGCCGACGCGCGAACAGGTCCAGCAGGCGGCGAATGTGGTGGAAGATTTGCGCCGGCGTCTCCACGGCAAGATAGTCATCGACGCGGTAATCCCCGATTACTACGCGCGCTTCCCGAAACCATGCGTCGGCGGCTGGGGCCATCGCTCGCTCAATGTCGCGCCCGACGGCTTGGTACTGCCCTGCCACGCGGCGCAATCCATTCCCGGTTTGGAATTTTGGTCGGTGCGTGAACATTCACTCACCGACATTTGGGAGAATTCGCCTGCCTTCAACGCCTTTCGCGGCACAGCTTGGATGCAGGAGCCGTGTGCGAGCTGCCCTCGGCGAGATGAGGATTTTGGCGGCTGTCGTTGCCAAGCCTATGCACTTACAGGCGATGCAGCAGCGACCGATCCGGTCTGTCATCTTTCGCCAAATCATGCGCGGGTCGAAACGCTGGCTGCAGAACGGGATACCGCACCATACGACTACCGGCGCATGTGACTGGCTGATTTCACCGCCAACTCATCGAATCCCAATTGCGCGTCGGGGGTGAAATGTCCCACACTGCACGCCAAGAACGAGTACCCGGTGCAACCGGAAAAAAACTAACGGACAATGGAGGATAATATGTCCAGTTTGATGTCGTGCCGCCACGGCCTGCTCATCGCAGGTGCTATTGCTATTCTCATTGCTGCAGCATTGCCTGCCGGAGCTCAATCGCCGCCCGGATTTAGTCCGATGGACAAATCAAATCCGGCTGCCAGTAAACAGGATGAGGGTCTCAAGCCGCACGCAACGCCGCCGACCGTGACACCGGTCGACAAGCTGCCGCTCGACAAGATCAAGCTTCCACCTGGGTTCAAGGCCGATGTCTGGTCGTCCGGACATCCTGGCGGGCGCTCCATGGTGATGGGCACCAAGGGCACGATGTTCATGGGCACGCGCGTGATCGGCCGTGTCTATGCCATCACCGAAAAAGACGGCAAGCGCGAGGCCAAAGTCCTCGTGCAAGGCCTGACGCAACCCAACGGCCTCGCATTCAAGGATGGCGCGCTCTACGTGTTCGCCATCAACAAGGTGTTCCGTTACGACAACATCGAGGACAAGCTCGACAATCCGGGTACACCGGTCGAACTTACGGCCGCGTACAATCTGCCTGATACCGTGCACCATAATTGGAAGTACGTGGCATTCGGACCGGACGGAAAAATGTACGTGCAGGTCGGATCGAACTGCAACATCTGCGAAACCAATCCCGGCATTCACGGCCAGATCCGGCGCTACAATGCAGACGGCACCGGCATGGAAATCGTCGCGCGCGGAATCCGCAATACGGTCGGCTTCGACTGGCATCCGGTGACGAAAGAGTTGTGGTTCACCGACAACGGCCGCGACTGGGCGGGCAACGCAGGTCCGGAAGATGAGCTCAACCGCGTCACAAAAGCCCAAGAAGGCGCCAGCTACGGTTTCCCTTACTGCCACGCCATGGGCATTCCAGATCCGGACGTCAAACGCCCGAACCCCTGCGCCGGCGTGATCCTACCCGCAGCCCTGCTCGGTCCGCATGCCGCCGCGCTAGGAATTAAATTCTACACCGGCAAGATGTTCCCGAACTCCTACCAAAACGTCGCCTTCATCGCCCGCCATGGTTCGTGGAACCGGGAGAAGAAGTACGGCTACGATGTCGTGATCGCGCGGGTCTCGGGCGGAACCGCCAGGATTGAGCCCTTCTTGACCGGCTTACTGAACGAGAAGACAAACGAATTCTATGGCCGGCCAACTTATGTGCTTCCGATGGCGGACGGCTCCTTGCTCGTTTCAGACGAAACAAGCGGCGCGATCTATCGCATCACATACAACGGGAAAGTGGCAAACAATTAGATAGAGACGCGATGATCGTCGTTTCGAATATATGGCGGCCGCTGATCTTCGGATTGGCGGCCGTCATTTTGTGCGCCGGCCAGGCTTTGAGCCAAGCGATGTCGGTCCAGGACCGCATTGTGCAATGCGCCGGTTGTCACGGCGCTGACGGCAACTCTCCACTGCCGAATATTCCGTCCCTTGCAGGGCAACCGGCGTTCTTCGTGCTGAACCAACTGTTCCTGATGCGCGAAGGCGTACGCAAAGTTGAAGCAATGGCGCCATTCGTGAAAGATTTGAAAGAAAGCGACCTGGATGCGCTGTCGGGGCATTTCTCAAAACTTCCGCCCAAGCCGAGCGGCGAACCGATCGATGCCGCATTGGTCAAGCGCGGTACTGAAATCGCGGCGCAAAAGAAATGCGGATCTTGCCACAAGCCAACCTTGACTGGAGATCAGCAGGTTCCGCGTATTGCTAAACAGCGCGTCGATTATCTAACTCAGGCTCTGACCGAATTCCGCGACAGCAAACGCGAGGGGGCGGACACTCTCATGAGTGGCGCTGTCGCTGGGCTCTCAGATGCCGACCTTGTGGCACTCGCACATTACGCCGCGTCGCACTAGCCACGGCTTGCCTTCGACATCCGGGCCGCCCAAAATACCTGCAACTGGCCCGATCCCTAGAGTCGGCAGCAATCCTCGATCCCATTGGCGACGATCCATGCCCCACACTTTGTTCGAAAAAATTTGGGCCGCCCATCTGGTCGCGCAGCGCATCGACGGCCGCGACCTAATCTACATCGACCGGCACGCACTGCACGAGTTGCACGCTCCCCACGCCTTCGAACAGTTGGAGACCCAGCACAGACCGGTGCGCAGACCCGACCTCACCTTCTCGATGCAAGACCACACCGTTGCGACCAAACCCGGCCGCAACGATTCCACCAATCCCTCCGGCGCGGCCTTCATCAAGGCCATGCGCGAAGGCAGCCGCCGCAACAACATCAAGCTGTTCGACATCGATGATCCCGAGCAGGGTATTTCGCACGTGGTCGCGCCCGAACTCGGCATGGTGCTGCCGGGCGCAACCCACGCCGTTCCGGATAGTCATGCAAGCACCGTCGGCGGCCTTGGCGCGCTTGCCTTTGGTTGCGGCACGACCGAACTCGCGCACATCCTCGCGACGCAAGTGATGGCGCTCAAGCGACCAAAAAGCATGCTGATCCGGCTTGAAGGCGTGCTCGGAGCCCACGTCAGCGCAAAGGATGTGGCGCTCCGCATCATTGCCGAGCTTGGCGTTTCCGGCGCGCGCGGGCACGTGGTGGAATATGCCGGCTCGGCCGTGCGCGCCATGCCGATCGAGCAGCGCATGACACTGTGTAATCTCAATATCGAAATGGGCGGCCGCTCCGGCTTCGTGGCTCCGGACGACGCAAGCATTGCGTGGATCGCGGGACGGCCTTACGCACCGAAAGGCGCGATGTGGGACCGCGCAACGACGCATTGGCGCACGCTCAAGACCGACGCGGAGGCGCAATTCGACCGCGAACACGTGCTCGATTGCAGCACACTTGAGCCGCAAATCACCTGGGGCACCGATCCGAGCCAGGTGCTCGGCATCTCCGGCCGCGTGCCCGATCCGTCCAGCGTCGATCAAAGCCGACGCGGAGCAGTTGAAAGCGCGCTTGCCTACATGGGCTTGCAGCCCGGCACCGCGCTTGTCGGCATGCCGGTCAATCGCGTGTTTATCGGCTCGTGCACCAACAGTCGCCTACCGGATCTGCATGCCGCCGCCAATGTGGTGCGCGGGCGTAAAGTTGCAGAAGGCGTCGTTGCTATGGTCGTGCCCGGCTCAACCAAGGTGAAACGCGACGCGGAAGCCGCCGGCCTCGATCGCGTCTTCCGCGATGCGGGCTTCTTCTGGGGCGAGTCCGGTTGCTCCATGTGCGCCGGTGGCAACGGCGATCGCGGCGATCCAGGCGAGCGCTGCGTCTCGACCACCAACCGAAACTTCGAAAATCGACAGGGCCCAAAGGTGCGCACCCATCTTGCAAGTCCTGAGACCGCTGCCGCGACAGCCATTGCCGGACGCATTGCCGACGTGCGGCAATTGCGGTTGGGGCAAGCCTGATGCAACCGTTCTCGACCCATACCGGCATCGCCGTTCCGATGCTCAACGATGACATCAACACCGATCAGATCGCGCCGGTGCAGGCAATGCGCGCGCTCAAACCGGATTACAAGAAACTATTGTTCATGCGCGCCCGCCTGCGTGACGACGGAAGCGACAATCCCGACTTCGTGCTCAACCAGTCGCAATTCCGCAATCCCGGCATCCTGGTGACGGGGCAAAATTTCGGTGCCGGTTCCTCGCGCGAGGCCGCCGTATGGGGCATGCTGGCAAACAACATCCGCGTCATCGTGGCGAAGAGCTTTGCCGACATCTACCGCGAGAACTGCCTACAAAACGGATTGCTTCCCGTGGTGCTTAAGCCTCAAGACGCCGACGCATTCATTGCGCGCATTATGACGGTGAACGGCGCGGCACCATTCACGGTCGATCTGCAAACCCAGCGCATCAGCGGACCGAGCGGACCCGACATCACCTTCGATATTCCGGCCGCCGACCGTACACGCTTGCTCGAAGGCCTCGACGACATCGGCCTCACGCTCAAACATACGAGCGAGATTTTGAATTGGGAAAAACGCATGGCCGCCGACCAGCCTTGGTTGCAGACGGCGACTGACAGCCGCACTTCGTAACGGGAGCACGAGATGAACGTCAGAAAGAAATTCAAAGCGATCATGGCCGGCAAGCGTCTTGTGCTAATGCCGGGCGCCTATGACGCGCTTTCCGCCCGCATCATCGAAACCGAGGGCTTTGAGGGCATCGTCGCCGGCGGCTACGCCGCGGTTGGCAGCATGCTGGCGCAGGCCGACATGGGCCAATCCAACATGCGCGATTTCGCCGACCACTACGCACGCATCTGCGCCGCCGTCGAAATCCCCGTCTATGCCGATGCCGACACCGGTTTTGGCGGCGTCAACAACGTACGACAGATGGTGCGCGCCTTTGAGGCGGCCGGCGTCGCTGGCTTTTTCATCAGCGACCAGGTTTTTCCAAACCGTTGCGGTTATCTGCCGGGCAAACAGATCGTGCCCGTCGAGCAGATGCTAGCAAAACTCAACGCCGCGCTCGACGCGCGGCGCGATCCTGACCTGTTTATCGCCGCTCGCACCGATGCCTTTAGCGTCGAGGGCGTCGATTCAGCGATCGCACGCTGCCAATTGTTCATGGAAGCCGGCGCCGACATGGCCAAGCCCATGGGGCTCGACACGATTCCGGAAATCAAACGCGCGCTGCGCGAAATTACCGGCCCTCACATGGCGACACTTTCGCAGGCCGCTGGCCCCAAGGCACGCAGCCTGGAAGAACTCGAAGCGGCCGGCGTGGTTGCCGCCACTTTCCCATCGATCGCACTGTTCGCTGCGGCAAATTCCGTGCGCACCGTGCTGCGGCTGCTCAAGAGCAAGAATTCGCTCGCGCCCTGCCAGGAACATCTCATCCCACTCGACGACTACTACGGTCTCGTCGGATTAAAACCGCTCTTGGCACGCGAGGAGAACTACGACCAGGCCGCTGCTGCGCTCGTGCAAAAACGCGCAGCCGAATAGGCCGCCATGAAATCGGTCGCGTCACGAGTAGCAGTATCGCTTGGTTTTATTTTGGCAGCTTTGTCCGAAACGCACGCGCAAGGCGCGCAGGATTTTTACAAAAACAAGCAAATCCAGATGGTTGTCGGCTACGAAGCCGGCAATGATTACGACATCGGCGCGCGTTTGCTCGCCCGATATTTACCGAAATACCTGCCCGGCCAACCTACGATCATTGTCCAGAACATGCCGCAGGCAGCAGCTCTTGGCTCCGCGAATTATCTCTACGTCCGGGCAGCACGCGACGGAACCGTCATGGGCTCGATCTCGCGCAATCTTCCGAGCCAAGCCATCATGGGCCTACCGAACATCGAGGCTGATCCGCGCCGCTTCAACTGGCTCGGCGCAACCTCGTTTCCCGGTCGGATCTGCGTCGCAACGTCGACATCCGCGATAAAGACTCCCGCCGACCTATTCACGCAGGAACTCATCGTCGGGAGCGTGGGCGTCGGCTCCGCGACCAGCATCATCCCGACTGTGATTAACCGCGTGCTCGGCACCAAATTTCGCCTCATCGAAGGGTATCGCGGCGCGCAAGATATCGTACTTGCGATGGAGCGCGGCGAAGTCCAGGGGGCCTGTGCTTCGCTCGGTCAATTTCGAACCCATGAGCGGTTGTTTCGAGAGGGCAAACTGCGCGTCATCCTGCGCGCGGAGGTAACGGCCATGCCGGAAATTCCAGACGCCCCCTCCATTTACGATTACGCGAAAACCACTGAGCAACGCCAGATGATGCGCTTTGTGTTCTCCAGCACCGAATTCGGCCGGCCTTATCTCTTCCCGCCCGATGTGCCGAAGGATCGCGTGGACCTCATGCGCAAGGCGATCGCGGAGGCCGCCAAGAATCCGGAACTGCTCGCAGAAGCTGCCGGGATGAAGCTCGATATGACCTATCGTGCGCCGCAGCACTTGGAACGACTCGTGGCGGAACTTTATGCCACTCCACCGGCAATGATCGAAACCATCAAAAAGATCGTTCCGAATTTGCGCTAGACGGCACAAGCCGCCGACGCCTGCCTAAAACCACAAACAAAATGGGCTGGATTAACCCGGCGTAAACCAGCGCCGGCCGAATTGGTTCGATTGTCCAAAAGCGGATTGGCACGGTGAGCGGTTTAACCGAATTTAGATTGCGATCTGCCATATTTCTCAGGGTTATCGCTCATCATGCAAACGTAGGCCGTGGGGATGTCAGAGAACAGTACGATTCACGACCAACACAATTCGGCACAATCGTCTGGCGGCATGCTTGGACGCGTGCATTCTATCAGCGGCTCGCAGGTGATCGCCGGGATTTTATCTGATGCACTCAGCGGCCCCCACCGCGCCAGCATAACGGTCGGCAAGTTCGTAAAAATTCATAGCACAAAGGCGCTCCTTGTCGGCGTTATTACCGACGTCTCAAGTCAGACGTCGAGTGCAGTCAAGGTTGACGGCTGTACCGCCATCGCCCGTATCGATTTGATGGGTGAAATTGATCTACGCCAACCAGGCGCGCCGCGTTTCTGCCGCGGCGTCTCTGAGTATCCAACGATTGCGGACACCGTTCTGCCGCTCACAAACCAGGAATTGCACATCGTATTCGACGGCGCAGGACACAAAACGATCAAGATTGGTCATCTGCATCAAGATAATACGGTCAGCGCGTGCATCGACGTCGACGAAATGCTGACAAAGCATTTTGCCGTGCTCGGCACGACCGGCGTCGGAAAATCCAGTGCCGTCGCCCTCATCTTGCAGCAGCTCCTCCAAGTACGGCCCGACTTGCGGATCTTCATGCTCGATGCGCACAACGAGTATGGCCGCTGCTTCGGCGAGCGCGCCAACGTTATGAACCCAAGTAATCTTAAGCTGCCGTTTTGGCTATTCAATTTTGAGGAGATCGTCGACGTCTTCTTTGCCGGTCGCCTGGGTGTCGACGAAGAAATCGAAATCCTCACTGATGTCATTCCTCTTGCCAAGACCAACTACACGCAATACCGGTCTTCGGCAGAGCGGCCCGCCATCAAGAAACTCGATACCAAGAGCATCGGGTACACCGTCGATACGCCCGTGCCCTATCGGCTGGCCGATCTGGTGTCTTTGCTCGACGAGAGAATGGGAAAGCTCGAGAACCGCTCTTCACGGATGAACTATCACAAGCTCATTACCCGCATTGACACCGTGAGTAACGACCCACGCTACGGTTTCATGTTCGAAAACGCCAATGTCGGCGGCGACACAATGGCCGAAGCCTTGAGCCAATTGTTCAGGCTTCCGGCTGACGGCAAGCCGATGACGGTCATGCAACTCGCCGGTTTTCCGGTCGAGGTGGTTGATGCCGTGGTCTCCGTCCTGTGCCGCATCGCATTCGAATTCGGATTGTGGAGCGACGGCGCCTCACCCCTATTGTTTGTGTGTGAAGAAGCTCACAGATACGCCTCCACCGATCGCGCTGTCGGATTTGCTCCGACCAGACGGGCGATCTCCCGCATTGCGAAGGAAGGCCGGAAATACGGTGTCTATCTAGGCTTGGTAACACAACGCCCGGCCGAGCTCGATCCCACAATCATTTCTCAGTGCAGCACGCTCTTCGCGATGCGCATGTCGAATGAACGCGATCAGGGGCTCTTGCGATCCGCAGTATCCGATGCCGCGGCAAATCTCTTCGCCTTCGTACCGTCGCTTGGAACCCGCGAAGCATTGGCTTTCGGCGTCGGCATTCCATTGCCGACGCGGCTGACTTTTTCCGAACTGCCACCGCAGAGTCTGCCACGCAGCGAGGCCTTCTCCGACAAGCCGGAGCAGCAATCCGGCGGTCAGGACCTCAACTTTATTGCTGCGGTGGTCGAGCGCTGGCGAGGCGCGACATTAAGTCAGCGAAAAACAAACGAAGACAGTGCGCGTGAAATCAAACCCATCGCGGCTACGAGCGCACCGCCGCTCCAGCCCGCTCCGGCGCCTGAATCAAATCGGCTTGGACTGCTGCGTAAGCCGCTGGGCGAACAGACGGACCCCTATTCAGCTCTTAGAAACGTTGCACCCGGACAACTGCCGCGCTGACCGCAAGGTTGCTTGGCTTGCTTGGTCTAGCCTCGGCGCGACCGCAGTTCGCTCATCGTTCGATGTGAGGAAGAACTGCGTCCTTCAGGTTGCTCGCGCGCAGATTCGACAACACGCCGATTGGCATCGGCACTTCTTGTGCTCGTGACCTCATCGAGATAAAGCGGCTTGGAGAAATAAAACCCCTGCGCGTATCGAATTCGCGTGGCCGCCTGCAAATAGGCAAGTTCCTCAAACGACTCGACGCCTTCGGCAATAATGCTCATTCCCAGCGCATGAGCAAGCGATTCAATCGCTCGCAAGACACTCTGATTGCGTGGACGCTCGTGAATATTCGAAATGAATGAGCGATCGACCTTGACCTCATCAGCTGTGATATCGGCAAGTGCGGACAAGGATGAATATCCCGTACCGAAATCGTCGATCGACACGCGCACTCCGATTTCGCGCAGCACTGGAAGCACTTGCGTCTGGAATAGACCCTTTGCAGCAAACGCTTCCTCTGTTAGCTCAAGCATGATGCGATCGGCATACCGGCTGGCCTTCAAAGTATCCATGAACGGACGCATAAAGTGCAGATCTCCGGCCTGTTTCGCGGCGACATTGATGCTGATTGTCGTTTCCGGTCCAAATGCTTCGTCGAGGCGCTCGATCGAATTTAGCGCGTCATCGAGCACAAAGCTGGTAATCGGATCGATCAAACCAAGCTCGATCGCAAGACCGATGAAGTCGCCGGGTGGATGAATTTCTCCATTGCTGTCGCGCCAACGCACCAGCGTCTCAAATCCGACGATATCTTGAGTCTGGATATCCACCTTCGGCTGAAACGCACAACAGAATCGGCGATCGCGAATCGCCAACCGCAGCCGCTGCTCGATCTCCATCCGCGCCGTGACCGCGAGTCCCATGTTGGCATCGAAATAGACCGCTGATCCTTTTGTATCACGCTTGGCGCTATACATCGCGCTGTCAGCGCTGCGGCGCAGAGCCTCATAGCTCGCGCCGTGTTCCGGGTAGATGGCGACACCGATCGAGGCCGATGTGAAAATCTCAAACGCGTCGACATGAAATGGCTGTTTCAGATCCCGCAATATATGATCCATGAGAATATGAAGCTGATCGTCGCTTTTGACCGGATTGATGAACAGCAGGAACTCGTCGCCGCTGATCCGCCCAAGCATATCATTATCGCGAAGACGCTTGCTGATTCTTCGAGCCAATTGCACGATCAGCGCATCGCCAACGGCATGGCTGTAGTAATCATTGATGTGCTTGAAATTGTCGATATCGATGAATGCCAGCGCAACCCGGGAGATGCTTTCATTGCGCTGGAGCACCTGTTCAACGCGTCTCTGAACAAGGCTGGCGTTAGGCAGGCCGGACAACTCATCGAAATGGGCGCGATGCGTCAACTCTCGTTCGAATTGCTTACGCTCGGTAATATCCAGCGAGCTCGAAAGAAGGACTGTCTCCTCGAAAACGCGCACCGGCTTGTGTGACGTCAGCCACGTGCGTTCTCCAGTCGCGTCTTTAATGTTTTCTTCCGTGTTGATCGACTTGCCCGATTGAACCAGCTCTATTTCCCATTGGCGTCTCTGTGCCGCCTCATCGTCAGGCAGGAAATTGGCCGGTGATGCACCAATCAACACATTAGCTGGAGTCGCCAGATTGGCCGCGGCCATCGTATTGACCAGAACAAAACGGCCGGCTTCGTCTTGCACCGTTACGCCGATAGGCAAGTGATTTGTGATTTCCTGGAGCAACTCAATGGACCTCTGCGTGCTTCGCTCGCTTGCGCGCAGCCGATCAATCAGTTCCTTCGACTGCAAAATCTCGGCTTCGAGTTTACCGCCATTTCGTGCCGCCAGCACCGCCAAGGAAACCACCGCGCATTGCCGTGCGATCGCCACGCATCCGTCACCAAATTGGGCGCTGCCTTGCGCGCGCAGCAGCATTAGCACACCTGGGCGACCGCGAATCCCAATCGGAAGGCAAAGAGTTGGCTGCGCGGGCGAGATCAGATCGGAAAGCGCAACTTGAAATTTTTGCATCTCGTCACAACCATCGCCGGCCAAAATCTGACCGCCCAGAACACCTTGAAAGTTACTTGTGCCCCAACGCCGGCCGATCAAATCCCCGGGCACCGACGCGATACATTCAAGATTATCGCCACGGTTTTCCAGCAGCATCGCTTGATCGCAGGCAAAGACGTCGCGCAGTGCCTTGAACAGTTCCAAATAGGAGCCGCCATCATCATCGGAATTCAGCAGCACGCCCATGAGGCCGAGGCTTGCTTGCACCGCCTCGATAGACAATCGGTCCTCGTCCTTTCGGGAAGCAAGCACTGCGTCGATTTGTTCTGAACTTTCCATACACCGTCACATGCGGAAATTCGCCGTCCGGTGCTTACAGGGACAGCCCACTGAAAACGTAACACCCGGCCAACGGGCTTCGAGAATCAAGTTCGATATCTGTTAGCCACGTCGGCGCGATCAACCTAACGCCGGAGAATTGGAAATTTGTTTCGATCCAACCTCACCAGCACCGGTCATGGTTAGTAAATTGTTACCGTATCCGGCTTGCGGGGCACCCCAGGTCGTGAAATCCTTTTGCCGTCTTGAAGCTGGTTCTCAATGGCCGCTTCGGGTCGGGGGAGGCAATGGTGTCTTGCCAGCGCGGCACTCCTCTTGTCGCCCAAAAGCGAAACAGGACATAACCGGGAGGTAGACATGTCGCATCTTTTCACTGCGATTCGAGCCGCGGCGATCATGCTGATCGCGCTCATTCCTTTGGCCACACCGTCCTACGCGCAAGATCAAAAGCCGCCCGAAATTTACATTACTTTTGTAAATGCCGGATTCATTGTCGGCGTTTCGGGCGGCAGCGGCACGCTGGTCTATCAGGGCAAACGCTACCCGCTAAACATCGGCGGCGTCAGTCTCGGCGCAACGTTTGGCGCGTCGAAGGCCGAGCTTTCCGGCACGGTGCAAAACTTGAGCAAAGCGTCGGATATTTCCGGAACCTACGGGGCGACGGAGGCCGGTTACGCCGTCGTGAGCGGCAGAAAAACTGCAAAATTGAAGAATACGAAGGGCGTCGTTCTGGTGCTGCGCGGCAGACAGGTTGGCCTGGAAGTGCAACTCGATCTGAGCGGCCTCCAGGTCGCGCTCAAGTAACACCACGACGATGAGCGTCGGCTCGCGTTAGTGCTTGTCATTTGATGACGAGCCGCGCAATTCGTGCGACCGGAAATTTTCGCGACGGCTCTTCAATCAGCCGCGGTAGGCTGCGACAAATTGATGGCTGTCGTTGAATTCGCGGAAGCTCAGCACTTTGCCGTTGCGGACGGTGAAGATGTGGATCCAATCGCTCGCATAGGACTTGCCGGTCTTGTTGATTTTGCCAGCGTAGTGACCGAGCACAAAGACCTTGTCATCGGCCGCGTAGATATCCCGCGGCGAGAATTCAGTGAAATTCTCGTATTCCGCCACGAGCTTGAAAAAATCCTGCACCCCAGCCGGCGTCTTCCAATTCCCAAACACCGGATAGTCACTGCTGCGTCCGTTCACCGTCCAATCGACGTTGGGATCAAGCACAGCGAGTATGGCAGCGACGTCCGCGCGGCCAAAGGTGGCATACAGGCCCTGCACCATGGCCACATTTGGATTGCTCATAATCCTCTCCCAAGTCTTTTGTCCGAAAAATTTTTAGAAAGACAGCTCAGCTCTGTGAAAACCCAGAATGCAACCATCGACTATGATCGGCAAGTTGAAAGTCACAAATCCACATTTCAACTTTCGCCTCGCAGCTAACGCTTGTTCTTCTTGGCGAGACTTTGGCCGAACCGGGCAAGATCAATCACCATTCTTTCGTGCGTACCGCTTCCGATCACTTCAAGATCGTCACTCGCGGTCACGTTGAATTCGATTCGTCTCCCGTCGACTTCAGTCACCTCCGCCTCGGCTCGCACGCCATGTCCGACGGGCGTTGCCGCCAGATGCCGGATATTGACGGCGGTCCCGACTGCGCTTTCGCCCTTGTCTAGATATGGCCGAATCGCATTGAGCGCTGCGTTTTCCATGAGCAACACCATGTACGGCGTCGCGAACACCGGCGGCAACATTGCGTCCTTGAATTGGCTGGCGAGATTCTCAGGTTTGACCAAAAGCGAAAAGGTCCCCTTTGCTCCCAACGGTATTGGACGCATCAATCTTCCCCTAGCCTTGGCTGGCGCTCGCCGGTCACGCGCGTATCTTGACCCTGGCATCCGATCTAAATTTCGGAATCACTTCACCGGCAAACATTTCAAGCGAGGCGATCGCCTTCTCCGTGCCGTACCACGGCGGATAATGCAGCATGATTGACTCCACACCCGTCATCGCGCGCAGCGTCTCGATCTTCTCCACCACCGTCCCGGGTGAGCCATGCAAGATGATATCGCGCGTGAGAGCATCATAATCGCGCTGGTTGGAACCCACATCTTGCGAGACCGTACCGAGGTAGCCGGACGTATGACCGCTGGAGAAATGATGGAGGTTACGCATGATGCCGACTTCGCTTTCGCGCTTGGCCTTGGCATCCGTCTCCGCCACATAGACCCAGCGCGCGATGTCGACATGCCCGCGCGCCGGATTTTTCTGCAACTCCGGCGGCGTCTCTTCGAGCGCGGCGCGATAGACTTTTGTCTGGCGCGCCAATTCCGCATTCGGCGTCCAGCTTGAAAGAAAGAGGCCAAATCCCATGCGCCCGGCCAACCCGATCGAACGTTCCGTCGCGCCCGCAAGGAAGATGGGCGGATGCGGCTGCTGCACCGGATGCGGAAACAATTCATACGCACCATCGACCTTGAACTTGAAGCGCTTGCCCTGATGCGTGACGCGTTTCTTGTGGAACAGCTCCATCAGCACCGGCAACGCTTCTTCCTGCACGTCGCGCCGCCCCTCAAAATCCGCGCCGAACCCTTCGAATTCGTATTGCCGATAGCCTGAGCCAAGGCCGAGCTGGAACCGCCCGTTGCTCAAGACATCGACAAAGGCGGTGTTCTCGGCGACACGCAGCGGATTGGCGAGCGGCAACGTCACCACCGCGGTGCCGATCTTGATCCGCTTGGTCAACGCAGCGAGGTAGCCCGCATAGACAAAGACATCGGGCATGATGCCGTATTCGTTGCTGAAATGATGCTCCGCTAGCCAGGCGTAATCGAAACCGAGCTCATCGGCGCGCAGAATCTGCTTCGTCACCCGCGCATGTACATCGCGATGAGGATACGGTTCAGCCTCGGTATTCGGATGCGACGTGAACAGAATTCCAAATTCCATAAACCCTCGCTCGCGCCGTCAATTCCAGACCAGAGCCCGCAGCCATCATCCCATTAGCACGATGCCCATGCCAAGCGAAAACTCGCGCGTAGAGAAACGGTATGTAAATGCCCGCGCCGGCTCTAGTCTCGATGCGGCACAACCGCCAAGGCCTCGATTTCAATCTTCGCGTCATCTTCGATCAGCCCCGCCACCTGGACCATGGTCATGGCCGGGAAATGCTTTCCCATCACGCTGCGATAGGCTTCGCCCACTTCCGCAAGCCGCGAGAGATATTCCTTCTTGTCGGTGACGAACCAAGTCAGTCGCGTGACGTGCTCCGCGTTGCCGCCGGCCTCTTGCACGATAGCGACAATATTGCGCAAGGCTTGGCGTGTCTGCGCGACGAAATCCAGGCTTTCGAACTTCTGCTCGGCATTCCATCCGATCTGACCGGCCAGAAAAACCATGCGCCCCTCGGCCGCGACACCGTTGGCATAGCCCTTAGTTGTCTTCCAGTTTCGCGGATGCAGAAACTGATGCGGCGTATGCGTCATTTGTTTTGCCTTGCTGCAAAATGCATCTTCATTGCGCTTTCTGCTTCAACCGGAAGCGTTGAATCTTGCCGGTCTGCGTTTTCGGCAACGCGTCGGCGAATTTCACCGATCGGGGGTATTTGAACGGCGCGATCGTTGCCTTGACGTGATCCTGCAGCTTGCGCGTAGTATTTGAGTCGGCGGCGACGCCCTCCTTCAACACCACATGCGCTTCCACGATCTGCCCGCGCTCTTCATCCGGCACGCCGATGACCGCGCATTCTTTCACGTCCGAATGCGACAGCAGCGCCGCCTCAACTTCCGGCCCGGCAATGTTGTAGCCGGAGGAAATAATCATATCGTCCGTGCGGGCCGCGAAATGGAAATAGCCATCGGCATCTTGAATGAATGCATCCCCCGTCAGATTCCAGCCGCCGCTGACGTATTTCTTTTGCCGATCGTCCGCGAGATAGCGGCAACCGGTCGGGCCGCGCACCGCAAGACGGCCGACTTCACCGCGCGGCTTCTCCTTCATGTCGTCATCGACAATCTTGGCTTGATACCCGGCGACCGGACGGCCCGTCGAAGCCGGCGCAGCATCTTGCAGCCGATTGGAGATGAAAATATGCAGCATCTCGGTCGCGCCGATGCCGTCGAGAATCGGTTTTCCCGTTTTCTTGATCCAATCCCTGAAAACCGGCGCTGGCAATGTTTCACCGGCCGATACCGCCATCCTCACCGAAGACAAATTTGCCCCGCCGTCCATCGCCGCAAGCATCACCCGATAGGCCGTGGGCGCGGTAAAAACGATGGTCGCCTTATAGGTCTCGATGATTTCGATCATATTCGCTGGTGAAGCATTTTCCAGCAGCGTCGCCGTCGCCCCAAATCGCAATGGAAAAATCGCAAGCCCGCCGAGGCCGAAAGTGAATGCGAGCGGCGGCGAGCCGACGAATATGTCCTCGGGCATCACCTGCAGGATTTCCTTGGCATAACCATCGGCAATGATCAGCAGATCGCGATGGAAATGCATGGTCGCCTTGGGCTCGCCCGTGGTGCCGGAGGTGAATCCCAAGAGCGCCACGTCATCGCGCCCAGTCTCGACCGCCTTGAAGGTCACGGGCTTGCTCAGCGCAACACGATCAAGCTCTGCGTCGTGATTGGCGGTGCCATCGAAACCGATCACTTTCTTGAGGAACCGGCTGTCCTTGGCACAGGCTACAAGTTCGTCCATCAGCCGTGTGTCGCAGAGTGCCAGGCTGATCTCCGCCTTATCGACAATCTTGCTGAGTTCAATGGAGCGAAGCATCGGCATGGTGTTGACCACAACCGCGCCCGCCTTGGTCGCGGCAAGCCAGCAGGCCACCATCGCCGGATTGTTGGCCGAGCGGATCAGGACGCGGTTGCCCGGCTTGATGCCGTAATCTTCCACCAACGCCCGCGCGATCCGATTGGTCCAGTCGGAGAGTTCCTTGTAGGTGCGCTGGCGGCCGTTTCCGATCAACGCAACACGATCGCCGAACCCGCGCGCGACCAATCGATCTGTCAACTCAACCGCGGCATTCAAACTCTCTGGATATTCAAATCCATCAAGCGGAAACTCCGGCCACTGGTCGAAGGGCGGAAGCTTGTCACGGCTGAATGTATCGAGATGCGCGCTGCGCCCAAGCATGGTCATCCCCCCGCTAGCATCTGTCTTGCAATGACGACTTTTTGCACCTCGGACGCGCCCTCATAAATCCGCAGCGCCCGAATTTCGCGATAGAGCCTTTCCATGATGCGCCCTTGGCGCACGCCGTCGCCGCCGTGAAGCTGAACGGCTTTGTCGATCACGTCCTGCGCCCGGTCGGTTGCAAAAAGCTTTGCCATCGCCGCCTCACGCGTGACGCGCGGCACGCCCATGTCCTTGGTCCAGGCGGCGCGATAAACGAGCAATGCCGCCGCATCGACATCGACCGCCATTTCGGCGATTTGCGCTTGCACCATCTGCAATTCGGACATTGGCGCACCAAACAATTCGCGCGTGCGTACGCGCGCAAGTGATTCATCTAAGGCCCGCCGGGCAAAACCGAGCGCTGCCGCACCCACGGTCGAGCGAAAGACGTCGAGCACCGACATGGCGATCTTGAAGCCATCTCCCGGCGCCCCGATCATCGCGGATCCTGGAATTCGCGCATTGCTGAATTTGATCCGCGCCAACGGATGAGGCGCAATGACATCGATGCGCTCGGCGATCGAGAATCCCTTCAAATCGGCGGGCACCAGAAAAGCGGAAATTCCTTTGGCGCCCGGCGCTTCCCCGGTGCGCGCGAAAACCACATAGAAGTCCGCAATGCCGCCATTCGATATCCACGTCTTCTCGCCATCAAGGATGTAGCGATCGCCGTCGCGCGTTGCCGTCATTTCCATATTCGCGACGTCGGAGCCAGACTTTGGCTCCGACAACGCGAACGCCGCGATGGCCTTGCCCGCCCGAGTGCGCCTGAGCCATAGGCGTTGCTCTCCCGTCCCGAAAAGACTGATGGCGCCCGCACCGAGCCCCTGCATGGCGAAAGCGAAATCAGCAAGCCCATCGTACCGGGCGAGCGTTTCCCGGATCAGGCAAAGCGTCCGCACATCCAGATTGCCCGGAGAAGCCGGATCGATCGCGCTGTGATCAAGCCAGCCATCGCGTCCGAGCTTCATGACAAGTTCGCGGCAGGCCGCATCCACATCGCCGTGTGCGACAGGAAGATTGGCCGCACTCCAACGCTCAACGTCTTTCGCGAGGACGCGATGACGGTCCTCGAAGAACGGCCAGGCGAGGAAGCTCTTGTCGGACATCAATTGCCCTCGAACACCGGTTTTTCCTTGGCGACAAACGCGCGGTAGGCGCGCTCAAAATCCTTCGTCTGCATACAGATCGCCTGCGCCTGCGCTTCCGCTTCAATCGCCTGCTCAAGACTCATCGACCATTCCTGATTGAGCTGGGTCTTGGTAATGCCGTGGGCAAAATTCGGACCCGCCGCAATCCGGCGCGCCAAATCCAGCGCCTCTTTTTCCAGCGCATCGGCCGCAACCAGTCTATTGAAAAATCCCCAGCGTTCACCCTCCTGCGCGGTCATTGCACGGCCGGTGTAGAGGAGCTCAGCCGCCCGTCCCTGCCCAATGATGCGCGGGAGCATCGCGCAAGCGCCCATGTCGCAACCGGCAAGACCAACGCGCGTGAACAAGAAAGCCGTCTGCGCCTCAGGCGTCGCGATGCGCAAATCGGAAGCCATGGCAATGATCGCGCCGGCGCCGACCGCCACCCCATCGACCGCGGAAATGATTGGCTTGCCGCAATGAAGCATGGCCTTGACCAAGTCCCCGGTCATACGGGTGAACGCCAGCAGCTCCTTCATGTCCATCGCAACCAGCGGCCCGATGATATCGTTCACATCGCCGCCCGAGCAGAAATTCCCGCCATTGGGCAGGAACACCACCGCATGAACGTCGTCGGCGTATCTCAGATCGCGAAAAGTGTCGCGCAGCTCGGCATAGGAATCGAACGTCAGCGGATTTTTTCGCTCCGGCCGGTTGAGCTGGATGACGGCAATATCTTTTTCCAACCGCCAATTAAAATGCTTGGGATTGCGCTCAAATTTCTTGCTCATGCCTCGCCCTCCCAATTGCTGCGGAAAGATTTCAGTTTCACCGAAAGTTCGGTCGCGTCTTTGATCGTCACATCGTCCAGCAATTCATCGATCCAACCCTGATGCGCGCGCGCCATCGCCTCGAACATGCTCCGGCCCTTGCCGGTAAGGCTGATAAACGACGTACGGCGATCGCCGTTGCGCTGCGATCGCACCACCAGCCGATCCAATACAAGCCGATCGACAATGCCGGTGACGTTGCCATTCGACACCATGAGAAAGCGGGAAATCTCGCTCATCAGCATGCCGTCGCGCTTGCGATAGAGCGCCGCCATCACGTCGAAGCGCGGCAGCGTCGCCTTGAACTGCGATTTCAAACGCGCGCGCACATTGGCTTCGATCAACCGGCTTGCGCGCAGAAGCCTGATCCAAAGGCGAAGCTTTGCCTTGCTGTCGGCGTTCTGACGAGAGGATGAAAGCGGCGCGCTCACCATGGTTTAAACTCGAATGGCCGCGGTCTCGCCGCGCGCAGAAAGCCGATAAAGCTGATCGCGCCCGGCGCAATAAGGCGCGGGCCACCTTTCACCGCGATCACCAAGTACGGCGGCCGCATGCAGCGTCCAATACGGATCGGCAAGATGCGGCCGCGCCAAGCACACGAGATCGGCACGCCCCGCCATCAGGATCGAATTGACGTGATCGGGTTCGTAGATATTCCCGACCGCCATGGTCGCCATGCCGGTCTCATTTCGAATGCGGTCCGAGAATGGCGTTTGAAACATGCGGCCGTAAACCGGACGTGCCCGCGCCGACGTCTGTCCGGCTGACACATCGCAGATATCGACGCCGGCAGCTTGCAGCATGCGCGCAATCTCGACCGCATCGCTTGGCTGGATACCGCCGTCGCCAACCCAGTCGTTGGCGGAAATGCGAACCGAAATCGGCTTACCAGCGGACCACACCGCGCGCACCGCATGAAAGATTTCCAGCGGATAACGCATGCGGTTTTCCAGCGTCCCGCCATACTCATCGCGGCGATTGTTGGTCAACGGCGTGATGAAGGACGACAGCAGATAGCCATGCGCGCAGTGCAGCTCGATCATGTCGAACCCGGCGCGCTGTGCCGCTTCGGCCGCGCTTACGAACTGCTCGCGCACAAGTTTCATGTCGGCACGATCCATCGCTTTTGGCCGCTGGTTGCGTTCCGACCACAAAATGTCGGAAGCCGACATCACCGGCCAGTTGCCTTCCTTCAGCGGCGCATCCGACTCTTCCCAGCCAAGCTGCGTTGAGCCCTTGGCGCCGGAATGCCCAAGTTGGCAGCAAATCTTCGCGTCCGTCTCGGCGTGCACGAAATCGACAATCCGCTTCCACGCCGCCTCGTGCTGGACCGAATACATGCCCGTACAACCGGGTGAAATCCGGCCCTCCGGACTCACGCATGTCATCTCAATGGTGACCAATCCGGCGCCGCCTTTGGCGCGCTCGGCATAATGAACGAGATGCCAATCGGTTGGACAGCCCTCGACCGCCCGGTACTGCGCCATCGGCGACACGACGATGCGATTCTTGAGCGTCAGCTCTCGCAACTTAAGCGGAGCGAACATCGGCCGCCGCGTGACCGCCGCATTGTTTCCGGCGTGACGCTGGAACCAGGATTCGGCACTCTCAACCCAGGCCTTGTCGCGCAACCGCAGGTTTTCGTGGCTGATGCGCTGCGAACGTGTCAGCAGCGAATAATTGAACTGTACCGGATCGAGATGCAGATAGCGCTCGATCTCCTCGAACCATTCCAGCGAATTGCGCGCCGCCGATTGCAGCCGCAACACCTCGAACCGGCGCGCGTCCTCGTATTTTTCGAAGGCCGCCTGCATCGTCGGTTCGCTGTGCAGATACTCAGCCATCGAGATCGCGCTTTCCATCGCGAGCTTGGTGCCCGAACCGATGGAAAAATGCGCGGTTGCCGCGGCATCCCCCATGAGCACGATATTGTCGTGCGACCATTTCTTGCAGAGCACCCGCGGGAAATTGAGCCAGGCCGAACCGCGCATGTGGCGCGCATTGGACATCAGCTTCTGGCCGCCGAGATATTTTGCAAAGATACGCTCGCAGGTCGCGATCGATTGCTCCTGCGTCATCTCGCCGAAGCCGAACTTCGCCCACGTCGCCTCAGAGCATTCTATGATGAAGGTCGCGGTATCCGCATCGAACTGATAGGCGTGCGCCCACACCCATCCGCGCTCGGTCTCCTCGAAAATAAACGTAAACGCGTCGTCGAATTTCTGTTTCGTACCCAGCCAGACAAACTTGCATTTGCGAAGATCGATTTCCGGGCTGAAGTGCTGGGAAAGTTCGTTGCGCACCTTTGAATTCAACCCATCTGCGCCGACAACGAGATCGTACGTCTTGGCGAGATCCACTGCGCTCGCGAGTTCGGTCTCGAAGCGCAGATCAACGCCCAATTCTCGCGCGCGCTGCTGCAGCAGGATGAGCAATTGTTTTCGCCCGATACCGCAGAAGCCATGCCCAGTCGAAACGATACGCTGCCCGCGGTAATGAACGGCGATATCGTCCCAATAGGCAAAGTGGCTGCGGATGGCTTCGGCGCTGACCGCGTCGTTGACGGCGAGATTGTCTAGCGTTTCGTCGGAGAACACCACGCCCCAGCCGAACGTGTCGTCGGGCTTGTTGCGCTCAAACACGGTGACATCGTGCGCGGGATCGCGCAGCTTCATGCTGATGGCAAAGTAGAGACCCGCCGGCCCGCCGCCGAGGCATGCAATCTTCATGCGATGCCGCCTTCCCGCTCGAAATTACTTGAGCATGACACCATTCGGCTTATATTTCAAGCATGAATATTTAAGCTTAAAGCATATCAGTTTTCGCGACAATGCCTGCACGGTTGGAACGCTCCAGCCAGGATTGACACGAGGGTTGCACGTACGGCAAGGATCGCCGCACCGGTGCGCAATAAGGATCGCAGAATGGCAGTTCGAGGCAGGAAAAAGGCGTGCCGGCTTAAGACCGCGGATGCACATCACCCGATTTGCACAGAGGCTCCCATATGAAAGAGCGCCGTCGAGCACCACCAATGTCCAAAGAGGAGCTCCGGATCCAAGGCGAGAAGGCGATGGCAGCCGCCACCAAACCCATCGTGAAGTTGCCAACGAAGATTGTGCGGCAATGTGGCCGCTGCGGTGAGTTCACCTCGGTGATGGTGGAACCCGGCGAGACGGCACCTGAGTTCAAATGCAAGAGTTGCAACAAGCCGGCTCAACGCGGCTAGCGCGCCGACAAATGGCGTTGAGCAAACGTCATTATTGATGATTCAATTGCTTGTTGGCGCGCCCGGAAGGATTCGAACCTCCGACCCCCAGATTCGTAGAGAAATTTTATAGCTTCTCATAGCCTCGCATAGCGACCGATAGGGCCGGTATGAGATTGATTTATCTACTTTTCTTGCTACATGGCTGCTCGCATGAAAACGCCCCTACTCTCGGAATTAGGGATGGACGTGGCTCACAAGCATCCCGGCGGCGATGCAGGCGACGATGACCAGAAAAGTTGTGAGCATGATGCTCTGTTACTCCACCCGTCCGCGCAAGCGAGCAGGACCTGAGAACAGAGTCTGTGAAGTGTTACCGTGAAGGCGAGGATAGCAGCAAACATGATGCAGACATCGTCGAAGCGACGCGTTTGACCGATGCTGTTGAAAAAGGCCGAGACTAGCGACAAGCACGCAACTATTAAATCCGCGCAGACAGTTTTTTGAATCAATGTTGCTCACCGGACCCCCTCAAAATCCCTTTTTAAACAGTATCGACCCATAAGAGATATGCAGTGATTATGCAGCACAAGCCAGAATCCTGGAAAGACAAGTGCGGTGGCTCCTCATCGGAAGCGGACATCGCTATTTTGTCGACAACTGGTGAGCTTATTTCATCTGCGCCAAATCCGTAGATTTGATCACGATCAATTATTGATCGCCGATGGGTCGCGCGAATAAAAAATGCCCCGCACCAACCGGCACGGGGCAGTTTGCACCGAATATCCCAGGGAGGGATTCAGTGTAGAAATACCATCTAGCACCTAGGCTAAGTTACCGCCGATAGACGCCAGCATTAAAAATTGTTAATGTAAGCCCGCTAGCAATACCAGTTCCGTCGATTTTGAAAGAAACAGCCCGCAACTCTATCAACTAAAGTCGAAGTCGAGAAAAAGTGCTTCAGCCGCTTCGGATTGGGGCTTCCTATTACTTGGTTTGCCCGTATAACACAAATGCGCAATTCGAGAAATAAAGAGAAGATAAAGACACGACTCGAATTAGCTATATTGAAATAAAAAACGTATGCGCGCATTCGCGCATTCAGCTCACAAAACAATCCACGGGAGGATTATCATGAAGTCTGACAGATCAACTTTTGGGCTTGATCGACGCTCAATCATCAAAGCAGCCGCAGCCGCGAGTATAACGCAAATTGCGTCGCCATTTGTGATTACTGCACGTGCCGCCGACGAAGTAAAAATCGGCCTCGATAATCCACTCACCGGCGTCTACGCCGCGCTCGGAAAAAACGAGTTGATTGGCGCCCAGCTTGCACTCGAGCAGATCAACGCCAAGGGCGGTATTCTTAGTCGCAAAGTGGAGTTGCTGGTCGAGGACTCGACCAGCGGCGACGCTGGAACCGCCGTGCAAAAGGCTGGCAAGCTAATCGAGCGCGACAAAGTTAACTTCCTCGTTGGCAACATCAATTCGGCGTTAGCTGTAGCGATGGCGGGGGTAAGTTATGAGAAAGGCGTATTTCACGTCGTACCCGGCGGCCATACAGATCCGGTTACTGGCGCGAATTGTCACTGGAACGTATTCCGAGTCTGCAATACCACGCAGATGGAAGCGAATGCGGTGGCGGGTACCCTGATCAAGAGTGCAGGTAAAAAATGGTACTACCTCACGCCGGACTACGCTTTCGGCCATACGCTGCAAGCAGGCTTGGAAAAAGCCGCGGCAAAACTTGGCGGCACCAAGTTGGGCGGTGATCTCACGCCGCTCGGCACCACCGACTTCTCTTCTTACTTGATTAAGGCGCAAGCGGCGAATCCGGAGGTCATAATTTTTCTGCAGGCGGGAGACGATGCGGTCAATGCGCTAAAGCAGGCGGTCCAGTTCGGACTGGACAAGAAGTTTCATCTTGCCGGCGCACAACAGGAGCTAGAAGTGCTGCTTGGTCTGCCGCCCGAAGCGCGGATCGGAACATGGGTATTCGAATGGTATTGGAATCAACCGAACGTCCCACATGTGAACGAGTTCGTCGCCGAAGTTCGCAAGAAGAGCGGTGGACATGTTCCGACTGCGCGCACGTGGTTCGGCTATGCGTCGATCTGGACATGCGCACTCGCCGCCCAACAGGCGAAGTCGCTCGAACCGGCCAAAATGGCCAAGGCGATGCAGGGATTCAAACTGCCGCCGGAGGTTTCGTTGATGCCTGATGGAGCTTTCTATCGTGCGTCTCAGAATCAGCTCATCCCAAATCTATACGTTGGGAGCGCGCAGTCGAAAGGAAGTGAGCCCGAGGATCTTTTCAAAGTGTCCGAGGTCGTCAAAGGCATCGATGCCGCCGGCTCGCTTGAAGATACTGGGTGCAAAATGACATGGCCGGCTTGACTACCGGAAATGCCGGGCGCCGTTTTATCGCGGCGCCCGGAATATCGGCCACGGTGTTGAGTTTACAATCATCCGAAATTCGTGAATGTTATTTCTTTGGCCCGTGCGGTCGCGCAACGGCAGGATGATTGAGTGGTTATGGCATCGTCTCCAGTATGACGCAGCTTGTCCTCTTCAATATCTTCAACGGTCTCATCGTCGGCGCATTCTACGCGCTGATGGCGCTTGGCCTGTCGCTAATTCTCAATCTATCGGGGGTAATAAATTTTGCCCATGGCGGATTTTTGGCGATTGGCGGCTACATCGCCTACACCCTCATGCCCTATATCGGGTTCTGGGGTGGCCTTGTGGTCGCGCCACTTTTGACCGCAGTTCTCGGTCTCCTTGTTGAGCGTGTGCTGATCCGCCGCGTTTACGGGCGCGATCCGCTGTACAGCCTGCTGCTGACTTTCGGACTCGCATTCATGTTCGAAGACGGCACACGCTTCATCTGGGGCGCGCAGAGCCTGCCCTTTCAAGTTCCGGGCTGGCTGGTGACGCCGCTGAGCAATCAATACTTCTTTCTGACCGGGTATAGGTTATTCATGGTGCTGGTCGTCGCGATCGCCGTGATGGGGCTGTTCTTGATCCTCGGTCGGACCAGGCTCGGCATCCGCATTCGAGCGGGAACGCTCGACCTCGAAACGGTCTCCGTGCTCGGCGTGAATGTGCGTGTATTGCGTAACATGAATTTTGGGCTCGGCGTCTATCTCGCCGGCCTTGCCGGCGTCCTGGCTGTCGGCCAGCTTGGGCTCCAGCCGACTATCGGGGCGTCGCTAATTATGCCGAGCTTCGTAGCCATCATCGTCGGAGGTCTCGGCAGCCTACCGGGCACATTGCTGGGCGGATTGCTCATCGGCGTCGCATCCGGCATTACAACAGTGTTCTTTCCCTCTGCGACCGAAGCTGTGATCTACGTCATGATGGCTGCAGTGCTGTTAGTCCGCCCCCGGGGTCTTCTGGGCGAGGAGGGGCGGTTCTAGTGGGCGCCAGCGAACTCAATAAGCAAGCGCCGAACATTTTCGTTTGGCTGCTGTTGCTAGGGATGCCTTTTTGGCTGCCGGCGATCGGAGGCTATACCGAACTTGGCACTCGCGCCGTCGTGCTTGGCCTTGCGGCGATGTCGCTCAATTTCCTACTCGGCTACACCGGCGTGCTTTCATTCGGCCATGCGGCCTATTTCGGCCTTGGCGCCTACGGCGTCGGTATGACGATCCGCTATCTCATGCCGAGCACCATTGTCGGCATTCTGGTCGGAACGTTGGTCGGCACGCTGGCTGCCGCAATCATCGGCCCGCTGATCATTCGGTTGCGCGGTGTCTATTTCGCCATGGTTACGATCGCTTTCGGCCAGGTGTTCTTCTTCATCGCTTTCCGCTGGAACTCGGTGACCGGCGGAGACGACGGGCTGAGCGGCTGGACGCGCCTACCGCTCGATTTCGGCTTTGCCAGCATCGACATTCAGCACAACGCCCGTGCGTTTTATTACTTTGTCCTGGTGGTGTTCGCTCTTTCTGTTGGCGCAATGGCTTGGCTACTCCGATCGCCATTCGGACGTACGCTGATCGCTATCCGCGAGAACGAGCAGCGCGCGCGCTTCCTTGGCATTCCGGTCGACCAGCACATCTGGATCTCGTGGGTTATCTCGTGTTGCTTCGTCAGCGTTGCAGGCGCACTTTATGCGCTGCTCAATAACTTTATCGACCCCCGCGCGTTGTACTGGAGCCAATCCGGCGATTTTGTGATCATGGCGGTGCTGGGCGGCATGCGCTCGTTCTGGGGCCCGCTAATCGGCGCTGCTATCTTTGTGGTGTTGCAAGATTATTTGTCGAGCCAGACCGAGAATTGGATGTCATTCGTCGGCCTGTTCTTCGTCCTGGTCGTGCTGTTTTTCCCCCGCGGCGTACTAGGCGTGATCCGCCGCAAGGTGACGTCGTGAGCCTGCTCCGCGTCGAAAATGTCTCCAAGCAATTTGGCAGTCTGGTCGCAGTCAACGAAGTGTCGATGATCGTTGAGCCGGGCGAACTGTGCGCGGTGATCGGCCCCAACGGCGCCGGCAAGACCACGTTTTTTAATATGATCAGCGGATTCCTGCGTCCGACCACGGGTCGCATCGTATTCGATGAGGAAGACGTCACGTTGCTTGTGCCGGCGCGGCGGGTATGGCGCGGCATTGCCCGCACCTTTCAGATCACAGAAGTATTTCCTGAGCTCACCGTGCGCGAAAATCTGCGCATCCCAGTCGAGGTTGCCGCTGGCTATCGCCTGAGCCCATGGCTATCGAGAGATACCGATACCAAAATTCGCGCCCGCGTCTCCGAACTTATGGATATGGGCGGACTTGCCAGCAAAGCCGACCGACTGGTCGGCGAACTCGCGCATGGTGACCAACGCGCCACCGAAATCATGATGGCTTTGGCGCTGAAGCCGCGATTGCTTCTGCTGGACGAGCCCACCGCCGGCATGGGCGATCAGGAAACGTACGACATCACCCAGTTGATCCGGAAATTGCACCGCGAGCAGAAGCTAACGATCGTGCTGATCGAACACGATATGCGCGTCGTCTTTCATCTCGCAGACCGCATCATGGTGCTGTCAGAAGGCGCGATGCTGGCCGAAGGTACGCCGCAACAGATCGCTGCCAATGAAGCCGTCCAAGCGGCCTATTTGGGGAAGGCGGCGGCATGAGCGACCTGGCACTCGAGGCTAAAGGCCTCCACACCTATTACGGCAAGAGCCACATTTTGCACGGTGTCGGCTTGGAGGTGCGCGAGGGCGAGATTGTAGCCCTGTTGGGACGCAACGGCGCGGGCAAAACCACCACGCTACGAAGCATTATTGGCCTGACCCCTGCACGCGAAGGTACGGTGCGTATTTTTGGCAGCGCGACTACCGCTTGGCCACCTTATCGAATTGCATCTACAGGAGTTGGGTATGTACCCGAAGGCCGGCGAATATTTCCCAATCTAAGCGTTGAAGAAAACCTCAAGGTTCCGCTTGAGCGTGCCGGGCCGTGGACAATCGCGCGCGTTTACGAACTCTTCCCAGGCTTGGCTCAGCGCAAAACCAACAAAGGTCGGCAACTTTCGGGAGGCGAGCAGGAAATGCTGGCGATCGCCCGTGCACTACTCTTGAACCCAAAGCTGCTGTTGCTCGATGAACCCTCGCAAGGCCTAGCTCCCTTGGTCGTCCAAGAGGTATTCAAAGTCGTGACGTCGGCACGGCGAGAGGGGATCTCCGTGCTTCTTGTCGAACAGAACGTGCGCGCCGCCGTCGAAATTGCGGACCGCGCCTACGTCCTGGACGACGGGCGCGTGGTGTATTCCGGTGCCGCTGCCGAATTTGCAAAGGATGAAGAGCGGGTCCGAGCACTGGCCGGCGCGAGCGCGGAACACTGGGAGCCGCGGGACTCACCCGTATAACTCCGTGCTTCTTCCGTGGCGCTTTCGACTATTCCTTGAATGTCTAAATTCTCGCCAGCCATCAGCAGACCCCAATTGTCGGAACGTCGAAATGCCTTCGGCAGGCCAGGGTATCAATGATTTGACGTCGGATTTTTTGAGCGTACGCTCTTCGGGTGCGCGGGCGATTCTTACTGATCTCAGTGCTGCCGAGGCCTATTCATACGTCATTGATCAAGACCCAAGCCTTGCCTGGAATCCAGTACGCTGAGTTGATCTCGTACTTGCCCGATTGTCTCATACTCCATCGATGCTGATGATGACGTCGGTCGCGGCGCTTCTGCGAAGCGCAATGAGTGGTTGATATTCAGACGAACGGTAGAAGGCTTGCAAGGCAGCCATGTCAGGAAAGGCGATCACCGCCACACGATTGGGGCGCCAATCTCCTTCCAGCACCTTGTGCGTCCCTGCACGCGTGAGATAGCGGCCGCCGAATCTTTCGATGATCGGAATAGCCTCGCGCAGATAGTCCGAAAACTTCGCGGCGTCAGCAATGTCGTGCTCACCGATCCAGTATGCGGGCATCGTGCTCTCCTGACTGTCGGGCAACTACCTAGGGAACCCCGCTAGCGAGCTTCTCCGAGTCATTGCCGGCGCTTGATTGATTGTCGGGTTGAGCGCCCACTAGCCGCAATAACGTAATGCGGCGGAACAACAGGATTTTTCCCACTTCTGCTTCCGGCACATCTCGGACTTGGCGAGACGTCCGACTTGAGTCCGCAAAGCGCTCCAAAGATGGGGTAATCGGCCGGCCGGCTTTTTGATAGCTGGAGATTTTGGGTGCTGCGCTTCAGGCTGGCGGTCAAAGGAGGTCCGCATTCGCGGCCTCAAGCATCAGAAGGAGAAGCGCAGCATGGCCCATTTTGCTGGACTAGACGTTTCAGTCAAGGAGACGAGTGTCTGCATTGTGAATGACGCAGGCAGGAT
>PNAI01000003.1 GCA_003169835.1 Hyphomicrobiales bacterium | reverse complement strand
CCACCACGCTGTGCGACGACACCAACGTGGCGCCGCACATCAATCAGCAGCATGTCGACGCAGTATTCCAAGCCTACGAGGATCTCGGCATCCGTGCCTATGTCGGGCCGACGCTTTTCGACCGGCCGTTCTTTCGCGCCGTGCCGTTCGTCGATGAGGAATTCCCCAAAGACCTGCTCGCCGAGTTGGACGGCACGCCGATGTTCTCGTCCTCCGATCTGCTCGCCTTCGCCAGGAAGACCGCGCGAGAGCATCACCCGAAAGAGAAACGCGTCGGCTACATCGCCGCACCCTCGGCGCNNCGGCGCCGCAGCGCTGCACCGAGGATTTCATCAAGGCGGTGCGGCGCCTGGCCGACGACATGGATTTGCCGGTGATGATGCACGTGCAGGAAACTCGAATGCAGGTCGTCACGGGCCAACTCTGGCATGGCTCGACGATGGTCGAGTATCTCGACCGGCTCGGCTTTCTGAAGCCGAAGACCGCCTTCATCCATGGCGTCTGGCTGAAGCCGAGTGAGATCGAGACTCTCGCGCGCGCTGGCGTGAGCGTGCAACACAACCCAACCTCCAATCTGCAAGTCGGCTCCGGCCTCGCGCCGATCCGCGCGCTGATCGAAGGCGGCGTCAACGTCAGCATGGGCACGGACGGCTGCGGCTCGATCGAGGGGCCGGACATGCAGAACGCGCTTTATCTAGCGAGCCTCCTGCACAAACTGCGCGGCGACTATACGGGCTGGGTCGGCGCGACCGACTCGTTCCGCTTCGCCACGATGGGCGGCGCCAAGGCGCTCGGTCGCGAAAAGGAACTCGGCGCGATCGAGAAGGGCCGCATCGCGGACCTCACCGCCTACAATCTGCACAGCCTGCCGTTCACGCCGATGAACAATCCGGTGCACCAGCTCGTGCGCGCGGCCTGTCGCCACGAGGTCGATTTCGTGATGGTGGACGGCGAGACGATCATGCAGCATGGCAAGCTGACGCGGGTCGATGAGGATAAGTTGCTCGACGAGATCGCGGAGGCTCACGTACGGCTGGAGCCGCTCATTACCGAGTCGGAACGCGATGTGGAACGGCTACGTCCGGCCTATGAACGCATCTACCGCCGCTGTCAGCAAATCGAGATCTCGCCGGACACCTATCCGGCAAGGTTCAATCATTGATTGCTCGGTCAGCGCCTCTTGGGGGCGAAGGTCGAACTATCTCCCACTCAGCCGCGGATTCAGCGCGTCCCTGAGCCAGTCGCCAAGCAGGTTGACGGCAAGCGACAGCGCGACCAGCATCGCCCCAGGCACGGCGGAGATCCACCAGTCCCCCGAGAACAGGAACTCGTTGCCGATTCGTACCAGCGACCCGAGTGACGGCGTGGTCGGTGGAACACCGATGCCGAGAAAGCTCAAGGTTGCCTCGGTGAGGATTGCCAGCGCGAGATTGATGGTGGCGATCACGACGATGGGACCGAGCACGTTCGGACAGATATGCGAGAGCAGGATGCGCAACGGGCTGACGCCGATGACCCGCGCCGCCAATACATAATCCTTGTCTCGTTCGACCAACACGAGCGCGCGTATCGTGCGGGCATACTGCACCCAGTACGTCGCGGCGATCGCAACGACCAGAACCGGAATTGCGAGCGCTTCGTGTGTAGCGCGATCCATCGCGGTGCGGCTGATACCGTCGATCAGAAGTGCGATCAGAATCGCCGGAAAGGTCAGTTGCACGTCGGCGATGCGCATGATCAGCGCGTCGAGCCAGCCGCCGATATAACCACTGACGAGGCCGAGCAAAATCCCGACGAACGCCGCTAGAACGACGCTCGCGCCACCGACCATCAGCGACGTGCGCAAACCGAAGATGACGGCGGAGAGCATGTCGCGGCCTTGCGGGTCTGTGCCGAGGAGATAGTTGCTACCGAACATGCCCGATGAGCCGGGCGGAAGCCGCGCGTCGACAACATTCGCGCTGGCCGGATCATTGACGTTGAACGGCACAACGAAATCCGCTCCGAGCGCCACAGCAATCAGCACGACGGTTACAATCGTAGCGACGATCGCGACCGGCGAGTGACGAAAGTCGTAGACGAAATCGCTGTCCCACCAGCGCTGCGGTCGCGTGACGACGTTCGTACTCATACGCGCGCCTTCGACATCATGCCGGCGCGCACGCGCGGATCGATTGCGGCGTAGAGCAGATCAACGCCGAGATTCAGCGCCGCGAAGCCGAGCGAGATCATCACAAGGTAGGCGGCGAGCAGCGGGACGTCGGCGAATTGAATCGACTGAATTACGAGCAGGCCGAGGCCCGGCCATTGGAACACGGTCTCCACCACGATGGAGAACGCGAAGACGTTGCCGAACTGCAGCCCGATGATCGTAACTACCGGAACGAGCGTGTTCTTTAGGGCGTGACGATAGTTCACGGCGCGGTTGGTCAGCCCGCGGGCGCGGGCAAATTTGACGTAATCGGCACGCAGCACTTCGAGCATTTCGGCGCGTACAAGCCGAAGGATCAGCGTCATCTGGAACAGGCCCAGCGTCAGGCTCGGCAGCACCAGCGCCTTGAGGCCGCCTGCCGTCAGCAGGCCGGTGGTCCAGCTTCCGAACGACACGACCGTCCCGCGGCCGAAGGACGGCAGCCAGCCGAG
The DNA here is from genome assembly GCA_003169835.1 of Hyphomicrobiales bacterium. Classification (GTDB taxonomy): domain Bacteria; phylum Pseudomonadota; class Alphaproteobacteria; order Rhizobiales; family Xanthobacteraceae; genus PNAI01. Next base: position 1,308 of record PNAI01000003.1, on the reverse strand, counting down.
CCACACCGAAAACACAAGGATCAGCACGATACCGATCAGGAATGTCGGCAGCGCGACGCCGATCAGCGATAGGATCATGAGCACGTGGCTGGAGACGCTGCGACGATGCAGCGCGGTCCATACGCCGAGCGGAATCCCGAGCACCGTCGCAACCAGCATGGCGCAGACACTGAGTTCGAGAGTCGCGGGGAAGCGCTCCATCAGGAGCCCGCCGACCGGCACACCGAACCGGTACGACACGCCGAGATCGCCCGAGAGGGCGCCGCGCAAGAAGCGGAGGAACTGTAGGATCACCGGGTCATCAAGGCCAAGCGCGCGGCGCATCGCCTCGCGGTCGGCCATGCTTGCGGCCTGCCCGACCATATTGTTGACGGGATCGCCGACATAACGAAAGAGCGCGAAGGAGACGAGCGCGGCCGCGAGCACCACGACGATCGTCTGGGCGAGGCGCTGGACGAAGAACGATCCCACAGCGGGCAACTCCGTCATTCCGGATCACGCCGCAGGCGTGAGCCCGAAATCCATAATCACGATTGGTGGTTATGGATTCCGGGTTCGCCGCTTCCGCGGCACCCCGGAATGACAGCGGTTCAATCGTCCACCTTCACCCATTTGAGCTCAAGGCTGTCGTCGTTGCGCAGGTGCACCGACACGCCCTTGCGCACGCCCCATGCAAGACCCGCCTGATGCAGCGGGATGTGGCCGATCTCGCTTTTGTGGATCGTCAGCGCCTCGGTGATTAGCGCCTGCCTCTTGGCCGGATCGACCTCCTTCTCGATCAGGTCGGTTAGCTCGTCGATGCGCTTGTTGGAAAAGCTGCCTACATTGTAGGTGCCAATTTTGTCCTTCGGCGTGTTGATCACGTCTTGCAAGGTCGAATGCGCGTCGTAGCTCAAGGGCTGCCAGCCGAGGATCGAAAGCGTCGTATTGCGCGAGAGGATCTTTTCGAAATACCTCGTCCTGGTCTGTGCGAGAAGATTCACTTTGATACCGACGCGCCCCAGCATCCCGACGATTGCCTGGCAGATCTTCTCGTCGTTGACGTAGCGGTCGTTCGGGCAATCCATGCCGAGTTCGAAGCCCTCGGGGTAGCCGGCGTCGGCCAGCAGCGTCTTGGCCTCTTCCCGCTTCAGCAGCGGTGCCCGCTTGTCGAGGTCCTTCATGTAGCCGTTGATGCCCGGCGCCACCATCAGGTCGGTCGGGAAAGACTGGCCGCGCATCACCGTGCGCTTGATCGCATCGACGTCGATCGAGCGGTGGATCGCCTCGCGGACGCGCTTGTCCTTGAACGGGTTCTTGCCCTTGACG
>PNAI01000001.1 GCA_003169835.1 Hyphomicrobiales bacterium | reverse complement strand
TGGCATCCCTACATCCACATCCCGGCCGGCTTCATCAAGCTGTTCCATCAGCCGGGCTTGAACTGGCTCTACACGCAGGAGCCGAGCGAGTGGACCGGCGGGCGGCGAATCCTCGCGCCGCGCGGCAAGACGCTCGGCGGATCGAGCTCGATCAACGGGCACATCTACAATCGCGGCCAGCGGCTCGACTATGATGGCTGGGCGCAACGCGGCAACCGCGGCTGGGGTTACGCCGACGTGCTTCCTTATTTCAAGCGGCTGGAGCGCCGCATCGGGGAGGGGGATGACACGTTCCGCGGGCGCGAGGGCGGACTGACCGTTACCGATATCGACCAGCATCATCCATTGTCCGACGCGTTCATTGCGGGCGCGGTCGGTCTCGGCATTCCGCGCAATCCGGACTACAATGGGGAAAGCCAGCTCGGCATCAACTACGCCCAGCGCGCGATCCACAACGGCCGCCGGGTGAGCGCGGCGCGTGCATTTCTGCACCCCGCGATGAAGCGGCCGAACCTGACCGTCATCACGCGTGCGCATGCCACGAACCTGATTTTCGAGGGAAAGCGCGCGGTCGGCGTGCGCTATCTCAAAGGCGGGCACGGCGGAAAGCCCGTCGAAGTGCGCGCCCGGCGTGAAGTCATTCTGTCCGGCGGCACATTCAACTCGCCGCAACTTCTGCAAATGTCCGGCGTCGGATCGCCGGAATTCTTGAGTTCACTCGGCATTGCGGTGCGCCACGCGCTGCCCGGTGTCGGCGAGAACCTGCGCGACCACTACGCGCCGCGTGTCACGGTGCGCGTGAAGAATGCCGACACGATCAATGAACGCAGCCGGGGCCTGAGGCTCGCGGCGGAAATCGCCAAATGGTGCGCCGGTGGAAAGAGCATCCTCGGCCTCTCGCCGACCCAGGTCTACTGTTTCTGGAAGTCCGAGCCGCATCTCGAAACCTCCGACATTCAACTCACCTTCACGCCTGCGAGTTACCGCGAAGGCATGCAAGGCCAACTCGAAACCGAGCCCGGCATGACATCCGCGCCCTGGCAGCAGCGGCCGGAGAGCAAGGGCTATGTCCGCATCCGCTCCGCCGATCCATTTGAGCAGCCGGAGATCCAGCCGAGATATCTGACCGAAGAGGCCGACCGGCGCGTGCTGGTCGCGGCAATGCGGCTCGCGCGTCGCATCCTCTCGTCGAAGCCGCTCGAACACTATTACGACTACGAGGATTTTCCCGGGCCCGATGCGCAGACCGACGACGAACTGCTGGATGCCGCCAAGCAGCGCGGAACCACGACGTTTCACCCGATGGGCACCTGCCGCATGGGGCCGGACAGCGATCCGACCAGCGTGGTCGACGACGAACTGCGCGTGCGCGGCCTCGAAGGCCTTCGCGTCATCGACGCCTCGATTATGCCGATGATGCTGTCGGCCAACATCAATGCCGCCACCATGATGATCGCCGACAAGGCGTCCGATCTCATTCGCGGTAAGGCGCCGCCGCAGCCGATCATCCTGCCGCGGTAGGACTCGGTGCCGCGGTAGCGCGCAGTGCCGCGGTAGGACGCGGTGCCGCGTTGAGGCGTGTTGCGAGCGTGCTACAGGGACCCGATGACCGCCACCACGCCGTCCGAGCCAGCGCCGCAGCCCGAGCCGCCGGCACAGGACATGCCTGCTGAAGAGCCGCCCGCCGACGAGCCGCCGGCGTCCGGCGGGACCCGCTTCACCGGCGTCGAGCGGACGTTCTGGCGCCTGCTGATCCGCGGCGCCGTGCTCCTGCTCGTGAGCCTCGGCATCTATCGCTTCTGGCTCGCGACCGACATCCGGCGCTTCCTGTGGAGCAACACCGAGGTCGCGGGTGACGGGCTTGAATACATCGGCACCGCCCGCGAGCTGCTGCTCGGCTTTCTGATCGCGATTGCGTTGCTCATCCCCATCAATGCGCTGTTCTTCGTCGGCGCGTTCGCCAAGGGCATCGTCGCCCAGCTCTCCGGCTTCGCCGCATTCGCGGTGCTCGCACTGCTCGGCCAGTTCGCGGTCTACCGCGCGCGCCGCTATCGCCTCACCCGGACGGTCTATCGGGGGCTGCGGTTCCATCAGACCGGATCGGCATGGCGCTACGCGGTCTGCGCGCTGTTCTGGTGGGGGATGATGGCAGCGACCTTCGGTCTGGCCTATCCGTTCGCGCAGGCGAGCCTGGAGCGCCTGAAACTCGGCCACACCTTCTATGGCGACCTGCGCGGCCGGTTCGAGGGTTCCGGCTTCGGGTTGTTCTTCCGCGGCTTGCTGATGTGGCTGGTCGTAATGGTGCCGTTTCTGTTCGGCATCGTGACGGCCGCAAACGTGGTCGACTGGGACGCGGTCGGCGAGGCCATGCGTCGCGGCGGCGAGGAGGCGATGACGCGCCTGGAGGCCGCTGGCGTGTTTTCGGCGCTGGTCTTCGCGGCGCTGAGCTTCGGCTGGTCGGTCGTCGCCGCGGCGGTGCTCTATCCGGTGTTCCAGGCCATGGTGCTGCGCTGGTGGATTTCGGGTTTACGCTTTGGTGAATTGACCGTGCGGTCACGCTTGCGCACAAGCAGCGTCTATGGCCTCTACATGCGTTTCGTGTGCTACGCGCTGCTGTTCGCGCTCG
>PNAI01000005.1 GCA_003169835.1 Hyphomicrobiales bacterium | reverse complement strand
CCGAAGGACAGGTCGCCCGCCTCGAGCAGGTTTTCAAATCCATCGGCGAGACGCCCAAGGGCAAGACCTGCGACGCCATCATGGGCATCCTCGACGAGGGCAAGGAGATCATGGACGAGTACAAGGGAATGCCGGCGATCGATGCCGGACTTCTCGCCGCCGCGCAGGCCGTTGAGCACTATGAGATTTCACGCTACGGCACGCTGAAATGCTGGGCGACCGAGCTCGGCCTGAAGGATGTCGTCAAGCTTCTCGACGCCACGTTGAACGAAGAGAAGAAGACCGACGCCGCGCTCACCGATCTCGCCGAGAGCGAGGTCAATGTCCATGCGCAGATGGCAGAGGCCGCTTGAGCGGCGAAGCCGCAGCCGCGGGTGAAAGCCCGCGGCTGCCGCCCGCCTAAAGTTCCATTTTACCGCGATGTAAAAAAGCGGGGTATCGCGCAGGAATATTCGGTAAAATGCGGCCGGGGCGATCATGGACCGCGCTCGGACCGTTGGGATGGAAAGCGACTTTACGTCCGACATCGATACCATTGCGAGCATCGAGGCCATTCCGACGATCCTGAATGTCGTATGCCGCGTCACCGGAATGGGCTTCGCGGCGGTCGCGCGCGTGACCGAGGAGCGGTGGGTTTGCCTCGCGGTCAACGACGAGATTGCTTTCGGCCTCAAGCCCGGCGGCGAACTCAAGGTCGAGACCACCATCTGCCATGAGGTTCGCCAGAGCCGGGAGGCCGTGGTCATCGATCACGTCGCCGAGGATGAGCTCTACTGCAACCACCACACCCCTGCGATTTACGGCATCCAGAGCTACATCTCGATGCCGATCTTTCTCAAGGACGGCAGCTTCTTTGGCACCTTTTGCGCGATCGATCCCAAGCCGACCAAGCTGAAGGATCCGGGCGTGGTCGGGATGTTCAAGCTGTTCGCCGACCTGATCGCGTTCCACCTCGACTCCGGCCGGCGCCTGGCTACGGCCGAGGCGAGCCTGCTCGACGTCCGTACCACGTCGGAGCTGCGCGAGCAATTCATCGCGGTGCTGGGCCACGACCTGCGCAATCCGCTTGCCTCGATCGGCGCGGGCATGAGGCCTCTCGAGCGGACGCCGCTGAACGAGAAGGCGAGCTCGATCATGCTGTTGATGCACCAGAGCATCGCGCGGATGTCGGCGCTGATCGACAACGTTCTCGATTTTGCCCGCGGGCGCCTGGGCGGCGGCATCACGCTGACGCGCAGCCGCGCCCCGCTTGAGCCGGTTCTGCGCCAAGTGATCGATGAGCTGCAAAGCGCGCACCCCGATCGTATCGTCCGCGCGAGATCGACTTGACGGAGCCCGTGCTGGCCGATCGCGTCCGCATCGGCCAATTGCTGTCGAACCTGATCGGCAATGCCCTGGTGTATGGCGACAAGAGCGAGCCAGTGCGCGTGCGTGCTTCGACCGACACCGAGTTCAGGATCACCGTCTGCAACGCCGGCGATCCGATCCCGCCGGCCACGATGGCGCGCCTGTTCCAGCCCTTCACGCGTGGAGACGTCCGGCCCCACCAGCAGGGACTGGGGCTCGGTCTCTACATCGCCTCAGAGATCGCGCGCGCGCACGGCGGAAAGATCGAGGTCGCATCGTCGGCGCAGGAGACCTGCTTCACATTCGCGATGCCGCTCGACGCCGGCACTCCGGATTGAGCGCACGCGGCCCGCTGCGGCGTGGGGCCGCTACTGGTTGAGCGGCGCCTTCCATTTCTTCAGCGCCCGCTCGATCAGCGCGTTGTCGTAGGTCTTCTCGTAGTCGACCTTGGCGTCTTTCAGCTCCGGCTCGAGGATCGAGATCGCCTTCCAGACGTTCCTGACGGCGTCTGGTGTCACGATGCCGTCCCACTGGAATGCAGAGAGGTTCTTCTCCAGCGACTTGCGATAGAGCTTCTCGTCGGCCTGATAGTATTCCGGCGGCAGCGACTTGATGATGTCGTCGATCGAGGCCGTGTGCAGCCATTGCATGGCGTGCACGATGGCGTTCGCGATCGCCTGCGCGGTGTTCGGGTTGGCTTTGACGAAGTCGATCGTCGTGTACAGGCAGTCCGCGAGATAGGGCCCGCCGAACGCCGCCTTGGTGCCTTCCTCGGTGCGGCTGTCCGCCATGACGTCGCCGAGCCCGCTATCGACGATCGCGTTGATCGCCGGATCGAGATTGACGATGGCGTCGAGATCGTTGCCCGACTTCATCGCCGCGACCGCGCTCAAGCCGGTGCCGATCGAGACGTAGCTCGCGTCCTTGTAGGAGACGCCGGCGCGCTCCATCAGCCCGGCGACGAAATTGTGCGTCGATGAGCCTGGCGCCGAGATGCCGATGGTCTTGCCCTTGAGGTCGGCGATCGTCTTGATCTTGCCGACAAGCGATTTCCGCACCACCAGGACGTTCGCCGGATAGCGGCCGAACACCGCGATGCACATCAGGTTCTGGCCCTTGGTCTGCATGCGCAGCGTGTGCTCGAACGAGCCTTCCACGACATCCGCGTTGCCGCCGATGAGGTTTTGCAGCGCCGCCGTGCCGGACGCGAAGGCCGTGGAGTCGACGGTGAGGCCTTCCTGGTCGAAATATTTCCGGTTCAGCGCGACGAAATACGCGACCTTGTTCATCTGGCTGATCGAGCCGCCGACCGAGAGCGCGATGTGCAGCTTCTCGAGCTTTTGCGCCTGCGCGAGCGCTGCGTCAGCGGCGACAAGGCCCAGTGCGCCCGCGAGCGCGAGCCGAACGACCAGCCTCATTCCTGATCCTCCCGAGAGTTTTTTGTGTCGCGGCGAGTGTGTCAGGTGCAATGCGCGGCTACAAGCTAGCCTTGGCGCGGCGTTTTGGCGGGCAGCACACCCATGCGGTGCTGCACCTCCGCGGGCACGCGATAGTCGCGCATCAACTGGCGCGTGTTGCGCAGGCCCAGCGCCTCGCGCTGCACCACGAACAGCCAGAGCGCGTGGCCCGCTTGCGCCACCAGTGCGCGGCGCTCCGCTCGGCGCTCGAGGGCTCCTCGTCGCTCGCCGTGCGCGACGACGGCCCCTACGCGCAGCTCGAGCACCGCGTCGACCGCGTGATCAAGCGGCGCGACGTCCTGGTCGCCGTGAAGCCGACAGGCTAGGCCGTGGTCGGTGCCTCGTCGAGCGAGGTCCGCTCGATCTCGCGCGTCTCGTAAACCTCGAAGATGTCGCCCTCGCGCAGGTCGTTGAACCCCTCGAGCAGGATGCCGCACTCGAAGCCTTCGACCACCT
>PNAI01000026.1 GCA_003169835.1 Hyphomicrobiales bacterium | reverse complement strand
CCGCCGCGCACGGCATATTCGCCAATGTCGCGGACGGTGGAAGCGCGAATAAATCCGTTGGTCTCCAGCCAGCGCGCGATTTCGTTCATTGGCCGCGCGTTACCTGGGGCAATTGCGAGCGACTGGGCGGCGACTGCTTCCCGCGGCGTCACGCGCTGCAGAAGCGCGTTGATGGTGGTGAGTACGATGCCGGAATCTTGGTTCGCATGGACAAGTTTTGTCAGCGTCGCCATGCGGCGGGCCGCAACCGCGGAGTTCGGCGATACCCGGTCATAGGGCAAGCAATCCCAGGCCGGGAACGTCAGCACCGATAGATCGGGGGCGAAGAAGGAAAGTGCCCGCTCGAACGCCGCCATGCGCTCGGCATCGCGGCAGACGACGAGCAAGCGTTCCGTTTCCGTCTTTGCGCGCGCGGCGATGCTCCGCGTGAGATCGGCGGCAACGAGCCCTGAAAACCCGTCGGGGACGCTCGCGATGGTGAGCGCTTTGCCGGGGACAAGACGATCGGCGGGAGCAAAGGGCTTATTCATCGCGCGCTCCCGAGATGGAAGTCGCGGAGCCGCCGCAGGAGCGCCGTGTCGTAAAGCGCGGGGGTCTCTTCGGTGCCGGTAATCCAGTTGTAGAGATCGGGATCTGGAACTTCGAGCAGGGCCTCGAACGAGGCCATGCTTTGCTCGTCGAACTTCGCGGCTTCAGCGTCGGCGAAGCGGCCCAAGAGCAGATCCATTTCACGCGTACCGCGATGCCAGGCGCGAAAGCGCAACCGCCGCCTGCGGACGTCGAGATCTTGGTTCGAACGCGATTCGGTCATCGTCGGATCAACGCCACAAGCCCGGACGCGCCGGGCGCGCTTGATATAGCGTTGGAGAACGCTTTTGTCAGGCGCGCGCTTGCCCGAAATCCACGCTTCAGCCACCTTCGCGAAACCATGCGCCCCATCGTTCTCAATCCGCTATTCGCGGCACTCAACACGCTTTCCGGCATCGGTCCGAAGCTCATGGCGCCGTTCGGACACCTGTTGGAGCACGCGCCGCCGCGCGTGATTGATCTTCTGTTCCACCTGCCCTACTCGGCGCTCGACCGCCGTGCGCGGCCGAAGCTGAAGGACGTGGTCCCCAGCGGAATCGCGACCGTGCAGGTCACAGTCGAGCGGCATCAGCCGGGGCGCGGACGCGCGCCGCATAGAATCGTCGCGAGCGACGATACCGGCACGCTGGAAATCGTCTATTTCCACCTGCCGCGTGAGCGGGTGGAGAAAATGCTGCCGCTTAACGAGACACGCTATGTCTCGGGCCGCGTCGATCTCTATGACGGCCGATTGCAGATGGTGCATCCCGACCGCGTGGTTGATGAGCGGGGCCTCGCGCAACTGCCGTTGGTCGAGCCGGTCTATTCGCTCACCGAAGGTATTGGCGCCGGCATCGTGCGGCGCGCGGTGACGGGCGCGCTCGCGAAATTGCCGGAGCTCCCCGAATGGCTCGACGCGGCATTTCTCTCGCAGCGGCAGTTCCTGTCCTTTTCGACGGCGCTTCGCCGCATACACGCCCCGGAAAACCCCGGCGACGTTCTGCCCGAGTCGCCGCTGCGCGGGCGACTCGCCTATGATGAATTACTATCGCACCAGCTTGCATTGGCGCTCGTGCGCGGCCGTATTCGCCGCGAGGCGGGCCGCGCCAACATCGGCACCGGCGAATTGCGCAAGAAGATCGAGGCGGCCCTTCCCTTCTCGCTCACCGGCGCGCAGCGCGGCGCGATCGAAGAAATCGTCCGCGATCTTTCCTCGGAGCAGCGCATGCTGCGGCTCCTGCAAGGCGACGTCGGTGCGGGCAAGACACTGGTGGCGCTGATGGCGGCAGCGCATGTGATCGAGGCGGGCCGGCAAGCCGCATTGATGGCGCCGACCGAAATCCTCGCGCGCCAGCATTACGAACGTCTAAGCCCCCTCGCCGCCGCGGCAAGCATTCGCTTGGCGCTGCTGACGGGCCGCGATCGAGGCCGCGAGCGCGAGCGATTGCTGGAAGAGTTGCATGAGGGAAAGATCGATCTCCTCGTCGGCACCCATGCGCTGTTTCAGGAAGATGTCGAATTTCACGATCTCGCCTTCGCGATCGTCGACGAACAGCATCGCTTCGGCGTGCATCAGCGCCTTGCGCTCGCCGAAAAAGGCGAAGCCGCCGATCTTCTGGTGATGACCGCGACGCCGATCCCGCGCACGCTCGTGCTCACCTATTTCGGTGACATGGAGGTATCGGAGCTCCGCTCCAAGCCGGCCGGCCGCCAGCCGATCGACACGCGCACCATTTCGCTCGGCCGCATCGAGGAAGTGGTGGAGGCGGTGGGCCGCGTGGTCGAGAGCGGCGCGCGCGCCTACTGGATCTGTCCCTTGATCGAGGAATCCGAGGTAGTCGACCTCGCCGCCGCCGAGGAACGCTATGAATTCCTCCGCAAGCGTTTCGGCAAACGCGTCGGGCTCGTGCACGGGCGCATGAAGGGCCGCGACCGCGACGAGGCGATGGAGCGCTTCGCGGAGGGCGAGACGCAGATCCTTGTCGCCACCACCGTGATCGAAGTCGGCGTCGACGTGCCGGAAGCGACCATCATGGTGGTCGAGCAGGCCGAGCGCTTTGGGCTCGCGCAGCTGCATCAATTGCGCGGCCGGGTCGGGCGCGGCACCGTGCAGTCCACTTGCTTGCTGCTCTACAAGGGCCCGCTCGGCCAGGCAGCAAAACACAGGCTCTCAACGCTGCGCGAGACCGAGGACGGCTTCCGCATCGCCGAGGAGGATTTGGCGCTCCGCGGTGAAGGCGAGGTGCTCGGCACGCGGCAGAGCGGACTTCCCGGCTTCAAGATCGCGCGGCCGGAATTGCATCGCGATTTGCTTGAGGCCGCGCGCAAGGACGCGGCGCTGATCATCACCCGCGATGCTTCGCTTTCATCGGAGCGCGGCAAGGCACTGCGCCTGCTCTTGCATTTGTTCGAGCGTGAAGAAGCGGTGCGGCTGATCGAGGCGGGATGATTCCTCCCTCCCCTTTAGGGGAGGGTCGGCGAGCGTAGCGAGCCGGGGTGGGGTGAGCTCCATTCATGCGCAAAATATTCACCCCCCCACCCGCCGACCTCCCCCCTCCAGGGGGAGTGAAGAAAGAAGAATGCTCATGATGTCGGCCGGATCAAGAACGTGAATCCGTATTTTTCGAACACGGTCTTGGCCGCCTGCGAACGCATGAAGCTGAGATACTGCACGGCTTCCGGCTTGGCGTTGGTCGTGAGCGCCACAGGATAAATGATCGCCGGATGCGAGTCCGGCGGGAAGGTGCCGACGATCTTCACGCCGGGTTCCACCTTGGCGTCGGTCTTATAGACGATACCAAGTGGTGCTTCGCTGCGTGCGACGAGCAAGAGCGCCGCGCGCACGTTCTCGGCAAAAGCAAATTTCTTTTCAGCTGCAGCCCATGAGCCGAGCTTCTCCAGCGCTGTTTTGGCGTATTTACCGACCGGCACCGCGCGCACGTCGCCGGTGGCAATCTTTCCGTCGCTGGCGAGTTTGGCAAGGTCGAAGCCCTGGCCGATCGTGACATGGCCGATCTTGGAATCCTTCGGCGCGATCAGCACCAGGCGATTGCCCAGGAGGCTTACGCGCGTATCGTCTTTGATGAGTTTTTTCTGCGCGACATAGTCCATCCATTCGAGATCGGCCGAGGCGAACACGTCCGCGGGCGCGCTGGCTTCGATCTGTTTGGCCAGTGCCGAGCTTGCGGCGTAACTCGAAACCACCTTGATGCCGCTTTGCTGGGTGAAGGCGGCATTGATATCATCGACCGCGTTCTTCATCGAGGCGGCGGCGAAGATGGTGATGGTTTTTTCTTGCGCGCGCGCGGGCGGAAAATGCCCTGCGCAGAACGCAAGCAGTGAGAATGCGACGAAGAGCAGACGGGAAGATTTCCACATAACGGCGCTCCTTACTCGACGGCAGCCGGATGCGGCTCCCGTGCCGGGATTGGCAGGTTTTATTGCAGACGATGGCCCTGGAAGCGCCGTTCCGGGAGAAACACGGTACGCGCACAGCGTTCCGTGGATCGTCGTAAACACACTAGCAAGGCTGTTGGGCCTGGGTAAAGTAGCGCCCGGAGTGCAGCAATGACGCAGCCGACGCCGATCGACGGCGAGTACGACTACATCATCGTCGGTGCGGGTTCTGCCGGATGCTTGCTGGCGAACCGGCTATCGGCCGATCCTCAGACGCGCGTGCTGCTGCTCGAAGCGGGCGGTCGCGATAACTGGATCTGGTTCCACATTCCGGTCGGTTATCTGTTTGCGATCGGCAATCCGCGCGCTGACTGGATGTACAAAACCGCGAACGAACCGGGTCTCAACGGCCGCAGCCTCAACTATCCGCGTGGCAAGGTGATCGGGGGTTCGTCGTCCATCAACGCCATGATCTACATGCGAGGGCAGGCGGCGGATTACGATCATTGGCGGCAGCTTGGGCTCAACGGCTGGGGCTGGGATGATGTGTTGCCGTTCTTCAAGCAGCACGAGGATCATTTCCTGGGAGTGAGTGCACATCATTCCGTCGGCGGCGAATGGCGGATCGAGCCGCCGCGCGTGCGTTGGGATCTGCTCGACGCGTTCCGCGCGGCCGCGGCGCAGGCCGGCATCAAGCAAATCAATGATTTCAACACCGGCGACAACGAAGGCTCGTGCGCCTATCACGTTACGCAGAAGCGCGGCCGGCGCTGGTCGGCGGCGCGCGGATTTCTCAAACCGGTGCTGCATCGGCCAAACCTGCGGCTCGAAACAGGATGTTTGGTCGACGGCGTGGTATTCGAGGACAAGCGCGCGGTCGGCGTGCGCTGGCGGCAGAATGGCGCTGCGCGCATGGCGCGCTGCCGTGGCGAGGTGATCCTGGCGGCAGGCTCCATCGGTTCGGTGCAACTGCTGATGCTCTCAGGCGTAGGGCCGGCGGCGCAGCTTCGCCAGTTCGGAATTCCGCTGGTGCTCGATAGACCGGGAGTCGGCGAAAACCTGCAAGACCATCTGCAACTGCGGATGATCTTCAAGGTTTCCGGCGCAAAGACTTTGAACGAGATCTATCACACGCGCACTGGCTTCGCGCGCATGATGCTCAACTATGCGCTGTTCCGGCGTGGCCCGCTGACGATGGCGCCCTCGCAGCTCGGCATTTTCACGCGCTCCGATCCGCATCGCGAGCGTGCGAATATCCAGTACCACGTTCAACCGCTCTCGCTCGATCGCTTCGGCGAGCCGCTGCACACGTTTCCGGCGTTCACGGCAAGCGTGACGAATGTGCAGCCGACCAGCCGTGGTTTCATCCGGCTGCGCAGCGCCGATGCGGCGGACGCCCCGGTGATTTCGCCAAATTATCTCGCCACGGACGAAGATCGCCGCGTGGCGGCAGATTCGATCCGCGTCACGCGACGGATCGTGGCGCAGCCGGCGCTCGCGCCGTTCCAGCCGCACGAATATTTGCCTGGCGAGAGTGTGCGTGACGACGATCAAAGCCTGTTGAAAGCGGCGGGCGACATCGGCACCACCATCTTTCATCCCGTCGGCACAGCAAAAATGAGCCGTGCCAGCGATCCGATGGCCGTGGTCGACGAGCGCCTGCGTGTGATCGGTCTGGAAAGAATCCGGGTGGTCGATGCCTCGGTGATGCCATCGATCACGTCAGGCAATACGGCGGCACCTACCATGATGATTGCGGAAAAAGGCGCGGCCATGATCCGCGCGGACGCCGGACGATCTTAAGTCAGGTCATTCCAGTTTGGCGGCGCCTGCTCGTGGCGCGATGACGACTTCGTGGCAGGCTGGCGGCAAATCCGAAAGCGTGAGTTGACGGCCTTCAGGACCGGGCGGGTGCGGCTTCGGTCTGAAGCGGTCGTGGGCAGTCCAAAATCCTACATTTTCCGCACAATCTTCGTTGCTCGGAGGCGGGGTGTCAGGGTGGCATTCCGGACTATCGGCTGGGCATTTGATGCGGATGTGGAAGTGATAGTTGTGGCCGAAGACGATGCGCATTTTCCCAAGCCAGCTGCGGTCACTCTTTACGTCGCGGCACAGCGCCTTCTTGATCGCGTAATTGACCAGCACGCGCTCGACTTGCGGGTCGTCGGCAACCGTCTTGAGCAACGCGATATATGTAGGCGACCAAATCTCCGGCCTTACCTCGTCCCAAGTGTCGTTGACGACGTTGGTCGCCATCTTCTCCTCGCGCTCCATGCGCGTGAGTTCATGGTCCGGCATCGGCGTGAGCCAGACATCGGCGTCGAGTCCGATTTGGTGGCTGGCATGTCCGGTCAGCATCGGCCCGCCGCGCGGCTGCGTCATGTCGCCGACCAATAGCCCAGGCCAGCCGATCTTCGGCACTCTTGCGGCGATGCGCTCGAGCACTTTGATCATCTCGGGATGTGCCCAATTGCGGTTGCGCGACAGGCGCATCACCTGCCAGGTCGGACCGTTGACCGGCAGCGCCATTCCACCGGCAAGACAGCCGCGCGAGTATTTGCCGATCGCGCGCGCGGCCATCGGCGCGGGCTCGGGCTTACGGCCGAACAATTGCTTGGCGGGAATCGACGGGTCGTCCGGCTTGGTCAGCTGCGGCAACTGGCGCGGGGTGAGCGTGCCAAGATCTTGTGCGCGCGCGAGGCTGGTCGTGGCGAGCAGCAGTATGAGAGGCGAAATGTGCAACCGGCTCAGCATGATTCTATTTTAACCTGCTAGGCTTGCGCGGGGAAGCTTGGCATTTGGTCGTATGGGTAACGTTTTCGCGTCATTAGGGCGCAATGCAACAAGGGAGGTAAGAATTATGGCGGTCTATATGGAGAAAGGCGACGCTCAGAAGTCGCGTGCCTATTCGCCGGGTGTCATCACGCAAGGCGGTAAAATCGTGTGGCTCGCGGGCCAAACGGCCACGCGCGATGATGCTGGCAATGACATTTCCGGAAATTTCGAGGCGCAGGTTCGCACTATCTTTACCTTGCTCGACAAGACACTGAAAAAGGCCGGCGGCGGCCTCGCCAGCATGGTTACCATGACCGTGTTCATCCTCGATCCGCGCCAAGGCGACCGCTTTGTCGAAATGCGCGGGGGCTTCTTCCCCGACGGGAATTTTCCCGCGAGCGCCCTCATTACGGTTTCGAACTTCGCGCGGCCGGGCATGCTGATCGAAATCCAGGGTGTGGCGGTGATCGGCGGGTGATGGGCCAAGCCGCGGTTCAGTGCTCAATCGCAGGAAATTTTTATGATGGAAACTCTCTTCCAGCTCGATCGCAGGCCGGGGACTGTTTTGGTGGTCGTCCTGCTGCTCCTGCTGAGGTTCACGCTCGCGGTGCACGCCGAGGTGCAAGAGGGCAAGATCCTACCAATCAGTCCCGCTCTGTGCGACGACATGAAATCGCATAACGTCATGCGGCCGGAATCTCCACTGAGCTGCGCGCGGCTGAAGCTCATTTCCTTCCCCTATGTTGGCTTCGACGACCGGCTACATAGCGATGGTGAGATCGTGGTGATGGATGCTGCGGCGGAGCACGTCCTGCAAATCTTCGCCAAGTTGCTCGACATTCGCTTTCCGATCGCCAAGGTTCGACTGATGAACCACTACAACGGCAATGACAGCGCCTCGACGGCAGACAACAACACTTCGTCCTTCAATGCCCGCAAGTCTACTGGCGGGAACTCGCTATCGATGCACGCCTATGGATTGGCGATCGATTTGAACCCGGTTCAAAATCCTTACGCGACACCGTCAGGTTCAGGTTTGAGATATATGCCGCACCCCGGGGCGGCGTACGCCAACCGCTCCAATATTCGTCCGGGGATGGCGGAATCGGTGATCGACGTGTTCGCCAATCAAGGCTTTCTGGTTTGGGGCGGCTATTGGAGGAATCCGATCGACTATCAGCACTTCCAAGTGAGCCGGAGCATGGCTGAGCGGCTTGCGGCGCTGTCGCCCGCGCAGGCGCAGGCGGCATTCCGGCAATATGTGGAACGCTATCGGACCTGCCGCAAAAGCGCCGGAACGGACGCGCCGCGATTAAAATGCATCAATGATTGATGACGCGAAGTGTCAGACGTCGACTTTTAGCGCCGCAATGAACGCTTCCTGCGGGATGTCGACCTTGCCGAATTGGCGCATGCGCTTCTTGCCCTTCTTCTGCTTGTCCAGAAGTTTGCGTTTGCGCGATATGTCGCCGCCGTAGCATTTTGCGGTGACGTCCTTGCGGAAGGCGCGCACGGTTTCGCGCGCGATGATTTTTCCGCCGATCGCCGCCTGGATCGGAATCTGGAACATGTGCGAGGGGATGAGTTCCTTGAGCTTTTCCACCATCGCGCGGCCGCGGCCCTCGGCGCGCGTGCGGTGGACCAGCATGGAGAGCGCGTCAACGGCTTCGTCATTGACCAGGATCGACATTTTCACGAGGTCGGCCGGTTTGTAGTCGGTGAGATGATAGTCGAACGAAGCGTAGCCCTTCGACACCGATTTCAAGCGGTCGTAGAAATCGAATACCACTTCGTTGAGTGGCAGATTGTATTTTGCCATCGCGCGGGAGCCCACGTAGGTGAGATCGACCTGCGCGCCACGGCGGTCCTGGCACAGTTTGAGCACCGCGCCGAGATAATCGTCGGGCGTGAGAATCGTCGCCTCGATCCACGGCTCGCGGATTTCCAAAATCTGCATGGGGTCCGGCATATCGACCGGATTGTGAATTTCGATGTCCTTGCCGCCACGCAACGTCATTTTGTAGATCACCGACGGCGCGGTCGCGATCAGATCGAGATTAAATTCGCGCTCGAGCCGCTCTTGGATGATCTCCAGATGCAGCAGGCCGAGAAAGCCGCAGCGGAATCCGAAGCCGAGAGCTGCGCTGGTTTCCATCTCGTAGGAAAAACTCGCATCGTTGAGCCGCAACCGGCCCATGGCCGCGCGCAAGTCCTCGAACTGCGCGGCATCGACCGGGAACAGCCCGCAGAACACCACCGGAATGGACGGCCGGAAGCCGGGCAAGGCATTTTCGGTCGGCTTGCGGTCGTCGGTGATGGTATCGCCGACGCGCGTGTCCGCCACTTCCTTGATGGAGGCGGTCAGAAAGCCGATCTCCCCGGGCCCGAGTTCGTCGACGGGAAGCAGCTTGGGTGTGAACACGCCGACGCGATCGACCTCGTAAGTCGCGTTGGTGCCCATCATGCGGATGAGCTGACCTTTTTTCATCGTGCCATCCACGACGCGCACCAGCACGACCACGCCGAGATAAGAATCGTACCAGCTGTCGACCAGCAGCGCCTTCAGCGCCGCCTCGCGATCGCCCTTGGGCGGTGGTAGGCGAGTGACGATGGCTTCGAGTACTTCCGGAACATTCTGTCCGGTCTTGGCGGAAATGCGGATCGCGTTCGAGGCGTCGAGCCCAATGACGTCCTCGATCTGCTGCTTGACCTTGTCGGGCTCGGCTGCGGGGAGATCGACCTTGTTGAGGACCGGCACGACTTCGTGTCCGGCGTCGAGGGCGTGATAGACGTTGGCGAGCGTCTGTGCCTCGACGCCCTGGCTGGCATCAACCACGAGCAGCGAGCCCTCGCAGGCCGCGAGCGAACGGTTGACCTCGTAGGCGAAATCGACGTGGCCGGGCGTGTCGATCAGGTTGAGAATGTAGGTCTTGCCGTCGCGCGCCTTGTAATTGAGCCGTACGGTCTGCGCCTTGATCGTGATGCCGCGCTCGCGCTCGATATCCATGGAATCGAGCACCTGCTCGACCATCTCGCGCTCGGCCAGCCCCCCGGTGAGCTGAATCAGCCGGTCGGCGAGCGTCGATTTGCCATGGTCGATATGCGCGACAATCGAGAAATTGCGGATGTTTTCGATCGGAACTGCAGCCATGGGGGGCAGATAACATCGCGCTTGCGCAGCGGCAAGCGGCCTGACCTTTTAAGTCCTGCGCGTAAGGCCCCGCCGCCGCGACCGTTTGCTACTCCAAAAGGCTCTTTGCGCGCAGCCACCGGTGCGGGTGTGCTCAGCACTTTTTCGACGATCCGCTGCATCGATTCACCGAGTACAGGATTGACCTCGAAATTGAGCGCAGCCGCTTCAGCCAGGAATTCGGCGTCCTTCATCGTCGCGGCGAAGGCTGAGCGCAAAGCCGCGACGCGCTCCGGTGGCACGCCGGCGTTGGTCGTGAGCGGGCGACCGAGCTGCGTGCCCGACATCACCAGTTCGATGAGCTGACGGTCATCGGCATTGCGGGCCAACATCTCGACTGAAGGTGCGTCAAGGTCGGATGCTTTGGGTCCGGCTTGTGCGATAATTACGATCTTGCGGTCCTTGAGCCAGGCGGCTTTGGTGGCTTTCCAGCTCGACCAGGTGTTGTTGCGCGCCTCGACCTCGCCGCGTTCCATCGCGAGATTGATCTCGTTGCCGCCCGGATAGCCGGTCACGATCTTGAACTTGGTGCCCAGCAGGTCATTCATCAATGCCGGGTAGGTGAACGTGATGGCACCGCGCGCGGACGCACCGACGATGGTTTCGCGTTTGCGTGCGTCTTCGATCGTCTTAACGCCGGTTGTGTGCCACACCGCCATGGTCTCGACCGCGGGCGCGATCGAGCCGAGCCACTGCATCTTCGCCGCATCGAATTGCACGCCGGGAATGCCTGCGGCCTGGAGCGCCGGAAAGGCGTTGGCGATCATCCGATGTAGGTGCCGTCGCGGGCGGCGACGCCGTAGAGATAGTTGGTCATCCGCAAGCCGCCGGCGCCGGTCATATTCTGCGGTACGATATTCGGGTTGCCGGGAATGTGCTTGCCGATGTGGCGCGCCACGCGTCGCGCCTGGATGTCGTATTCGCCGCCGACGCCCACGCCGATTAGCACGTTGACGGTCTTGCCGCGATAGAAATCGGCAACCGGGTCGGCGGATGCGGAGTGGATGACTGCTAGTCCCGCGAGCAGAACAATGGCGCTCAATGCGCCTGCGGCAGTCGCGCGAGCGGGCAAAGTCAGTGCCATGGCGGCATCTCCAAAGTCCCTCGGGTGCGGACTTTCGATCCGCTGGATGTATTACGCAATAGGGCATGGACCGTCTCGTCCGCGCCATGTCATAGAAGTGTGAATCGCGAGCCGCCGAGGGATGAGTCTTTCACGCCTGTTACGTCCGGTCGACTATTTGGTCGCAGCGCTCAGCGATCCCGCACGGCGCGCGCGCGCGGTCTTGGGCGTGCTCGTCGGCTACGTGGCGATCTGGACGCTCTACGGCGCGTTCGCCAAGGCAAGCCAGGACATCCATTTTGATATGGCGGAACTCGTGGCGTGGTCGCGCGAACTCGCCTTCGGCTATTCCAAGCATCCACCGCTCGCCGCGTGGCTGGTGCGGGGCTGGTTCATGCTGTTCCCGGCGGTCGACTGGGCCTACTACCTGCTCGCAATGACGGTCGTTGCGGTGGCGCTGTGGATCGCGTGGCGGCTGTCTGAGCGCTTTCTCGATGGCGAGAAGCGCGTGGTCGCGATGGCGCTACTCACGCTTATTCCTTTTTATAATTTTCATGCGCTCAAATTTAATCCGAACACCGTGTTGCTTCCGCTGTGGGCGGTTACGACACTGTGGTTTATCCGTTCGTTCGAGACTCGCGGACGCTTGGATGCGGCGCTCGCCGGCCTCGGTGCCGCCGCGTGCATGCAGGGGAAATATTGGTCGATCTTCCTGCTTGCAGGCCTTGGGCTTGCGGCGCTGATCGATCCGCGACGTGGGGCTTATTTCCGTTCGGCCGCGCCCTGGATCACGATCGCGGTGGGGGCGTTTGCGCTTTTGCCCCATGTCGTCTGGCTTTTTGCCAACGACTTTCTCCCGTTTTCCTACGCGATGGCAGCTCATGGGACGGGATCGTTCGGCTCGTTCTCGATGCGAGCGTTGGGCTATCTCGGCGGCGCCATTGGCTATGTGGCGTTGCCGGTGCTGCTCGTGCTCGCCTGGGTCCGTCCGGATCGTGTCGCGCTTGCCGATACATTTAAGCCGTCGATGCCGGAGCGGAAGCTTGCCGCGGTGGCGTTCTGGCTGCCGTTGCTGTTGCCGACTTTGGTAGCGCCACTCGCCGGCATTGAGATCAACTCGCTGTGGACCATGTCGGCCTGGACGCTGCTGCCGGTGGTGCTGCTGTCGTCGCCGCTCATTGTGGTCACGCGCGCTGTAGCGGTGCGGATCGTTACGGTCGCGATCGCGCTGCCGTGCGTGCTATTTGCGGCATCGCCGTTCATCGCAAGCGCGATACACCGCGAGGGCGTTGCACCGCGGGCCGCGCATGGCAGGCTGGTTGCGGAGCGGATCGCGCGCGCATGGCATGAGGTCACCAGCCGGCCGCTGCAATTCGTCGGCGGCGATGCCGTTCTCAGCTACGCCGCAGCGTTCTACCTTCCGGAGCGGCCGTCGGCGTTTGCGGAACTCAATGTTCTCGTTGCGCCATGGATCGATCAGGGAAAGCTCGCGCACGCCGGCATCGCGCTGGTTTGCGTGCAGGCCGATCGCGCATGCGTCGGCACGATCGAAGCGCGCGCTGGCTCCGCGGGCCGGCGCTTCGAATTCGAGGTCGCGCGCGAATATTTTGGCACTGCCGGGCCGGCGGTGCGCTATCTGATTATCGTTGTGCCGCCTCGGCCGGAGTGACGATTTTGTGCCGTCGCCGCATCCGCGGCGGGTTACACAATAAAATCTATATTTATCAGTGCCTTGAACTGTCATCTCGCTGTCATCTCAAGTTCATAGAACGGCGGTGTGGCAGTCCCAACAATGCGGGAATACCAGGAGAGAATTTTGAGGTACATGAAAACGCTCGTTGCCGCCGGCATATTTGCCGTCGCAACGCTAGGTATCGCGACCGCCGCTAATATTTCCGGCGCAGGCGCGACGTTCCCTTATCCGGTCTATGCCAAGTGGGCTGATGCCTACAAAAAAGAAACCGGCGTCGGACTCAATTATCAATCCATAGGTTCGGGCGGCGGCATCAAACAGATTCAAGCCAAGACGGTGACCTTCGGCGCCACCGATATGCCGCTCAAGGGCGAGGAACTTACCAAAGCCGGCTTGATACAGTTCCCGACCGTGCTCGGAGGCGTGGTGCCGGTGTTCAACATCGACGGTGTTGCGGCCGGAGGCCTCGTGCTCGACAGCGCGACGCTTGCGCGCATCTTCCTGGGCGAGATCAAGAGCTGGGACGATTCGGCGATCAAGAAGCTCAATCCGGAGACGAAATTTCCGGCGCAGGCGATCGTCGTAGTGCACCGCTCGGACGGTTCGGGCACGACCTTCATTTTTACCGACTACCTCGCGAAGACAAACGCCGATTGGAAATCGAAAGTCGGCGCCAACACGGCGGTCGAGTGGCCGGTCGGCATCGGCGCCAAGGGCAACGAGGGTGTGGCCAACAACGTGGCCAATACCAAGGGCGCGATCGGTTATGTCGAATACGCCTACGCCAAGCAAAACAAGCTTGCCTTCGCCAAGATGATCAACAAGGCCGGCAGTGCAGTCGCGCCGACGGCGGCGGCCTTCCAAGCGGCAGCGGCCAGCGCCGATTGGGTCGGAACGCCCGGCTTTGCCATCGTGCTGACGGACGAGGTGGGCGCCGCATCATGGCCGATCGCGGGCGCCACCTTCATCCTCATTCACAAGCAGCCGCAGGATGCGGAGGCGGTTTCCGAGACGCTGAAATTCTTCGCCTGGGCTTACAGCAAGGGCGACAAGATGGCTGAGGAACTCGACTACGTTCCAATGCCGGATAATGTGGTCAACGCGATCCAGAAGGCGTGGGCTGCGGAGATCAAGGACCAAAGCGGTAAGGCAATATTCGCAGTGTCCAACTAGGCGCGGCCAAGAACGTTGTGACGGCAATCCGTTGGGAGGCGGCCCGTGAGCGATGCGGCGTTGCAAAATAGCAGTATCGCTTTGTTGCGCGGGCAGGTCCTCGACCGCCTGAGATTGCGCGACCGCATTTTCCATTTCTCGACCGTCGCGGCTGCACTCATCGTGCTGGCGATCCTCGCCGGTGTCATCATTGCGTTGTTCATCGGTGCGATCCCGGCGCTGTGCAACTTCGGCGCGGGTTTTTTGGTCTCGCAGCGCTGGAATCCGGTCACGGAGAATTTCGGCGCACTTGCGCCGATCTACGGCACGCTCGTGACGTCGCTCATCGCAATGGTCATCGCCGTGCCATTCGGGTTGCTGATTGCGGTTTTCCTGACCGAACTTTGTCCAATTTGGCTACGGCGGCCGATCGGAATCGCAATCGAGCTGCTCGCGGGCATTCCCAGCATCATCTACGGCATCTGGGGCCTGTTCGTATTCGCACCATTCCTACAGGGGACGTTGCAGCCGTTCCTGATCAAGGTGTTCGGTAATGTACCGGTGCTCTCCGAATTGTTCGCGGGGCCGCCGTACGGCATCGGAATTCTGACCGCGGGTTTGATCTTGGCAATCATGGTGCTGCCGTTCGTCACGTCGATCTCACGCGACGTGTTCGAAGCAATTCCGCCGGTGCTCAAGGAAGCGGCTTACGGCGTGGGCGCCACGACCTGGGAAGTCGTGCGCAATGTGGTGCTGCCCTATGCGCGGGTCGGCGTGGTCGGCGGCTTCATGCTCGGGCTCGGGCGCGCCCTGGGCGAGACCATGGCGGTGACCTTCGTCATCGGCAATGCACACAGGATTTCGCCATCGCTGCTGGCGCCCGGAACGACGATATCGGCCACCATCGCCAACGAGTTCACCGAAGCCGTGGGCGACATCTATACGTCGTCGCTGATCGCGCTCGGCCTGATCCTGTTTGTCATGACGTTTATCGTGCTCGCTGCGGCGCGTTACATGCTGCTGCGCATCGACCGGCGGATGGGATGAGCGCCATGATGATGCTCTACGCCCGGCGCCGTTTTCGCAACATGACAATGCTGGTGCTGTCGGTCGGTGCGACGCTTGCCGGGCTGGGATGGCTGGTGTTGATTCTCTGGACGCTGGTCGTTGAGGGCATGTCCGGTCTTTCGCTCAAGGTTTTCACCGAGATGACACCGCCGCCCGGGTCGGACGGCGGCCTGCTCAATCCAATCGTCGGCAGTCTGATCATGACCAGCCTTGCGGTGGCTGTCGGTACGCCGATCGGCATTTTCGCCGGCACCTATATGGCGGAGTATGGCCGATACTCGCCGCTCACCCAGGTT
Source organism: Hyphomicrobiales bacterium (assembly GCA_003169835.1). Taxonomy (GTDB): domain Bacteria; phylum Pseudomonadota; class Alphaproteobacteria; order Rhizobiales; family Xanthobacteraceae; genus PNAI01. Next base: position 71,168 of record PNAI01000026.1, on the reverse strand, counting down.
GTGCGTTTTATCAACGACATTCTGCTGAGTGCGCCCTCGATCATCGTCGGTCTGTTTATCTATGAGGTGATGGTCGCGCCGATGGGACACTTCTCCGCGTACGCCGGTGCGGTGGCGCTCGCGGTCATTGTCATTCCGGTGGTGGTACGCACCACTGAGGACATGCTGCTGCTGGTGCCGAAGGAACTGCGGGAAGCGGCCACCGCGCTCGGCATGCCGCGGCTCTACGTGATCCGGCGGGTGTCGTATCGGGCGGCGAAAGCCGGCATCCTCACCGGCATTTTGCTTGCGATCGCGCGCATCAGCGGAGAAACCGCGCCGATCCTGTTCACGGCACTTAACAACCAATTCTTCAGCGCCGATCTGAATGCGCCGATGGCAAGCCTGCCGGCGGTGATTTTCCAATTTGCGCTCAGCCCCTACAAGGACTGGCAAAAACTGGCCTGGACCGGCGCACTGATCATCACGCTCGCGGTGCTCGCGCTCAGCATCATTGCCCGTATGCTCGCGGCTTCAAGGAAGACGTCATGACATTTGCAATAACCCGCATGATGGCGCCGGTCCCCGTCGTTGGCAATCCTCTGCCGATCGGCGGCGGGGCCGAAAAGATCACGATCCGGAAACTCAATTTTTATTACGGCGATCACTGCGCGCTCAAGGATATCAACGTTTCGCTTTACGCAAAGAAAGTCATGGCTTTCATCGGGCCGTCCGGATGCGGAAAGTCCACGTTCCTGCGCGTGCTCAATCGCATCTATGACTTGTATCCAAATCAGCGCGCCGAAGGCGAGGTATTGCTCGACGGCAAGAACATCCTGGCGGCTGACCAGGATCTCAATCTGTTGCGGGCGCGCGTCGGCATGGTGTTTCAGAAGCCGACGCCGTTTCCGATGACGATCTATGAGAACATCGCGTTCGGCGTCCGCTTGTACGAGCGCCTGAGCAAGTCGGAGCTCGATGGACAGGTCGAGCAGGCGCTGCGGCGCGCCGCGATATGGGAAGAGGTCAAGGACAAGCTAAACGCCAACGGGCTCAGTCTTTCAGGCGGACAGCAGCAGCGGCTGTGTATCGCCCGTACAATTGCGGTCAAACCCGAGGTTATCCTGCTGGACGAGCCGTGCTCGGCGCTCGATCCGATCGCCACCGCAAAGATCGAAGAGCTGATCGACGAATTGAAAAACGACTATACGATTGTGATCGTCACGCACAACATGCAACAGGCGGCGCGCGTATCCGATTTCACGGCGTTCATGTATCTTGGTGAAATGATCGAATTTAATACGACGACTTTCATTTTCACTAATCCGGAAAACCGCCGCACGCAAGACTACATCACCGGACGTTTCGGGTGATTTTGACGCAAGCGAAGACTGCCACGATTGATAAGGATCAGCCGCGATGACAGAGCACACGATCAGAGCGTTCGATGCGGATCTGCAAGCGCTGGCGCGCATGATCTCCGAGATGGGTGGTTTGGCGGAGAAGCAGGTGATCGATGCCATCAGGTCGTTGGACCGGCTCGACGTTGCGATGGCGCGGCGGATCATCGCTGACGACGCCAAGATCAACGGCATTCAGCACGAGATCGAAGAGAAGGTGATCTTAACGATCGCGCGCCGGCAACCGATGGCGGCCGACCTGCGCGAGATCGTCGCGGCATTGCGAATTTCCAACGACCTTGAACGCATCGGCGATCTTGCGAAAAACATCGCAAAACGCGTCAGCGTTCTGGACAACGATATTCAGCTCCGTCAGGTGATGCGTGGCGTCGAGCACATGGCTGATCTCGCCCTCGTCGCGCTCAAGAACGTGCTCGACAGCTATATTCGACGCGACGTCGAAAAGGCGGTTGCGGTCTGGCGCGGCGACGAAGAGATCGATGCGGTCAACAATTCGCTGCTGCGCGAATTGCTGACGTACATGATCGAGGACCCGCGCAATATCGGGATTTGCATTCATTTGATGTTTTGCATCAAGAATATCGAGCGCATGGGCGACCACGCCACCAACATCGCCGAAAACGTCTACCACATGGTCGAAGGCAAGATGTTGCCTGATGACCGGCCGAAGGGCGATCTCACATCGTTGATCAGCGCGCCGATCGAAACGAAACGGAAAAGTCCATGACGGCCCGCATTCTGATCGTGGAGGACGAAGAGTCTCTGGCGATCATGCTGCGCTACAACCTTGAGAAAGAGGGCTTCGCCGTCGAGACTTCTGCGCATGGGGACGAGGCCGATATTCGGATCAGGGAAAATCCTCCAGATCTTGCGGTCATCGATTGGATGCTTCCCGGTCTGTCCGGAATCGAGTTGGTGCGGCGCTTGCGATTGCGGCCGGAAACGAAACAGCTGCCGATCATCATGCTGACCGCGCGCGGGGAGGAGCCCGAACGCATCCGCGGCCTTGCGACCGGCGCCGATGACTACATCGTCAAACCGTTTTCCGTCCCTGAACTGCTGGCTCGCGTGCAGGCGCTGTTGCGCCGCGCCAAGCCGCAAAGCCTCGCAAGCGTATTGTCGGTCGGCGACATTCAGCTCGATCGCGACAAGAAGCGCGCGTTGCGGGCAGGGCGCGAGATATTGCTCGGGCCCACGGAATTTCGCTTGCTGGAATTCCTGATGGAAAACGTGGGCCGCGTATATGCGCGCGAGCAAGTGCTCAACAGCGTGTGGGGGCGGGATGTCTACATCGACGAGCGCACGGTCGATGTGCATGTGGGGCGCCTGCGCAAGGCGCTCAACCGCGGTAAGGAAACCGACCCCATCCGCACGGTGCGTGGCGGCGGCTATGCCTTCGACGAGCGATATCAGTCTTAAATGTCGTCAGCGTTGTAACCTGCGCTGATTTTCAAGCAGCCGCTCGAATGCGATCGCGGCGGCCTCGACGACGCGTGCAACGATCGCCTGGCCGTGTTCCGCCGAGGAGGTTTGCGCATCGCCGATCACGCCCAGGTGCGCGATGCGCGGATCATCGCTGGTCCAGGGCCAGCTTACAGCCGGATCGAGGATTAAAGCTTGGACCATCGCCGCGTCCTTCGGGGCTTTGAGCTGCGCGATCAAATCGCGGCGTACAAGGTGTGGTGCCAGCGCCAGCATTACCGAAGTCTCGTCCTTGCCGCCGTGGATTTCCGTAAACGCCGCGCCGGACGGCGCGCTCATCATGGCGCCGAGATGGAGCGCGCAGAAATTCAAATCGAAGTCGGCCGAAAGCTCGCGCGCCAGTGCATCGAGGATACCGCGGTTGCCGCCGTGACCGTTGAGCACGACCAGATTGCGCGAGGGCAGCGCACGGGCGATTTCGCTTGCGATGTTGCGCAGCAGAGCGGTCATGGTCTCGACGGTCAGCGACAGCGTGCCCGGCGCCCAGGCGTGCTCGCGCGAAAGTCCGATCGGCAGCGCCGGAAGCTGCCAGAGGTCATATTTGTCGCCGCAGCCTGCGATGACGGCTTGCGTGATCGCCTCGGCCAGTACGGCATCGGTATCAAGCGGCAGATGCGGTCCATGCTGCTCGATCGAGCCCAGCGGTAGGCAAAGGATCGAGGTCTTGCTCAGATGTCGCGTGATTTCGGGTGACGTGAGTTCGCCGAGCAAACGCTTGGGATGATGCTCCATGACCAACTTCTCAGCCGCTGATCATGCGCATGCCCGCGCCCTCGATAGCCCCGGCCTCCGCCTCCGATGCCAATCTTCAGGGCGCGTGTTCAACCGCGCGTCCCGCAGCATTCGAGGCCTCGGCGAGAGAGCCAATCAGATGGCCAAGCTGATGTCCAGCGCGGGTAGCTTTTGCGGTCAGGTAGCGGGCATTGTCGGAATTGATCGGGGCCTCGACCGCCAAGCGTCCGATGATCTCGATGCCCGATTTGGCCAGTCCGTCGAGCTTGGCCGGATTGTTGGTGAGCAGCACGATGCGACGGATGCCGAGCATTTCCAGCATGCGGGCGGCAACGCCGTAGTCGCGCTCGTCGTCGTCGAAACCAAGCGTGGTGTTGGCATCGACGGTGTCCAGGCCGGCCTCTTGCAATTGATAGGTGCGCAGCTTGTTGCCGAGTCCGAGCCCGCGGCCTTCCTGAGCGAGATAAAGGATGATGCCGCCGCCGGTTTCGCCCAGGCGCGCGAGCGACAGTTTCAATTGATCGCCGCAATCGCACCGGCGCGAGCCGAACACATCGCCGGTCAAGCAGGCCGAATGCAGCCGCACGCGCACCGGTCTCGTTAGGTCCGGGTCGCCGACGATGATCGCAACGGAATTTTCTCCGAGCGCGTCGCAGAACGCCACGAAACGCGTTTGCGTTCCTGTGTTGAGCGGTATGCGCGCCTCACCCACCATCTTGAGCGAGCGGATGGTATCTCTGCGGTAGTGTTGAACCGCCGAGGCTTCGATCGTCACGAGCGGTGGATCGAAGGTCGCGACACTTGCGCGATTGGTCGGAGCCGCCAGCATCGCCGGCAAGCCTTGCGCGAGTTTCGCAAGTTGAACCGCGGCGACCGCGGCTACGCCGGCAGGTTCCGCATCGGGCGCGTGGTCGACCTCGGGATCGACAACAAGCGAAAGCAGCCGTTCTACGCTGGTCCCGGCTGTGAGCGTGAGCGCCATCGGCACCGCCGTTTCAAAGCCAAGCGTGCGTGCGCGCCGTGCGGACAAAATCAATTTGGGTCGGTGGGGTGAACACAGATTCTTGAAAGCAGTGAGCCGGCCTGAATCGATGCCATCGATCGGTAGCGCCAGCAGTGTTTCACTGTTCGCCGCTACCAGAATCGGACGCCGAGCTCGAATCTCGGCAAGTCCTCGCACTACGCCGACCTGTTCGCGTGTCCCGAACAGGGAGGCATCAAATACACCGTCGCCCATGTGAATTAGCTACCTTTCGAAGTACCGATATATAGCAAGCCGTAGAACCCCAGTCGCAAGCTAATTGAACCCCAGTAGCCAGCTATAGAACCCCACGACCCCCGCTCACGTTCCCCGGTCGCGAACTAAAACTTACTTTCTGTGTCATGCTGTTATATTCGGATAAAATTGTGTCCAAGCAAATCACGTGCCGTTGAAACGATGCCGTCTGCGCCAAACCGAGGAATACACGACGGAATTGCCTCCGGAACGGATAGGAATGGCGAGGCTCAGGCTGTTGATTCCTGGCTCGGCGTCCCGGAATTGGTCCGAACCAAGAAGGTTCCATTGCCGCCGCCATGGGACGCGCTTTTTGGACCATTGCGCGGAAGCCCCGCGGACGGTCTGGTGGTAGTGGGCCAGATCGGGCAATCGCTGGACGGGCGCGTGGCGACGAACAGCGGCCATTCCCACTATATCAACGGTCCGGCGGGGCTCGCCCATCTGCATAGATTGCGGGCAATCGTCGATGCCGTCGTGGTCGGTGTCGGCACCGCGCTGGCCGACGATCCGCAGCTCACCGTCCGGCGGGTGGCCGGTCCCAACCCGGCCCGCGTGGTGATCGACCCGGGCGCGCGCCTGCCGGCCGGTGCGAAGATGTTCGCGCGCGATGGCGTCCGCCGTCTGGTGATGACGGCGCACGATGCAAAGCCGCAGCTTCCAGCCGAGATCGAAATCGTGCGGCTGCCGTCATTGCAGCGGCGCATCGCGCCGGAGGCTATTCTCTCCGCGCTTGCCGAGCGAGGACTGCGCCGCATCTTGATCGAAGGTGGGGCCGAGACGGTCTCGCGCTTTCTTGCCGCCGGCTGTCTTGATCGGCTGCATGTGGTGGTGGCGCCCATCATCATCGGCACCGGGCGGCCGAGTTTCAATCTTCCGCCGATCGAGCGCGTGCACGAAGCGTTGCGTGCACCGATGAAAATCCATCAGCTGGACGACGAGGTGTTGTTCGATTGCGATCTGAGCGCTCAGCGCCGGGCCATCGGAGCGGCGAAGACGTCGATGTGACCGACGCGGATTGACGATTGTCCGTGCGACAGCGCATCGCTGCGGCGCGTGAGCCAGGTTGCGATCTCGGCAAGCGATTGTTGTCCGGTCTCCCGTGCCGCATTCGCCCAGCCGTCGAGCAAAGCTGCCTGCATGTCGCGATCCTGCGGTTCCATCAGCCAGTCGGCCGCGCCATGTACGACGGAATAGCCCACGGTTTCAAACTGCGCGATGGCTCGATCTGCGGCATCCGGGCCGAGCGCGGGTCCAAATCCTTTGTCGCGATGTTGGTGCTCGTTGACGGCGACGATAATCGCGCCATCGAATGAATCGGAAGGCTCGAACGTGATGCGGCCGTCGTAGGACAGCGCCGCATAGAACGGCAGCCTGCGCGCCGCGACTTCGGTCGCGAGCCGCTCGAGCCAGGATTCCGAAACGAGATCGAGCAACGCGGAAGTCGTGACCAGATCGAGCGGGCCATCGAGTACCGCTTCGAGATCGCGAACAAGATCGACAGGTGTGGTGGTCACCTGGGCGCGGGGATGTGACGCTTGGGCAGCCCGCAACAGCAGGCCTAAGTCGTTGTCGACGAGCTTCCAGCTTTGCCGCGTGGGTAGCTGCGGCGCAAGCGCGCGCAGCGTTGAGCCGGTGCCGCAGGCGAGATCGACAATGCTGAGCGTGGGCAAAGTGGCGAGGGCCGTGCTAACTGCGGCGAGCACCTTGGTGCTGCGCGCGCGCACATCGTAGGGTTCGCGCAGGGAAAGCCAGTCGGCGGAAAAGCCAGTCATTTTGTTGCCGCTTCGGTTGCGCCGGCGAAAAGGGCAGCGGAGTCGCGCCAGGCCGGGAGAAGCGCTGCGGCCGCGCGCGCGGCAGTGGAGATTTTCTGTCGCTCATTCTCGTTGCCAATTAGCCGGCGCAGCGCAGTTGCGAGCGCCGCGACATCGTCGGGCTCAACCAGAATGGCGGCGTCGCCCGGCAACGTATCCGGGATCGCGCCTGCCGTGGTTCCGATGGTCGGCAGCCCGTAGGCAATCGCCTCGGCATAGGCCATGCCGTAGCCTTCGAATCGCGATGCCAGCACAAACACGTCGGCTGTGCGATAAAGTTCGGCGAGGCGAGCGGGCGCCACGGCGCCAAGCAGCGTAATTCGGTCCTGCAGCTTAAAGCGTGCGATGTCGCTTGCGATTTGCGCTGCGGTGGCGTGGTCGCGTCCGGTGTCACCGGCGATGGTGAGTCGCCAGGGCAGATCGGCAAGTGTCGCGAGCGCCGCGATCAGCACATCGTAGCCTTTACGCGGCACAACGGAGCCAACTGCGAGCAGCCGCACGATTCCGTCGCGGCTTCCGATGGCGGGTGCAACCGGATCGCTGCCCGGGCGCGCGACCGTGATGTGCTCTGTTGGAACGCCGTAATCCATGGTCAAAAGACTTGCGGTTGATGCGCTGGTGACGATCACACGGCGCGCGAATTCGAGCGCCGTGCATTCGCTGCTGCGAAATTGTTTCGCGTCGGCGAGGGTTAGTCCCGATTCCAGCGCGAGCGGATGATGCACCAGCGCGATCAGCGGATTGCGTTCATGGAGCAATGCTGCGGCCTCCTGCAACACGCCGAAGGCAAGTCCGTCGATCACGATCGGACGTCCTTGCGGGATTTTTGCCAGCAACTCCTGCGCCACGGCACGTTTCGCTGCGTTGGGACGCGGATATCCGTCGCCGAGATCGATCACATCGATGGTCCAGCCGAGGATTTTTAGCTCCTCGATGATGCGCCGGTCGTAAGCATAGCCGCCGGTCGGCGTCGCAAGATCGCCGGGCACCGCGAACGCCAGCCGTTTCACCACAACGGCGCCTCGTACCACGCCCGCGCTACGTGCGATTCCGAAATCGTGATGCGGATCGCCGCAAGCTCGCGGCCGGTGCGGCCGAGCTTGCCGACGCGCGCGGCCTCCGCCAGGCGATCATAGATGTGACGCGTGAGGAATTCGGTCGTTGTGTTGGCGCCTTTGAACTCAGGGATATCGTCGAGATTGCGGTAGTTGAGGGGTGCGAGCACGTCTTTGAGCGCCTCGAGCGCGCGTCCGATGTCGATGACCACACCATTCGGGTCAAGCTTCTCCGACATGAAGGCTGCGTCGATCACGAAGGTCGCGCCGTGCAGCGCCTGTGCCGGCCCGAACAGTGCGCCGCGAAAGGAATGAGCGATCATGACGTGGTCGCGAACTTCGACGGCAAACAAGACTGACCTCCCGCTTCAAGGATAATCGATACGTTGGCACAAAATGCCGCTCGAGGGCGCAAGAATTTGCGGTAGACGCGCCGGTAGATCGGCAAACGCCACCGCTGGTGCTAACAGCGCATCGAGTTGCGGATCGGCTGTGTAGGCTAGGGCCGCTTCCAGGCGCGCACGGTGCGTCCAGCTCGCGCGGTGCGAGGGCGCGACCTTGCCGACCTGGCTGGAGATCAGCCGCAGGCGGCGGCTATGAAATGCGCCGCCGAGCGGCACTGCGACGTTGCCAGCGCCGTACCAGCTCAGCTCCAGCACGATTGCCTCGTCGCGCGCCAGATTGAGCGCGGTGGCGAGGCCGCCGGCGGTGGCGCTTGCGTGCACGACGAGATCGCATTCGGTCGGTGCGGCATCGGGCGTGGCGAAATTCACGCTCAATGCGCGCGCGATTTCCGCGCGGGCGGGATTGATATCGACGAGCGTGACATGGACATCGGGGACCGTCCGCCTGCACAGGTAGCCGACCAATGCGCCGACCACGCCCGCGCCGACGACGGCGATGCGATCGCCGCGTTCGGGGCCGGCGTCCCACACGGCGTTGAGCGCGGTCTCCATATTGGCGGCGAGCACCGCGCGCACTGGAGACAAGCCTTCGGGCAGGGGGACTGCTGCGCTGCCCGGAATGTTGAAACGGGTTTGATGCGGGTGGAGCGCAAAGACCAGACGGTCATGCAGCTCTGCCGGTCCGGCCTCGACCCGTCCAACCACGGAATAGCCGTATTTGACCGGGAACGGGAAGGCGCCAGCCATGAACGGAGCGCGCATGCGGTCGAATTCGCTTTCGGGGACACGACCGGCAAATATCAAGCCTTCAGTGCCGCGGCTGAGCGCGCCATGCAGCGCGCGTACGCAAACTGAGCCGCTGGCAAGCGGCAAAAGCGCCTCTTCGCGCAATTCGATGCGGCCGGCGCCGACGTACCAGAGCGCCTGCGCAATGTCGTTTCGATCAGTCGCCACCGCGGTATCCCGTGACTTCAAGAGGATTGAACTTCAACGGCCTTGGACTTCAATAGCCGCTCCCTTATTATTCTGCATAGGCTGACGGGAGATCGGAAGCCACCTTGCTGGAACGTTCAACCCGCGATCTTGCACATTACACAACCGTGAGCCCGCCGCTTGCGGCGCGCCGTGCGTTGTTCGCCGTGCTGGTGGCAGCGACCATGGCGGGCATGCTGTGGATGATGGCCATCGCGCTCTCGGCCGGCGGCTTCGGTATTCTCGACGCGCTTGTTTTGGTCATGTTCGCGCTCACGTTGCCGTGGACCGTCATCGGGTTTTGGAACGCGATGATCGGGTTTCTGCTCATGCGGTTTGCGCGCGATCCGGTTGCGGCTGTGACGCCCGCTGTAGCGCGTATTCGCGGCGACGAACCTGTGACTGCTGCAACGGCCATCTTGATGTGCATTCGCAATGAAGCGCCGGAGCGGGTGATCCGCAATATCGAGCCGATGATGGCGGATCTGGTTACTTCGGGCTTTGCCGATCGCTTTCACGTGTATGTGTTGAGCGATACTAGCCTGGACGATGTTGCGGTGAGCGAGACGACGCAATTTGGAATTCTTACCGCGCGCTGGCGCGGCCGGATTGCGCTCACCTATCGGCGGCGCGAGGTCAATACCGGCTTCAAGGCCGGCAATGTGCGCGACTTCTGCGAGCGGTGGGGCGATCAGCACGAGCTTGCCGTGACGCTCGATACCGACAGCCTCATGCCTGGCGCTGCAGTGCTGCGTCTCGTGCGCATCATGCAGGCGGACCCCAGGCTTGGCATTTTGCAAAGTCTCGTGATCGGACTGCCATCCACCAGCGCGTTCGCGCGGCTGTTTCAGTTCGGCATGCGGCTGAGCATGCGCTCCTACACGATCGGCGGCGCCTGGTGGCAAGGCGATTGCGGTCCTTATTGGGGGCACAACGCTGCGCTGCGACTTGCCCCCTTCATCGCGCACTGCAAATTGCCGGTGCTTCCGGACGACAGCCCGTTCGGCGGTCACGTGCTCAGCCACGATCAAATCGAGGCGACGTTGATGCGGCGCGGCGGCTATGAGGTTCGCGCGCTGCCAGAGGAAGATCTCGGCTGGGAGGAAAATCCGCCGACGCTGATTGAGTTTGTCCGCCGCGATCTGCGCTGGTGCCAGGGTAACATGCAATATTGGCACTTTCTCACCTGGCCGGGATTAAAGCCCGTGAGCCGCTATCAGCTGGCTTTCGCAATTCTCATGTTTGTCGGCTCGCCCGCCTGGATTGGATTGCTGGTGCTCGGCACGCTGATGGCCGCTTTCGCAGAATTGCCCGCCGATGTGATCCAGGCGGATATGGGGATTGCGGTGTTTGTGCTGGTGCTGGTGATGTGGTTCTCGCCCAAGATCGCAACCGCCATCGACATTCTGCTGCGGCCGGATTTACGGCGCGCGTTCGGCAGCTTGAGCAAGTTTTTTGTCAGCATCGTGGCTGAAGGCGTGTTCAGCGTGCTGTTGGTTCCGATCATGTGGTTTGGCCATACGAAGTTTCTCATCGGGCTCCTGTTCGGCCGTACCATCGGCTGGATCGGACAGCTGCGCGACGACCATTCCGTGCCAATTTTTGTCGCTGTGCAGAATTTCTGGCAGCAGACCGTACTCGGCGTCGTCGCGCTTGGTTTGCTGGCCGCGACGCAACCCGCCGCGATCCCCTATGCGTTGTTCATCGCCGGCGGACTAGCACTTTCGATTCCGCTGGCTGTTATCACGTCGTTGCCGGCGCTCGGCATTGCTTTTACGCGGATCGGAATCGGCCGGTTGCCTGAGGAAACGGAGCCGCCAGCTATTCTTGAGATGATCGAGCTGCCGGCGATTATCGTGGCCGCCTCGAAGCCGCGCGCGGCTTGATCGCAGCCATGCTCGAAACATTCAGGACGGCGCGCGGGGTCATCAGATCGCTGCGGATCTATTACGGCGACCGCGGGCGCAAGACCGCGATGGACCAGCTCTATCGCCATTTCGTGCAGCCGGGCGATCTGGTCTTTGACATTGGCGCGCACGTGGGCGATCGTGTCGCGTCGTTCCGGCGGCTGGGCGCGCGCGTTGTCGCGCTCGAGCCGCAGCCCGCACTCGGGTGCGTGCTCGGCCTGCTTTATGGCTTCGACCGTTCGGTGGTCATCAAGCGCGCCGCGATCGGACGGGCGGTTGGCACGACCAGTCTGATGATCAATATCGACAATCCCACGATTTCGACCGCCTCGACGGATTTCATGCAGGCGGCGAAGGGCGCGCACGGCTGGGAAGGCCAGGCTTGGACCAAGTCGGTCGCCGTGCCGGTGACGACGATCGATGCGCTGATCGCGGAACATGGCGTACCGGTCTTCATCAAAATCGACGTCGAGGGATTCGAAGCGGAAGCGCTCGCCGGTCTCACGCAGTCAGTGGCCGCGCTTTCATTTGAGTTCACCACCATCCAGCGCGATGTGGCGCTGGCATGCATTACGCGCTGCGGCGCGCTCGGATTCGATCGGTTCAACGCTGTGCTGGGCGAAAGTCAAACGATGGTGCATGGCGATTGGCGCGGGCGGGATGACATCGCGCGCTGGCTTTCTGAGTTGCCGCATTCGGCCAATTCCGGGGACGTCTATGCCGTCCGGGCCTGAGGACGCTGCGCAGCGTGTGCGCGCGATTGCGACGCTTCTGCTGTGTGCGCTGGGGTTCGGGCTAACGCTCTACGTGTTCTATCCCGGCGTCATGACGTTCGACGCGCGTTATGTTTATAACGACATCGGCGCAAAGCAGCTTGTCGATTGGCAGTCGCCGTTAATGGCTCTGCTGTGGGGGCTGATCGATCCGATTGCGCCTGGCTCGGGCAGCATGTTCCTGCTGGATGCGATTCTCTATTGGCTTGCTTTCGCGCTGATTGCGTTGACGGTGGCGCGCCGTTCATGGTTTGCGCTTGCGTTGCCGCCGCTCGCGCTCTCGCCGCCGGCCTTCGTGCTGGTCGGCATCATCTGGCGTGACGTGCTGTTCGCGGTGGTTTGGCTATTGGCCGCGGCGCTTGTATTCGCCAGGGATCGCAACGCGGGCGGGCGATACTGGATTCAAGCGCTTGCCCTCGGGTTGGTCGCATTCGGCGTCCTGCTGCGACCGAATGCATTGACCGCTGCGCCAATTCTCGCGGCCTTCATCCTTTGGCCGTCGCGCTTTGCGCTCAAGCGTGCGCTGATCATTTATCTGCCCGCACTTGCAATGTTCTACGCGCTGGTGCCGACGGTCTATTACGGCATCATCGGTGCCAAGCAGGTTCATCCGCTGCACTCGATCATCGTATTCGATCTCGGCGGCATCACACATTTTGCCAAGCAGAACCAGTTTCCAGTTTCCTGGACGCCGGAGCAGACGGCGACGCTCACCGAGCAATGCTATCAGCCGAAGGAATGGAACTATTATTGGAATGCGGGGCCGTGTCAGTTCGTGATGCGCCGTCTCGAAGACGACAAGATTTTCGGCACGCCTGCGCTCGCCGAGGCTTGGCGGCACGCGGTGCTGAACCATCCCATCGCCTATCTAAAACACCGCATGATATTCATGGAGACGTTTCTCGCCAAATCGAATTTGGTCATGTGGACCTACGACCTCAACGATCCAACCAAGGTCGCGTTCACCGACAATGCGGCCTTGATGAAGCTCAAAGCCATACATGATGTATTGCATCCGACATTCTTATTTTGGCAGGGGACTTGGCTTGTGCTGTGCCTAGGGCTTTGCGCTCTGGCGTGGCGGTGGCGCGATAGTTCCGACGGCGCGTTCGTTCTCGGGGTCTGCGGCTCGGGCGTCATCTATATCGCGACGTATTTGCCGCTCGGTGTCGCGTCCGACTTCCGCTACTCGTATTGGGCGGTGCTGGGAGGGCTTGCCGGCGTGGTCGTGTTGCTGCCGCGCTTGTTCGGGCGCGGTCCGCGATCCGCCCTCAGTGATACAGGGTGATGCTGATGACGCCGCCGAGATCGCCTTCGCTCGCGCCATCCTTCGGGAAGCCGGTGAGGTCGATTTCGCCTTTCGGCGAGCCGTGGCAGGACAGGCAGCTACTGCTGTAGTATTCGGGCACGGCCGTGCGATAGGCGGTCTTGCCTTTGGTCTGAGTCACCGCTGCGAAGGGTTGATTCTTCAGCCAGCCCGGCGACAGCAGCTTGCCATTGATGACCTCGGTTTCCCATTGATCCGGGCGAGCCCGGACGTTGCGAATGAATAGAGGTGGGGCAGTGACCTTCATCTCGGCGATGCCCGCTGCGCGGCGGCCAAAAGCTTCATTCACAAGTCGGCCGAACAGCGCGGGGATGAATCCCTTGAAGCCGACACCCTGGCGATTGAGGGTTTGCTGATGGACGTCCATGACTTCGGCAATTGAATCCATTTGCAGGCGGATGAGTTTGCCGGGGCGAGTCTTGGGATCGATCGAGAGCGGATCGATCTTTGTGACGTCCCGATAGATCTTGACCGACTCGGCCAGCACCATCTTGGCATCGAGGCCTTTGTCGCTGATATTTGGATCGTTGATGCGATCTTGATTGCGGGAAATAACCAATCGTCCGGCGTATAGCATCGTCGCCAGGCTTTTTGCAATCTGGCCATCCTCGTCCGTCGATTGACTGATTGCCGGAACGTTGGTTGCGATCGCGATGGCCGCACCGAGAAGCAGGCCAATGGCTGCTATGCATGCGATCGCCTTTCTGGAAGGCCGTCGCACGCGGGTCGCGGCCGGTGCGGAAATGTTATTTGAATGCGATGAAAAATATTTCGATGACATGGCTTTGCTCGTCATGTGAATTGCTATTACGTCAACGCACGAACCGCGGCAGCCTTATGCCGCCGCGACTTTCGTTAGGAAGGCATCTACTGCCTTTTCGATCGTGCCGGCTTGCGCCAAGAATGTCTCCGAGACCTTGAGCATGGCGGAAGCGGCATGATTGGTTGCGTCGACCGCTTTGGTCACAACACCCATGTTATTGGCGAGGTCATTGGCGCCTTCGGACGCCTGCTGCACATTCTTGGCAATCGTTTCGGTCGAACTGGTCTGCTGTTCGACGGCACTGGCGATGGCCGCAGAAATCAAATCGATATCGCTCATCACTTCTCCGATCGCGCGGATCGCGCCGACGGTGTCGTTGGTCAAATTCTGAATTGAACTGACTTGCGTGGTGATGTCTTCGGTTGCGCCGGCGGTCTGGTTGGCCAGCGCCTTGACCTCGGCCGCGACTACTGCAAATCCGCGTCCGGACTCGCCCGCGCGGGCGGCTTCGATGGTGGCATTGAGCGCCAGCAAGTTGGTCTGTTCCGCGATGTCGCGGATAAGCTTGACCACGTTTCCGATGCGGTCGACACCCGCCGACAATTGTCCAACCAGCTGATCGGTCGAGCGCGTGAGTTCCGTGGCGCGCTGAACCACGCCATGGGCTTGCACGGCTTGTCCGTTGATCTCGCGGATCGAAACGTCGAGCTGATCGGAAGCGCCGGCCATGGTGCGCATGTTGGTTGAGGTTGCCTCCGAGGCGCCGCTGACGGTGTGGGCCTGCTGATCGGCCTCGTGGGCGATGGAGGAGAGCGTGCGCGCGGTTTCCTGCATGCGCGAAACATTTTCGGTGACGGTGCCGATCGCGGAGGTCACCGTCGTGCGGAACTCGCCGATAATCCGGTCAATGGTTGCCGCGCGGTTCTGCTGCAGCATCTGTTCAGAGCGCTCTCGCTCGGCCAAGCCGCGGCGCTCGATTTCGCTTGCGCGGAAGACCTCAAGCGAGCCTGCCATCCGGCTGATTTCATCGCGTTCGGCGGTCGCGGGAACTGTGAATTGGATTTCGCCGGACGAGAGCCGCCGCATGGCATGTTCGATGGAGAGAAGCCGCACGACCAGTTTGCGCTGCACTTGATTTACCGCGAGAGCGGCGGCGACGATGCTGGCGAGTACGACGAGCAGCAACAGCATGCGGCTGTTGTTGATGTTTTCAAATAATGTGTCCGTGCCGCGTTCCATGCCTTTTTCAGCTTCGCTCACAAGCGATGCAACCACGCCATCGAGTTCACGCTGAATGGCGACGTTTTCGTCGATGGCTCCATCGACACGGGTTGTGGTGAACAGTTCGCGTGCGCGACGGGCAAACACGTTCGTGTCGCCTTGCCCAAAAAATCCAAGCTGGTTCGCGGCCTTTTTGAGGTCCTCGTTGGAGAGCGTCGACGTCGATTTGTTCAGCGATTCAACTGCGGCTTTGAAGCGATCCTGAATTGGCTTTAGCTGTGTGGGCTCGTAAATAATCGCACCCTCGCTGATCAGGCTGACGATGAGGTGAGCCTTGTCGGAAATTTCGAGCGCCTGATTTTGATTGTTGTATTGCGCGAGCTTCTCGATGACCTGGGCGTGCACGCGGTGGAGCGCATCGAGCAGTGTGGTTATTTGAGTGTGCAGGCTCGTGCGTTCGGCGATCGCTTCCTCAAGCGAACCAATGTTGGCTTCCAACCGTTGTGAGAGCGACACGAACTTGTCGAAGGTTGCGCTTTCCCCATTGGCCTTTCTGATCCGCTCCATCACCGTCTTGAGGTCGCCGCGTTTGCGGGCAATCAACGTGAGCGTCATTTCTTGGTCATCTGTGGTTTTGGCGCTGATGAAGCGCGCTGCGGCCGCAGAGATGTCTCCGGAAATGGATGAGAGCCGCATCGAATCGGCCATCACCGGCACCTGCTGTCCGGCAAATTGCCGCAGCACGTCTTCGATGGCGGAAAACGACAAAAGTGCAGTCGCGGCGGCAACCACCGTCAGGCCCGCTACGATTCCGAAAGCGACTTGCAGCTTGGCGCTGATGCCGAACCGTGACGATGTCTGACCGGAATCCGCAGCGCTTGGAGTTTTCAGCTTCGAGGATTCGGTGCGGAACATATTTTGGCCGCTCATCTTGTTGCGATCGTCCAGTGAAGGTTCGCCATGTGGTCGTGCGGCGCGTCTTCAAATCTTGCGATTTTGTAGACTCGCCCCCAATGCGAGCGACCTTGCCGGAAGGCGATTGCAGTCCAGGCGCGCGGTCGCTCCCGGAAAGCTACCGGCACGTGGTAAATAAGGCCTTAAATGCCTGTGAAATCGGGATATTTTTACCACCAGCGACCGGCCAGGCCGGGACGATTGCGTGCGGTCTGGGCGATTGATTAAAGCGCGGGCAGCAGTACCACGAAGCGGGCGCCAAGCACCGGGGGCGGCTCGCCCTCGGCGTGGGCGATGCCGGTTCGATTTTCCGCCCATAGGCTGCCGTCGTGCGCTTCGACAATCTGCTTGGAGATCGAAAGCCCAAGCCCGGAATTTTGGCCAAATCCCTGATGCGGCCGGTCGGTATAGAAGCGCTCGAAAATCCGCTCGAGCGCGTCCGGCCCGATACCCGGCCCGTCATCGTCGATGATGACTTCGACCGCGTTCTTCAGCCGCCGGCAAATGACGCGCACTGTGCCGCCCGGCGGCGAGAACGAACGCGCATTGTCGATGAGATTGTTGATCACCTGGCCAAGCCGGAAATCGTGACCGGGTACCATGAAGGCGTGCAAATTGGCGCCTTCGAACGTGAGCGTCACGGTCGCGTCATCGTCCGTACGCATCTCGTTCTGAATGGTTACGACGGTGGTGAGCAGCTTGGTTAGGTCGACCTGAACAATCTCGTGGCGCTGCAACTCGGCGTCGAGACGGCTTGCCTCGGAAATATCGGAGATCAGGCGGTCGAGCCGTTTGACGTCGTGCTGGATCACATCAAGCAGGCGTTCACGGCTTTCAGGCGACTTGGCAAGCGGCAAGGTTTCAACCGCCGATCGCAGCGAAGTCAATGGGTTTTTGAGCTCGTGCGCAACATCGGCGGCAAAGCTCTCGATCGCCTCAATGCGGGTATAGAGCGCATCGGTCATGGCGCGTAGCGCGCCGGACAGATGCCCGATTTCGTCGCGCCGCGCGGTGAAATCGGGGATCTCGACACGCGATCGGGAGCGCCGGTGCACGCGTTCCGCGCTGGCGGCAAGCCGCCGCATCGGACCTGCAATGGTGCCGGCGAGCAGCACCGAGAGCAGCACCATGACACTGGTCGCGATCAGGAATACTTTTATGATCGCAAGCCGCTCGTTCTCGACCGCTTCATTGATGTCGCCGCCCCGCGTGGTCAACAACAGCGCGCCGCGCACCGCAAGGAAATTCTGCACCGGCACCGCCACTGAGACGATCACCTCGCCGTGCTCGTCAACACGCACCATGCTGACGGGCCTCGCCTCCGCGAGCGCCTGCGCGACTTCCGGGTAATCCTTGCTCGAACTGCGGGCAACTTCGCGGTAGAGCGGAAGATCGCCGCGGTTCAGCCAAGTCTTGAACGCATTCCATGCGCGTCCGAATATTCCAGGCCGGTCGCCGCTCGGCGGCGGCAGGTTGAGCCGTATGATCTCACCCGGCATGAATAGATCGTTGCCGTCGATGAGGAGCGAGCCATTCTGGTCATAGATGCGCGCACGGGTTTTTGTGGGCTGAATCAACCGCCGCAGGACCCGCCCGACGCGTTCCGGACTGATGGAAAATTGGTATCCGGACATTCCGTCATCGCGGGGACCAATAGGTTCGCCAAGCTGCAGCTCCAGGGGCCGATCTTGATCGAAGAAGCTGTAGTCGCTGTCGGAAGCCGCGGCGCTGGCGACGGCGTTGGCGATGATCTCGCCCTGAACTTCGAGGCTTTTCACGCGCGCCTCGATGAGGCCGGCGCGGAATTGCGAGAGATGAAGGATACCCGCGACCAGCGCCATCAGACCGGCGACGTTGAGGATGACGATGCGCCGCGTGAGGCTGGAAAAAATGTGGCCGACCAAAAACTGCCAGGTGCGCTGCGCCGCGCTGGCAATTCCGGATTTGCTTTTCTCGGATTGTTCGGCGGCGGAGCGCTTCAGTTCGGGCGCGGGCGAACCGTCTTGTGAGTTCTCTTGTGAATTTTCTTGCGCGCGCGCGCGCGCATCGTCGGGACTGGGCGTTCCGGCGGCTTCCGGCGATGCCTTTGTGGTTCGATCGAGCACTTAATTGCTGCCAACTCGTTTGCCCGCGGGCATGCGGCATAATAGTGCGAAACGACCGGGGTTGTCACATTTCCTTGAAACGGTAACCGACACCATAAAGCGTCTCGATCATGTCGAAATCGTTGTCGGCCACCTTGAACTTCTTGCGCAGCCGCTTGATGTGACTGTCGATTGTGCGGTCGTCAACGTAAACTTGGTCGTCGTAGGCGGCATCCATCAAGGCGTTGCGGCTCTTGACCACGCCGGCGCGGGCGGCGAGCGCCTGCAGGATCAGGAATTCAGTGACGGTGAGCGTCACCGGCTCACCCTTCCAGGTGCAGGTATGGCGCTCGGGATCCATGCGCAGCGGTCCGCGTTCGATCGCTTTGGCGTCGAGCTCCTTGGGTGCGGTGCCGTCCTTGGGGACGGCGCGCCGGAGTACCGATTTCACCCGCTCGACCAAGAGCCGCTGCGAGAACGGCTTCTTGATGAAATCGTCGGCGCCCATCTTGAGGCCGAACAACTCGTCGATTTCCTCATCCTTGGAGGTGAGGAAGATCACCGGCACGTCGGACTTCTGGCGCAAGCGGCGGAGCAGCTCCATGCCGTCCATGCGCGGCATCTTGATGTCGAGAATGGCGAGGTCCGGCGGCGACGTCTTGAAGCCCTCAAGCGCGGACGCGCCGTCGGTATAGGTCATGATGCGGTAACCTTCGGCTTCGAGCGCGATGGATACCGATGTGAGGATGTTACGATCGTCGTCGACGAGAGCGATGGTCGGCATGTGCCTTTGAATTCCGCTGACGGTTCAACCCTGCCAAATTGAGGCCTGTAAAGCGGGGCCGAAATGTGACGGCCCTTCGTCAAATGCGTGATTTGTCAATTCGTTGCCGATCTTAGGGGCAAGAACGCCTCCCGTCCATGTGGCGTTTTGGAGGCTATCCGGCAAGGTCCCAAGCTTGCGATTTGCCGGAAAAACGGCTGGAGTTGAATGGGAAACGACCGATGCAGCCGAACCCCGAATTCGACCCCAAGGCCACCGCCAAGAAGCTCATGCGCGAAGCGCGCTCCGGGGCGCTGGCGACATTGCAGGCGGGATCGGGCGATCCCTATTGCTCGTTGGTTAACGTCGCGACCGCCGCCGACGGCGCGCCGCTGCTGCTGATCTCGCGGCTTGCCGTGCACACCAAGAACATTCTCGCCGATGTACGCGTCTCGCTCATGCTCGACGAGCGCAAGGAAGGCGATCCGTTGCAGGGTGCGCGCGTGATGCTCAATGGCGCCGCGGTCGTCACGATGGACGAGGACGCGCGGCGGCGCTATCTCGCGCGCCAGCCGGAAGCGGAAATGTTCGCGGGCTTTGGCGATTTTTCGTTCTACGAGATCAAGCTCAGGGGCTCGCACCTGGTCGCGGGCTTTGGCCGCATCGTTGATCTCAGGCCCGCCGATCTGCTGACCGATCTCACCGGGGCGCAATCGCTGCTCGCAGCCGAGCCCGAAGTGATCGAACACATGAACCAGGATCATGCCGACACTTGCCGGCTCTACGCCACACGGCTGCTGGGCGCGCCCGAGGGCGCGTGGCGCTGCGTCGGCTGCGATCCGGAGGGGCTCGATCTGCAGTGCGAGCGTGTCGGACTGCGGCTGCCGTTTCCGCAGCGTATCAGTGAGCCCAGCGCGCTGCGCGGCACGCTCAAGGAACTTGCGCAAAAGGCGCGCGCGGCCTGATAGGTCTTTGTTGCAGCGCGTCATCTGTGCGCGCGAACCAGCGTTTGCAAATTAGGGGACCTATATACGACTCGACACCATAGTCGAGTCGTGCTGTGATCGTGATAACGGGTGATTCGTCCCTCTGTGGGTCATGGAGGTGCACCCGCTACACCGCCCTCACTGCGCGAGGATCGCGCACGGCAACGGTGGACAAATTCGAAACCTGCGGATTGCAGGCGTTCGATGCTGTCCCGTTGTCGCCCCCCAAGGGGAAGGAAGGGCAATTGAGGCCAGCGTCGTGACGACGTCGGCGATCCCATAGAAGGATAACGACCATGAACACAACATAACCCACTCGGCTTCCAGCCGTATCGTAACCTCATTTTGATCAGCTGCGACCCGCAGCGATCGATGCCTGTTGCCCTGGAAAAGCCAGACATCATCGCTGCGAGTTCGCCAAGCATAGGAGAAAAACCCATGGTGTGGGTTGATCCTTACTTTCGTATTCGTGATGGAGTGATTCAACACATTCGCGGCCATTGGCGACGGTGGCCGAATAGTTGGCTATCAACCGTTGCGTTTCTTCATACGCACCGCGCGTAAAGAAACGACCTTTTGAGAACTACCGCCGGACGGCTTGCGCTTACGTTTCTTGCTGCCCGGCGGCTTCTTTTGCTTCGACCGAGCTATGCCGTCGTCAACTTCTTTCGGGTCGGTCTGAATAAATCGCTCTAGGGCCTCGCCAAAGCCCATATCGACTCTCAGCGGGGACGGTTGTTTGATACCTTTAGCCATTGGTATTTCCTGCACCCGAGGTAAACGATGACAACACCAAAACCATTCCCGATTTCACATGCCTTAGTATTTGCAGGCCCAATAGGTCCACCGCACAGCAACATACTGCGAAATCAGTTGGCTTTTCTGAACCAGCCAAACCCACCACAAGGAACCACGCACTTACCCGCCACGGGCCTGTTGATTGTCTTGTCCAGCATGGGAGGAAACACTTTCGACATGCGATCATTATATGGACTGCTCCGGGCACTATCATTCCCAATCGAAATTCATGCGACAGGGGTTGTGAAGAGCGCAGCCGTTCCCCTCATGTTGGCTGCGGATCGCCGCACCGCCGCTCCCGGCACTACCTTTCTCTTTCATCCCTGGACGTGGGGCACAGACCTCCATCCCGGTCACAGCGCTGACGGATTGCAACAATTCCCGATGCAATTGAACGACGACATCTCTTGGGCAAGAACTATTCTTGAACAACGATCTAAGCTCACGAATGCCGAGATCGACCGATTGGAGCTGTTTGAAACTTCCAGAATCGAAGGAACAGATTTTGCTCTTAAGAATGAATTGGTTCACGAAGTCACAGAACGCAAAATCCCCGCTGGGATAATGACCTGGAATATTGCCTGAAATATTCCCAGCATCGCCAATCATGCAATGAGCGCCTTGTAGGTAAGCCGTCCCTCGACCGCAGAAAACAGCGCATTAACGCGCTCTTGACCAGTCATTGCGCGGCGGTTCATTCGCCACGTCATTTCCTCAACGTAGCGGGCCAAATGCTTCGGGGAAACCCAATGGTGGATGCCGATAATCTGGCGCTTTAGAAGAGCCCAAACGGATTCGATTGATTGCGTATGCACATCGCCGTCAACGTAATGGCCTCGCGCATGATTGATGACGGCGTGGGAGTATTCCTCGCCAAGGTTTTGGTAGCCTTTGCCCTGGTCAGTCACGACCATTTCAGCATCAGGTGAAACCGTCGCACGGACAAACCCCTCAAGTGTTTCTGAGCGAGTATTTTCAACAACGCGCGCAACAACATTCCCCTTGCGTTCTATCGCACCCACGACGATGGCCTTGCCAACGGCACCGGCCGCACCACCCTTACCGCGCTTGTCGATATGCTTATTGCGGGCTTTTCCGCCGATGAAAGTTTCGTCTATTTCGACAATTCCACTAAGAGGTTTGTTGAATGATTGCGTGCGGGCGGCATGACGAAGGCGGTGCAAAACAAACCACGCGCTTTTTTGCGTGATATCTAGATCGGTTGCAAGCGTTGTAGACGCTATGCCCTTCTTATGATTTGTGATTAGCCAAATTGCGCCAAACCAGACGCGCAACGGAAGCTTTGTATTTTCAAAAATGGTGCCGACCGTAATCGAAAAGTGCACGCGGCATTGAGCGCATTTGTATCTCGGAGCCTTCGGACTGGATTTAATCGAATAGATTTTATCATGCCCGCAATGCGGACAAAACTTGCCGTTTTTCCACCGGATTGCAGTGAAGTGGGCAATTGCTGCTTCCGGCCTGCGAAAGGCTACCATCAATTCTTGCAAGCTATTGAATTGTTTAATCATCGCCAGTTCTCCCAAGTGTGGGCAAAGTATGAGCTAAATTTTGTTTGGTGTCAAGAGATATATAGGCCCCCAAATTAGCCGCTGCCCATCGCGTGCCCACAGTGGCGAGCGCATTTCGGTTGAGGCAGAATTCCCGCCAACAAAAACAACACGGAGCTGGGAGGATAGAATGCGCTGTCTGCTCACACGCTTGCTGCCCGGTGCGGCACTGGGACTCTTCGCGCTGACCGCGGCGATGGCTGCTGAAGACATCGTCTTGCGCGGCATGGGTTCGTTTCATGTCGGCGGGCGCATCGTCGAAGTCAGCGGCAAGCCGGTGCGCACGATCGTGCGTCAGCCCGGCGGCCCACCATCGCAACTGGACCCGAACGGCCAGTACATGGTCGAACAGATGTACGTGCAATATTTCCTGCCGAAAAACCGCAAAGGAAAATTGCCGCTGTTGATGTGGCACGGCGGGGGATTGACCGGTGTCACTTACGAATCCACGCCCGATGGACGAGAAGGCTGGCTCAACATCTTCATCCGCAAAGGCTGGGACGTTTATAATTCCGATGCGGTCGAGCGCGGGCGTTCGGGTTTTGCGTCACCCGATGTCTGGCCCTCCGAGCCGACGTTCCTGCCTTACGCCGATCCGTTCGAGCGCTTTCGTATCGGTGACGGTGCGGGCTCGTGGAATGCCGATCCGGCCAAGCGCCGCGTGCTGCCTGAAAATCAATTTCCGGTCGAGGCCTACGAAAACTACATGAAACAAACCGTGCCGCGCTGGCTGACCACGGACGACGCCATCATCGCGGCCTATGTCGCGCTGGTCGACAAGATCTGTCCGTGCGTCATTCTCGTTCACAGCCAGGGCGGCGCATTCGGCTTTAAGGTGGCCGAGCAGCGACCCGACAAGATCAAGGCGATCGTTGCCATCGAGTCGGCGACTGCCGGTATTGTCGGCAAGGCCGCCGCGCTCAAAAATACGCCGATTCTAATGGTGTTTGGCGACTACGTCGATCAGCACCCGCGCTGGGCCGCGTTCAAGAAAATCGATCTCGAATATGCCGCCGCGGTGCGCGCCGGCGGCGGCAAGGTCGACGTGATCTACCTCCCCGAGCTGGGCATCAAGGGCAATTCGCACATGATGATGCAGGACAAAAACAATTCGCAGATCGCGGAGGTCATCCAGAAATGGCTGGCCGGCAAGGGCCTTTCCAACTGATTTCGGCACGCGGAATAGGCGCGCCGGCAACGTCAAATTCTGACACAGCGAGGAACATCATGCGTCTCTTATCGATAGGTTTGCTGATCGGTCTTGTAACAACGCCCGCGCTCGCTGAGCGCAAAGAACCAATTCAATTGCGCGACGTTGGCTCGTTTCATATCGGTGGCCGGTTGCTTGAGATCACAGGACAGCCGGTGAAGGAAATCGTGTTCACGCCCGGCGGCGTGCCGGCAAAGGTCGATCCGAACGGCACGTACCAGGTCGAGCAGATGTACGTTCAGTATTATTTGCAGCAGCAGCCGAAAGGCAAACTCCCGCTGTTGATGTGGCATGGCGGCGGTCTGACCGCCGCCACCTACGAGACCAAGCCGGACGGCAAGCCCGGCTGGTTCAATTATTTCCTGCGCAAGGGCTGGGACATCTACATCTCGGACGCAGTGGAGCGCGGCCGCTCGGGCTGGACCCCCACGTTCAAGGGCGAGTCACTGGTCCTGCCGCTCGGCGATCCATGGGAACGTTTTCGCGTCGGGCCGATCGGTTCGTGGAACGCTGACAAGGCCAAGCGTGTGACTTTTCCCGGCGCGCAATTCCCGATCGAGTCCTACGAGCAGTTCATGAAGCAAGGCGTGCCGCGCTGGACGACAACCGACGATGCCATTGTCGCCGCCTATGTCGAACTCATCGACAAGGTGTGCCCGTGTATCGTGCTGGTGCACAGCCAGTCGGGCTCGTTCGGTTTTAAGGCGCTCGAAGCGAGGCCCAACAAGATCAAGGCGCTGGTCGCAGTCGAGCCGACGCTCGGCGGGGACAAGAACAAGGTCGCCTCGGTCAAGGGGACGCCGGTGCTGATGGTTTTTGGCGACAACGCCAAGGACCACCCGCGCTGGTCAAAAATCCGCCAAGGCGGCGTCGACTATGCCGGCGTGCTGAAGGCCGCGGGCGGCAGCGTCGATATCGTTGACCTGCCGGACATCGGCATCAAGGGCAATTCGCACATGATGATGATGGACAAAAACAGCGACCAAATCGCCGACGTGATCCAGAAATGGCTGGTCCGAAAGGGGCTCTCGAACTGATCGATCACGGAATTAAGGTTACTTGCGGGTCGGAACCCGGAAATTTCAGGGAATGGCAGGGTTGTGAGGCCGCCATCTTGGCAGACGCCTGGATCGCGACTATACGGTCGCCCATCAGTGCGTAGCAGGGTATAATACTATCAAGAGCCGCTGTACGACGGTCCAAATAGGGAGGCTCCGGCTACGAGTTTTGGCCGGAAACGCGTAGGGAGGGATTCTGTGCAAGAAACGGGTCTGCGCAACAGCGCCCACGGCGCTGACAAATTCGGCTTCAAAGATATCGCCGCCGTCCACTGGAACCTCACCGAAGCGCCGCTCTACGAGCACGCGATCCGCAACGGAGAAGCGAAAGTCGTCGCAGGCGGCGCATTGTGCGCCGAGACCGGTCATCACACCGGCCGCTCGCCCAAGGACAAGCATACGGTTGTCGATGCGCTGACAGAGAACACGGTCTGGTGGGACGGCAACCGCAAGCAGAGCCAGGAGCAGTTCGAGAATCTCTATCAGGACTTCCTCGCGCACGCGAAGGGCAAGACCCTGTTCGCGCAGGACCTCTACGGCGGCGCCGATCCGAAATATCGGATCAAGACGCGTGTCTACACCCAGCTTGCGTGGCACTCGCTGTTCACTCGTCAGCTTCTCATCCGCCCGGATCGCTCCGAGCTTGCGGGCTTCGTGCCGGAACTCACGATTATCGACATGCCGTCGTTCAAGCCTGACGCGAAGCGGCATGGCGGCCGTGAAGGCTCCGACACGATGGTCGCCATCGATTTCACCCGAAAGATTGTCTTGATCTGCGGCTCGTCCTACGCGGGCGAGATCAAGAAGTCGGTGTTCACCACTCTGAACTTCTACCTGCCGGCGCAGGGCGTCATGCCGATGCACTGCTCCGCCAACGTCGGCAAGGCGGGCGACAGCGCACTGTTCTTCGGCCTGTCCGGCACCGGCAAGACCACGCTCTCGGCCGATCCGAACCGCACGCTGATCGGCGACGACGAGACCGGCTGGTCGCAGAACGGCATCTTCAATTTCGAAGGCGGCTGCTATGCCAAATGCATCAGGCTCTCCGCGGAGGCAGAGCCGGAAATCTACGCCGCCACGAACCGCTTCGGTGCGGTGCTGGAAAACGTGGTGTTCGATCCGGAGACCCGCATTCCGGATTACGACAACGATTCCAAGACCGAGAACACCCGCTCGGCCTATCCGCTCGATTTCATCCCGAACGCCTCGCGTTCAGGCATGGCCGGTCATCCGAAGAACATCATCTTCCTGACCGCAGATGCTTACGGCGTGATGCCGCCAATCGCCAAGCTCACGCCGGCGCAGGCGATGTATCACTTCCTCTCCGGCTACACCGCCAAGGTCGCGGGCACGGAAAAGGGCCTGGTCGGCGTCGAGCCCGAATTCTCGACTTGCTTTGGCGCGCCGTTCCTGCCGCGCCCGCCCGCGGAATACGGCAACCTGCTGCGCGACTACATCGCCAAACACAAGGTCGACTGCTGGCTGGTCAACTCCGGCTGGACCGGCGGCATCTACGGCGTCGGCCGCCGCATGCCGATCAAGGTCACGCGCGCGCTGGTGACCGGCGCGCTCGACGGAAGCTTGCGCAACGCAAGCTACCGCACCGATCCGTATTTCGGGTTCGCGGTGCCCACGTCTGTGCCCGGCATCGAGCCGCATCTGCTTTATCCGATGAAGACCTGGAAGGACAAAGCGGCGTTCGACGATACCGCGCGCAAGCTGGTCGGGATGTTCCAGAAGAACTTCGGCAAATACGAGCAGCACGTCGATGCCGATGTGCGCGCGGCCGCGCCCGAGGTGCGGATCGCCGCGGAGTGATTTCGACGTTGTCGATTTCTTAAATGCGGAAACAAAAATGAATGGGGCGGCCGTTGAGCCGCCCCATTCGATTCTTGTTCGCTTCTCTTTTGCTTCTTATGCGCCGTGATTTCTCTCAGCCTGCGTCCGCGCCGATGACGTTGAAGCGCGCGCGCTGCTCGTAGCTGAGCGAGCCGTAGAAGGCCTCAAGCGCGGGCCGCACCATGATGACCGCGTTGAGCATGGTTCCGATCCGTTGCCGCATGGCCTCGATGCGGCCGGTGGGCGTGAGTGCCGTCGCGGTCTGGCAATTTATCTTGAGTGTTTCGGCCGCACGCGCGGAGGCGTTCGAGAGATTGTCGAGCGCCGCGTTCTGGCGATCGTCCGGACGGACCTCTTGCGCGATCCGATCGATCGGCAACGCGAGGCCGGGGGCGCGATCGCCGCAGGCTTGCGCGATGTCGCTCTGGTCGGAGCTTGCGGCCGCGTCAGTTTGTTCCTGGCCCACGGAGTCGAAGCGCGCCCGCTGTTCGTCGTTGAGCGACTGGTAGAGCGCGTTGAGCGCAGGCGCGACTGTGTCCACCGCGCGCAGCATGGCCTCAAGCCTGTTCTGCAATGCCGCGAGTCGTCCGGTCGGCGTGCTTGGAAGCTGGGTCGGGCATGCGGCCTGAAGGACGTCGATTGCACGCCCGGTTGCCGTCGTCAGTCGGTCGAGCGCGGACCGTTGCTGCGCATTCGGCTGGATGGCTTGGGCAATTTTGTCGATGGGCCAATTGGTCAGGGTAGCCGCCCGTTCGGAGCAGACCTGCGCCTCACGGTCTGTGGCCGTGCCTGTGGTGTCGCTGACGGTCGGGGGCGGGCTGCCGGGCGGATAGTCGGCCCCGGGTGGAGGTCCGGATTGGTCGTAGCCGTAGGCATAAGGACCGAACATGCCGCCATAGAGATCGTCGTAGGCGTACGGCCAGAACGTGTCATAGGCGTACGGCCAGAACGAATAGTCGAACATGTCGTAGTAGGCGTAGGGCCAGAATGTGCGGCCGTACCAGCCGAGCACGCGATTGCGATTGAAACGCTGCTGATTGCCGCCGTTGGCAAAGCGGTTGGCGGCAAAGCGGCCGCGGAATGTGGTGTTCGCCAGAGCGGTCCTGCCGGCGAGGCGGGCAGGGTTGGAAAAAGTCTGATTGCGCAGCGCGCGCGCCGGGTTCGGATCGTTCGCGGTGCGGAATCCGGGTGGCACGCCGCGCAACCGCCGGCCGTTGGCGTCCACTTGCGGCGCCAGGGCGGGAGCGGTTGGTGACGCTCGCAAGCTGGCGTTGGCGCCAACTGCATTGGCGCCGATTGCGCCAGCCGCGCCGCTTGCGGCCAAGCCGGGATGACGACTCAAGTTGCGGCCCTGCTCGCTGCGTCCTTGTTCGTTGCGTCCTTGTTCGTTGCGTCCTTGTTCGCTGCGTCCTTGTTCGCTGCGGCCGACATCGCGGTCACGGCGCGGATCCTGCCCGGGCGAACCGAAAGTGCGGGGCGCGACGTTTTGCTGGATTGCCGGTGCGTTGGCTTGTGAGGGAGCGGCCGACGGCGCGACGTTCGGCTTTGCCTGAAACGAGGGATTCGGTGCGGGATTCGATCCGGTGACCGGCGCTTGATGCCGGGGTGGGCCGGGCGGACCGGACTGTGCTCCCGCCGGCGTCTGCTGTTGCTGGATCGCGGCGGCCGGGGCCGGGGGACCGACAGACGGTGCGCCCGTCGGCGGTTGGCGATGGAATGCGGCTGGCGGCGGACCAGAGGGACCCTGCGGCGCCTGACGGACGACGGGAGCTGAAGGCGGCGCTTGTCGGACAACCGGAGCGGGCGGCGGAGCTGGGCGCGGCGGGGGTGCGATGCGTGCCGCTGGCGGAGCAGCACGGGCGGGCGGTGCCGGTCTAGCCGCCGGTGCAGGTGCTGCTGCGGGAGCTGCTTTTTTCGGCGGAACAGGCGGTGTTTGCGCCAACGCGCCGGCGGCTGTCATCGCCAATACCGCGGCAGCACATGTCGCCATGCGAAGGTTTGCTGCGCGAAGTTTGATCTGAAGCATGATACCTGGTCCCAACCTGTCTGCTCTTGTCTTGTCAACTCTCGTCACGTCTGCCCCGCTCAACGCGCGAGCGAAATATATGGTTGCTCGCACTTCAGATTATTCGATGCGATTGCGTTGGTTTTGGGCCTGCAACGTTCATCGGCCGTTCATCCGGTGGCCGCCATCCGGTGGATTTTCGGCGCGCGTTAACTGCCGGTGTCTACGCAAATCGGCCATGAACGCGTAAATCATTGCTCTCCCTCCATTGTGGGGGCCGCCAAGGGAATGGAAAGAGAGCGACGGTGCAAATCCTAGTGATCGGAGCCGGGATGGTGGGGCTTAGCGTCGCTCGGCAGGCGGCGTTGGCCGGTCATGAAGTGATCATCGCTGAGGCAGCTTCGGGCATTGGCACCGGGATTTCGTCACGCAACAGCGAAGTGATCCACGCCGGTCTCTACTACCCCACGGGTTCGTTGCGTGCGCGCCACTGCACGCGCGGGCGGCGAATGCTCTACGACTTTTGCGGCTCGCACGGCATTGCGCACAGGAAGTGCGGCAAGCTGATCGTGGCGACTAACGCTGCCGAAGCGGCTAAGGTTGAGGCGATCCACACGCAGGGCCGCGCCAACGGCGTGGAGGGTCTTGAGATGATCGGCGGCAATGCCGCGCGTGCGCTTGAGCCGGAAATTTTTTGTACCGCGGCGCTGCTCTCGCAGGAGAGCGGCATCATCGATGGTCACCGCTACATGCTGGCGTTGCGCGGCGATTTCGAGGATCGCGGCGGCATGATCGCATTCAACACGCCGGTCGAGCGCCTCACGCCGAAATCGGGCGGCTGGCAGGTGCGGTTTGGCGGGGCCGAACCCGGTGTGTTCGCAGTCGATGCGGTGGTCAATTCCGCCGGCCTTGGCGCGCAGGCGCTCGCGCGACGCACGGACAATTTCCCGGCTGAGCAGGTGCCGCGGCTCGTGCTCGCGAAAGGCAACTACTTTGGCTATTCCGGCCGTCCGGTTTTTTCGCGGCTGATCTATCCGACGCCGGTCGACGGCGGGCTCGGGACGCACGTGACGCTCGATCTCGCCGGCCGCATGCGCTTTGGACCCGACGTGGAGTGGATCGCGGAGGAAAATTACAAAGTCGATGGCGCGCGCGCGCAATCGTTCTACGCGCGCATCCGCACCTATTGGCCGGGACTGCCCGACGGCACGCTGGTGCCGGACTACGCCGGCATTCGGCCCAAGCTCACGGGCCCGGGCGAGCCTGCGGCCGATTTTATGATCGAAGGGCCCGCTACGCATGGCCTGCCGGGACTGGTGGCGTTGTTTGGGATCGAGTCGCCGGGAATGACGTCGTCGCTCTCAATCGCCGAAGATGTCGTGAATTATCTCAAGAGCTGAGCGCGGCGATCGATTCGGGACGCGGACTTTTCGTCCGAGACGGATGTGGGCGTTTGTGCGGCCGTTTGTCTAACCGGGAGCACCTTGGTGTCGGAGAGTTTGCGGCGTGTCTCATGCGAGACGCCGGAATATTGTGCAACGGGAATGAAGCCGGAATTCCGATTGGCAGCCGATCTCGATCCGGTGTAGGCCGAAAATCCGCCGTTGATCGCAACAATGTCGCCGGCGCGCAGCGTCGGATCCGATGCAATATTCAGTCGCGCTAGTCCGAACGCATCTCGGCCGTTGCAAGTGCAATTGTCGACCAAGCGCTTGCGGTAGAGTAGCGCCGTGTCGAGATTGGCGTAGCGGCCGCCGTCCGCTGCCGCTGCTTGATTGATGCTGTTGCCCCCGAAGACCCTGGTCTTGGCTGCAGGGCAGAACGAGCGGCACTGGTCCGCGGGCGATATCGCAAAGCTGCGCGCGAGCGGGAAGAAGTAGCCGTCACACAATCGCACGCAGTAGGCGACATACGGACCGCTCACGTCGCGAACGGATCTGCTTTCGGACAAT
Organism: Hyphomicrobiales bacterium; assembly: GCA_003169835.1. Classification (GTDB taxonomy): domain Bacteria; phylum Pseudomonadota; class Alphaproteobacteria; order Rhizobiales; family Xanthobacteraceae; genus PNAI01. The sequence continues at coordinate 40,822 of PNAI01000026.1, read as the reverse complement.
GGATCGGGCAACGCAATCGGCGGTGCGTACGAAGTTACCTGCGGCGGGAGCTCGCGCGGCGCCGGCGGCTGAAATATTCCGAGCAATGTTTCGAATGCGCCCTGCGACGAAGCGGGCGGGGCGGAAAGCGCGATTGCGATCAAAGTCGCGCACACGAGCCTCGCTGCGCGCCGCGCAGAGAAACTGCGAGGAGAAATCATCACGCGATGCCTGCGGGATTGGGCGCAAGAAAAAGGTTACTCAGCATGGGAGCAGAATACGCGAGCAACCTGAATGCCGGGCTAAGTGATACGATTAACAGCGATGATAGGAGCAGCGATCTAATCGCGTAAAGATCGTATCAATCCATTCAAGCATTCTTAAGTCTGACAGGGGCGAGCGACATCAATCAACGCGATCGAAGTTTTTGACTTTCTTCCAAAAGCCCCAGCTTACTCCCCAGCCATCTTGTCGTCGGCGCCTGAATCAGGATCGTCATGAGAATGGCGATGAAGGTAACCGACGCGATCGTTTGAGCGCCGGGCGCGTTCATGCCGAGCAATAGGCCGGACAGTGCAGCCGGAATGACACCGGTCTCGCGGGTCCAGCACATGAAGAGCATCTCATTGAAGCTCCACTGCGCGCGCCGGTCCGGCAGCGCACACAAGAAAACTGTCACCGGCCGGGCAACCAACATGAGGACGGTCACCACGACGATGCCGCCGGTCAGGTTTTGACTCATCAGGCTGAAATCGACCTGGGCGCCGAGCAGGATGAAAATGAACAAGCGCATGATGAATGCGGTGGTCATTACATACTCGTCGAGCTTTTGAGCTTCACCGGCCTGCATTTTGAAGCCGAAGGCCTCTTTGTTTCCAAGCACGATGCCGAAGACAAAGACCGCCATGAATCCGCTGGCCTGCAACCCATCGGCCGCAAAATAGGCGCCGATGACGGCCATCAGCGTCACTGCCGGAGCGTATTCCGCCAGGAAGGCCCATCGTTCATGCGCGATGAGCAATGCCGCCAGATATCCGAGCACGCCACCAGCGACGATTCCGACGATCGATTGCTTGCACAATTCGAGCAGGGACGAAGTGAGCGAGAACTCGCCGTTGCCCATGGCGACCGCAAGCACACCGAAAGTGACAATCGCGCCCATGGCGTCGTTGAACGCCGACTCGCTCATGACCGTTTGTGCGACACGGTCGCGAATCTTGATTTGCCGGAAGATCGGAACCAGCGTCGCAGGGTCGGTCGACGCGAGCGTTGCACCCAACAGCAGCGCCACGATGAACGGAATGCCGAGAATGTAATAGGCCGCCAGCCCAGTGATCGCCGCGGTGATCACGACGCCGATCGTGGAGATCACGAGGATGGTAATCCAAACTTGTTTTAAGACATTGAATCTCAGCGATGCACCGCCATCGAAGAGGATGTAGCTCGCACCGAAGAGCAGGATGATCTGGTTGAGCGGCGAATCCGCACTGACGTGTATCAATCCCAGAACTTGCGGGCCGATCAACACGCCGGCGATCAGGAATACCGCGACGTCAGGGATTCCCAGCTTCTGCGACAACAGGCCGGTGATGATGCCGACAGCGAGAATAAGCCCACAGGTGAGCAATATGTGTTTCGCGATTTCAACCCCTGCCGCCGCCTCCAATTCTTCTCTCCCCTCAGCGAAATAAAGAAGCTGCCTGACCGGTCGTGAGATGGCAAGGCTGGCGTCTATGCAGGAAGGAACGCGGGTTCGAACAGGATGGACCATTTGAATAGCGGCGCGATCGGCAGCAGCGTCAGCAGCACGAACAGCGGCAGCAGGATCAGGCTCGCCCATAGCAGGTATCCAAAGAAATTGGGCATGCGCACGCCGCGCTCCTGCGCGATTGCATAGATCATGAAGTTCGGCGCGTTGCCGATGTAGGTGAGCGCGCCCATGTAGACTGCGCCCATGGAGATCGAGGCGAGCGTGCCGGCAAGCGGACCCATCAGCTCGGGCGCCTTGCCGCCGGCGAGCTCGAAGAACACGAGATAGGTCGGCGCATTGTCTAGGAATGCCGACAGTATGCCGGTGAGCCAGAAATAGGCGGCTTCGTGGGGCAGGCCGTCGCGTGCGGTGACGGCGGTGAGCAGCCAGGCGAACGCGCCGTCCTTTCCTGCCTGTAGCATGGCGAGCACCGGGATGATGGCGGTGAAGATGCCGGCAAAGAGGATCGCGACTTCGCGGATCGGCTCCCAGGTAAATCCGTTGGCGGTGCGGTGCTCGTTGCGTGTGAGTTTAAGCGAAGCGAGCGCGATGACGACGAGGGCCGCATCGCGCGCGAGGTTTTGGATTTCGGCTTTGGTGCCGTAGATGTCGAGCGTCACGCCCGGCTGCCACGCGGCGGAGGCTAGAATCGCCACGATGATCAATGCAATCAGCAGAAAATTGACGCTTCCGTGCACGCCGATCGGCTCTGGCTTCATTTGATCTGCGCCTTTGCTGTCGCTGCGCGCAAACCAGATGTCCACCGCAACGAACATCGCCAGTACGATCGCGGCCACGATCGCTGTTTGCAGCCACAGGTGCTGCGTGGTCCAGAAAAATGAGACGCCTTGGAGAAAGCCAATGAACAGCGGCGGATCGCCGAGCGGTGTGAGTGCGCCGCCCACATTGGCGACCAGCACGATGAAGAACACCATGACATGCGCATTGTGCGCGCGGTCTGCATTGGCGCGGATCAGCGGCCGGATCAGGATCATTGCCGCGCCCGTGGTGCCGACGAAGCTTGCTATCGATGTGCCGAGCGCGAGGATGATCGTGTTTGAGCACGGCGTGCCGCGCACCGAGCCAGTCACCAGGATTCCGCCGGCCACGGTGTAAAGCGCGAACAGCAGCAGGATGAAGCTCATGTATTCGGCCAGCATCGCGTGCACGAGAGCGGTAAGTGCTGTTGACGGTCCCTGCGCGAGCGCAATCGGGAGCAGCGCGAGCAGCGACCAGAAGGCGGCGATCTTGCCGTAGTGGGCGTGCCAGATTTTTGGAAACAGCAGCGGTCCGGTCGCGATGCAAAGCAAAATGCCGGCGAACGGCAGCGCCCAGGGCCAGCCCATCGCCGCGCCGTCGAGCGTTGCGGCATGCGCGGGCGATGCGGTGCCTGCAAGCGTGGCGGCGGCGAGGATGGCGATGAGAAGTGCTGGAGTCATAAGCCGCTATTTTTAGTTCGAGTGCTTGTGTTGCCTAACAAGCCAAGCGTTCCTCCGCAATGCAAGGGCGCTCGCCATAATGTGTCTGCGACACTATTTCTATAAGCTATTTCTATAAACTCGCATCCACGGCTGAATTCAAAACGATTTTGAAGGGGTCGTGGGGGCGAGACGTCAATGACGATACCGTTCAATTGCGGCGAGTAGGCCACGGGCATGGTATGACCGCGCCGGCATTCATCTGCAATAATCGCAACAGGAGGAATAAATTGACTAACACCTTCATCAATCCATCGACCATCGCGCCGCCGCGCGGCTACACCCATGTGGTCGAGACGACGGCGCCCAGCCGCACGGTTTATTTTTCCGGCCAGCTCGGCATGACGCCGGATGGAAAATTCGCTGGTGGGGCAGGCGATTTTCGCGCGCAGGCAACGCAATGCTTCGAAAATCTGAAGGCCGCGCTCGCGGCCGTCGGCGGCGGCTTCGAGCATGTGGTCAAGATCACTAACTTTTTCGTCGATATGGTGCATCTGCAGACCTTCTTCGAGGTGCGCGACCGCTACGTGAACACCAAGGCGCCGCCGGCCAGCACGGCCATCCAGATCGTCAAGCTCGCGCGCGAAGGCGCGCTGTTCGAGATCGAGGCGATCGCGGTGCTGCCGCCCAAGTGAGTGAAGAAGGCGGCACAAGAAAACAGGGGTGGTGATGCCTGCGTTCGTCTACGTACTCGGCTGCCGTGCGAAGGGCCACTGCGTGACCTATGTCGGTTGGACGACCGATGTCGAGCGGCGCTTCGCGCAGCATAATTCCGGTAAGGGCGCGCGTTTTACGCGCGGACGCGCGTGGGTGCTGCTGCACACGGAGAAATTCCGCACGCGCCGGCAGGCGATGAGCCGCGAGTGGCACCTCAAGCGCGACCGGAAATTCCGTCGTTACTTAGCGCAGAGCGGGTTGCCAGTATAATCACTACGCAAACTCATTTTCCAAAAATCTGATAAACTTTCGAGCGGATTTGAACCATTCGGACACTCGAACTAGGGTCAACGCAGTGTCTCGACCATGTGCAATCAGATGTCTGTTGCCCACGATTGATCCAATTGCATCCTTGATTTCATTCGACCAGTGTATCTCCAACCTGTCCGTAATGCCTGTGTCAAAGCTCGATAGAAGCTTTGACACACTTTCAGGATCAGGATTCTGAAAACGATCCAGTCGACTCTTGACGAAGTTTGCGATTGACGGAATCGACTTTGTTTCACAGTGATTGGATATGATGTCTCTAATAGCCGTTTCAATTAGGCCACTCAACAAAACACATGCGTAGTTGGCAATATGTGCTCGAGTGTAGTCGTCAAACATAGGGTCGCGGAATTTTTTTAACAGATAATCAATCTTGTGATCGGAATTGTGATACGTGGGCGTCATTTGACATTAGCAAAAGCGCTCTTGGCCAAACCTATTCTGAGCTTAACTTTCTCTTCATCAGCGGTTGAGCGAGTGTACGCATCTCTGAACTTTTCATCGGCGAGTAACTTATCGTAAGCAGATACAAACGCATTTTTGTCATTGACTGGTCCGGTGTGCAGCCGCTCAGAAATACCCACCATCGTTGCATCATATACTGCTGTATTCAGGGACCGTTCCGGGCGGAATGCCCGACGACCAAGAGCATCTGCAATGAATGTAATCGTTGTCTCGAACCTCTTGGAATATGATTCAGAATTCTCCTTGTTGACCAACTTGTTCTTTTCCATGAATCGATTGAGGAAAACTCTCATTGGCCGAGAGTAGTTCTCAAAGTCGTAAGACAAAGCAAGAAATCTCAAAATGAGTTCTTGGTCCTTCAAGCGCACACTCTTTGTCCCATACAGTTCTCGCCATTTGAGGTTTTCGTTTAATGTCTTCAAAAGCTCAGTGAAGGGCCCAAAATTCACACACACGCGAATTTCCTGATCCGAGAGCTTAATGCCGCCGGAATTTATGCGCTCAAAGACCTCGTAAATGCTGTCGATATTGTTCTCAGGCTCTTCTTGGCGAAATATCGTGGTGTGAATGATTGAGTCATCCAGGCGCAGCTTGTCGCGATTATCAAGCCCCTTACAGGTCTTGCCGAGCCAAGGATTTCTCACGTCCAAAAGACGGAATTCCTCGCCTCGAAATACGCCTGTGTAAAAGGCGTGTAAGGTGCGAAGTCTTTGTTGTCCATCAACAATGAGGTGGCGATTCGTTTGAGCTTCGCGAAACACAAAAATACCCGGCACTGGCAGTCCCATTAGAAGCGATTCAATAAATCGAGATGCTTGCTTGACGTTCCAAACAAGCGAACGCTGAAATGGTGGTACGAAGAATGAACCGGTCTCGAAACGCTTCACGAGCGAGTCGACCGTGTAATCCGCCCCATAGCTTGAGATTGTAAACGGCTTTGTAGAGTGGTTTTCCTGCTCAGTGTCGTCAGTTACATTTTTTAGGTCTTCAGCTTCTTCAATGATTTCACTCGAAATGCCATCGAAAAGCGGCGCGGAATCTTTGATTTTTTGTTCGCCTGCATTGGCCATGATCAACTTACTCAATGTGCTTCCTCCCAATTGTGCGCAGCTCTTGCATCAACTTGCAAGGGTACTGAAAGCGACACCGCAGGCATCGGCGCGTCTTCCATAACTTTCTTCACCACCGGAAGAGTTTTTGCCACCTCGCTTTCGGGCACTTCGAAGATCAGCTCGTCGTGCACTTGCAATAACATCTGCGCGTTGAGTTTGGCTTTTTTCAGCGCCGGCTCGATGCGGACCATGGCGCGGCGGATGATGTCGGCGGCCGAGCCCTGCAGGCGCGCGTTGATGGCGGCGCGTTCGTTGAAGGCGCGGATCGAAGGATTGGATGCGGAAATGTCGGGGTAGTGGCATTTGCGGCCGAACAGCGTGACCACGTAGCCGTGCTTTTTGCAGAACGCCTTGGTTTCCTCGATGTAGTCGCGGATGCCGGGAAAGCGCTCGAAATACTTCTTGATGTAGGCGCCGGCTTCCTCGCGCGGGATGCTGAGCTGGTTGGCCAGCCCGAACGCCGAAATGCCGTAGATGATGCCGAAGTTGATCGCCTTGGCGCGCCGGCGTACTTCGGCAGGCATGCCTTTGATCGGCACGCCGAACATTTCCGATGCGGTCATGGCGTGGATGTCGAGCCCGTCGCGGAAGGCTTTTTTCAACGCCGCGATGTCGGCGATTTCGGCGAGCAGCCGCAACTCCACTTGCGAATAATCGGCTGAGACCAGCTTGCAGCCATCGTCGGCGATGAAGGCGCGACGGATTTTTCGGCCTTCCTCGGTGCGCACCGGAATGTTTTGCAGGTTGGGATCGGAGGATGAAAGCCGCCCGGTGGTGGTGGCCGCGAGCGCGTAGCTCGTATGCACGCGTTTGGTCTGCGGATTGACAAAGGTTGGAAGCGCATCGGTGTAGGTCGATTTGAGTTTCGAGACCTGCCGCCAGTCGAGAATTTTCTGCGGTAGCTCATGGCCCTGCTCGGCCAGTTCTTCCAGCTCACGCGCGCCGGTCGACCATTGACCGGTCTTGGTCTTGGTTCCACCCGGCATTTGCAGCTTGCCGAACAGAATGTCGCCAAGCTGTTTGGGGCTGCCGGGATTGATCGGCTCGCCGGCAAGTTTTTGGATTTCGTGTTCGAGGCCGGCAGCCTTCTGCGCGAATTCGCCTGAGAGTCTTGAGAGCACTTGCCGGTCGATCGAGATGCCGCGCTTCTCCATGGCGGCGAGCACCGGCACCAGCGGACGCTCCAAGGTCTCGTAAACTGTGGTGACATGCTCGGCGACCAGGCGCGGCTTTAACACTTGCCAGAGCCGCAGCGTTACGTCGGCGTCTTCGGCGGCGTATTCCGTCGCCTTGTCGATCGCGACGTTGTCGAATGTCATGGTCGTCTTGCCGGACTTCGCGACGTCCTTGAAATGGATGGTCGTGTGGCCGAGCCATTTTTCCGAAAGCGTATCCATACCGTGGCCGCCCTTGCCGGCGTCGAGCACGTAGGACATCAGCATGGTGTCGTCGTGCGGGGAGAGGTCAATGCCGCGTTGCGCGAAAATCAGCCAATCGTATTTTAGGTTCTGGCCGACCTTGAGCACGCTAGCGTCTTCCAGCATCGGCCGGAGGGCTGCGAGCGCTGCCTTTTCCGCAAGCTGGTCGGGCGCGAGGCCCGCGTCGAACAATCCCTCGCCACCGCCGTTGGCCTTGTGTGCGATCGGCACGTAGCAGGCTTCGTTCGGCGCAAGCGCGAGCGAGATGCCGACGAGTTCCGCCTGCATCGGATCGAGGCCCGTGGTCTCGGTGTCGACGGCGACAACGCCGAGCTCGTGCGCGCGCGCGATCCATTGTTTGAGGCGATCGAGTTTGCGCACGGTCTCGTATTTCGAGCGATCGATCTTGGCGTTGCGCGCGGCTTCGATGCGAGAAGCGGCGAGGGCTTGGGGGGTGAAGGTGCCGTTGGACTCCGCCTTACCACTCAATCTCCCTCCCCCGCTTGCGGGGGAGGGTTGGGGAGGGGGCGGAAACAGGTCGGAAGTTCCCCCTCCCGCCCGGCCTTCGCCCTTCGGGCTTCGGTGGACGACCTCCCCTGCAAGCGGGGGAGGTGAAGGTTCGGTATAGGGAGGGATTGCGCCCGAAACCAGCCGCGGATCCGGTTCGATCTCGCTCGCCTCGATGCCGGATTTTTCTGCGATGCGGCGCGTGAGCGTGCTGAACTCCATCGCCTTCAAGAACGCGACCAGTTGTCTATAATCCGGCTCGTGCACCGCGAGGTCACCGACGGGAATATCGAGCTTTACATCCGGCTTTAGTGTCACGAGCTTTTTCGAAAGAATTGCATCTGCTTTTTTTTCAATAATTTTTTCTACAGTTCCACCAATCACACGCGACAGATTGCGTGCCCGAAGAACAGCCTTGCAGAACTCTTTGCATGCCTGGCTGCCCTCTCGTGCCAAACGCTCAATCAATTCTGTGTCTGCTGATGGCAAATCCTTCTTATCTTTCGGAACGTCTTTCACGCTAAATTTGTTGACAAGAACTTCTGCAATCTGAGTTCCGGAATTTAATTTAATCTGTTTTCCAGCAACTTTTGTGATGTAAGCGTCAATCTTATCAAGTTTGCTCTGCAATTCTTTTTCGATAGCGTCTGGATTTTTTTCTGCTTCGAGTATTCGATCCAAAGAACCGAGTTCTGAAATTAATGTACTCGCTGCTTTTGGGCCAATGCCGCGAACTCCGGGAACATTGTCAGTGGAGTCTCCCATCAAAGCCTGTACATCTATCACTTGCTCCGGGGTGACACCGAATTTTTCAAGGACGCCCTTACTGTCAATCTTTATGTCCTTCATCGTGTCGTACATGACGACCTTGTCGCCGACGAGCTGCATCAGGTCCTTGTCCGATGACACAATGGTGGTCGTTGCCTTGGCCTCGCGCGCGAGCCGGGTATAGGTCGCGATCAGGTCGTCGGCTTCGAAGCCCGCCTGTTCCAGGCAGGGAATGTCGAAGGCGCGTACCGCTTCGCGGATCAGCGGGAATTGCGGAATGAGATCGTCCGGCGGCGCGTCACGGTTGGCCTTGTAGTCGGCATACATCTCCGTGCGGAAGGTTTTCTCGGATTTGTCGAACACCACTGCCAGATGCGTGGGCTTCTCATCCGGTTTCATCTCCATGAGCAGCTTCCACAGCATGTTGCAGAAGCCGAGAACGGCGTTGATCTGCAAGCCGTCCGATTTGCGCGTGAGCGGCGGTAGCGCGTGATAGGCGCGGAAAATGTAGCCTGAGCCATCGACCAGAAAGACATGGTCGCCGGCCTTGAGGGGGCGGGACATCTGGGCCGGCTTATCGGCCGCGGGCTTGGATTTGGCGGGTGCTGGCATGGTCCGAATGTGGAGCCGCGCGCCGTGCTTGGCAACTTCTTTGGCGACGCGTGATCCACAGCACGCGCGGGCCTCGTCAGCATTGGGGGGCTCTGGTAAGACGTGCTGACCAGCGGCCTTAAGGCCGCGCGTTTACAAACGGCTGATTGGCTCCAATGCGCGTTGCGATGATCGGCACCGGCTATGTGGGACTCGTTTCCGGGGCCTGTTTCGCCGATTTCGGCCACCAAGTGATTTGCGTCGATCAGGACGCGGGCAAGATCGCAGCGCTCAAGCGCGGCGAAATGCCGATCTACGAGCCGGGGCTCGAAGATCTGGTCGCCGCCAATGTGAGCGCAAAGCGCTTAAGCTTCACCACCGAGCTGAAAACTTCCGTGGCTGGGGCCGATGCCGTGTTCATCGCCGTCGGCACGCCCTCGCGCCGCGGCGACGGTCATGCTGACCTGACGTTCGTTTATGCCGCTGCGCGCGAAATCGCGGCTGCGCTTGACGGCTTCACTATTGTGGTCACCAAATCCACCGTGCCGGTCGGCACCGGCGACGAGGTCGAGAGCATCATTCGCAGCGCGCGCCCGGATGCCAAGTTTGCCGTGGTGTCGAACCCGGAGTTTCTGCGCGAAGGCGCGGCCATTCAGGATTTCAAGCACCCGGATCGCATCGTGGTCGGCACCGATGAGGCGCACGCGCGCGAAAGGATGGCCGAGCTGTACCGGCCGCTTTATCTCAATGCCGCGCCGATCGTCTACACCGACCGGCGCACCGCCGAACTGATCAAGTATGCGGCAAACGCGTTCCTCGCCACCAAGATCACGTTCATCAACGAGATCGCTGATCTTTGCGAGCAGGTTGGCGCCGACGTACAGCAGGTCGCGCGCGGCATCGGGCTCGACAATCGCATCGGCGGAAAATTTCTGCACGCGGGGCCGGGTTATGGCGGCTCGTGCTTTCCCAAAGATACCACGGCGCTGATCAAGACCGGGCAAGATCACGCGGCGCCCTTGCGCATCATCGAGACGGTGGCGGCGGTCAATGACACGCGCAAGCGCGCCATGGCGCGCAAGGTGGCGGCGGCGCTTGGCGGTTCGGCGCGCGGCAAGACGGTGGCGGTGCTGGGTCTCACTTTCAAGCCCAACACCGATGACATGCGCGAGGCGCCTTCGATTCCATTAATTACTGCGTTGCACGACATGGGCGCCAAAGTGTCCGCGTATGATCCTGCTGGCATGGAGCAGGCCAAGCAGGTTCTCCCCGGCGTGACTTATTGCGAGAATCCTTACGCTTGCGCGAAGGGTGCCGACGCGCTGGTCATCGTCACCGAATGGGAGGAGTTCCGCGCGCTGGATTTGGGGCAACTCAAGTCCATGATGGCTCAGCCGATCATTGTCGATTTACGCAACATCTATCGGCCAGAGGAAATGACCAAGCTCGGCTTTGTGTACCGGAGCGTCGGCCGGCCGGAGAATCCCACTTGAACCGTCTGCGGTCGTTCGGCGCGCCGTTGCCGATCGACCCGGCGCTGCCGCAGATCACGGCGGCGTTGCGCGATACAAACGCCGCCGTGCTGGTCGCGCCGCCGGGCGCAGGCAAGACCACGCGCGTGCCACTCGTACTCTTCGAAGAGCCATGGGCGGCGAATAAGAAAATTCTGGTGCTTGAGCCGCGTAGGCTTGCCGCGAGAGCTGCAGCCGAGCGCATGGCGGCGACCCTGGGTGAGAAAGTCGGCGAGACGGTCGGCTATCGTGTGCGCTTCGGCTCACAAGTGTCGCGTAATACGCGCATCGAGGTGGTGACCGAAGGTGTGTTCACGCGACTTGTTCTGGACGATCCCGCGCTCGAAGGCATTGCCGCGGTGCTGTTCGACGAATTCCACGAGCGTTCGCTCGATGCTGACCTGGGCCTCGCGTTCGCGCGCGATGCGCAACAGGGTCTGCGCGAGGATCTTCGAATTCTGGTGATGTCGGCGACGATCGACGGCGCGCGCATCGCCAAGGTTTTGGGAAACGCGCCTGTGATCGCAAGCGAGGGCCGTAGCTTTCCGGTCGAAACGCGCTATTTCGGGCGCGATCCGCGCACGCCGATCGAGCGCGCGGTCGCCGAAGCCGTGACGCGCTCATTGCGTGCCGATCCGGGTTCGGTGCTGGCTTTTCTTCCGGGCGCGGCCGAAATCCGTCGCACCGAGACGCTGCTGCGCGAGCAGGTCAAAGACCCGATGGTGGACATCGTGCCGCTTTTCGGCGGACTCGATTGGGTGGCGCAAAATCAGGCGATTGCGCCGGCTTCGGCGGGGCGGCGCAAGGTCGTGCTCGCAACGTCCATCGCAGAGACTTCGCTCACCATCGATGGCGTGCGCATCGTGGTCGACTCGGGTCTTGCGCGCGTGCCGCGCTACGAGCCGGATGTGGGGCTGACGCGGCTAGAGACAGTGCGCGTCTCGCGTGCGGCGGCCGATCAGCGCCGCGGCCGTGCCGGCCGGACCGAGTCTGGTGTTTGTATTCGGTTGTGGGATGAGCTGCAGACCGCGTCGCTTGAACCTTATGCCAAGCCGGAAATTCTCGCCGCAGATCTCTCCAGTTTCGTGCTCGACCTCGCGCAATGGGGTGTGAACGATCCCGGCAAGCTTGCCTTTCTCGATGCTGCGCCATCGGCGGCGCTTGCCGAAGCTAAGGCGTTGCTCACCGAGCTCGGTGCCATTGATGCGCAGGGACGAATCACCGAGGAAGGCCGCAAGCTCAATCGCCTGCCATTGCCGCCGCGACTGGCGCGCATGGTGATCGATGCAGCTGCTGAGGGTGTGGGAACGCGCGCCGCCGACATCGCTGCGATCCTGACCGAGCGCGGATTGGGCGGCGACGATGCCGATCTTGGCCATCGCCTGGATTTATTTCGCCGCGATCGTTCGCGCCGTGGCGAAGAGGCGCGGCGGATGGCGAAGCGGTGGGCGGAACTTTCTTCGCACAGTTCGAACAAGCGGCAAAAAGAACCCCCCTCCCTAACCCTCCCCCACAAGGGGGGAGGGAACATGCAGAGCAAGCAGGAAGGGGAGTTATCTGTGGGCGCCATTCTTGCGCTTGCGTATCCGGACCGCATCGCCAAGAGCCGCGGCGCGGGCGGTGCCTTTCTGTTGGCGAACGGACGGGCTGGCAATGTCGATCCGGCCTCGGCACTGGTGCGCGAGCCATTTCTCGTCGTCGCCGAACTCGCCGGTACGGCGGCGCAAGCGCGCGTTCTGCTCGCCGCCGCGATTTCGCTTGCCGAGATCGAAAGCCGATACGGTGAGCGGATCGAAAGCCGCGAGGACATCAATTTCGACAACGCGAGTGCTTCATTGCGCGGCCGGCGCAGCCGGCGGCTGGGCGCGATCACGCTCGACGATCGCCCGATGAAGGTCGCGCCCGATGACGAGGCGGCGCGCGCGCTCGCCGATGGCATCGCACGGCTTGGCGTTGCGCGGCTGCCGTGGACCAGCGCCTTGAAGCAGTGGCGCGACCGCGTGATGTTCCTGCGCCGCGCGACCGATCTCGGATTTACCCGAGATCGGCAATTGATAGCGCCCAAGTCGGCTGAAGCCGACTTGGGTGGCGAGGAATGGCCAGACCTTTCCGACAAATCCCTCACGGCGCACGCGGGTGAATGGCTCGCGCCTCATCTTGTGGCGAAGACTGCGCTCGGCGAGGTCACGGCCGGTGACTTGGAAACGGCCTTGGACGCGATGTTGCCATGGCCTCTCAAGCGCCGCCTGGACGCCGAAGCGCCGACGCATTTCGCGGCGCCTTCGGGCTCATCAGTACCGATCGCGTACGAAGCGGAGGAGGGGCCCAAGCTTTCGATTCGTGTGCAAGAGCTGTTCGGACTCGACAAGCATCCGAGCATCGCCGGTGGAAAAGTGCCGCTGGTGCTGGAATTGCTCTCGCCGGCGCGGCGGCCGGTGCAGGTGACGCGCGACCTTCCCGGATTTTGGCGTGGAAGCTACGCCGCGGTGAAAGCGGAAATGAAAGGCCGCTATCCCAAACATCCGTGGCCGGACAATCCGTTAAGCGCACCGGCCACACGCCGCGCAAAGCGTCCTGGAATTGGTTAAATCCCAATCGTTAATCCACAATCGCTAAAATTTGTCGGATCGGCGCAATGATGATATTACTATGCGTGTGGAAACGCGCGTCCACACTAACGGCATTAGCGTGATTTTGAATTTCCGCGTGATGTATTTGGAAATCTTACGGACGGGCTCGGCTTATGCGATCTGTCGTCATATTCTGTACGCTGCTTATCGTCATCGGCGTATCTGTCGCGCGCTATGCGGATAAGGTCCTCGTCAATCCGACGGGCAATTCGAACGGCTCCAATGCGGCTGCGACGAGATCGTCGACGCCGCTTACGGTTGTGTCGCCGTCTCAGTCATCGGCTTCGTCGGAGTCCGCAGCCCCGGCCAAACCCGCTCTGCCCGAGATCATCAGAATGTCACCGTCGTCGTCATCGTCACGGACCGTGACGCTGCGCAGCGACGATCGCGGGCAATTCAAAGTCGAGGCTCGCGTGGACGGGCGGCGAATGGAGTTCATGGTCGATACTGGCGCTTCGGCGGTCGCTTTGCGTGCGAGCGATGCCGCAAAGTTGGGTATTCATCCGTCCAGCAGCGATTATACAATAAAGACGCAAACGGCCAACGGCATTGGCCGCGCAGCGCTCGCGCGGATCGATGTCATCGAGATCGAAAATATTGTTGTGCGCGATGTGGTGGCTTTTGTTCACCCTGATGAGGCGCTCAAGGGTAATTTGCTTGGCATGACGTTTCTTTCGCGCATACGCTTCGTGCACGATCGCGGCCGGCTGGTGCTGGAGCAGTAGTCCGCCAGGCCAATCGATCCGCTACCCCTCCAGGAAAGAATTTTCGGTGAGATTCGCTTTCCTCGCGGGCGCGCATCGGCTATGTGCTCGGCACACCTGAATCGCACGCAAGGATGTCTCGATGTTTCCTCGGCCGAAACCGGCGCTAGTTCCCAATACCTATGCCTACGAGTCCGAGCCGATGGTCAAACCCACCGGATTTCGCGAGTACGACGCGCGTTGGCTGCTGGGCAAGGAAATCAACCTGATGGGCATGCAGGCGCTGGGCATGGGGCTCGGCACGCTGATCCGCGAGCTTGGCGTGAAGCCTGAAATCGTCACGGCGCATGATTTCCGCGGCTATTCGGCGTCGGTGAAAATGGCGCTGGTCAACGGCCTGCTCGCCGCCGGCTGCAAGGTGCACGACATCGGGCTTGCGGTGACGCCGATGGCGTATTTCGCGCAGTTTGATCTGGACGTGTCCTGCGTTGCCATGGTCACGGCGTCTCATAACGACAACGGCTGGACCGGCGTGAAGATGGGCGCCAACCGTCCGCTCACCTTCGGGCCGGACGAGATGACGCGCCTTAAAGACATCGTGCTCAACGCGAAGTTCGATCTCAAGGGCGGCGGCAGCTATGCGTTCGTGGAGAACTTCCCCGCGCGCTACATCGCCGATCTCACAAAGCGGCCGAAACTCAAGCGCAAGCTCAAAGTGGTCTGCGCCTGCGGCAACGGCACGGCGGGCGCGTTTTCGCCGCAGGTGCTGGAAGCGATCGGCTGCGAGGTGGTGCGGCTCGATTGCGAGCTCGATCACACGTTTCCGAAATACAATCCGAATCCGGAAGACATGGAGATGCTCCATGCCATGCGCGACGAGGTGTTGCGCACCAAGGCCGATGTTGGTCTTGGGTTCGATGGCGACGGCGACCGCTGCGGAGTTGTGGACGATACGGGCGAGGAAATTTTCGCCGACAAAGTCGGCGTGATGCTGGCGCGCGATATGTCGGCGCTGTATCCCAACGCGACGTTCGTGGTGGATGTGAAATCGACCGGTCTCTATGTCACCGATCCGGTGCTGATCAAGAACGGCGTCAAGGCCGACTACTGGAAGACCGGACATTCTTACATGAAGCGCCGCACGCACGAGCTGGGTGCGCTCGCAGGCTTTGAGAAGTCCGGCCATTATTTCTTCAACAAGCCGTTCGGCCGCGGCTACGACGATGGATTGGTTTCGGCGCTGGCGATCTGCGACATGATGGATCGCAATCCCGGAAAGAAGATGTCGGAATTGAAGGACGCGTTGCCCAAGACCTGGGGCTCACCGACCATGTCGCCGCATTGCGATGACGAGAAGAAATATGGTGTGGTCGAAGCGGTGGTGAAGCATTTCGAGACGGCAAAGCTAAAAGGCGAGAAGGTCATGGGTCAGCCGATCCGCGATCTGGTCACCGTCAACGGCGTGCGCGTCACCGTGGCCGACGGCACCTGGGGGCTGGTGCGCGCGTCGTCCAACAAGCCGGAGCTAGTGGTGGTGGTTGAAAGTCCTGTGTCGGAAGCGCGGATGCGCGAAATGTTCAAGGCGGTCGATGGCGTGCTGCGCACGCACAAGGACGTCGGCGAATATAATCAGACGATCTAGATTAAGGTCAGGCGTCGTGCCGGCGCTTGCCGCCGCGCTTATGCAGCGAACGCGCCTCGCCGCGATCCGCCTTCAGCACTTCGAGCAAAGCATTCACCTTCGGCGAATGCGCGCCCTTGCGCCAGATCAGGACGGTCGGCGCCTTCGAAAGATTCCGCGGCAACGGATGCACGCTGAGAAACTTTCGATCGGGAAACGTCGTCAGCACCATTTTCGGCAAGATCGCAACGCCCATGCCGGCCGCCGTGCAGCCGAGAATCGCGTGCCAGGACGTCATCTCGATAATGCGTTCCGGCATTTCACCCGACTGGGCAAACCATTGCTCGAGACGAAGCCGATAGTGGCAGCCGGTCTCAAAGGCGAGCATGGTTTGCGGCTGCAGATCACGCGGTGAGCGGATCGGCGGGTGACGTGCGGCGGCGATGATCGCAAGTTCTTCCTCGAACACGGTGATTTTTTCGAACGGCGCGTCGGCTATCGGCTCTCCCACCAACGCAGCGTCAAGTTCGCCGCGCAACACTTTGGCGGGAAGCTCGCGGGTGTTTCCGGTGTGGAGTTCCAGCGTCACCTCCGGGTAGCGGTGGTGATACTCGTTAAGCGCTCCGGGCAGACGGATTGCGGCTGTGCTTTCCATGGAGCCTAAGCGAAAGAGGCCGCGCGGCTTTGCGTCATGCACCGCGTCGCGTGCTTCGCGCGCCAGATCGAGTAGCTGGTCAGCGTAATTGAGCAGAAGTTTGCCCGCCGGCGACAGATGCATCCGCTTGCCTTGGCGGATGAATAGATCGACGCCGAGTTCCTGCTCGAGTTGGCGTACGCGCGTCGTAATGTTTGACTGGACGCGATGAAGCCGCTCCGCCGCACGTGTGATACCCCCGGCCTGAACTACGGTCCGGAAAATGTTCAAATCCGACAATTCCATCGTTCTCTTTCAGAGATGCATTTGATCATGATTATTCATTTTACGTGAATAAACTGTGGGAGTAAAGCATCGATCCAGAACTCGAACTGGATGGAGACAACAGTGAAAAACGATAATGATTTTAACGATGTGTTCTCGGACTATCGAGCCATGACGCCGGATGAGTGGAGGGCCCGCGTGGAACAAATCATCCGGCGAGCCAAGGACGAGCGCGACCGGGCTATCCGCGCCGCATTCGTTGCGTTGTTCTCATGGCTGAGCGATGCCATCGCAAGGTCCTGGACAGCTGTTTTTGCGGGCAAACACCCAGCGCTCCCGCGTGGCGGTGTGTAAGGGCGTCGGAGCGCAATTGACATCGGCGCCGGTCACGCGGCGTCGAGAAACTCGCGCATCGCTCCGGTGAAGCGTGCGGGCTGGTCCATGTTGGAAATATGACCGGCGCCGGGAAGCTCGATGTAGGTCGCGGCGGGAAATTCCTGCTTCATCTGGCGCATCACTGCCGCATTATGACCGTCCTTTTCGCCGCACATGTAGAGGATCGGGTTCTTCACATTCTTCATACCGGGACGGAAATCGTGGTTGGCGAGCGCTGCCGAGCCGCCGACGAATCCGTTGACCGGCGTGGCCAGGATCATCTTGCGCAAAATGTCGAGATGCGGCGGGTTGGCTTTCAGCGTCTCGGGTGGAAACCAGCGCGCGATGGTAGATTCGAGCAGGGCCTTCATGCCGCCCTTCTGCGCGCTCAAGATGCGCTCTTCCCATTGCGCGGAGGTGGTGGGCGTGGATTGGCCAGGTGTGTCGCAGATGACAAAACGATCGAAGCGATCAGCGTGACGCTGCGCGAGCCCCATGCCGGTGGCGCCGCCCATGGAGACGCCGCACCAGTGCGTGCGTTTGACGTCCAAGGCATCCATCAGCGCGATGGCATCCGCCATCAGCAGTTCAAACGTGTAGCGGCCGGCCGGCGCGTCGGTTGCGCCGTGGCCGCGTTGGTCGTAGCGCAACACGCGGAACTTGGATTGCAATTGCGCGGTCTGCTCGTCCCACATTTCGAGCGTGGTCGCGAGCGAGTTGGAGAAGACGAGCCAGGGCAGACCTTCAGCGCCATCGAGCCGATAGTTGAAGGTGATGCCGTTGGCCTTGATCTTCATGTCACGCCTTTTTTTCTTCCTCAAACGTTTCGCGGAACGCATGCGCCGGATAGACGCCAAGAACCTTCAGCTCTTTGGAAAAGAACGCCAACTCTTCAAGCGCGAACGTCAAGCCGCGGTCGTCGGGATGGCCTTCGACATCGACATAGAACTGGGTCGCGAAGAAACTACCCTCGATCATGTAGCTCTCTAACTTGGTCATATTGATGCCGTTGGTGGCGAAACCGCCGAGCGCCTTGTAAAGCGCAGCCGGCACGTTGCGCACCCGGAACAGGAACGTGGTGACGACCTTGCCCCTGCCGCGGGGCGCCCATTTCTTCTCGCGCGAGAGCACGATGAAGCGGGTGGTGTTGTGGGCTTCGTCCTCGATGTCCTCGGCGAGGATATCGAGTCCGTAAATCTCGGCGGCGAGGCGGGTTGCGATCGCCGCGCGGGTCTTGTCGCCGATTTCCGCGACCTCGCGCGCGGAGCCGGCGGTGTCGGCCGCGACGATGGGTTTGATTCCGAGCTTGCGGATCATCTTGCGGCATTGGCCGAGCGCATGGACGTGGCTCTCGACCGTCTTGATGCCTTTGAGTGTCGCGCCCTTCGGCGCCATCAGCTGGTGACGCACCGGCATGAAGTGCTCGGCGATAATGTGCAGTCCGGAAGCCGGCATCAGGTGGTGAATGTCGGCGACGCGGCCGGCAACCGAATTCTCGATTGGGATCATGCCGAGGTCCGCATGGCCTTCGGTGATTGCGGTGAAGGCATCCTCGAACGTCGGGCAGGGGATCGCCTCGGCGTCGGGATAGGCCTGATGGATCGCCAGGTGTGAATTGGCACCCGGTTCGCCCTGGAACGCGATCTTGTGTTTGGTCATGGCCGTTTCGTTTCGCCTATCCGCCGCATTCGAGTCAACGTCCGCTTTTGAGTATTGCGCGGGCGATTTCCAGCTCTTCCGGCGTATCGACGCCAAGCGGTACTGAATCCACGATCGAAACATCGATGCGCATGCCCGCTTCGAGCGCGCGCAATTGCTCAAGCTTCTCGCGTTTCTCAAGTGGTGAAGGCGGCAATGCGACGAAGCGTGCGAGGGCTGAGCGGCGATACGCATAGAGCCCGATGTGGTGATAAAGCGGGCCGTCGCCTGAGGGCGCGGTGGCGCGGGTGAAATAAAGTGCCTGCAGCCGGCCGGGTGCTACGGCTGAGCCTACGATCTTGACCACGTTGGGGTTGGTTCGCTCCTCGGGTTTTTTGATTTCGGCGGCAATGGTTGCGATATCGACGGCGGGGTCGCTGAGGGGTCCAAGTGCTGCCTTTAAATCCGCGGCAGGAAGCGTCGGCAGGTCGCCTTGCATATTGATGACGATCTTGGCCTGCGCCTTCGGGTCAACGATGCCGAGCGCCTCGAAGATGCGGTCGGAGCCGGAGGCGTGATCGGCCCGCGTCATGACCGCCCGGCCGCCTGCTTTCTCCACGCAGGCCGCGATGGCTTCGTTATCGGTCGCCACCACAACCGGGCCGAGCTGGGCTGCCTGTGCCCGGCGCAGCACATGCACGATCATGGGCTCGCCCGCGATATCGAGGAGCGGCTTGCCGGGCAGCCGGGTCGCCGCCATGCGGGCGGGGATCAAAATTAATACGTCGTCGGCCATCGCCCGAAGACTCGCGAGCCGTCGCGGCCCTGCACAGGAGGAATGTTGCAAGGGTGCTTATACGGGTTGCCAGAGGCGAGGCAAACCGGGTATGTGTCCGCCGTCGCAGGGGCCCGCCGTGCGGGTCGTTTCACACCGCCTTCAGTCAATCGGAGCCGATCGGCGATGGATTCTCACGAGATCAATAAAGTTTTAGGGGCGCTGCTGGGCACCTGTCTCGTTCTTTTGTCGCTCAACATCACGGCCGGTGCGCTGTTCTCACCGCATAAGCCGGCGAAGCCCGGCTACGACATCGTAGTGCCCGAGCATGCTACCGAGGAAGGTAAACCCGGCGAGCCGGAAGTGCCGTTTGCGAATCTACTCGCGAGCGCCGATGTCAAGAAGGGCGAAAACTCCGGCAAGAAATGCGTTGCCTGCCACACATTCCAGAAAGGTGGCGCGGCGCTCGTGGGTCCGAATTTGTGGGGGATCGTCAATCGTCAAAAGGCGTCGTTTCCAGGTTTCAATTACTCGGCGGGCATGAAGAGCAAGACAGGGAATTGGACGATCGATGATCTGAACATTTACCTGCAGAATCCCAAAGCCATGGTGCCCGGCACGGCGATGAATTTCCCCGGCATCCCGAAGGCCACCGAGCGGGCCGACGTGGTCGTGTTCCTCAATTCCCTCGCGGACAACCCGGCGCCGCTGCCGAAAGCTGCGGCGGCACCTGCCGCGGCTCTAGCGCCTGCCGGGCAAGCCGGCGGTGCGCCGAAGCCACCGACCCCTGCGCCGCCAGCAGGGCAAGCTCCGCGGCCGCATTGAGACCGCCAGCGCAGGTATTCGAATAGCGGCCGGGGAAAACCCGGCCGTTTGCATGTACATCCGCTGCAATTTGCCACTTGCGGAATTGTGTCGAGGATTCGACCATCCAGACGATGCGGGAAGGTCAGCCTTCCAAAATCCGACATAATCGATGCCCGATAAACAGGGCCAAGAGAGGCATGCCCATGACGGACCGCCCACTGGAGCATTTGATGCCGTTGAGCCGCCGCGGCGCTCTTCGCACTCTTGCTTCCCTGCTGGCAATGATGTTGCCGAACTTTTTTTCCAGCCTTGCTGCGCCGGTTGCCGCCCGCGCGCAGACGCCGCCCGCGCCGGGGCAAGACGAGAAAACGTGGCACCACGGATTGTCGTTGTTCGGTGACCTCAAATATCCGGACGGGTTCAAGCAATTCGATTATGTCAATGCGCAGGCGCCGAAGGCCGGTGTCGCTCGTCAGGTCGCGTTCGGCACGTTCGACAACTTCAACACGGTCGTCGCCGGTGTGAAAGGATCGATCGCCGGCGGCGTCGACTTTATCTACGACACGCTGATGGCGCCCTCGCTTGACGAGATCTCAGCCGAGTATGGGCTATTGGCCGAGAAGGTGACCTATCCAAAAGATATTTCGTCGGTGACGTATCGTTTGCGCGCCGCCGCAAAATGGCACGACGGCAAGCCGGTGACCGTCGAGGACGTGATTTTTTCCTTCGATGCTTTCAAGAAGCATCATCCGCAATACGCGGCCTATTACCGGCATGTGATCAAGGCGGAGAAAACTGGCGTGCACGACGTCACCTTCACGTTCGATGTGCCCAACAACCGCGAATTGCCCCAGATCGTCGGACAGCTCAACGTGCTGCCCAAGCATTGGTGGGAAGGTCAGGATGCATCTGGCAAGAAGCGCGACATCGGTTCAACCACGCTCGAGCCACCACTCGGCAATGGCGCTTATCGCGTCAAGGAATTCGTGGCTGGGCGCACGGTCGCTTTCGAGCGCGTGCCCGACTATTGGGGCAAGGATCTCAACATCAATATCGGCCGCGACAATTTTAACGAGTTGCGGTTCGAATATTTCCGCGATCCGACGGTGGCAATCGAAGCGTTCAAGGCGGATCATATCGATTGGCGCAACGAGAACAGCGCTAAGAGCTGGGCCACCGCCTACGATTTTCCCGCCGTGCTCGACAAGCGCGTGGTGCTGGAAGAATTTCCGATCAATAGCTCCGGAATCATGCAGGCGTTCTCGTTCAACACGCGGCACGACAAATTCAAGGATGCGCGCGTGCGGCGCGCGTTCAATTTTGCATTCAATTTCGAGGAAATGAACAAGCAGATCTTCTTCAACCAGTATCGCCGGATCGGCAGCTATTTCGAAGGCACGGAGCTTGCCAGTTCCGGGCTGCCCGAGGGCAGGGAACTGGAGATACTGGAAAAGGTGCGCGGCAAGGTGCCGGCGGAGGTGTTCACCACGCGCTATACGAATCCGGTCGTCGACTCGCCCGACGCCATTCGCAACAATTTGCGCGAGGCCATCCGGCTATTGCGCGACGCGGGCTGGACCGTGCGCGACGAGGTCGATCCGGCAAACCCGCCGGGCCTGTTCGATCGCTTCATGAGCATGATCGGGCTCAAGCAGGAGGTCACCAAGAAAGTGCTGCGCGGGCCGCGCGGCGGCGAGCCGATGATTGTGGAATTCCTGGTGGAAGATCCGAACGCGGAGCGTTTCGTGCTGTTCTACAAGCCGTCGCTCGAGCGGCTCGGCATCGAAGTGAACGTGCGCACGGTCGACGTCGCGCAGTACCAGAACCGCTTGCGGCAGTGGGACTTCGACATTGTCGTCGCGTCCTGGCCGCAATCGCTGTCGCCAGGCAACGAGCAGCTTGATTTCTGGGGTTCGAAGGCTGCCGACGACCCAGGTTCGCGCAATTTCATCGGGATCAAGAACCCGGCGGTCGACGCGCTGATCGAGGCGGTGATCTTTGCCAAGGACCGCGCTGACTTGGTGGCCGCGACCAAGGCGCTTGACCGCGTGCTGCTGTGGAACTTCTACGTCGTTCCGCAATGGGCTTATGGAAAAGTGCGCGCGGCGCGCTGGGATCGATTCTCGCGGCCCGATCCGCTGCCGAAATATGGCCGCTCGGCGTTTCCTACGATCTGGTGGTGGGACGCGCAAAAGGCCGCCAAGGCGGGAACGCGACAGTGATCTCGCGCCGCCTGGTGCTGGTGTTGACGGCCGGCGCGGCGGCGGCTCTTGGCATGCCACGGTGGCGCATTGCGAGCGCGGTGGCGCAGCCGGTCGCCGCGGACGCCGAGCGACATGGCATTTCGGCGTTCGGCGATCTGAAATATC
Source organism: Hyphomicrobiales bacterium (assembly GCA_003169835.1). Classification (GTDB taxonomy): domain Bacteria; phylum Pseudomonadota; class Alphaproteobacteria; order Rhizobiales; family Xanthobacteraceae; genus PNAI01. The sequence goes on along the minus strand of PNAI01000026.1, from coordinate 18,421 downwards.
CGGCCGACTTTCGTCATTTCGACTACGTCAATCCGAATGCGCCGAAGGGCGGAATCTTTTCGCAGATCGGCCCCAACCGGCAATACAACCAAGGCTTCCTCACCTTCAACTCGCTCAACAGTTACATCCTCAAGGGCGATGCCGCGCAGGGCATCGAGCTCACGTTCGCATCATTGATGACGCGCGCGGGCGACGAGCCGGACGGCATGTATGGGCTTGCGGCGCGCACCGTGCGCATTTCGGCCGACGGACTGACTTATCGTTTCATGCTGCGGCCGCAAGCGCGGTTCCACGATGGCAGCAAGATCACTGCGCATGATGTCGTCTTTTCGCTCGCGACCCTGAAAGAAAAAGGCCACCCGATCATCACGCAACTGCTGCGTGATTTTGCGGGAGCGGAAGCACCGGACGACGCGACCGTGATCTGCCGCTTTGCCGAGAAGCGCGCGCGCGATGTGCCGCTGTTTGTGGCGGGCTTGCCGATTTTTTCGAAGGCCTATTATTCGAGCAAGCCGTTCGATCAATCGACGCTCGATGTGCCGCTGGGCTGCGGCCCCTACAAGGTCGCGCGCTTCGAGGCCGGCCGCTACATCGAATACGAACGGGTGAAGGACTGGTGGGGCGGCGATTTGCCGGTTTCGCGCGGCCAATATAATTTCGACAACGTGCGCTTCGAATATTTCCGCGATCGCGATGTCGCGTTCGAAGGTTTTACCGCCAAGGCCTATCTTTTCCGCGAGGAATTTACTTCGCGCATCTGGGCGACGCGCTACGACTTTCCGGCGCTGCGCGACGGCAAGGTCAAGCGCGACGTCATGCCCGACGATACACCGTCGGGTGCGCAAGGGTGGTTCATCAACACGCGCCGGCCGCAGTTCAAGGATGCGCGCCTGCGCGAGGCGCTGATTTGCGCGTTCGACTTCGAATGGACCAATAAGTCCATCATGTACGATTCCTACAAGCGCACGCAGTCGGTGTTCCAGAATTCCGACATGATGGCGGCCGGGCCGCCGGGCGCCGACGAGCTTGCGCTGCTCGAGCCGTTTCGTGGCAAGGTTCCGGCTGAAGTGTTCGCCGAACCCTATGTGCCGCCGGTCTCCGACGGTTCGGGAGCGGACCGCACGCTGCTGCGCAAGGCGGTGCAGCTTTTGCGCGCGGGCGGATACACCGTACGCGATGAGGTGGATCCGGCGCACGCGCCGGGGACGTTCGATCGGATCTTGATGACACTCGGGTTGAAAGCGGAGATCACGAAAAAGGTGCTTCGTGACGTGGCGGGCACCCCGGTGACCATCGAATTTCTGATCGACGAGCCATCTTTCCAGCCGCATCACATGCCATTCATCAAAAATCTCGCCACGTTGGGGATCGAGGCGACGCTGCGCATCATCGACGCTTCGCAGATGCAAAAGCGCCGCGATAATTTCGATTTCGATGTCGCTATTCAGCGCTTTGGATTCTCCGCGACACCCGGAGATTCGTTGCGCTCCTACTTCTCCTCGGAGGCGGCCGCGCTGAGCGGTTCGCAGAATCTCGCCGGTATTGCGGACCCAGCCATCGACGCCATGATCGAGCGGATCATCGCGGCCGAAAGCCGGCCCGCGCTCACCACCGCTTGCCGTGCGCTCGACCGGCTGATCCGCGCCGGACGCTATTGGATTCCGCACTGGTACAAAGCGTCGCACTGGGTCGCCTATTGGGACGTGTTTGACCGCCCGCCGCAAAAGCCGCGGTATGTTCGCGGTGTGCTGGAAACTTGGTGGTACGATCGCGAGAAGGCGGCAAAACTGGATCAGAAGGGCTAGACTTCCGCCCTGGAGTTGCGCGAAGTCAGGCTGGGCGGCGACCGTGCAATCGCCGCATTTTTACACTAATGAAAGCCTGCGAGAGCCAACACCGACCATGGCCGCCTATATCATCCGTCGCCTGCTGCTGGTGATCCCGACGATTTTCGGGATCATGCTGATTTCGTTTGCCGTGGTGCAGTTCGCGCCGGGCGGGCCGGTGGAACGTATCATCGCAACAATGTCGGGCTCTGCCACCGGCGCGGATTCGCGAATCCCCGGAGGCGGACAGGCCGGCGATTTCGGCGCGCAGGGTCAATTGCAGGGCAGCGGCGCGGCCGATGGGTTGTCCTCGAAATATCGCGGTGCGCGCGGGCTCGATCCGGCATTCCTCAAGAGTCTCGAAGAGCAGTTCGGTTTGGACAAGCCCGTCCACGAGCGTTTCCTCAAGATGCTTTGGAACTATCTGCGCTTCGATTTCGGCAAGAGCTATTTTCGCGACACGAGCGTGATTCAGCTCATCAAGGAAAAGCTGCCGGTGTCGATCTCGCTCGGGCTATGGATCACGCTGCTCACCTATCTGATCTCGATTCCGCTCGGCATACGCAAGGCGCTGCGCGACGGCTCGCACTTCGACTTGTGGTCGTCGACCGTGATCATCATCTGCTACTCGATTCCGGGATTCCTGTTCGCAATCTTCCTCATCATCCTGCTTGCCGGCGGGTCGTACCTGGATATCTTTCCATTGCGCGGACTGACGTCCGACAACTGGGCGCAAATGTCGTGGGGAGGAAAAACACTCGATTATTTGTGGCATCTGGTACTGCCGATCATTTCCATGGGGGTCGGCGCGTTCGCCACCATGACGCTGTTCACTAAGAACTCATTCATGGACGAAATTCGCAAGCAATATGTGCTGACCGCGCGCGCCAAAGGCTGCTCCGAGACGCGCGTGCTCTATGGCCATGTGTTCCGCAATGCCATGCTGATCGTGATTGCCGGATTTCCCAGCGCCTTCATCAGTGCGTTTTTCACCGGCGCCTTTCTGATCGAATATATCTTCACGCTCGATGGGCTCGGACTGCTCAGCTTCGAGAGCGTGTTCAATCGCGATTATCCGGTGGTGTTTGCGAACCTCTACATTTTTGCTCTGCTTGGACTGGTGGTGAAGATTGTTTCCGATCTCACCTACATGTGGATCGATCCGCGTATCGATTTTGAAACGCGGGAGGTTTGAGGTGGACGTACGAACCTCCGACGCTCAGCTGGACACCGCGCCGGATGGCCCTGACGCGTATCGCACTCGGAAAAGGTTTCGACTTTCGGAAATCAACCGGCGGCGTTGGCGGAATTTCAAATCCAATCGCCGCGGCTATTATTCATTCTGGATATTCCTGGTGTTGTTTTTTGTCACGCTGTTTGCCGAATTCATCGCCAACGACAAGCCGTTTCTCGTCAAGTACGACGGCCGGTTCTATGTGCCGGCGCTGGTGACATACGCGGAGACGGCGTTCGGCGGCGAGTTCGAGACGAAGGCGGACTATCGCGACCCCTTTCTGCAAAAACTGATCGCCGAAAAGGGCGGCTACATGGTGTGGCCGCTGATCCATTATTCCTATGACACGCATAATCTCGACTTGCCGACGCCGGCGCCGTCGAAGCCAACTTGGCTGCTGACCGAGAAGGAGTGTGCGGCTGTCGTTGAGCGCAAGGAACTCAAGAGCTGCCGCGATCTCGAATACAACTGGCTCGGCACCGACGATCAGGGCCGCGATGTGGTGGCGCGGATGATCTATGGCTTCCGTTTATCAGTGCTGTTCGGGTTGACGCTCACCGCGATCTCCTCGGTCATCGGCGTCATCGTCGGGGCGGTGCAAGGCTATTTCGGCGGCTGGACCGATCTGTTGCTCCAGCGATTCATCGAAATCTGGACCTCGGTGCCGCAGCTCTATCTGCTCCTGATTATCTCCTCGGTGCTGGTGCCCGGCTTTTTTGTGCTGCTCGGGATTTTGCTGTTGTTTTCGTGGGTGTCGCTTGAGGGGCTGGTGCGGGCGGAGTTTCTGCGCGGGCGGAACTTCGAGTACATCAGGGCGGCGCGCGCGCTCGGCGTGTCGAACCGCGTCATTATGTTCCGGCATCTGCTGCCGAACGCCATGGTGGCGACGCTGACGTTCCTGCCCTTCATCCTCTCGTCGTCGGTGACCATCCTGACGGCACTCGATTTTCTCGGGCTTGGTCTGCCGCCGGGCTCGCCGTCGCTGGGTGAACTGTTGGCGCAGGGCAAGGCCAACATCCAGGCGCCGTGGCTTGGGTTGGCCGGCTTCTTCACCGTCGCCACCATGCTTTCGCTGCTGATCTTCACCGGCGAAGCCGTGCGCGACGCCTTCGATCCGCGAAAAATATTCACGTGAGCGACATGGATGCAGCCGCCGCTCCCCTGCTTTCGGTTCGCGGCCTTTCGGTTGCGTTCGGTCATGGCCAACGCCAGACGCTCGCGGTCGACGACATCTCGTTCGATATCAAGAAGGGCGAGACGCTGGCGCTGGTCGGTGAATCGGGATCGGGTAAGTCGGCGACCGCGCTTTCGGTTCTCAAGCTCTTGCCCTATCCGGCGGCGAGCCATCCTTCCGGCGAAATCCTGTTCAATGGGACCGATCTGCTGAAGTTGCGCGAAAATGACGTCCGCAAGGTGCGCGGCAATCGCATCACCATCATTTTCCAGGAGCCGATGACCTCGCTCAATCCGCTGCATACGATCGAGCGGCAGATTGGCGAAATTTTATTGCTGCATGGCGGCGTCACGGGCCAAGCCGCACGCGCGCGCACGATCGAACTGCTCACACAAGTCGGCATTCCCGATTCCGTGTACCGGCTCGCGAGTTATCCGCATCAACTTTCCGGCGGGCAGCGCCAGCGCGTGATGATCGCCATGGCGCTCGCCAACGAGCCGGATCTCTTGATTGCCGATGAGCCGACCACCGCGCTCGATGTCACGGTGCAGGCGCAAATCCTAAATCTGCTCAAGGAAATGCAAGGGCGCATGGGCATGGCGGTGCTGTTCATCACGCACGACCTCGGCATCGTGCGCAAGATCGCCGACCGGGTGTGCATCATGAAAGAAGGCAAGATCGTCGAACACGGCGACGTCGAGCGGCTGTTCAGCGCGCCCGAGCATCCCTATACGCGTGCGCTGCTGGCGGCCGAACCGAAGGTGCAGCCCGCGCCGGCCAATCCCACCGCGCCGCTGATGATGGAGACGCGCGATCTGAAAGTCTGGTTCCCGATCAAGCGTGGCCTGATGCGCAAGACCGTGGGTCACATCAAGGCGGTCGATGGGGTGAGCATCGAATTGCGCAAGGGCGAGACGCTGGGCGTCGTCGGCGAATCGGGCTCGGGCAAGACCACGCTGGGGCTTGCGATCTTGCGGCTGATCGCCTCGGACGGGCCGGTGGTGTTCATGGGCCAGCAGTTGCAGGGCCTCAAATTCAAGGCGATGCGGCCCATTCGCCGCAACATGCAGATCGTATTTCAGGACCCGTACGGTTCGCTTTCGCCGCGGATGTCTGTCTCGGATATCGTCGCTGAAGGGCTGACGGTTCAGCATCCGAAAATGCCTGAGAGCGAGCGCGAAAGACGCGTCGTCGGTGCGCTGCGCGATGTCGGCGTCGATCCGGAAACGCGGTTTCGCTATCCGCACGAGTTTTCCGGCGGGCAGCGCCAGCGCATTGCGGTGGCGCGCGCGATCGTGCTGGAGCCGAATTTCTTGGTGCTCGATGAGCCGACGAGCGCGCTCGACATGCTGATCCAGGCGCAGATCGTCGATTTGCTGCGCGACCTGCAGAAACGTCACGATCTGACGTATCTCTTTATTTCCCACGATCTTAAAGTGGTTGCGGCGCTGGCGAGCCATCTCATCGTCATGCGGCACGGCAAGGTGGTCGAGTCGGGCGATGCTGTGGAATTGTTCAAGGCGCCGAAGAGCGAGTACACGCGCGCGCTGTTCGCCGCCGCGTTCAATATCGAGACCGCTTCGTTTGACGCGGTGGAGCAATAGCGCGTCTTGCGATCTACCGAACCAACCTCCGGACGCGCGTCACGGCACTGTCCGATTTCATAAACCGCGCGATGGTCTCGTGCACCGGTTCAATTGCGACCGCCATGTGGAACGCGTTCGCGTGCAGGAAGCGATCGTTGTCGTAGGCGATGGCGACGTGGCCCTTCCAGAACACCAAGTCACCGCGTTTGAGCTTCGAAAGGTCACTTCCGGCATCGACCGCAACGCCAAGCGTATCCTCCTGCATATAGCTGTCGCGCGGACTGGCAATGCCGCATGCGGTGAGAGAGAGCTGTACGAGCGCGGAGCAATCTAAGCCGAGACTGGTCTTGCCGCCCCATAAGTAAGGCACATTGATGAATCGCTCCGCGATCGCGACGAAATCGCTATCGACGCTCTCGACTGGTGCGAGATGGATTTTCGGCACAAAAAATCCGGCCGCCGTTACCGCGAAGCTGCCTTCGTTGCGCGCGATCGCAATCTTCGATCCGAACGACAGCATTTCGTAGGTCGCGACCTTGATCGATGGCCCGACCAAAACCGGCATGCGCACCGCCCGCACGCGATGCGTCGGCGCAGGTCCTGGCGCGCCGAGCGCATTGGCTGGCATCCAACCGACGTAGCGGTCGCTTTCGATCTGTCCCCAGCACCAGCCCTCTTCGGTGGTCTCAAAGACCGTCACGTGTTCGCCTTTGAGCGCTTCGGTATCGAGCACAGAGTCAGCCCGAGGTTCGCGCCGCATGGGTGCGACCGGATTGAGGACCTCTTGCACTTCGCCCGTGACAAAGCGCGCGGCGGTCACCTTGCCTTCGAGATAACTCGCCGCCAAATCCGGGCGTGCAGGTGTGATGCGCGGATCGAAATTCACCTTGGCAGTTCCTTTGCCTTTGCGACCACCAGATCGCCGAGCCGTTCGACGTGCAACGCGCCCTTGACGGTGCGTTGGATCACGACGTTGCGGCGGTCGCGCTCGTCGCGCCGGCGCGACACGAGTTCGAGCTTGCCCATGGTGTCGAGCGCGCGGGTGATCACGGGCTTGGTCACGCCGAGCTTTGCTGCGAGCCCGCGCACGGTATGCGGAGGCGGTTCGAGATAGATGGTGAACAGCACATCGAGCTGGCGCGCGGAAAGGTCGGGCTCGCCGTCGGTGACCAGCGCGTGCGAGACCTCGTGGAGCAGCCGCAGCGCCTGGGAGGGGCGAATTTCGACGGCCATGCCTGCCCTTTGGGAAATTGTTTCGGACCCGTATTATTTCCCTGATGGCGCATGACTGCAAGCCGCGCGAGCTAGCCGTAGCGTGCGGTCAGAAGCGCATAGAGCGCGCGCGAGGCCTGGCATTCGCCGCCTTCGGGCCGGCCCGGTTTGGCCGATGGGGTCCAGGCATAGATGTCGAAGTGCAGCCATTGCTTGGCGGGCACGAAGCGGTTGAGAAACAGCGCGCAGATGATCGAGCCGGCGAAAGCGTTGTTCGACACATTGTTTAGGTCGGCGGTCTTGGAATCGAGCATGGAGTCGTAACGGCGCCACAGCGGCAGCCGCCAGAGCGGATCGTTCTCGGCCGCCGCACAGCGCGCGACTTCGGCCGCGAGATGATCGTCGTCGGTGTAGAACGGCGGCAGGTCGGGGCCTAAGGCCACGCGCGCTGCGCCTGTGAGTGTGCCCATGTCGATCAGCAAGTCGGGTGACTCTTCGCAGGCAAGCGTAAGCGCGTCGGCAAGAATGAGGCGGCCTTCGGCGTCGGTATTACCGATCTCGACCGAGAGGCCCTTGCGCGAGCGGTAAACGTCGAGCGGGCGGAACGCATCGCCGGAAATCGAATTCTCCACCGCAGGGATCAAGACGCGCAGCGATATTTTCAGCTTGCGGTCCATCACCATGTGCGCAAGCGCGAGCACGCAAGCCGCCCCGCCCATGTCCTTCTTCATGTTGAGCATACCGCTGCTCGGCTTGATGTCGAGCCCGCCGGTGTCGAAGCACACGCCCTTGCCGACCAGCGTGACCTTGGGATGTTTGGTGTCGCCCCAGCGCATCTCGATCAGGCGCGGCGGCTTCGCTGCGGCGCGGCCGACCGCATGGATGAGGGGGAAATTTTCCGTCAGAAGCTCTTCGCCCACGACAACGCGTGTGCTCGCGCCGTGGCGCTTTGCAAGCGCAACTGCTGCCTGCTCCAACTCGGCCGGTCCCATGTCGTTCGCCGGGGTGTTGATGAGATCGCGCGCGAGCGCAACTGCCTCGACCGTGCGGCTAAGCTCGGCGCCGTCGATGCCTTCCGGCAAAGCGAGCTTGATCTGTTTTTCGTCAGCCTTGCGGTAGCGGCCGAAGCGGTAGGCGCTGAGCGCAAAGGCGAGTGCGCCGAGGCGCAGATCGTGCGGGGCGTTGGCGAAACGATAGGTGCCGGCGGGCAAGAGTTCCGTCAGCCGCCCGGGCAGGAATGGATCCTTTGGTTCTTTGCCGCCTTCAAGCGCGAACAGCACGCCGGCCTGGCTCATCCCGGGGAGAATCAGATGCCGGCCGGCCTTCGGCTCGAAGCCCGCGGCCGCGATAAAAGCGCGTGCGGGTGCCTCGAGCGCGGCGCAGGTCTTCTGGAAGGTCTCGGGCGTGACAAACCAGATCGGTTTGGCACCCTCAATTTCGCCCTTTGATGTTACAAACATTTTCGGCCTAATTGGCCAACCCGGCTGTTGATTGGCCACTATGGTGTTCTCGTTTTGGCCATAGCGGCTCGGGCGAGACGCACTTGATCAGCACCCTTCGTGTAGCGTGCAACTTCATGCAAACCAATGTGGCCGGTGATCGAAGCAATCTCATGTACGCTGCATCCTGCCTCGGCTAGACGGCGTGCTGCTGCCTTGCGGAGACCGTGCGCGGAGCACTGTTGTAGGCCAGCCTCATTGCATTTACCGCGGAAGAAATTCGAGAATCCACTTGCTGTGAACGGGCGCTCATACTGTGTAGTCAGCAGCGTAAGATGATCCGCTGGCACCTTACCGATGATCTCCTCAAGTGTCGGGTGAATTGGAATGACAAGCTCGGTGCCAGTCTTTTGCTGGCGAACAGCAATGGCGCCATCGCGGATATGCTGTCGGCCCATTCGGATCACGTCGCCGCGGCGCTGGCCGGTGTAGAGCAGCAACGTAAGTGCCAAGCGCGCCTTCGTCTCCGGTCCATGTCTCCGCTGGAATTGCTCAATCTCTTGTTCGGACCATGAATGATGGCCATCTGTTTTCACTTTCGCTTTGATGCTCGCGGCGGGATCGTCCGCGCGTAATCCAAGCTCTACACAGAATTTCATCAAGCTCTTAATAGCCTTCAACCAATTCCGCGCCGCAAATTGTTTTTTCTCTCGCAACAACACGATAAGATGCTGGCGCTGTAATAGCCCGATACGCTTCTCGCCATGTTCTTGCCGGAAGCGTTCCAATGTCCACCGATACGCGCGCTGTGTGCTCGGCGCGAGTGTCGTAAACGACTGGTCGCGATAGTATCCGACGATGGCCGCGTTGATCGTGCCGGGCTTGGTGCGAGAACTGCCAATTTGTGCGGGATGACCGGTCAGCGCATTTTCGTAGGCCGTCATAAATTCTGGCGACCATGGCAAGCCAGGCAATGGAACCTTTTTGTAGCCTTTGCGGCGAAGGTAGAAGCGCGGCCTTCCGTGCTGGTCAGTAAACGCATGCACGTACTTTGGCGGGTGTCTCATTGGCGAACCAGAACTGTGTCCCACTCGTTAACCCCCAACACATCGTCTGTCGCCTTGGGGATGATAACAATCTTGCCGTCGCGATCAATGACGATCCGGCCGACTTCGATGCCGGCCTTTTCCGTCGCCCTGATAGCGCGGGTGAGATCGCGTTGCTTGAAGGTGTACGGACCACGGCTCATGCGATGCGCTCCCGAATTCGGGACAGCCCATCGTCGTGCCAAGGGAGGCGGTTGCGAAGAAAGAACGCAGCATTTGCGCTGGCGCAACTCTGGCGGCACGTTATCCGCCGGTTTCCGTCAATGCCGATGGGTTCGGCACATCGGGGGCAAAAATCAATCGTGCGCGAGTGTAGAGCAAAATTTTTCGATGCGATCAAGAACAATCGTCCTTAACGTGAGAAGCCTCCGCTCAGAAATTTTCAAATTAATTCAAATTGTAAGAAGTAACCATGTCGCGAAATGCCCGCGCGGCGCCCTCAAATCCGAGCAGTAAAAAACCATATCAGTGGCATGAGCACACATTTGAGGCGCCTGCCGAACAGCAGCTATCGAACCAGGGATCCCGCGCGCTTCGCCTCAAAGAGCCGTTAGGCGTCTGCACAGATCGATTCTGCCGAATTGGCCGCGCCAAATTGCACAATGCCGCCGGCATCTCCGCCTACACCACACACCAACATGACCGACCGCGTTTTCACACGGCCTGGACCCGAAGCGGACATGAGCGTGGCGACGAGGTGTTCCTAAACGCGGGTGTGTGTAAGGGTACTTGGAAAGCGGCAAAGCTGTCTGAACGATGCTTCAACCGTGACAAGCAATGCCACTTCGGCAGGCGCGATGACCGTGTTCATGCGATTTCTGGGGTCATTCGCTTCCAAGCGGATATTTGACGCGGCCAGAGCGAATTAGACTGCGCTGGTTCGGGGCCTCCAATGGAGCGATTTGATTGCTGCGCAATGAATCCGTCCACACTGCTCAGCAACCCTTCCAATTTCGGCCAACAGCCTTGCCAGCGCTGACCGCCATGTTCTTGTCGTCGAGCCGCGAAGGATGGTCAAACTGCCTGACGCCGCGATGATCGAGCACAAAAAGGGCTTTGTAATTTCTTACGTCGACGTCAGCGCGTAGCGTCAAAGTGCGCTCGTCGAGTATCAACCAGCGCTTATCGAGACGTGCCGCAAGCACCATATGACCTTCCCGAAGCAATCCGGCCCAAACGACGACGAGGCGCAAATCGTCCAGCGGCCAACCGACCTGATGCAGAGCTTCGTATTTTGCGAATGCATAGTCTTCGCAGTCGCCGCGACCGGAAGTGAGGGTCTCCAAGGGTGTCGACCACAAATCCTCAACACCCCATTGCTGCATATCTCTTGTCATTGTGATTGAAAGATTTATCCCGCGATTGACCAATCCAAGCTCATCCAACTTTTCGTGGCCCCGTGCATCGTTGATGATGGCGAGAAGCCGGTTTGCCGCGACGGGACAGGTCGCCTCTTCTTTGAGGCATTTGGACAGGACATCTTGTTCAGACCGAATTCCTACCTGCACTTTGCGCCACTTCTCCCACATTGGTCCCTCTGGAGAACGATAGCTGGCCGAAATGAATGGTTCATCGTTTCGTGCAGGCGTAGTGCTGGTATCCGTCCCAGCGCTGGACACAGGTTGGTTGGCGCTAAACATAATACTTGCTAGAGGTTTCCAGCCGGCTGGGCGCGGCACTTGTGGCTGCGCTGACGTGACCAGGGCCTGCGACCCGCGCTTTGCTGTGGTTTCATCGGTATTCATTTCACTCGAATAGTCGATGCCGCACCACTTGGCGATCGACAACGCGCCTATCAAGACAATGGCAAACGCTCCGCTTATAAGTAACCAGGGCCTCTCGTTTTGATTTCTCACGACACGATCCTTCGCGTGATGTGTCCGGCTGTATGAACTAACGCTCGCCTTCACCTCAAAGACCCAAAGCAACTCGGGGCAAGCCTAATTATTTCCTATTGCCCCGTTGGCGTTATTAAAGAGCACTCGCAGGCAAATGGAAAAAGTTTCTTGATCTAGGTGTCATCGCGTACAGACGCCGAATCAGTACGAGCTGATCATCAATCACAAGACCGCCAAGGCCCTTGGCCTCGCTGTGCCACCACTACTGCTCGCCCGCACCGACGAGATGATCGAATAGAGATTCGGTTTTGCTGCGGTGCATGAGTCTGCTTCTGGCACTTTTCTGCCATCTCGGAACGTCCGCTATTCGGACGCTAACGGAGGTAACAGCGGACATCGCGCGCATATACAGAATCGGTCCCAAAGCGGACTTTCTTGCTCATTATTTATGAAGATTAGCAATAGGGTTTGCTTTCGGGACATCTCTGCTTTCTTCGCTGAAAGTCGTCCCAGTTCTCTTGATTTGTTACAAACGTATGTCCAAAAATTCTTTGTGAGATTTGAAAAAAGATAGACTTATCCGAATTGCGCGAGATCACAGAAAATGTTGTAGAGCAATCAAGCCAGTTATCATTCACACAAAACGAAAGATTTTCGCATCCCCATAGGACGTTTGGCACATTGGTTCGACTCCGAACCGTCCGAACAACCGTTATGCCATTAACTTTACAGCTCTCATGGCCATTTGCATCAACAGCGATCTCAAGTTGATGGTCAGCAACGGTCCCAATGACGCTACTTCCGCTTGATAATCCGAAACATCCGATTAATGGAAGTTCCTTTGGGTTCCATCTTGCACCCGTCAAACCCTGTTCGCCGCAACCTACCTTTATGAAGTTGGAGTAAGCGCCTAGTCCCGGAAAGGGACCCGGAAGCTCAGGTTGGCCGTAGGCCTCGAAATGAAAGTGGGGCAGGCTGACGACGAGCAATACAATCAGAAATGCGAATATACTGCGCCTTAACATTGTGTCACCTCAATTATTATAATGGCGAGTGTAACCGGACGGAGCACGAGCGGAACCATTGAAGAAGATTGGATTAGTCATCGGTGTTAACTTTTGGTCTTCGTGGGTGAAACTTCCTTAGCCCCCAAGATGTCGCTAATGGCACTTAGCGGACATTCCAATTGTAGCTGCGAATGTCCGTGATCGGGGGCGAAGCGGACATCGTGAATTGGTGGCTTCACCTCCGCTAATGACCTAGACTGCGTGAAAACTCATACATCGACGAAATGTGAAAAATATAATTCTCTAACATGGTATCTAGCCGTTCGTGCGCAGTATGATTTGACTCTCCCTATGCTCAATCGCTTAGAGATTTTTCTACGAGCGCGGCAAGAGATGGAGTTTTCACGCGGCCAAGACCCAGAGCAGACTTTGGATCCCGACGGTACCGTGAACCGTGCAACACCGGTAATTCGTGTTGCGGTATGATCCTACGGGGCTCGTGAAGCTTGCTGGAGTTTTCAATGGGCGCGAATCGTCCAATAATAAATGTACTTTTCAAGTGTGCGCTCGTGATATCCGTGCAAATGGGGATGACCGACACGGCAGCCATTGCGCAAGGACCTGACTATCGTGCGCTCTGTGCGGGTGGGGGCGGTGCAACAGTTGCTACGGTACTCGAAGGCTGCACCAAGGTAATTGAGGCAGGTCCAGACGGGCCAGAACTAGCCGCCGCCTACAACAATCGAGCTTTCGCCCATAGATTTAGCAAGGATTATGATCGCGCCATTCAGGACTACAATGACGCAATTCGGCTCAAGCCGAATTGGGCGGTACCCTATAATAATCGTGGCGTCACATACCGTCGCAAGGGCGAGTATGACAAAGCGATCAAAGATTACACGTACGCGATCGGATTAGACGGCAACTATCCGGCTGCTTACCATAACCGCGCCGTCGCTTTTCTTGAGAGCGGTCATTCCGATATTGCAATTGCAGACTTTGAGAAAGTTCTCTCGTTTAATTCCAAGAATGCATTGGCCCTCTATGGTCGTGGTGTGGCGAAGATGAAGGCAGGGGATATTGCAGGCGGCAGCGCCGATATGGCAGCCGCGCAAAGACTAAATCCAAACGTCCGAGCGGAGTTTGAGCCCGGCGGCTAGCTGTTTCCGATTCTTTCGTTGATGCCAAGCGATTCCCGCATTGGGGTAGTTTCAACGATGGTGAATTTAAAACTCGACGTGCAAGCGTCCGGAAAAAATCGAGACCGCTCCACGATCAGCATTGTAGCCAGGGTTGGCGATGAGTTGATAGTCGAACGTAAGGGCAAGTGCTTTATTCACGGCGAGTGAGTAGTAGGTCTCTAAAATCCTCTCCTGCCGGTAGTTAAGGCGGCCGTCACCGATAAGAATGCCGAGCCCGCCAGCCGCGATGTAGTCTCGGTGATCATTCGAGAGACCATTGATCGCCGCGCCAATGCCCAAGGTATCTTCGGATCGCCCCCAGGGCTTGCCCTTGATAGAGACGCCACCGGACAGACTCACGTCGATGTCGGTGAACGCCATGATCTCGTTCCTACCGTCGTTCCAGCTCCAGCGGCCGAATAGACCGATATCATCAGTGACCGACTGTTCGACGTTGAAAACGTAGCCGTATTTGATGCGACCGGTGCGCGTCTGCGTGATGTCGAGATTGAGCGCCGAATTATTCAGTGTCTCGCGATAGCTGCCAGCGAAGGCGCTGTTGATCCAGCCGATGGTGCGCAGCTTGCCCGGCCGCGAGAACAGCGTATAGCGCGTTTCCAGCTCGACCACGTAGCTTCCGCGATTCATCAGGTGCATGTCGAATTCGTCGGTATTCGATTGCGCCGAAACCAGGAAATAACCTGCGCGTAGCGCCCAATTACTCTGGTTAAAATCTGCGACCGCGCCGTAGGTCACACCGAGTCTGTCCGCGCCATAATCGAAAGCACCCGCGGCCCAGATCGACCAGTTGATGAAATCCTTGCGCGGATCGCGGGCGTAGGAATTGCCGTCGAATACGTCGGTGACCGGAAATTTCCCGACTTGCAGCGTCAGCCGTGACACGTCGGCCTTGCCGGAAAGCTGCGTGGGGCCACTTTCGAGTTTCTCTTCTCCGCCGCCGAATCCGAACGTTTGCCGCAGGAACAATCGCGCGGTGTGATAATGCGGATAGGCGAAGCTCGATTTTTGTGCTTCGCCGTTCGGAAATCCTGCAGCTCCCGTCGTGTCGTGCAAGCCGAAGCCCTGCAGCAGTTCGGGGCTGTAGTAGAACTCACCCCCTTGCCAGAGCCGGAAGCCGAGGAATGCCGTACCGGTCCAAGTATTTCGCGTCTGTGCCCACGGTGTAAAGCTATTGGTGCCGACATAGGGCGATGGAAACGCCGGATAGCCTTGCTGAATGTAAGTCGTCTGTCCGTGCAATTCCCAATTCTTAAATTTGACGTCGTCTATTTCGGAAACTTTGGGCCAGCCGGCGTTGCCCGCCGTATCGTTCTGCGATGAATCCAGTTTCCGGTTGAGCGCTAGGCGCACGGTATGGATATCGAATTGCGACTCGTAACTTGCTCCCGACGGGAATACGGCGGTGCCATGACTGAAACGGCTGTAGAGATATTCGACCCGCGTCGTCCAGAACGGCGCGATTGCGACCTCGACGCCCGCGCCGGCTGTCCAGCCGGGGAGTATCCGCAAGACTTTATCCTGATCGTTCGCCGCTCCGGGCGTTTGCAGGAATCGCGCTTGCGACCAGGCAAAGCCCCCGGTCCCGTACACCATCCAGCGGTCGAGAGCGTAACCAAGCCGGCCGCGCAACGTGCCGATGTAATCGATCTGGTGCGCCACGTCGGTTGTCGCGGTCACGCGCGATGCAGCGACATCGTCGGCGGCAAGATAATTGGGAAACGAAATATCGGCTTCGATTCCGAGCAACACGCGCGAAGAAAACAGATAATTATATCCGATCTGCACTCCGCCGAAGAGACTCCCGAACGAATTGCTCGCGCTTACGGGAACCGGATTGGACAGCGTCGTGCGCGCGTTGCCGCGGGCGTAGCCGACGTGGCCGCCGGCATAGAGGCCGTTCCAATCATAGAAGCGGGGCGCAGCGGTCGCCTTGGCCGGCGTTACCGGTCCGTCCGCCGCGGGCGCGCAGTCCAAACCGAGAAGAAAAATCGCGACACCAACAATAGAGGCGATAATCGCGAATCTGCCGAACATCGGTCGAAAGCAGCAGATATCGCGCATACACATGAGCCGACTTGGAGTGAAAATGCAGGCGGAGGTGCAAATCTTACAGTCGTCCCACATATCGGTAAACTATGACATTTTGGCAACAAAAAACCAGCTTGCGCCGGACTACTGCATTTCGGCCGGCTGCGCTTCACACGCTTACAGTGTATCCTCAGGCGTTAGTCGGGATTGACGAATGGCCGATACTCGGATGTCAAGTTTGTCCACTCGTCAAAGCGGCAGGCGACCTCGATCTCGCGAGCCAACACCTTGTTGTTGTTAAATTGAAGACCGTGAGGCCGCTTGCAAAATTATTGCATAGTTTGGAATAAGTATAACCTCGGTGAAAGCATCACCCACCCTCAAAGCTGACATATGACTACACCCCGCGGAGTGATGAGCACCAAACTGGTAATCGGTTTTCGGCGTTGCATCCTGTTAGCGGCGATATTGCTTGTAGCTACAGTTGGGAAAGCGCTCGCCATCGACGAAATCCAGGTTTACAACGCGGAGATTGCGAAGGTCGGGCAGTGGACGCTTCAATTGCATCTGAACTATGCAATCAATGGCCGCAAACAGCCCGATTTTCCCGGCGGTCTAATTCCCCATCGCGCTCTCAACGGCACACCGGAACTGGCATACGGCATCACGGAATGGTGGGAGTTGGGATTCTACGCCCCGTTTGCTGTCGATCAGAACGGAACGCCGTACTCCAATGCCGGCAAGATCCGTCATCTCTTTGTCATTCCCAATGCGGCAGAGCGTGAATTTTTCTATGGTGTCAATTTCGAGTTCAGCTATGCCATGCCGCAATTCTCGGATACCAAATGGAATTTGGAGATACGGCCGATTATCGGAATCCGAAATGGTGACTATGAGTTCATCGTTAATCCAATCGTGGACGTCGGATTCGGACAAAATGGCGATGCGGTATTCGCACCCGCAGCGCGCTTTGCGCGCAAGTTGAACGAAACACTGTCTGTCGGGGTGGAGTACTATACCGATCTCGGACCGCTTAAAAGTTTCCAGCCGTTTAATGAACAGCAGCACAACATATACGGTGTGATCGACTTCAAGATTGGTCGCTTCGACATTAATGCGGGCGTCGGATATGGGCTGACACCTGGCTCCGATCGCCTCATGGCAAAGATGATCATCGGAACTGATCTTACTGATGGTCAATCATCTAAATCGGCGCAATCGCTCCGATCATTCCGGAAATTTGATACCGCACTAAGCGGTCCATCGCGTCCATAGCGGCCGATGTCCGGTTGTGGCACTTTTCTGCCATCCCGGAATGTCCGCTTTTCGGTCGATATTGGGGGTAAAGCGGAAGTCGCGCAGAGATCGTTAAATGGTCGAGAATGACCGATACTGTTGAAAAAGTCTCAAATCGCTCGGCGACATTTTTTCCGCATAGATACAAAGCATATTGCGGTCGCCGATACGTGTGGCACCAGAGCCGTTACCGAAGTCACCCGTGAGTTTGTCACAAGAGGACAACGTCCCTCGCATATTGATTCAAAAATCGCATCAGCGGCCAAGAGAAATTTTGGTCCACTGTGGAGAAGGACTTTAGTCTTACCGAGTTCGGAGCCGGTCTGCTGGCGGAACAAGGTCCGTGACAGGACTGTGTAGGCCGCTGAACGATGTGCCGCCGGTAGAGGGTTCGGCTGCACTGCCACGGGTCGGTAGGTTACCAAAAACGCGCTGTCGAGAAACCCTTCGCGCGAAATCGCAAGTCGTGCGTAGGCCATGCGGACGAGGTGCTGCCTGGCGGCTTCGGGGAACTCTTCAGCAATGGCGGAAGCGCTAATGACCTCGTATTTTGGCACAAGGGAAACATTTTCGACCATGTCGAGATCAGCATCGATAACGATGCCAAAAAGACCGTAGCCGCCAATGACGAGCGCAAAGAGTTCTGAATTCTCAGTGCGCGAACAGTTGACGACCGATCCGTCCGCAAGCATCAGCCGGAACGAGCGAATCGTCGTGCCGAATGGGCCGAACGGTACCGCCCAACCGTGGGCATTGACGCTGAGTGTTCCACCCGTGCTGAAGTCATGGTTCGATTGCATCACCGCCACCGAGAAGCCGAGCGGATCAAGTGTCTTAATCACATCGCGCCAGCGCGTGCCGCTGCGGACACGATACGTGCGCGTGGCCGAATTCGGCAGGCAGAACGGAACTGCGAGCGAAGCTGCGAAACCATCGCGCACCAGACTTTGTCCGCCCATGGAATGTCGCGCGCCGCCAAAAGAGACAGGCTTTCCCTCACGTGTGGCTTCCTTCAGCAGTGCACGTAGTTCGTCGATGACATCGTGCTCCGCGCCGGACCGTAGAATCCAGTTCCGCGTTACCGGGATTGCGTTAAGACGACTCGCGTCATTGAGAATGAGCGGGCGCAACTTCCCTTTGCCCGCGGTCGCCTGTGTCTGCGCGGAATGCGAAAGCAGAGCGGCGCCCGCCGCGCCGCTTGCAAGAAATGTTCGTCGAGAGACGGGTCGCATTCGTGCAGGCTAGCGCCGAATCAGCGAGATCGCACGATCCAATCTGATCAAATTCACAAAGCAGCGGCGATATTATGAAAGTGTGAGCCTGCAATCTCGGGCACAATGAGTCGCGACTCCTGTCGGCGCAACCACCACTGCGATGTCGGTTCCTGGCACGAAGCTACCAATCTGGAATGTCCGCTGTTCCGTCGCTAACGGGGGAAGAACGGACATGACGCGGACATCGCCAAAACGACGT
>PNAI01000031.1:9224-22445 GCA_003169835.1 Hyphomicrobiales bacterium | reverse complement strand
CGGCGATCGCCGAAGCCCGGCGCTTTCACCGCCGCCACTTTGAGGCCGCCGCGCAGCTTGTTGACGACGAGCGTTGCAATCGCCTCACCCTCGACGTCCTCGGCGACAATGAGGAGAGGCCGGCCCGATTGCACCACGGATTCAAGCACCGGGAGCATGGACTGGAGGCCGGAGAGCTTCTTCTCGTGCAAGAGCACGTAAACGTCCTCGAGCTCGGCGAGCATTTTTTCGGCGTTGGTGATGAAGTAGGGCGAGANNTCGAACTGCATGCCTTCGACGATCTCGACGTTGGTGTCGAGCGACTTGGCCTCTTCGACTGTAATGACGCCTTCGTTGCCGACCTTCTGCATCGCATCGGCGATCATCTTGCCGATGTTCTTGTCGCCATTGGACGAAATGGTGCCGACCTGGGCGACCTCGGCGGATGAGCCGACCTTCTTCGAGCGCTTCACGATGTCCGCGATCACGGCGGTAACGGCGATGTCGATGCCGCGCTTGAGATCCATCGGGTTCATGCCGGCGGCTACCGACTTGACGCCTTCCTTGACGATGGAAGCGGCGAGCACGGTGGCGGTGGTGGTGCCGTCGCCGGCGTTGTCATTGGTCTTCTGGGCGACTTCGCGCACCATTTGCGCGCCCATGTTNNCCTTGGTGATGCGGGGAGCGCCGTAACTCTTGTCGATCACGATGTTGCGGCCCTTGGGGCCCAGCGTCACGCGCACGGCGTTGGCGAGGATTTCCACGCCGCGCAGCATGCGGTCGCGAGCATCGGTAGAGAATTTTACGTCTTTGGCAGCCATTGCAATTTACTCCGTTTGCTTGATCCTCATCCTGAGGAGCGCCATCGCAGATAAGTTTACGCAATCTGCGTACACTTGATTGCTTTTGGCGCGTCTCGAAGGATGAGGCCGGTGAATTCGTTGCCCTCGTCCTTCGAGACGGCCGCTGCGCGGCCTCCTCAGGACGAGGAAATAAGCGTCAGGCGATGATGCCCATGATGTCTGACTCCTTCATGATCAGGAGTTCGTCGCCGTCGAGCTTCACTTCGGTGCCCGACCACTTGCCGAACAGCACGCGGTCGCCGGCCTTGACGTCGAGCTTGTTGATCCGGCCGGCTTCGTCGCGGGCGCCAGGGCCTACGGCGATGATCTCACCCTGCGAGGGCTTTTCCTGTGCGGAGTCAGGAATGATAATGCCGCCGGCGGATTTTTCCTCGGCGTCGATGCGTTTGACGACCACGCGGTCGTGCAGGGGACGAAACTTCATTTTGGCCATGGGTTCCTCGTCAGCGCGTCTGGCGCAGTTGATGACCGAAAAACATCGATCTGATAAGCACTTAGCACTCATGGCATATGAGTGCCAGCGAGCACTCGTTGAAATATGGGGTCGGGCGCGGCCTGTCAAGCGGCGGCTTTGAATGGGTTCGGGCGTTTTGGGGCGGTGTGCAAGAGCGTGGATTTCCTGCGCGCTCATGCAATGTCGCCGCGGCAAAATGGGTTAAGCTGAGCGACGAAATACGAGAGCGGATATGGACGCGCGGGTCGCAGATAAATCCAAATCGAAGCCGGCGCAGCACCCGCCGCTGGTCATCCGCCGCGTCGATGTCATTCCGGTGGCGCTGCCGCTGAAAAAGCCGATGGCGATGGCGGGGATCACCATCGCGCATGCGCATAACATCCTGGTGCGGATTGAGGCGGCCGATGGCACGGTCGGGTGGGGGGAGGCGGCATCCGCGCCGACCATGACCGGAGATACGCTCGGCGGGCTGGTCGCGGCGGTGCGCGATCATCTTGGGCCGCTGATCGTCGGCAAGGATGCCTGGATGCGTCCTGCGATCTGCAAAGCATTGCGTAGCGCGCTGATCGGCAACACCGGCGCGCATTCCGCGGTCGAGATGGCGTTGTTCGATCTTGCCGGCCGCGCTGCCGGCGTATCTGTGATCGAGATGATCGGCGGGGCGAGGCGGTGCAACGTCGCGCCCATGTGGTTGCTCGGCAATCCGACGCCGCAAGCGGACATCGCCGAGGCGCATGCCAAGGAGCGGGAAGGGTTTCATTTCTTCAAGCTCAAGATCGGCACCAAGGCGATCGAAAAGGAAATCGCCGCGACGCATGAGCTGCGCGCGGCGCTTGGGAAAGATCTTCCGTTATGTGCCGATGCCAATTGCGGGTTAAATCTCGCCGACGCGCGGCGCTATGTGATGGAGACGCGCGCCGACGGTTTGATGTTCGTCGAACAGCCGCTGCCGCCAGAGCAACTCGACAACCTTGCGATACTGACAAAAAATTCGCCCGTGCCAATCGGGGCGGACGAAGCGATTCATTCGATCGCCGATCTCGATCAACACGCGCAGCGGGGCGTGGGCGGCGTTTCACTCAAGCTAATCAAACTTGGCGGCATGTCGGCGGCGCTCGCAGCCGCAGAGCGTTGTCAGGATCTAAAACTCTCGGTCAACATTGCGGCTAAGATCGCGGAATCGAGCATCGGGTCCGCAGCGGCAGTGCATTTGGCGTGCGCTGCGCCCGTCATCGACTGGGGGGTAAGCCTGACGCATTTTTATCTCGCCGAGGACATCGTGCGGCGGCCGTTGCCGCTGGGCGAGGGCGCCGTCGCGCTACCGGCGGGTCCGGGGCTCGGCGTGGAGGTGGACGAAGCGGCCGTTGCGCGCGTGCGCGTGAAATGAGGATGCTGCAATCTTGATCTTGCGCTCGGCGCTGCAACGCAGCACAGTCAAAATCGGAATAATTGGAGGCTACCATGCGTTGTCTACGTTTGACTTGTTTGTTTGCCGCGCTGGCGGTCGGGGGACTGGCGCTGTCTGCCTGTAGCACGAGCGGGATTGAATCGCCGTTTGGGCCTTTTCCCGGATCGGAGCCGAGCCCACCTGCGGAAGCTCCCGCGCGTTACAAGGCCGAAGAACTTATCGGCCGCTGGGGCGTGGCCTCGTATCAAAAAGACACCGATCGCGGGCGCGCAGAGACGATGGCGCGCAAACAATGCTCAAAGGCCTATCCCATCGCCAAGGGCCCGAACGGCGGCGTGATGATGCATCTGCCCGACCAACGCACGGCGCAAGAAATGCGGATCAAAAGCTCTGTAGAAGGCAAGACCTT
This sequence comes from Hyphomicrobiales bacterium, assembly GCA_003169835.1. Lineage (GTDB taxonomy): Bacteria > Pseudomonadota > Alphaproteobacteria > Rhizobiales > Xanthobacteraceae > PNAI01. Next base: position 19,332 of record PNAI01000031.1, on the reverse strand, counting down.
CATTGGGCCGCCAGGCGAACCCGGCGGCCTTCAGGATCGTGAAATCTCATCGTTTGATGGGCGGGTGCTCGCGTTGCGTTACGTCGATCCGGACGCCGCGGGCCGTTTCGGCACCATGGTGTATGTGCGCTGCGGGCCGCGGGCTTGAGGTGCGACGCGAAGAGAACCACTCTTATTTCTGCAGTGCCGCGGCGATGAGCTTGATGGCGTCTTCGCTTGCCCATTCGGCGGGGCCGGCGATGGTGCCGAGTTCGCAACCCGCGCCGTCAATGAGCAGCGTGGTCGGCAGGCCGAGAGCCTTGCCGGCGATTTTGAGATCCTGGAACAATTTACCGCTCGCGTCGGAGTAGTAGGCGAGCTGCGTGATGCCGACCTCCTTAAGCCAAGCCTTAGGCTTCTCGGGATCGCGGGTGTCGGTGTTGACGGCGACGATTTCGAAATTCGGACCGCCGAGTTTTTCCTGCAAGGCCTCGAGCGCCGGCATTTCCTTGCGGCATGGCACGCACCAGGTGGCCCACAGGTTCAACAGCACGGTTCGGCCACGCCAATCGGTGAGCGTTTTTTTCTGACCATTGCCGTCCTGGAAAGTGAGTTCGGGCGGGCGGCGCGCGGTTGCGGCCACCGTCAAGGCCGCGACTTCGCCACGGGCCAAAGGCCCGATCCGGCGGGCGATTTCGGCGGCCGGCGCACAGGCGGGATCGACGGCCGCATTGCGCGTGATTGTGTTAATCCCGTATACCCCGGCAAGTCCGATAGCGACCCCGGCAATGCCGCCCAAAACAATGACAGCGAGCCGTTTTTTGGCCAAGCTGCGCGCGGTGGTTAACGACTGGGTCATGTTGGCGTTCGGATCATGGCCGGCGGAACCTGGTGCAAGATTAAGAGCTTCTCATGAGCAATAAGATGTGGGGTGGACGCTTTGCCTCAGGCCCCGATGCCGTCATGGAGGAAATCAATTCCTCGATTGAATTCGATCGGCATCTTTACCGCCAAGATATCGCCGCGTCCAAGGCCCACGCCGCCATGCTCGCGAAGCAGGGCATCATCGCGCGGGAAGATGCGAAAAAGATCGCTCACGGTCTAGACACGATCCTGTCAGAGATCGAGAGCGACAAGTTCGATTTCAAGCGGGTTCTGGAAGATATCCATATGAACGTCGAGGGCCGACTGGCCGAACTGATTGGGTCTTCAGCTGGGCGGCTGCATACCGCACGTTCACGCAACGACCAGGTTGCGACCGATTTCAAGCTGTGGATACGGGAGGCGATCGACACGCTCGATGGAGTGCTCGCGGTCTATCAACGCGCGCTTGCGGAAAAGGCGCTGGCGCATGCCGGCACAGTGATGCCCGGATTTACGCATTTGCAAAGCGCGCAGCCGGTGACGTTCGGTCACCATCTGCTGGCCTATGTGGAAATGGCGGCGCGTGACCGCGGCCGCTTTGCCGATGCGCGCGCGCGGCTCAATGAATCGCCGCTCGGCGCGGGGGCGCTTGCCGGCACATCGTTCGCGCTCGATCGCAACATGACCGCGAAGGAGCTCGGCTTCGCGCGGCCGACGGCGAACTCGCTCGATGCGGTGTCCGACCGCGACTTCGTGCTGGAGACGCTTTCGGCTGCCGCTATTTGCGCCATTCATCTGTCGCGCTTTGCCGAAGAGATCGTGCTGTGGTGCTCGCCGCTCTCCGGGCTCATTGCGCTCTCCGACAAGTTCACCACCGGCTCCTCGATGATGCCGCAGAAGCGCAATCCGGACGCGGCCGAACTGGTGCGCGCCAAGACCGGCCGCATCGTCGGCGCACTCAATGCGCTGCTCATGGTGATGAAGGGGTTGCCGCTCGCCTATCAAAAAGACATGCAGGAGGACAAACACGGCGCGATCGATGCGCTGGGCGCGCTCTCGCTCTGCATTGCGGCGATGACTGGCATGGTGGGCGACATGACGCCCAATGAAGCGCGGATGAAAGAAATGGCAGGCGCGGGCTATGCCACCGCCACCGATCTTGCGGACTGGCTGGTACGGACCCTGAAAATGCCGTTCCGCGAGGCGCATCACATTACCGGCCGCATTGTCGCCGCCGCCGAGAAGGCCGGCGCGGCGCTCGACAAGCTTCCGCTTGTGGCCATGCAGGCGGTCGAGCCGCGGATCACCAAGGACGTGTATGCGGTGCTCCCGGTCGATCGATCGGTGGCGAGCCGCGTCAGTTTCGGCGGTACGGCGCCGAAAAATGTCCGCGCGCAGGCCAAGCGATGGTTGAAAAAGCTCGGCAAGGAAGGTGCCTGAACGGCGCTTACTTTGAGGGAAATGCTTGCCTGAAATACTTGCCGGAAATGGTTTAGGATCGATCCACGATCTGCTAAGGTAGCACGCAATATTGGAGTCGGCCGTGCCTCAATCCAGTCGTCACCTTTTCCGATTTGTCATGCTCGGCGTGCTGGTCGCCGCGTTTTCGCTCGCGGGCTGCGGGCGAAAAGGGCCGCTCGATCCACCGCCGGGAAGTTCGATGCAGCAACCTCCCGCGAATGTGCAGTCAGGCACTGGCGATGCGTCCACCGAGCCAAACGTCCAATCGACCGAATTTGGGCAAGACGGCAAGCCCATCGCGCCGCGGGGGCAGAAGAAAAAACTTCCCGGCGACGTGCTGATCGATTGACCCGACGATGCACCATTTCGCTTACCTTTCCGGTGTGCTGCACGCCGAGGCGGTGAACCTCGAAAAGCTCGCGGACGCCGTCGGCACGCCGTTCTATTGCTACTCGTCTGCGACTTTGACGCGCCACTACCTCGTGTTCGCCGGCGCGTTCGCGGATGTGTCTGCGCTGGTGTGTTACGCGGTCAAGGCAAATTCCAATCAGGCGGTGATCGCGACGCTGGCCAAGCTCGGCGCCGGCGCCGATGTGGTGTCGGGGGGCGAACTCAAGCGCGCGCGGGCGGCGGGCGTGCCTGCAGAAAAGATCATGTTTTCCGGCATCGGCAAGACTGCGGGCGAGCTTGCGCTGGCGGTGGATGAAAACATTCTTTGCGTGAATGTGGAGTCGGACGCCGAACTCGAATTGCTGTCTACGATTGTCTCATCGAAGGGGCGCACCGCAAATGTCTCGGTGCGCGTCAATCCCGACGTCGATGCGGGTGTGCACGCTAAGATCGCCACCGGCAAGGCGGAGAACAAGTTCGGCATTCCGATCGGCCGCGCGCGCGAAGTTTTTGCGCATGCTGCGAAACTGCCGGGTCTCAAAGTCACCGGCGTCGACATGCACATCGGCAGCCAAATCACCGAGCTTTCGCCGTTCGATAGCGCGTTCATGCTGTTGTCCGATTTCGTGCGCGCGTTGCGCGGCGATGGGCACGTCATCTCACATGTGGACCTTGGTGGGGGTTTGGGGATTCCCTATCGCGACGACAATGAGCCGCCGCCCGATCCCGACGCCTATGCCGCGGTGGTCAAACGCGCCACACGCGGGCTCGATTGCACGCTGATCTTCGAGCCCGGCCGTCTGATCGTCGGCAATGCGGGAATTCTGGTGACGCGCGTGATCTATCCGAAGCGCGGTGAGGCTAAGACCTTCATCATCGTGGATGCCGCGATGAACGATCTGATCCGCCCGACGCTTTACGATGCACATCACGAAATCTGGCCAGTGAAGGAAGCCGCTGCCGGTGCGCGGCGCACTTTGGCGGACGTCGTGGGGCCGGTGTGTGAATCGGGCGACTTCCTGGCGCTCGACCGCGAAATGGTGGAGCCAAAGCCCGGCGATCTGCTCGCGGTGATGACGGCTGGGGCCTATGGCGCGGTCCAGGCGGGCACCTACAACACGCGCGCGCTGGTGCCAGAAGTCCTTGTGAAGGATGGCGAATGGGCGCTGGTGCGGCCACGCCTGGAGGTCGAGCAATTGATCGCGCTGGATCGCCTGCCGGCTTGGTTATAACTGTTATAACTCGCTTTAACGCCTACAGTTTTTGGTATTATTTGGCTGCCATGATGTGGTCGCCATGATAAACTACGGATCGTTTCAGGATTCTCGCGTGCGGAGCGCCATGTGACGGTTGGAAGCGGCTCTGACGGCCAGCACGAGATGCCAGGGGGACGGGCCATGCTCGCCCGCGCGCTTTCGCGTGCGCGCATGTCGATTTTTTGGGAGCGGTTGTGGCCGGCGCTGGCATCGGTCGCGACGGCGGTCGGACTTTTCCTCGCCATCTCCTGGCTCGGTGTATGGCTTTGGCTGCCGCCGGTCGGGCGCGCGATAGGGCTGTTCGCATTTCTGGTGCTGTGCGTCGCCGCCACCGTACCGGTGTTCCTTGTACGGCTGCCGAGCGCGACGGATGGTCTGCGGCGGCTCGATCGCACGAGCCGGATGCCGCATCGTCCGGCGACCACGATCGCCGACGAAATGGCGGCGACCGAAAACGATTCCTATGCGGTCGCGCTGTGGCGCGCGCACGTGGAGAAGGCACTGCGCGCGGTGCATGTGCTCAAAGCCGGCCTGCCCATGCCGCGGCTGGCCGCGCGCGATCCGTTCGCGTTGCGTGCGCTCGTGCTCGTTCTTTTGGTCTCGACATTTTTTGCCGCCGGCGGCGAACGCAGCCGGCGCATCGCCGCGGCCTTCGACTGGCAAGGCGCGATGGCTTCGGCGAACTTCCGTGTCGATGCCTGGGTAACGCCGCCCACCTATACCGGCCGGCCGCCGGTGATCCTGCCCGGCCTGCGCCCGGACGAAACCGCGCGCACGGCTGCTGCGATCGCGGTGCCTGCGGGCTCGACGCTGATCATTCGCGCGACCGGCAAGCGCGACCTCGAAGTTGTGACCAGCGGCGCGCTCACGGCGGTCGCAGGCGAAGCCAATCCGCAAACGCCATCCAGCAGCGAGGAGCGGCGATTTACGATTGCCGGCACCGGCACTGCTAAGGTGCGCGGCAACGAAGAGCTGGCGTGGAATTTCACCGCCATTCCCGATCGTGCACCGACCATTGCGCTTGCAAAGGAACCGGAAGCGCAAGGCCGCGGCACGTTGCTGCTGGTCTACAAGATGGAAGACGACTACGGCGTGATTGACGCACAGGCGACGTTTGCGCGCAAACCGTCCGCAACGGCTGCCGATCGCGTGCCGCATCCGCTGTTCAGCGCGCCGGATTATCAGTTGGTCCTGCCGCAGGCGCGGACCAAGATCGGCGTTGGGCAGACCATGAAGGATCTCACCGAGCATCCGTGGGCGGGCGTCGATGTGATCCTGACACTGGTGGCGCGCGACGAGGCCAACAACGAGGGTCGCTCGGTGCCGCAGGAGTTGCGTTTGCCAGAGCGGCCGTTCGTCAAGCCCCTGGCGCGCGCGCTGGTCGAGCAGCGCCGCTCGCTCGCGCTCGATGCCGGATCAAAGGATCAAGTGCTGATCGCGCTCGACGCACTGGCGCTTGCGCCTGAGAAATTCATGCCGGAAGCCAACCTCTATCTCGGGCTGCGCTCGATCTATTGGCAGCTTGCGCGCTCCGACAACGACGATGGTCTGCGCGACGTGGTGGCGCGGCTGTGGTCGATGGCGGTCAATATCGAGGACGGCAATGTCTCGGAGGCCGAACAGGCGTTGCGCGCGGCGCAGGATGCGTTGCGCGAAGCCATCGAGCGGGGCGCTACCGATGAAGAAATGAAGAAGCTGATGGATCAGTTGCGCGCCGCGCTCGATCGCTTCATGCAGGCGCTGGCCGAGGAATTGCGCCGCAACCCGCAGATGGCCCGGCCGCTCGATCAGAACATGCGCAATCTGCGCTCGCAGGATCTGCGCGGCATGATGGACAAGCTGGAACGGCTTGCCCGTTCGGGCGCCAAGGACGCCGCACGCAAGCTGCTCGAAGAGCTGCAGGCGATGCTGGAAAATCTGCAGATGGCGCGGCCCGGCCAAGGCATGGACGGCGACGACGGCGACGACATGATGTCGGCGCTCGATGAGCTTGGCGACATGATCCGCAAGCAACAGCAGTTGCGCGATCGCACCTTCCGGCAAGGCCAGGATCAGCGCCGCCAGCGCGGGCAGCCGAACCAGCCAGGCGAACAGAATTACGGAGAGCTGAAGCAAGATCAGCAGGCGTTGCGCGACCAGCTCAACAAACTGCTCGAAGAGCTACGTAAGCGTGGCTACCCGCAACCGGGCCAGCAGGGACAACAGGGTCAACAAGGCCAGCAGGGACAACAGGGCCAAGGTCAAGGTCAAGGCGAGATGAATTCGCTCGGCAGCGCCGGGGAATCGATGGGCGAGGCGGAAGGCTCGCTCGGCGAGGGTAATGCCGATGGCGCCGTGGACTCGCAAGGCCGCGCGCTCGAAGCTCTGCGGCGGGGCGCGCAAGCGCTCGCAAACTCGATGCAGCAGCAGGGCTATGGCATGGGGCCCGGCCAGCCCGGAAATCGGGCGCAGGGGCGCGCGGACCAGGGCACCGATCCGCTCGGCAGGCCGTTGCGCGGGCGGGACTACGGCGACGACACCACAGTAAAAGTGCCGGGCGAGATCGACGTGCAGCGCGCGCGGCGCATTCTCGAGGAATTGCGCCGGCGCTATGGGGAAAGCTTCCGGCCGCAACTGGAGCTCGACTACATCGAACGGCTGCTGAAGGATTTCTGAGCACCCGCCGCAACGGCGAAGCGCTATTGTCTTTCACGAATTTTCCCCGCGAATTTGCAAGACATCGCCGATCGTTCACGGTCACTGGACTTCCGCTCGCGCGGGAATGAGCGGAGGCGAATCCGAGCGGCATCCTTTCCCCGCGAGCGGGGGAGGGGCAGGAAGAATGCAAGTGCGGTGAAGTGGGATCACCTATGCGGCAACGCTTTATTTACGCAGAAGTTCGCTATTTCCCTTTGGCGAGCGCCATGTGTAAGGTCGCGACCTTTTCGGCGTAAAGACACCTCTGAATGGCTCGTGATCTGGTCGATATGACACCGCTTGAGACGCGCGACGAATTGGTCGCGTGGTTCGAAGCCGGTTGCAAGCCGAGGGCGCGCTATCGCGCCGGCACCGAGCATGAAAAATTCGCCTTCACCATCGACGGCCATAAGCCGGTGCCCTACGGCGGGCCACGCGGCATCCGCGCGCTGCTCGAAGGTATGCAGCTGCTGCTCGGCTGGGAGCCGATCATGGAGGGCGACAACATCATCGGGCTCGCCGACGTGACCGGCGGCGGTGCGATCTCGCTCGAGCCGGGCGGGCAGTTCGAACTCTCCGGTGCGCCGGTTGAAACCGTGCATCAGACCGCCAGCGAATTGATGGCGCATCTGGCGCAATTGCGCGAAGTGGCTCGTCCGCTCGGAATCGGATTTCTCGGCATCGGTATGACACCGAACTGGACGCGCGCCGACATGCCGATGATGCCGAAGGGACGCTACCGCATCATGACGAACTACATGCCGAAGGTGGGAAAACTCGGCCTCGACATGATGTACCGGACCTGCACGGTGCAGACCAATCTCGATTTTTCCTCCGAAGCCGACATGGTGAAAAAAATGCGTGTCGGCCTCGCGCTGCAGCCGGTGGCGACGGCGCTGTTTGCCAGTTCTCCGTTCACCGAAGGCAAGCCAAACGGATTACTTTCGTTCCGCTCGGAAATCTGGCGCGACACAGACAACGACAGAAGCGGCATGCTGCCGTGGGCGTTCGAGCCGGGCATGGGCTTTGCGTGCTACGTCGACTACGCGCTCGACGTGCCGATGTATTTCGTCAAGCGCGGCGACAAATATATCGACGTTGCTGGGCAATCGTTCCGCGATTTGCTGGCGGGCAAGCTCGAATCGCTGCCGGGCGATCGCGCGACGATTTCCGATTGGGTGAATCACGTTTCGACGATCTTCCCCGAGGTGCGGCTCAAACGCTTCCTAGAGATGCGCGGCTCCGATGGCGGGCCGTTCGCGCGCATTCCGGCGCTGCCGGCGTTCTGGATCGGGCTCATCTACGACGAAAGCGCGCTCGATGCGGCGTGGGACCTGGTCAAGGATTGGAACGCGGCGGAGCGCCAACAACTGCGCGATGATGTGACCCGGCTTGGGCTTTGTGCCACGATCCGCGGGCGCACCTTGCACGATATCGCCAAGGACGTGCTAGCGCTTGCGCGCAAAGGGTTGGAGCGGCGCGCGCGGCGCGATGCGCGGGGGCGCGACGAGACGCAATATCTCGAACCGCTGGAAGAGATTGTCCGCCGAGGTAAGACACCGGCCGAGGAATTGCTGGAGAAATTTCACGGGCCGTGGGGCGGGTCGGTGGATCCGGTGTATTTGGAATATGCGTATTGATTGATTAGTTGCACCGTCGCGACGTCAACCTGAGATGCGAGCGTAGCGAGCCTCGAAGGATGACGTCGCCGCCGCCCTTCGAGGGCCGCTTCGCGGCCACCTCAGGGTGCCGGGGACAGGAAATCACTCCGCCGCCTGCGCTGCGTCCGACAAATTGTCGAGCGAGGAGACGATGTGCTCGGCCAGCGCGTCGGCGAGCGGTGAGCTTTCATGATGATTGCGCACGAGGCCGATGCGGCAGGCCGGCAGTTCGGGAAATCCTTCGGCCGGATTTAAGACGCGCATGCCGGGACGAAGTCCCGATTCCGGGAATACCGAAACCGCAAGACCGGAGAGCACGGCGGCCGCGACCGCGCCGGCATTGACGCTGGAATAGAGCACGCGATAGGACCGCCCGATGCCGTCAAGCGCGCCGATCGCGGTGCGGCGCCAGCTGCAGCTCGGCCGGCCGAGCGCGAGCGGCAGCGGCTCCTCGGTGTGGGTCGAATGGCGGTTCGAGGTCACCCACAACAGGCGCTCGCGGCGGAAGGATTCGGACGTGCGAGAGCTGTCGCAGTCAGTGACGATGGCAAGATCGAGTTCGTTGCCGTCGATGCGTTCGAACAGCGCAACCGAAGGCTCGCACACCACGGTCAGCTCTACGCCGGGATAGGCGCGCGAGAACCGCGCCATGATCTCGGGCAGATAGCGATCGGCGTAGTCATCCGGCACGCCGAGCCGGACGCGGCCCGAGAGTTCGGCATCGTTGAAGGCTGCGAGCGCCTCGACGTTGAGCTTGACGATACGGCGCGCGTAATCGAGCAGCCGTTCGCCGTCTTCCGTCAGCTTGGAGGCGCGGCCATCGCGGGCGAAGACGGGGCGGGCCAGGCGTTCCTCAAGCCGCTTCATCTGCATGGACACCGCAGATTGGGTCTTGTGCACGACGTCGGCGGCCTTGGTGAAGCTGCCGGTCTCCACAATGGCAATGAAGGTCCGGAGCTGGTCGATATCGATAAGCGCGTTCATGCAGCCCTCCTGATGCCGGGGATCGGGGCCCGGCAACTCATCACAACAGATGATCTATCAGATTAAAAACATTCGTTTCACTTATCAATAGGCTTGTGGCATGTTGCGGGCGTTCGACCAAACCGGGTGGGCAATTCGGGTGGCTTCCGCGGCAACGCGGGGGCCATAACGCGCCTTACTGTCTGGTTTTTCGAGGAATTGAAGGAGGTTGTCATGCCAGCAATTACAGCGCTTTCCTTTGCCGCCGCCGGACCGATCCGGCATGTCTTGGCTGCCGTCTGGCGCAGGTTCGCTTATCGCGCCAAGCAGTTTGAGCGGGCGATCGAACACCGGCGCTCCGCGCAAGTGCTCGTCAGGTTCGACGACCGCATGCTGGCCGATATCGGGCTCACGCGCGCCGATCTGCGCGATGCTTATGCCGGCCCGCTCTGGGACGATCCGACGGCGCTCCTGCGCGCCCGCGCGCTTGAACGCAGGCTCGCGCGCCACGGTATTTCGTATGGCCTTGAGACGGATAGCGTGGTTGCGCCGCCGTTGACGCCAAAGGTCGACGCCGCGGCGCTTTCGCAAGTCCGCATGAGCTTCTGCGGTTGTGAGTAAGAATTTTGTTTTGTGCATGATCTTTTCCGACCTTCCTTCGCCCGCCGAAGCGGGCTTCGCGAAGGCGGGAAANNACTTTTCGGGATCATGCACTAACTGACCCGGCCGATTTGCTCCCTTCGGCCGACGTCCAGCCCGCGTTCCCCTCAAAAGCGGTCTGGACTCAAGCGCCCGTCGCCCCCCGACGGGCGCTTTTCTTTTTTGCAATCGCAATGCTAGAGCCTTATCCACCTTGAT
>PNAI01000031.1:0-9205 GCA_003169835.1 Hyphomicrobiales bacterium | reverse complement strand
TTTTCGGGATCATGCTCTAGCTGGACGGTAGCGGGTCCGTTTTCATCGGCGTGAGGTTTTGGCCTGGCGGCCGGGCGCGTGCTGTCGAGCTATGCCGCCGCAGGGGCGCCAGCAGCATGACAAACGGCGCGATCCAGACAATTCGTGCGCCATAGCGATCGTGCGCATTCGACAGCGGTCCGCAGACACACGCGTTCATGACGATCGCAAGCGCGGCGGTCGCCGCAAGAATTCCAATATCGGCATTGAAGCGCCGCCTCATCGCGAGAAACATCGCGATGGGGAGAAAGATCATGCCCGCGAAAGCGACGGGTACATGCACGGCGTTGACGCTCTCGAAATGAACCTCGTCGTGCTGCTGACGCGCCGCGCGCATCGCCGGCAATACCGAGGGCGTATACATTTCGATCATGCCGTAGGTGTGCCAAATTTCGGTAATCACGCCTTCGCCGGTTTTCACCATGACAAGCTGCTTTGCCGCGGCGGCGAGTGCAGTCTCGATCTGCTTGAACGGATAGGCGACGAGGCTTTCGAGCACGATGGTGCGCATTTCCTCGCCCATGCCGTCAAATCGTCCAAAGTCGTTGAACACGCTCTCGCCCCAAAGGAAGTCATCCGCGGTTGGAGGAAGTTCCTTGCGATAGGGGCAGAGCCTGAAACGCGGATCGGGACAATGTTCATCGAGGTAGTGCGTAACGATACCGTCTTCCAACATACGGGCGAAAACGATTCCATAGCCGCCCGGGGTCCAGGCAATGGTCCTTGCGACGATATAATTTGCGGTCAGCAACATCACAGCGCCAAGCGCTACGGCACCCGCGGCGTGCAGGGCCGCCATGCGCGGCACGCGCATGCGATCAATGAATGAGATCAACACCGCCAGTGTGACGAGACCGAGCGCCACCAGAAACGTCGCGCTATGCGTCGCGGTCGCGAAGGCGATAAATCCGATGAGCGCAATCCGCTCCCAAAGTGCAAACCGGCCGGACTTGAATACCAGCAGGTGCAACGCAAGCACGGCGAGGCCGACGAAAATATCGGTCAGCAACATGCTGGCATTCCATGACAACGCCGTCGTTGCCGACAGCATCGCAATGACAAGCAAAAACGTGAATGGGCGCTCGCCGAGGCCGTGTGTGTGGAATACCAGCGCCAAAATCCATACTGCGGAAGCGGCCTGCAGGAAAATGACTGGCCAGAAGTCGAGCGGCCATCCGGCCGCGAGGAATAGCCCGTATACGGTCGAGCGGCTCGGCACGAGATAGCCCTCGAACCAGCGCGCCAGATATCCGCCGGTGTCGTATTCCAAGAGCGGGAATCTGTTCCACAACGCGGGTGCCAGCAGGATAACGATTGCGGCAAGCGCGGTCGCGACGCGAATGGCGAGAGCCCTGGATTGCGCGCGCGGGGCGTTATTTTCCCGAGCTCCGCAGGCGATGTCCCGCGTCAAATCGGACCTCGGAAGTTCTGGCTGCGCCGTTGGTGAGACGCGATCGAGCATGCCGGCAATGGTGCACCGTTATGTTGTCTAGTTTGTGTGGTGAGGATGAATTTGTCACGCTGCAGTCGCACAAGCGGGAGCGCATGAACGGTCCCTGAAATACTCAATCCATTCGATTTACGCCAGATTGCGCGTCGTCGTCATGGAGAGTCTTGTGGAGTCTTGGCGGCTCGATGAACAATTGTTCATGCCCGCGCTTCGAACGATCATTGCGACCGCAGGCCGACGCGGGCGCGGGGCACAAACATTCTCGATCTGACAATCCGATTTTTCTAATATAGGGAATAGGGCGCGAGCGATTGGAAGTCGACGACGATGATCCGGATTTTCTCGATTTTGGCAGGCTGCTTGATGCTCGTCGCAGGCACCGCCATGCAAGCGCGGGCGCAATCCGGTTTCGACAGAGTTGGCGGCGATTATTCTCGCTTTGTCGTTCCGTCCGGCGACCCAGTCGTGTGCGCGGCGCGCTGCGAGCGCGAGGGGCGCTGCCGCGCATGGACATTCTCGTATCCGAAAACGGCGGGGTCGAATGCGATCTGCTGGCTCAAGAGCGAGGTCAAGCCGGTGGTTGCGGATTCGTGCTGCCTTTCCGGCGTCAAAGGCGGAATCGTGGTCGAGCCGCACAAGGATTCGTTTGAATTCGCTATAGACCGGTTCGGAGGGGATTATCGCGATTTCGATCTCACGCCCGATCCGACAGGGGTCGCGTGCAAATCGGTGTGCGACGGTGAGAAACGCTGCCGAACGTGGACCTATGTGCGGCCGGGATATCTTGGACCGTCGGCGCGCTGTTATTTGAAGGACCGGATCACGGCGCCGCGGCGCAAACCGTGCTGCATTTCGGGTGTGGTGCGGTAATCGAACGGGCCGTTGAGTGTCAGCCGGTTCCGCCAACCGTAATCCGATCCATGCGCAGCGTCGGCTGGCCGACGCCGACCGGTACACCTTGGCCGTTCTTGCCGCAGGTGCCGATGCCGGTGTCGAGCTGAAGATCATTTCCAATCATGCTCACGCGCTTGAGATCCGTCGGACCATTGCCGATCAGCATGGCGCCTTTGAGCGGCGCGCCGAGTTTGCCGTTCTCGATGCGATAGGCCTCGGTCACCTGGAACACGTATTTGCCCGACGTGATATCCACCTGGCCGCCGCCGAAATTGACTGCGTAGATTCCGTTCTTGACCGATGCCAAGATCTCGGCGGGGTCACGTTGGCCTGCGAGCATGTAGGTGTTGGTCATGCGCGGCATCGGCACGTGGGCGTGGCTCTCGCGGCGGCCGTTGCCGGTGGGTTTCATGTTCATCAGCCGCGCGTTCTGGCGGTCCTGCATGTAGCCGACCAGGATGCCGTCTTCGATCAATACGGTGCGGTTGGTCGGCGTGCCTTCGTCGTCGATGGAGAGCGAGCCGCGGCGGCTCGCGATGGTGCCGTCGTCGACCACGGTGACGCCTTTGGATGCCACCTGTTGGCCCATCAGGCCGGCAAACACCGACGTCTTTTTGCGATTGAAGTCGCCTTCGAGACCATGGCCGACCGCTTCGTGCAGCATCACGCCCGGCCATCCGGGGCCGAGCACGACGTCCATCTCGCCGGCCGGTGCGGGAATGGATTCAAGATTGAGCAAGGCCTGGCGCACCGCTTCGTCGGCGGCGTGCTGCCAATTCGTGGTGGCGATGAACTCGCCATAGCCTTCGCGTCCGCCATATCCGTACGAGCCGGACTCTTGGCGGTCTCCGACGCCGGCCACCACGGAGACGTTGACGCGCACCAGCGGGCGAATATCGCGATAGATCTGGCCATCGGGCCGCACGATCTCGACCATCTGCCAGGAGGCGCCGACGCTCGCGGTGACTTGCCGCACGCGCTCGTCCTTGGCGCGTGCATAGGCGTCGATCGATTGCAGCAGCTTGACCTTGGCCTCGAAGGCTGGCGCGGCGAGGGGATTTTCATCGCTGTAGAGCTTGGCGTTGGTGCGCGGCGGCGCTTCTGCATAAGTGCCGGAATGGCCGCCATTGACCGCGCGCACCGCATCGGCCGCGCGTGTAATCGCCGGCTCCGATACATCGGAGGCGTGGGCGTAGCCGACTGCCTCGTCCTTGACCGCACGCAGGCCAAAGCCTTGCGAGGTATCATAAGTGGCCTGCTTGAGCCGGCCGTTGTCGAACACCAGCATCTCGGACTGCTTGTATTCGAGGAACAATTCGCCGTCATCGGCGCCTTCGAGTCCGCGGTTGATGAGCTTGTTGACCTGGGTGCGATCGAGGCCGGAGCGGTCGATCAGGGAAGTCTCGGTCATGTCATGTGCTCCAAAGCGTTTCGTCAAAGATAGTGCATGATTCCCGGTGTTGCGAGGGCTGGCCGGTGCCCGTGCTGGAGCGGTTTGCGAACGCGGCCTTGACTTTCGTCCTATCCTGCACGAAATATGAAGCGTCGGGCTTGATCGCAGTCGCCCGGCGCTTTCAAGGCATTTCGCCCAAGCACTGCACTTCGCCCGCACTCCGGGCCGAGGGCTTTTGGCGAAATGTCAGATTTCCATAAGTCCAGGTTTGGCGGCGGCATTGGAGAGACCAATGTCTAACGTTACGCTTTTTGGATTTCCGCGCAGCACCTTCGTCAAGGTCCAACAAGCGCGTGACCGAGTAAAATATCATCGCCCGGCGGCTTAGGCCGACATGCACCGGGCTTTCGACAACCGCCCGGTCAGCTGCTGAGCAGCCAAGCGTTGTCTCACTCCCAAAGGAGATGAGATATGTCTTGCGCCAATAATTTGCACTGCGCGAATAAAATTCGCTCTTCGCGAGAGGTTATTTCGCATCCAATCAATTTATGGATGGGTTGGGCTGCCATCGTAAAAGCAATCGCCACAATCATCGAGGCGTTTCATGATGCGCGGGAGATGCGATGTGCGGCGCACAGAAGAAATCCGTTCATCGACGGATGATGCCTCAATCGCAATGCGCCAAAACGGCGCGCGCGCCAATTTTAGGAGTCGTGACATGAAATGGATTACCCGAGAACACGTTAAGGTCGATCGCGTTGCCTGCCCGTGGCTCATCAAGAAATTCGTGGACAAGGACGCGGAATTTTTATTCGTCCCGCCCGACAAGGTGATGGACGAGGCGAAACGTCATGATGCCATCCCTTACGACGTGAAATGTGTCGAGCTTGGTCACCATGGCAAAGAGTGTTCTTTCGAAGCGATTCTGAAAAAATATAAACTGACAGACAATCCTGCGCTTGTTCTGCTTGGCAAAATCGTCAATGGCGCAGATACCGACAACACGCTCTACCGCCAGGCGGAAGGGGCGGGGCTTGAAGCCATCGCTGAGGGATTTCGACATCTCGGCTACAAGGACGATCACGCCTTAAATGCCGCCGAATGGATCGTCTACGACGCTCTCTATGCTTATTGTCAGCAAATGGTGCGAGCGGGAAAACCCGAGGGCATGTTCGCGACTTGATGTTTGTCCGTTTTCAACGTGCCGAGGAGATTGCGCATGGATGGGCTCAAATGACCGTCGGAGCGTCACCCGCCGACTTCGAAATCGCAC
Source organism: Hyphomicrobiales bacterium (assembly GCA_003169835.1). Taxonomy (GTDB): domain Bacteria; phylum Pseudomonadota; class Alphaproteobacteria; order Rhizobiales; family Xanthobacteraceae; genus PNAI01. The sequence continues at coordinate 4,156 of PNAI01000031.1, read as the reverse complement.
GTACGGGCCAAGGCGTGCCGGGGCGATGGGCGGTGGTCGCCGATGCTACGTCATCGGGCGGGCGTGCCATCGAGCAAACCAGCACGGAGACGACCGACTACCGGTTTCCGCTTGCGATTTATCGCCCGTTGTCGACCGGCAACGTGGACGTCGCCGTTCGTTTCAAGGCCGTCGCCGGGAAGGTCGATCAGGCCGGCGGCATTGCCGTACGGCTCAGCGATCCCGACAATTAACACGTCGTGCGCGCCAATGCGCTTGAGGACAACGTCCGCTTCTACCGGATGGTCAAGGGCCGGCGCGAGGAGCTTGAAGATGCGAACATCAAAGTCACGGCGAACGAATGGCGTCAACTCGGGCTTCGAGCGGAAGGCGAGCGGTTCACGATCACATTCGACGGCAAGCAATTGTTCACCGCGACAGACCGGACTTTCGCGGGTGCGGGCAAGGTTGCGCTCTGGACCAAGGCCGACAGCGTGACGCGTTTCGATCGCATTGAAATCAAGAAATTGCTGTGATGATTGGCGGTTTGGCATGACAATTCGATCGAACATCGGCGTGCTTTACGCGGCGCGCGGGGTGCGCGGCTTTGGCGACGGCTTCGCCATCATCATCCTGCCTGCTTATCTCACTGCGATCGGTTACGACCCCGTGCAAATCGGGTTCATCGCCACGGCCGCGTTGCTCGGCACGGCGCTGTTGACTTTGGTTATCGGAGCGATCGCTGCGCGCTACGATCTGCGGACCTTGCTGCTGGTAGGCGCATGCCTTATGGCATGCACGGGACTGGCGTTCCCAAACGTCGAGCAGTTTGCGTTCGTCGCGCTGGTGGCGTTCGTCGGTACGGTGAATCCTTCGACCGGCGATCTCGGCGTGCTGGTGCCGATCGAGCACGCCATGCTGGCGCACAGTGTGGCTGACGAGGAGCGAACCCGAACCTTCGCGCGCTACAGCTTGATCGGCGCGCTTTCCATGGCGGCCGGTGCATTGGCTGCGGCAGTGCCGGATTTTCTTGAGCTTGCCGGCATCGGCAAGGTGAGCGCATTCAAGCTGATGTTCTACGCCTATGCGGCGTTGGGGGTTCTGAGCGCGGTGCTGTACCGGCGTTTGCCCCATGCGCATATGGATCAGCCGCGTGTCAGCGCGCCGCTCGGGCCGTCGCGCGGTGTCGTCTACAAATTGTCCGCGCTCTTCAGCCTCGATGCCTTTGCCGGCGGGTTTGTCGTCCAGTCGCTGCTGGCGCTGTGGCTGTTCGAGCGTTTCGACCTGTCGCTGTCGGCCGCGAGCCTGTTCTTTTTCTGGTCGAGCGTGGCGAGCGCATTTTCATATCCGGTGGCGGCGTGGCTTGCGACGCGCATCGGTCTCATCAACACCATGGTCTACACGCATATCCCGTCAAGCATCTTGCTCATCCTGGCAGCTTTCTCGGCAAATCTATCTGTGACGCTCGCTCTGCTGCTAATGCGCTCGGCGCTGTCGCAGATGGACGTGCCGACGCGCACGTCCTACGTCATGGCGGTGGTGACACCGCCGGAGCGTGCCGCCGCGGCGAGCTTCACCGCCGTGCCACGGAGCCTGGCGTCGGCCATCAGTCCGGCTTTCGCCGGCGTGCTGTTGACCACGGCATTTTCGGGCTTGCCGTTGGTGATGTGCGGCGTGCTCAAGATCGTCTATGACGTCGCGTTGCTGTACTCATTCCGGCATATGAAGCCGCCGGAAGAGCAAGCTCGGTCGGAGACACGTAAATAGGCATGCCCGGTTTGCGTCAAATGCTTTGCTTTGACGTTGTCCGAGTTAGGTCCGCTTTGCCCCCGATAGCGACCGATGAGCGGACATTGCGATAGGTCGGTTTGTGCCAAACGCAGACATAGGTCGCGGAAACTCTACGCCGGGGGCATCTTGGTTTGCACACTCGAGTCGTCAGCTCATAGCTGATGTTCCTGAATTCAGATCCATGGGAGTGGAGGCACGTCCACTTCGCATTTACCTTGTCACAATTCAAGGAAGCGCAATTTAACGAAACATTCCCATACCCCGCCTAGTGTCGGACCAGTTTCGCGCAATTTCTGGCGCAGCTTTGATGTAATAACGGGGTGCATAAATGGACACCATCCTATCGGGTTCTCCGGCTGCAGCCGGCGGCCCGACGCAGCAAGCCATCGGGCGCGTGCTCGGGGTGCGCGGCGCCCAGATTACCGTCGCGCTGAGCTCGGGTACTTTGGAACGCGCCACCGTTGGCAAATTTCTCGGCGTTATGAGTGGCAGTTCGGTCATCGTCGGCATGATCACCGAGATCATCGAGCGCCCGACGCGCGAGCAGGAGCAATCCCGCCGCAGTACCGCGCAGCTCGATCTCGTCGGCGAGATCAAGGCCGCGGCCGACGGCACATCTCGGTTCATGCGCGGGATCACGGAATACCCGATGATCGGCGAATCAGCCGTACTGATGAGCAATCATGATCTGCAACTGATCTACAACGGCGCCACGTCCAGGCAGGATCCGATTGGCGTGCTGCAGCAAGACCCTACCATCGGCGTCCACATCGACATCGACAACCTGGTCAGCAAACATTTCGCCATCCTCGGCACCACTGGCGTCGGCAAATCAACCGGCGTGACGATCATCCTGCAGCGCATCCTCGACGAGATACCAGACCTGCGCATCTTCCTGATCGATCCGCATAACGAATATGGCCGCTGCTTTGGCGACAAGGCACAGGTGCTCACGCCACGCAATCTCCGGCTACCGTTCTGGCTGTTCAACTTCGAGGAGACGGTTGACGCGTTCTTCGGCGGCCGTCCCGGCGTCGATGAAGAGGTGGAAATTCTCTCCGAGCTGATCCCGCTCGCCAAAGCTGCCTACGGCCAATACAAGGGCTCGACCGACCGTACGCTGGCGAAGAAAAAGGAAACTAGCAATACAAGTTACGGCGTTGATACGCCGGTTCCCTATCGCATCGAGGATTTGATCGGATTGATTGACGAGCGCATGGGCAAACTCGAGAACCGTTCGTCACGGATGACCTACCACAAGCTGATCCAGCGCATTCAAACTTTCCGCAACCATCCGCGCTACGGCTTCATGTTCGAGAACGCCACCGTCGGGGGCGACACGATGGCGGACGTGCTGAGCCATCTGTTCCGCCTGCCGCCGAACGGCACGCCGATGACGATCATGCAGCTCGCCGGCTTCCCGGCTGAGGTCGTCGATTCCGTGGTGTCGGTGCTCTCCCGGATGGCCTTCGATTTTGGGCTGTGGAGTGACGGTGCTTTGCCGCTGCTCTTCATTTGCGAAGAGGCGCACCGCTACGCGCCGGCCGACTCCAAGATCGGCTTCGGCCCGACCCGCCGCGCGCTATCGCGTATCGCCAAAGAGGGCCGCAAATACGGCGTCTTTCTCGGGCTCGTGACCCAACGCCCGGCCGAGATCGACCCCAATATCATTTCTCAGTGCAGCACGTTATTTGTGATGCGGCTGTCGAACGACCGCGACCAGCATCTGATCCGATCGGCGGTATCGGATGCGGCGGCAAATCTGCTCTCCTTCATTCCCTCACTCGGCACCGCTGAGGTGTTCGTCTTCGGCGTCGGCGTTCCGCTGCCCACGCGCATGACATTCAAGGAGGTGCCGGCGGCGCTGCGGCCGTCCAGCGAAGCCGGCGGCAACGTCAACGTTGCCGAGGGAATAGCGCCGGATCGGGATGTGCTTTCGTCGGTGATCGAGCGCTGGCGCGCATCCACGATGAGCAACAAGGCCGGGCTCGAAAACGACTCTTCGGACTGGAGCCCGTCGACCCTTGCATCGGCGCCGCCGCTTGCACCGAAATCGATGGAATCCGGCCCTGATCCATTTGGGTCAAGGCAGGAACCGCCGCGCTCCGCGCCCGCGCTGAATCCTGCTTATGCGCACACGCAACCAAGCTCGATTCCGCCACGGCCCGTGGTCCAGCAACCCACGCCGCAACAAACCCCTGCTTCTGCCCCCGCTCCGCAGCGGCCGAGCATCCTTCGCAAGCCAATCGGCGCCGATGCGCCGTCTCATCCAACCGCCCCACCACGCTGGCGCTAGATTTTAGAGTAGTCGTATTCCGCTGTGAGGTCCGCTCTGGGTCAATCGCGCCAATTGGGCGATGTCTGCTTTGAGCCAGGACCATTTCTT